>NZ_CP062221.1:2556008-3195010 GCF_021590045.1 Cellulomonas palmilytica | reverse complement strand
GCCGCTCCTCGCGGGGGCGGAGAGCGCCGACCTGCGGGCTGCTCGAGCGTCGACTGTCGACGACCTCGTCCTCGCCGACGTGCAGGACCGCGACGGCGAGGTCGACGGCCACGAGGTCGCCGCCGTCGTCCGGGTCGACGTCATCCAGGTGGCGGTGGGCCCGGACGTCCGGGCGGTCGCGGTGGTGGACTGCGCGGCGCTCGGCGAGCTGCTCGTCGTCGATCCGCCCTGCGTGCCCGGTGGCGCCGCGCTCGTCTGGGACGCAGCCCTGCCGCCCGGCTCGCAGGTCGTCCGCGAGCGGGTCGAGCCCGACGGCACGATCACGTACGACGAGCTCGGCGCGGTCGGGCGCCTGCCGGTCCAGCCGACGTCCGAGACCTTCGAGCAGGTCCGCGAGCTGCTGCCGGCGAACGGTGGGGTGATCGACCGCTCGGCGCTCGACCCGATCACGGTGGCTGACGCCGCCGTGCACGCGACAGCCCTTGTCCTTCCCGGTGCGCACGGAACGGAGGCCGCACGGACCGCGGTCGCACCCGTTCGGCCCGACTCCGCGTTGACGCTCGAGGAGCGCATCCAGGACGCAGAGCGCACGAGCATCACCTACCGGCGGATCACGATCGCCGTCGTGGCCGCGGCGGGCGCCATGGCGGCCATGCTGCTGTGCGCGGCCCTGCTGGCGGAGATCGCCGCACAGCGTCGGGAGCGCGCGCTGCTCCGTGTCGTCGGCGTGCGCGAGGCCGAGCTCGCGAGGTCCACCGTGGCGCAGGCAGCGCTCGCGGCCGTGCCGGGCGTCGCGGTCTCGTGGCTGCTGGCGGTCGCGCTGTGTGCGGTCTTCCTCGCGCTCGACGGCAGCGGCCCCGCGCGGATCCCGTGGGGCGGCATGGGGGCGATCGCCGCGGGTGCGCTGCTGCTCCCGCTCGTCGCGTCGACGGCCGTGCTCCCGGCCATGCGCACCACGCACCACCGCGATCTTTCTCGCGACTGATGAAGCCACGCGCGGTCGATCGACCGCGACGACGAAGGGGAACGACATGGGGATCCGCGCGGTGTGGTGCGCGACGGGCGTGCTCGCAGTGGTGCTGTGCGGGGGGTGTGCGGACGGTGAGCCGCTCGATCCTGGGCTCGAGCCCGGCGAGAAGGGGGCGCGCCTGACGGTCGAGGCGTTCTTGGGCGGCCTCGCCGGCGGTGAGCCGGAACGTGTCTGCTCCCTTCTGACGGTCGAGGCTCAACGCTCGCTCGAGGTCGCCACTGCGGCCTCGTCGTGCCTGACCGGCGTCGAACGGCTCGGCGAGCTCGACGAGGAGATCGAGGGCAGCGTCGGTGAGGTCGTGCTCGACGGCGATGCCGCTGCGGACGTCGCGACCGGACTTCGTGGCTCCGTCGCGGAGGCCTTCGGCGCTGTCGAGGGCACGCTCCATCTCACCCGGGCCGACGGCCGCTGGATGGTCACCACACCGAGCTGAGGCGCGGGTCAGGCCGTCCGGTCGAGGGCGTCCTCGAGGTCGCGCCACAGGTCCTCGACGTCCTCGATGCCCACGCTCAGGCGCAGGAGGTCCTCGGGCACGGTGACGGACTCGGTGGTGAACCGGCGGCGGCGCTCGAGCGTCGACTCGACCCCGCCGAGGCTCGTCGCGGGCACCCACAGCCGCAGCGCGTCGACGAGCGCGTCGGCCGCGTCGGGCCCGCCCACGGGGCGCATGCCGATGATCGAGCCGTAGCCGTCCATGAGCTTCGCCGCGCGCGCGTGGCCGGGGTCGTCGGGCAGGCCGGGGTGCCGCACGGCGAGCACGCGCGGGTGGGCCGCGAGCCGGCGCGCGAGCTCGAGCGCGTTGGCCTGGGCGCGTTCGACCCGCAGCGCGAGGGTGCGCAGGCCGCGCAGTGCGAGCCACACCTCGAACGGGCCGGCGATCGCACCGTGCACGGTGCGGTACTCGTGCAGGCGGGCGCGCACCGCCGCGTCGGCCGCGAGCACCGCGCCCAGGACGACGTCGCTGTGCCCCGCGAGGTACTTGGTGACGGAGTGCACGACGACGTCCGCGCCGTGCTCGAACGGCCGCTGCACGAGCGGCGTGGCGAACGTGTTGTCGACCGCGACGAGCGCGCCGGCCTCGTGCGCGCCGACGACGAGCGCGGGCAGGTCCGCGACCTCGAGCATCGGGTTGGTCGGGGACTCGACCCAGAGCAGGTCCGCGGGCCGGGTGCCGTCGCCGCCGCGGACCGCGGACAGCACCTCGTCGGTGTCCGCGACGTCCACGACCTCGACCTGCACGCCGCTGCGCCGCGCGAGGTCGGCCGCGTAGCCGAGCGTGACCTGGTAGCTGTGCCGGGGGAGGACGAGCCGGCCGCCCGGGGGTACGAGGGAGAGCGCGGCGGCGATCGCGCCCATGCCCGAGCCGAGCACGAGCGCGGGCGACGGGCACGCCTCGAGCGCCGCGAGGGCCTCCTCGAACGCGTGCCACGCGGGGGTGTCCGCGCGCCCGTACATCGGCTCGTCGCCCGGCACGCCCTGCGAGACGAACGTCGAGGACAGCACCAGCGGCGGGTTCAGCGGGGCACCCTGCCCGCGGTCGGGGCGTCCGGCGGTCACGACGAGCGTCGAGGGCGCCTGGTGCGCGTGCGGCGAGGTCACCGCGTCAGCGTACGCGCGCCGGTCGGCACGCGGTCGGCGGCGGGTAGGGTCGTCCCCGATGAACGCCCAGCCGCAGCCCGCCGACGCGGGCGCCCCCGCTTCCCCTGCCCGTCGTCCCCGCGTCATGGTCCTGTTCGGTGGCCGTTCCGGGGAGCACGCGATCAGCTGCGCGACCGCCGGCGGCGTGCTGCGCGCGCTCGACCGCGACCGGTACGACGTCCTCGCGGTCGGGATCACGCCGGAGGGGCACTGGGTGCTCGCGGACGACGACCCGGACCGCTGGTCGATCGCCGAGGGCAGGCTGCCGCAGGTCGAGGACGCGCAGGCGCACGTGCAGCTGCCGCAGTCCTCGTCGGACCGTGAGGTGCACCTCGTCCAGAACGGCGACGTCCCGCTCCCGCTGGGCGAGGTCGACGTCGTGTTCCCGCTGCTGCACGGCCCCTTCGGCGAGGACGGCACGCTGCAGGGCATGCTCGAGCTCGCCGACGTGCGGTACGTCGGCGACGGCGTGCTGGCGTCCGCGGTCGGCATGGACAAGCACATGATGAAGCTCGTGTTCGCGGGCCAGGGGCTGCCCGTCGGACCGTTCGTCGTGCTGCTGCCCGGTGCGTACGACCGTGACCCGGAGGCGCAGACCGAGCGGGTCCGTGCGCTCGGCCTGCCGGTGTTCGTGAAGCCCGCGCGCGCCGGCTCGAGCCTGGGCATCACGCGCGTCGACGACCTCGCGGACCTTCCCGCCGCGATCGCCGAGGCCCAGTGCCACGACCCGAAGATCGTCGTCGAGGCCGCGATCGTGGGCCGCGAGATCGAGTGCGGCGTCCTCGGCGGGCACCACGGCGAGCGGGCGCGCGCGTCGCTGCCCGGCGAGATCGTGGTCGACGCGGGCAAGCACGCGTTCTACGACTTCGAGGCCAAGTACCTCGACGAAGCCGCGGTGCGGCTCGCGTGCCCCGCCGACCTGCCCGAGGACGTCACGCAGCGCGTGCGGGAGATCGCCGTGCAGGCGTTCGAGGCGCTCGGCTGCGAGGGCCTCGCGCGCGTCGACGTGTTCGTCACGCCCGACGACGAGGTGATCGTCAACGAGATCAACACCATGCCCGGGTTCACGCCGTTCTCGATGTACCCGCGCATGTGGGAGGCCACGGGGCTGACCTACCCCGAGCTGGTCGACGAGCTCGTGCGCCTCGCGCTCGAGCGGCCCACCGGCCTGCGCTGACGCGTCACAGGCACCCGCGCTCGCGCGCGGTGTGCTGGACGGCCGGGCCGAGCGCGTCGAGGAACGACGTGGGGTGCGTGCGTGCGATCGCGGCGGGCACGAGCAGCTGCACCGCGGGGACGCGGCCGTAGGTGGTGAACGTCCAGTCGGTGCCTGCCTCGTCGTCCGGGTCGGAGGCGACGACGACCCAGTCGACCGACGTGCCGTCGGGCGACTCGACGGTCTCGCAGCGGTCCGTGGTCGGTCCGAGCGGCTCGACGCCGCAGCGCAGCACGACCGCGCCCGAGCCGTCGCCCCACGCGGTCGTCGCCTGCGCGTCGGTGTCGCGGCGCTCGAGGTCGCTCAGCTCGTCGGGGGTCGCGAGGACGACCTGCGCGCACACCGGGTCGGTCGCGTACGGCCCGGCCGTGGTGGCGACGGCCGACGCGCAGCCCGCCAGGGTGGCCGGGACGAGGGCGACGGTCAGGGCACGACGAGCAGCGCGGGGCACGCCACCACCGTAACGACTCGGGAGGGCTGCCCCGGACGCGCCGGGTCCGGGTCCCGGGCGGGCGCTAGCGTGGCCGGGTGCGAGTCGCGGACCTGACCGAGGAGCAGCTGCTGGCCCGGATCGTCCCGGAGCTGCCGAGGGGTGCGGCGACGCTCCTCGGCCCGGGTGACGACGCGGCGGTGGTCGCGGCCGCGGACGGGCGGTTCGTCGTCACGACGGACGTGCTCGTCGAGGATCGGCACTTCCGCCGCGCGTGGTCGTCCGGCCACGACGTGGGGCGCCGCGCGGCTGTGCAGAACCTCGCCGACGTGGCCGCGATGGGCGCGGTGCCGACGAGTCTCGTCGTGACGCTCGCCGTGCCCGGGGACCTCGAGGTGGACTGGGTCGTCGGTCTCGCGCGCGGTCTGGCGGCCGTCTGCGCGCCTCTCGGCGCGGGCGTGGTGGGCGGCGACCTGTCGGGCGGGCCGCTCGTGGTCGTCGGGGTCACGGCGCACGGCGACCTGCAGGGACGCGCGCCCGTGCTGCGGTCCGGCGCTCGGGCCGGCGACGTCGTCGCGCACGCCGGGGTCCTGGGGTGGTCGGCCGCCGGTCTGGCGCTGCTCTCCGCGGGCGTCCCGGCGGCCGACGACGAGCGTGCGCGCCTCGTCGGCGCCTACCTGCGGCCGCGCGCACCGCTCGCCGCGGGGCCGGACGCGGCGGACGCGGCGGCGACGGCGATGATGGACGTGTCGGACGGGCTGCTCAAGGACGGCGGGCGGCTCGCGCGGGCCGGCGGAGTACGGCTCGACCTGGACCGTGACGCGCTCGCCCCGGACGCCGCCGCGCTCGCCGCGGTGGCGCACGACGTGGCCGCCGACCCGTGGGCGTGGGTGCTGGGCGGGGGAGAGGACCACGGGTTGCTCGCGACGTTCCCCGCGGGGACCGTGCTGCCTGCGCCGTTCCGCGCGATCGGGCGGGTGCTTCCCGCCGGGGACGACGAGCCCGCGGTCACGCTCGACGGGGCGGACCCCGGCGTCGCGACGGGCTGGGACCACTTCGCGGGCCGCGCGGGCTGAGAACCCCACCGTCCTCGGGCGGGCCGTCGGCTCCGTCAGCCGCGGCGGTAGCGGACCTCGAGCAGCTCCTCCCCGCCGACCTCCTCGTACCGCTCGACGCCGTCCGGCTGGAAGCCGTGCCGACGGTAGAAGTGACGCGCGCGCTCGTTCGCCGCGAGCACCCACAGCGAGATGGCCGTGTGGTCGCCGGCCTCGGCGATGAGCGTCTTCATGAGCTCGCGCGCGACGCCGTGGCCCCACGTGCCCGGGTCGAGGTAGATCGAGTAGATCTCGAGGTCGCCGCGGCCGGCGTCCTCGTCGCGGCTGGGGCCCATCGACGCGAAGCCGAGCAGGCGTCCGCCGTCCTGCGCGAGCCAGGTCCGCACGCCGTCGGCCGGTCCGTGCTCGAGGTGGTGCGTCCACTTCTCGGCCGCGGCCTGCGGGTCGAGCGACTCGAGATAGCTGGCCGAGACGATCCCGATGTACGCCTCCTGCCAGGAGCGCACGTGCACGCCCGCGATGGCGGCGGCGTCGGCGGGGCCTGCCGCCCGGATGGTCAGCTCCTCGATCTGCTCGGCCATGTGGTCACCCTGCCACAAGGCCGGGACGACGCAAGGCCCGCGAGGAGATTTCCTCGCGGGCCTTGCGGAAAAGCGGGGGAGTGCGACTCAGACGGCGCGCTGGACCTTGCCGGCCTTGAGGCACGAGGTGCACACGTTGAGGCGCTTCGGCGTCCCGGCGACGACCGCGCGGACGCGCTGGATGTTGGGGTTCCAACGACGCTTCGTGCGGACGTGCGAGTGCGAGATGCTGTGCCCGAAGCTCGGGCCCTTGGCGCAGACGTCGCAGGTGGCGGCCACGGTCTTCTCCTGTTGCTCTGGTCGAACTTGAACAGCCGCGAGGTCCGCGGCGAAGTCGGGGTTCCCGCTGGGCGGCGGTCGCGGATCGTCGGACGAAACCGCCGGACGAACCTCACCGCACCCGTCAGGGCGCGCCCGAACCCGTCGGGCAACCGGTCAAGACTAGCCCATGGCGTGCAGGGCCCCCAAATGTGGGCGCGGTGGTGCAGGGTGAGATGCGCCGCACCACCGCCCGCCCGTCGGGCAGGCTGGTGGGCTGACACCGCGCCGACCCTGCACGCACGTGCCGACGCGCGGCCCGCAGGGACAGGATGTCGCAGGGACAGGATGCAGGGACAGGACGTCGCAGGGACAGGACGTCATCGACGGGACGACGAGGAGGGAGTGCGCGTGCTGCTCGGGACCGACCAGGCCCTCGCCTGGGTGTCCGGTGCGCGCACGGGGCTCGTGGGCGCACGCGGCCGCATCGACGCGGTCAACGTGTTCCCCGTGGCCGACGCCGACACGGGCACCAACGCGTGGCTCACGGTCGAGGGCGGTGGGCGCGCGGTCGACGAGCTGCTCGCCGCCACGTCGCCCGGGGGCGCCGGGCCGGACCGCGAGGAGCTCGGCCCGGAGACGGTGCTCGTCGCGTTCGCGCGCGGCGCGATGCTCTCGGCGCGCGGCAACTCGGGCGTGATCCTCAGCCAGTGGCTCGCGGGCTTCGTGCGGCGCGCGCGGCACCACGACGACGGACCCGCCCGGGTGCTCGCGGCCGCGCTGCGGGACGCCGCACGCGCGGCTCGGGTCGCGCTCGCGGACCCGCAGGAGGGCACCGTCCTCACGCTCGCCGACGAGGTCGCGCAGGCGGCCGCGCTCGCGGCGGACGCCGGCGCCCCGGTCGAGGACGTCGTCGCGCAGGCCGCGTCCGCGGGGCACCAGGCGCTCGCGCGGATCAGCGCGACGCACCCCGTGCTGCGGCGCGCGCACGTGCCGGACGCCGGGGCGTGCGCACTGCTCGTCGTCGTGGACGCGCTCGTGGGGGCCGTGACGCGCGAGCCCGCGCGTGACCCCGCGCAGTGGCTGCCCGAGCGTGCCGCGCCGCACACCGAGCACCGCACGGCCGAGCACCGCACGGCCGAGCACCGCACGGCCGGGCACGACACCGCCGACGAGACGGACGACGAGACGGGCGACGTGCTCGTCGCCGAGCACGCCGCGGGCGGCGGGGCGTTCGAGGTCATGCTCGTCGTGCAGGCGCCGCACCAGGACCTGGGCGACCACCTGCGCGACGCGCTCGCCGCGGTGGGCGACTCGGTCGCGGTCGTGGGCGCCGACGGGTGGTGGCACGCGCACGTGCACACCGACGAGCCGGTCGCGGCGATCGACGCGTGCGCCGCGGGTGCGCGCGAGCAGGTCGTCGTGCGGCGGCTCGACGTGGTCGACGCGGCGCTCGGGCCGCGCCCGGACGGGTGGGGGCTCGTCGTCGTGACCGCGTCGCCCGGGCTCGCCGCCTGGTACGCGACCGCGGGCGCGGTCGTCGTCGTGCGCTGCCCCGAGGCCCCGGTCAGCGCCGTGCACGTGCGGCGCGCCGTGGAGGACGCGCGCGACGAGTCCGGTCACGCCGTGCTCGTCGTCCCCGGTGGCGCGGTCGCGGCCGACGAGCTCGAAGCGCTGCTCGAGCTCGACGGCGTCGAGGTGCTCGGCGCGGACGACGAGGCGCGCGCGGCGGTCGCGACGCTCGCGTTCGTCACGGCGGGCACGTCCGCGGCGGCCGCCGCGGCGCTCGCCACGGGGCGGGTCCGGGTGGCCGCGCTGCAGCCCGCCGCGTCGGTCGAGCAGCTCGGCGAGGCCGTCGACGACCTCGTCCGCTCCGTCTCCGACGGCGCGCGCGACGGCCGGCCCGGCGCGCCGCCGACCGGCGTGACCGCGGTGCCCGAGAGCCTCACCGTGGTCGTGCCCGGGCCGCTCGACGACGTGCTGGCCGAGCAGGTCGAGCGCGTCGCGGCCCGGCACGGCCTCGAGCCGACGGTGCTCGCGGACGCGTCCGCGTCGCGCGTGCTGGTCGCGGTGGACTGAGCGGGTCGGGCGGGTCGGGACCACGGCGGGGACGAGGACGAAGGAGGGCGTGTGCGGTACGCGGACGGGGTGACGCGCGCGGCGGGGCTCGACCGACCGGTGGGGTCGCTCGTGCCGCGCACGGGGCCGAAGTTCGAGGCCCTGGGCGTGCGCACGGCGGGCGACCTGCTGCGCTACTACCCGCGCCGGTACGCCGACCCGAGCCGCCTGACGGACATCGCGGGCCTCGTGATCGACGAGAAGGCGTCGGTCGTGGCCGAGGTGCGCTCGTGCTCGGGCGTGCTGCGCTCGCGGTCGTCGGGCAAGCTGCGGGTCGAGGCGCAGGTCACCGACGGGCGCTCGGTGCTGCACCTCGCGTTCTTCGCGCAGCGCGAGCACATGGCCAAGCGCTTCGAGCGTGAGCTGCGGCCCGGGCGGCGCGGGCTGTTCACGGGCAAGGTCGGCTGGTTCAACGGCCGCGCGCAGCTCGCGAACCCGGAGGCGGTGTGGTTCGACGCCGACGACGAGGGTGCCGCGCTCGAGCACGCCGCGCGCCCGCTGCCGGTGTACCCGGCCAGCGCGGGGCTCGACAGCGCGAAGATCGCGACGGCCGTGCAGCTCGTCCTCGACCCGCTGCGGGACGGCGACGTGCCCGATCCGGTGCCGGACCAGGTCCGCGACGCACGCGGTCTGGGGGACCTGCTGCCCGCGTTGCGCGCCATCCACCGCCCGGAGACCGAGGAGGACTGGCGGCAGGCTCGCCGACGCCAGCGGTACGAGGAGGCGTTCGTCCTGCAGGCCGAGCTCGCGCGGCGCCGGGCGCGCGCCGCGTCGCAGCCCGCGGTCGCGCGGCCCCACGTGCCGGGCGGGTTGCTCGACGCGTTCGACGCGCGGCTGCCGTTCACGCTCACGGCCGGGCAGCGCGCGGTGGGGGAGCAGGTCGCGGCCGAGCTCGCGCAGCAGGTGCCCATGCAGCGGCTGCTGCAGGGCGAGGTCGGGTCCGGCAAGACCGTCGTCGCGCTGCGCGCGATGCTGCAGGTCGTCGACTCGGGCGGGCAGGCAGCCCTGCTCGCGCCCACCGAGGTGCTCGCGGCGCAGCACGCGCGTTCGCTGCGCGCGATGCTCGGTGACCTGGCCGAGGGCGGGATGCTCGGCGGGGCCGAGCAGGGCACGCGCGTCGCGCTGCTCACCGGGTCCGTCACGGGCGCGGCGCGCAAGCAGGCGCTGCTGGACGCCGCGTCGGGGGCCGCGGGCATCGTCGTCGGCACGCACGCACTGCTGGAGAAGACCGTGCAGTTCGCGGACCTCGGGCTCGTGGTCGTCGACGAGCAGCACCGGTTCGGCGTCGAGCAGCGTGACGCGCTGCGCGCGAAGGCCGCGGCGCAGCCGCACCTGCTGGCCATGACCGCCACGCCGATCCCGCGCACGGTCGCGATGACGGTGTTCGGGGACCTGGAGACCTCGGTGCTCGACGAGCTGCCGGCGGGCCGGTCGCCGATCACGACGTTCGTCGTGCCCGCGCACCTGCCGGCCTGGATGTCCCGCACGTGGGCCCGCGTGCGGGAGGAGGTCGCCAAGGGCGGGCGCGCGTACGTGGTGTGCCCACGGATCACGGGCGACGACGACGACGGCGCGGACCTCGTGGCCGACGAGCCCGCGACGCTCGGCGAGGCGGGCGCCGCGCCCCGCCGCCCGCCGCGCGCCGTGCTCGAGGTCGTCGAGGAGCTGCGGTCCATGCCCGAGCTCGCCGGTGTGGGCGTCGGGATGCTGCACGGCAAGCTCGCGCCCGACGAGAAGGACCGCGCGCTCGCGGACTTCGCGTCCGGGGCCGTGCCCGTGCTCGTGTCGACGACGGTCGTCGAGGTCGGCGTGGACGTGCCCGAGGCCACCGCGATGGTGATCCTCGACGCCGACCTGTTCGGCGTCTCGCAGCTGCACCAGCTGCGCGGCCGCGTCGGCCGCGGCAGCGCGCCCGGCGTGTGCCTGCTCGTCTCCGGGGCGCACGAGAACAGCCCCGGGCACGAGCGGCTGCGCACCGTCGCCGAGACGCTCGACGGGTTCGCGCTCGCGGCGTTCGACCTCGAGCAGCGGCGCGAGGGCGACGTCCTCGGGGCGTCGCAGTCCGGTGCGTCCACGTCGCTGCGGCTCCTGCGGGTCACGCGCGACGGCGACCTCATCGAGCAGGCGCGGGCCGACGCGCGCGCCGTCGTCGAGCAGGACCCCGAGCTCGAGTCGTACCCGGCGCTGCGCGACGCGATCGACCTGCTCCTGGCCGGAGAGCGCGACGAGTTCCTCGACCGTGCCTGACGTGACGCCCGGGCCCGTCGTGGGCGAGGCTGTGCGCACGGTGAACGTCCGTCCGGGCGCCGCGGCGTCGCAGGACGGGATCTCGCAGGACGGGATGTCGCAGGACGGGAGGACGGCGTGACGAGGATCGTCGCGGGCAGCGTCGGCGGGCGCTCGCTGCAGGTGCCGCGCGCCGGGACGCGGCCGACGAGCGAGCGCGTGCGCGAGGCGCTGTTCTCGCGGCTCGAGCACCTCGACGTCGTCGCCGGCGCGCGCGTGCTGGACCTGTACGCGGGCTCGGGCGCGCTCGGGCTGGAGGCCGCGAGCCGCGGTGCCGCGGCGGTGACGCTCGTCGAGCTCGCGCGGCAGGCCGCCGAGGTGTGCCGCCGCAACGTCGTGACGCTCGGCGTCGGGGACCGCGTCGTCGTCGTCGCCGAGAAGGCCGAACGGTTCGTCGAGCGGCCCCCGCTCGCGCCGTGGGACCTCGTGCTGGTCGACCCGCCGTACGACCTGTCCGAGGCGGACCTGGTGACCGTGCTGCGCGGGCTCGTCGGGAACCTCGCGGAGGGTGCGGTGGTCGTCGTCGAGCGTTCCGGCCGGGCGCCCGAACCCGACTGGCCGCAGGGCCTGACGCGGTTCGACGCGCGTTCCTACGGCGAGACCGCGGTGTGGTTCGCCGAGCCCGACGAGGACGAGGAGGGGAACGCATGACCGTCGAGCACCGGGTGCGCGCGGCGCGCGCCGAGGACATGCCGGCGATCCGGACTGTTCTCGGGCGGGCGTTCCACGACGACTCGCTGGTCCGCTGGGCGCTGCCCGACGAGACGACGCGCGACGACGTGTGCGCGGCGTGGTTCGGCGCGTTCGTCGACCGCTACCTCGCGGTCGGTCGGGTCGACGTGGTCGAGGTCGACGGCGAGGTCGCGGGCGTGGCCGCGTGGCGCGTGCCGGACGCACCCGACGACCACCCGGTGCTCGCGAGCCTGCCGTCCGTGCCCGGGATCGTCGCCGCGGTCGTCGGGCCCGAGCGGACGGCGCACCTGTTCGCGACGCTCGGCGGCTCGTCGGCGCACGCGCCCGCCGACCCCGCGGTGTACCTGCACCTGCTCGCGGTCCGGCCGGGTCTGCAGGGGCGCGGGCTGGGCTCGCGGCTCGTGTCGCACGGGCTCGCGACGTTCGACGAGCGCGGGACCACGACGTGGCTCTGCACGGCAGAGGAGCGCGACGTGGTGTTCTACGAGCGCCTCGGGTTCGCGGTCGTCGGCCAGGTGCCGCTCGACGACGCGGCGACGCTGCGCGCGATGCACCGGGCGCCGCGGGCCCCTGGCCTACGCTGACGGACGTGAGCCTCGCCGTCTGCCCCGGGTCGTTCGACCCCCTGACCCTCGGCCACGTCGACGTCGTGCGGCGCGCGCGGTCGATGTTCGACGAGGTCGTCGTCGGGATCGCACGGAACTCCTCGAAGTCCCCGCTGCTCGACGTCGACCAGCGCGTCGCGCTCGCACGAGCGGCGTTCGCGCAGGACGCGGGCGTGCGCGTCGAGGTCGTGCCGGGACTGCTCGCGGACTTCGTGCGCGAGGTCGGCGCGTCCGCGGTCGTCAAGGGGCTGCGGGGCGGTGCGGACTTCGACGGCGAGCTGCCGATGGCGCTCATGAACCGGCACCTGACGGGCGTCGAGACGGTGTTCGTCGTGGGGGACCCCGCGCTCGCGCACATCGCGTCGTCGCTCGTGAAGGACGTCGCGCGGTTCGGCGGGTCGGTCGACGACCTCGTCCCCGCGGGCGTCGCGGACGCCGTGCGCGCCGCGCTGGGCCGTGCTTGAGTCACGCCTGAGCCACGCCCGAGGGCGCCTCGCGCCGCCCTCGGGCCGCGACGCACGGCCCGCGGTGCGAGGCTGGACCCGCGCACGCGCCGGACCGGCCCGTGCGTGCGAGAGAAGGAGGATCGCCCGTGAGCGAGCCGCAGGAGCGGACCGAAGGCCTGACGGGGGTGCTCGACGCGATCGAGCAGGCCGTCCTGGCCGCGCGGAACATGCCCATGTCGTCGTCGGTGCTGGTGAGCCGCGCCGAGCTGCTGGACCTCGTCGCGCAGGCGCGCGAGGTGCTGCCGGACCAGCTCACGCGCGCCGACCAGGTGCTCGCGGACGCGGATGCCGCGCGCACCGCGGCGCAGGAGGACGCCGACCGGATCCTCGAGCGCGCACGGGCGCAGGCGGCCGAGCTCGTCGCGCAGGAGGCGGTCGTGACCGCGGCACAAGAGCAGGCCGCGCAGCTCGTCGCCGACGCGCAGCACACCGCCGACGAGCTGCGGCGCGACGCGGACGACTACTGCGACCGCCGCCTCGCGGACTTCGAGATCGACCTCGGCAAGGTGCTCGCGCAGGTGCAGGCGGGCCGCGCGAAGCTCGCGGGCAGGCTCTCGACCGACGCGTGACCGCCGTGCCCTGCGCGGTGGCGACGCTCACGCCCGGACGATTTGGGGGCGTCCGGCGGGACCTGTAGCATCGTCCGTTGGTCCTGCCGGTCTGGCGGTACCGAGAATCCGCAGGAGAACCACTACGAGGGGACGGCCGTGCACCGCCCAGTTCACCTCGATCCCCGCTCGCCGTTCGTGCTCGACACCCACGAGCTCGGCCGACGTCCGGGATCGACGCGGACCGTGCAGCGGACGGTCGCCGCTCCCGCGGACCTCGGCACCGACGTGATCGGTTTCCCCGAAGGGTCGGACCTCGAGCTCGATCTGAGGCTCGAGGCCGTCATGGAGGGGGTCCTGGTCACCGGATCCGTCCGTGGTCGGGCGGTCGGGGAGTGCGTGCGCTGCCTGGGCGAGGTCGTCGACGACGTCGACGTCTTCCTCACGGAGCTCTACGCGTACCCCGAGCGCGCGAAGGCCGCGGCCGAGGAGGGTGACGAGGGCGAGGACGTGCGCGAGCTCGAGGACGACCTGATCGACCTGGAGCCCGCGCTGCGGGACGCGGTGGTGCCGGCTCTGCCGTTCCAGCCGTTGTGCCGGCCCGACTGCCCGGGTCTGTGCTCCGAGTGCGGAGCGCGCCTGGCGGACGACCCTGACCATTCGCATGAGACGCTTGACCCTCGCTGGTCCGCCCTGAGCGGTCTGGTGAGCCAGGACGACGAGACGAAAGAGAGCTAGCCGTGGCGGTTCCGAAGCGCAAGATGTCGCGCAGCAACACCCGTGCGCGTCGGTCGCAGTGGAAGACCACTGCCACGACGATCACGCAGTGCCCCAACTGCAAGGCCGACAAGAAGCCCCACACGGCCTGCCCGTCGTGCGGTGCCTACAACGGCCGTCAGTACGCCGAGGCGCTGCGCAGCGAGCACGACGCCCGCTGAAGCGGGTGCGCGCAGTCGTGACGTCCCGGGCCCTGGCATGAGTGCCGGCGGGGGCGACATGGCCACCGAACTCCTCGAGAAGCTCGGGGTCCACCTGGACCCCGAGCTTCTCGTGCTCGCCCTGACCCACCGGTCGTTCGCGCACGAAGCCGGCGGCATCCCGACGAACGAGCGCCTGGAGTTCCTGGGCGACACGGTCCTGGGCCTCGTGGTGACGGAGTCGCTGTACCGCACGCGTCCCGACGAGCCCGAGGGTGCGCTCGCGAAGATGCGTGCCGCGACCGTGTCGCAGCGCGGGCTCGCGGGCGTCGCGCGAAACCTGGACCTGGGCCGCTACGTGCTGCTCGGCAAGGGCGAGCTCGCCACGGGCGGCCGCGACAAGGACTCGATCCTGTCCGACACGCTCGAGGCGCTGTTCGGGGCGATCTACCTGACGCACGGGCTCGAGACCGCGCGTGTCGTCGTCGAGCGCCTCGTCGGCCCGACGCTCGCGCAGGCGGCCGACCTGGGCGCAGGTCTCGACTGGAAGACGTCGCTGCAGGAGCTTTCCGCGTCCCTCGGGCTCGGTGCGCCGCACTACGACGTCGTGGGCGAGGGCCCGGACCACGCGCGGTCGTTCACCGCGCACGCCGTCGTGGGCGGCGAGGTGCGCGGCACGGGCGTCGGCCCGGCGAAGAAGGTCGCCGAGCAGCAGGCCGCGGAGGCCGCGTACCGACGGCTGCAGGCGGAGAGCGCGGTGGACGACGACGCTGCGGCTCCCGGGGCTGCCGCCGGCTGACGCGTGCCCGAGCTGCCCGAGGTCGAGACCGTCCGCGACGGGCTCGCACGTCACGTCGTCGGCCGCCGCGTGCTCGACGCGCAGGTGCTGCGCGACTACAGCGTCCGTCGGCACCTGGGCGGTCCCGCCGACCTCGTCGGCCGCGTGCAGGGACGCACGCTCGCCGCGGCGGTGCGGCGCGGGAAGTTCCTGTGGGTGCCGCTCACCGGGGACCGGAATGCCGCCGACGAGGCGTTGCTCGTCCACCTCGGGATGAGCGGCCAGCTCCTGGTGCGCTCGTCGGACGAGCTCGCGGCCGAGACCGCGGGAGACCGTGCGGTCCATCCGCACCTGCGCGTGCGGTTCGTGCTCGACGACGGGGGCGCGCTCGACTTCGTCGACCAGCGCACGTTCGGCCACGTGAGCGTGCAGGACCTGGTCCCGACCCCGGACGGCGCTCCGGGCGGGCGGGGCTCGTCGGACGCGACCGTCCCGGAGCAGGTCGCCCACATCGCGCGCGACCTGCTCGACCCGGCG
Organism: Cellulomonas palmilytica; assembly: GCF_021590045.1. NCBI lineage: Bacteria > Bacillati > Actinomycetota > Actinomycetes > Micrococcales > Cellulomonadaceae > Cellulomonas > Cellulomonas palmilytica. The sequence goes on along the minus strand of NZ_CP062221.1, from coordinate 3,179,814 downwards.
CTCGACCTGCCGACCCTGGTGCGCGCGGTGCGTTCGCGCAGGACCGGCATCAAGCGCGCCCTGCTGGACCAGACGCTCGTCTCGGGCGTCGGCAACATCTACGCCGACGAGGCGCTGTGGCGTGCGCAGGTGCACTTCGCGCGCCCGACCTCGGCGCTGCGGCCGGTCGGCGTCCGGCGCGTGCTCGACGCGGCCGCGCAGGTCATGTCGGAGGCGCTCGCGCAGGGCGGGACGAGCTTCGATGCGCTGTACGTCAACGTCAACGGCGCGTCCGGGTACTTCGACCGCAGCCTGGCCGTCTACGGGCAGGAGGGCCGCCCGTGCCCGCGCTGCGGCACGCCGATCCGGCGCGTCGAGTTCATGAACCGCAGCTCGGCGTTCTGCCCCCGCTGCCAGCCCGCGCCCCGGACGCCACGGGCGGCGCGGTCGCCTCGCACCTGACCCGCGGCCGACCCGGCGTCAGCGCGGGACGACATTCGGCAGCGGACGGTCCTCGTCGAACGCGCGCAGCGCCTCGGTGAGGAACGCGCCCGCGTGCTGCGGACGTCCGCCGGCCGCGTGCGGGCTGATGAGGATGCGGGGCTCGCCCCACAGCGGGCTCGACGGCGGCAACGGCTCGCGCTCGAACACGTCCAGCGCGGCACCCGCGATCTGCCGCGTGCGCACCGCGTCGACGAGCGCGCTCTCGTCGAGCGTCGAGCCGCGCCCCACGTTCACGACGAACGCGCGCGGCGGGAGCATCGCGAGCACCCGCGCGTCGATCGCGTGCCGGGTCTGCGCGGTGGCGGGCAGGATCCCGACGAGCGCGTCGGCCGTCGGCAGCACGCGCGGCAGCTCGTCGGGCGTGACCACACCGAACCCCTCGCGCTCGCCCGCGGTCCGCGCGACCCCCGTGACGTTCGCCCCGAGCGCCACCAGCAGCGGGGCGAGCCTGGTCGCGATGGACCCGAACCCCCAGACCACGACGTGCGCCCCCGCCAGGGTGCGGAACTTCGTGTCGTGCACCCGCTGCACGCCGCCGAGCTCCCCGGCCCACCGGCGCTCGTCCTGCGCGCGCACCAGGTCGGGCAGCCGCCGCGCGCACGCGAGCAGGAGCGCGAGCGCGTGCTCGGTGACGGGCCCGTCGTGCAGCCCGCGACCGGACGTCACGACGACCGACGGATCGAAGCCCGCGTCGTCGACCGCGTCCGTGCCCGCCGCGAGGCACGCGACCCAGCGCAGCCCCGCCAGGCGTCGCGCGGCGTCCGCCAGCGCGGGACGACGGTTCCCCCACACCACCAGCACCTCGGCGTCGAGCCCCGCGGTCGGCAGCGGCAGCGCGGGGTCGTAGTCGAGCGAACGCCACCCTTGTGGCAGCGCGACGCGCTCTTCGAGCGTGGTGGGCAGCAGGATCGTCCTCATGCCTGGCTACGATGCCACTGTGCCGAACCTTGACGCCGCCCCAGGGAAGCAGGGACCGATCACGGTCATGATCGTCGACGACCACGAGGTGGTCCGTCGCGGCATCGCCGAGGTGGTCGAGCGCACCGAGGGGATGACCGTTGTCGCAGAGGCGGGGTCCGTCGCCGACGGCGTGCGCCGTGCGACGCTCGTCCACCCGCAGGTCATGCTCGTCGACCTCCAGCTGCCTGACGGCACGGGGATCGACCTGCTGCACCAGGTGCACGAGAAGCAGCCGGGGGCGCGCGCCATCGTCCTGACGTCGTTCGACGACGACGACGCGGTCGCCGCCGCGCTCGAGGCGGGCGCCGCGGCCTACCTGCTCAAGTCCGTGCGCGGTGCCGAGATCACCGACGTCATCCGCGCCGTGGCCGCGGGCCGCACGCTGCTCGACGAGCGCACGGTCACCCGCCGTCGCGCGGGCCAGGACGACCCGACCGAGAACCTCACGCCCAGCGAGCTGCGCGTGCTCGACCTCATCGGCGAGGGCTTGTCGAACCGCGAGATCGCGGAGCGGCTCGGCGTCGCCGAGAAGACCGTGAAGAACCACATCACGTCGCTGCTCGCGAAGATGGGCCTGCAGCGGCGCACGCAGGTGGCCGCGTGGGTCGCGTCCCGCAAGCACTCGAGCTGGCGCGCGGAGCCCGGCCACTGAGCTCCCCAGGCGCTGAGGGGCCGGGTGCCCGGCCGGTACTCAGCCGTCGAGGTGCGAGCGCAGCTCGATGACCTCGAACTCGTCGGTGCGCGTGGTCGTCACGGCTGTGCCCTCGACGTCCTGCCACTCGCCGTGCGGGTCGTCGACGCGGAAGCGGGCGGTCCACGTCGTCGTGAGGGTCACCGAGGCGGTCAGCGGCTCGGCGTACCGGTGGGTCAGCTCGAACGACGGGTAGGGCGCGCCGGGCGAGGCCGTCACGAGCGGCTCGGTCCCGTCGCCGAAGTCCCATGAGTACGTCGCGGGTGTGACCACCACGTCGATGGCGTAGTCGAAGATCGTGGTCCGGAACCGCTGCTCCGCTCGCTCGGTGTAGACGATCAGGTCCTTGTTGACGAGCGTCTGCGGAGCGTTGGGCTGCCGGTGTGCCGGCGCGGGGTCGATCCGCAGCCGGCGGAGCTCCTCCTGCGTCAGCGTCGGAAGCAGGTCAGCCGGGCACGACCACCCGACGACCATCTCCCATCGGCTCCACGGTGACGCGAGCGTCGCTCGCGAGCGGTGCCAGAGAGGGAGAACGGGTTCGTCGCCGTCACATCCAGGAGGATGGACGGTCCCGTTCGAGGGCGCGCACTCACCGTCGATCTCAGGTTCGAGAAACTGGCTGTCGACGTTGCACAACCTGGAGAGAACCCACTCCTCCAGTCGTTGCTCGGGAGGTAGCCCGCTGCGTTGCTGCTGCCGGAACCGGTAGTGCGCCCGTGCCACGCTGTCGTTGATGACGACCGTGTCCTCCTCGCGCGGATCCACCTTTCCCCTGGCTGCGACAGCGGGCGGGCCTGCGACCAGCGCCGCGATGGTTGCCGTCAGGACGAGCGCGTGCCTGGTCGTCCACCGTCGAGGAGTCATGCGTCGTCGACCTGGACGCCCGTGACCGTCCACCTGCCGTCGAAAGTGAGCCCGACGCGAACTCGGTAGTGGTTGACGCCGGGGAAGTCCTCGACGAGACGCCCCTTGGGATCGATGGTCTGCGAGGGGTACTGCGTCGCCTCGGCGACGACGACGAACGTGCCGTCGTCGTTGACGTAGGAGTCCGAACTCGTGATGTCGTACGCGCCGCCGGTCCCGTGGTTCCCAGGTCCATGAATCTCCTCGACCATGCGTCGAACAGTCGCGCAGTAACGGCACGTGTCCGAGCTGAGCTCGTCCCAAGCGGCGAGGTCACCGGTGGCCACCGCATACGGAAAGAGCCGCAGGAAGTACGTTGCGACCTGCGCGGCGTTGGCCTTGCTCGCCGGGCCCGCGAGGGCGGACGGCTCCGTCGGCGGGTGCGTGACGTCCTGGTCCGGGCCGCTGGTGGGCACCGGCGTCGGGGTTGGGCTCACGGTCGGCACGGGGGTTCCGGAGGGTCTGGTCGCCGGCGCGGTCCGAGCCGTGTCTGTCGTCGCGACGGTGGGGGTCTGTGTGCCAGGCGAGCACCCGGCCAGAACGGCGCATCCTGTCAAGAGCACGGTGAGTGCTGTCCCGGTCCGACGCATGGGGAGAAAATACCCATGACGGACATGGCGGGTGGCTTGTGTCCGTGGATCTGTGGACAGAGCGTCCACATCACGTCGCTGCTCGCGAAGATGGGCCTGCAGCGGCGCACGCAGGTGGCCGCGTGGGTCGCGTCCCGCAAGCACTCGAGCTGGCGCGCCGAGCCCGGCCACTGACGTCCGCGCTGCTGACCGCGGGGCACGGCTGTGCCCTCGACGTCCTGCCAAGTCCCATACGGATCGTCGACACGGAATCGACTCGACCACGTCGTCGTGAGGGTCACCGACGTGGTCAATGGGTCGTGGAACCGGTGCGTCAGCTCGAAGGACGGGTAGGGGGCGCCGGGGGATGTCGTCACCAGCGGCTCGCTGCCGTCTCCGAAGTCCCAGGAGTAGGACGTCGGTGTCGCGACGACGTCGATCGCGAAGTCGAAGATCGTGGTTCGAAAGCGCTGTTCTGCTTGTTCCGTGTAGACGATGAGGTCCTTGTTGACGAGTGTCTCATCGGAGGTTGGTTGTCGGTGTGCAGGCGGCGAGACGATCGTCAGCTCCCGGAAGTCCTCGGCCGTGATTCCCGGGAGGAGATCACCGGGGCAGGACCAGCCGACCACCATCTCCCACGCGCTCCACGGCGCGCTCAGAGTGGGGCGCGACTGGTACCACAGAGGCATGACCGGCTCCGCGTCCTCGCACCCTGGTAGATGGACAGTGCCGTTCGAAGGCGGGCAGCCACCCTCAATAGCAGGTTCCAGGACTGGGCTGTTCACGTTGCAGAGTTCTGACAGCGCCCACCGCTCGAGGAACTCGTCGGGGTCAGCCGCACGACGCTCCTGCTGCCGGTACTTGTAGTGCGCCCTCGCCTGGTCGTTGAGCCGGATCCTGTCCTTCTTGGGTGGGGGGACTTCGGCGTCCACGCCGGTCGCAGGCGCGCTCAGCGCGAGCCCGATCGTCACCAGCAGTCCGATGAGCGCCGGACGGGCAACCTTCATGCGACGCGATCCATCTGCACGCCCGTCACGACCCACCCCTCCGGGGTGGACTGGACCTCGACGAGCGGCCGGAAGACCTTGGTGTCAGGGAAGTCCTCGATGACCTCACCTGTGGGGCTCAGGGTCTGGGAGGGGTACTGCCGCATCGTGAGCGTGACGATGAACGTGTCTGACCCACGGCGGCGCTGGGTCTCGACGACGCCCACGTCGATCGCTCCTCCCGTGCTGCGGTTGCCCGCGGAGTAGATCTCATCGATGGCCTGACGGATCGCCTCGCAGTACTGACAGGCCGGGCCGCTGAGCTGCTCCCAAGCAGTGAGATCGCCCGTCGACGCCGCGTAGGGGAAGGAGCGAAGGAAGTAGACGGCGACGTCAGCGGCGCTCTCCTCGCTCGTCGGGCCCGTGAGCGCTGCTGGTGGCTCGGGCGCGGTCGACAGGTCTTGGTCAGGGCCCTCGGTGGGCCCAGCAGCCCGCGGACTCTGCGACGGCGAGGCCGTGAGTGGTGTCGGCGGAGCGGATGTCGCAGAGAGTGACTCGGTGCGGCTCGCGGTCGCCGACTCGGCCTCCGGTCGCCGATCATCGGTGCAACCGGCCGCAGTGACCGACGTGAGGAGGGCGAGAAGCAGGATCCCGACGCGCCGCACGGGTCGAAACTACACATCGCGGACATCTGGCGGTTCCATAGCCACGAACTGTGGACAACGCGTGGCATCTCAGCCCAGCGGGGCCTGCCAGCTCAGGAGGGTGCCGCGGCCGCCCGGTGCGGCGCCGAGGGTGAAGGTGCCGCCGTGCTGGCGGGCGCGGGAGGCGAGGTTGCCGGTGCCGGAGCGGCGGCTGCGCGTCGTGGGCAGGCCCAGGCCGTCGTCCTCGACGTCGACCCGCACCGAGCCGAGCGGCCCCTGACCCGACACGTCCACGCGGACGGACACGGACGACGCGTGCGCGTGCCGCGCGGCGTTGGCGAGCCCCTCACGCACGACCGCGACGACGTCGTCGGTCAGCTCCGTGCCGACGCGCTCGTCGAGGCGGTCCTCGTCGAGCCCGTCGTCGGACAGGGGAGCGCCGTCGAGCTGCACGAGGAGCGACGGGGCGAAGCCGAGGCCGGTACGCGCGAGGGACGCCTCACGGCGCAGACGTTCGACGAGGCCGGTGGCGGCGTCGGGGTCGCGCAGGGCGTGGACGATCTTGCGGATCTCGCGCACGGAGGAGTCGACGTTGTCGAGCGCCTCCTCGACGATCGAGGTGAGCTCGGACGGGTCGACGCCGCGGGCGGCGCGCCGGCGCACGGTCTCGAGCTGCATGCCGGTGGCGAACAGCTGCTGGATCGCCATGTCGTGCAGGTCGCGGGCGATGCGCTCGCGTTCGTCGAGCAGCGCGGCGATGTCCTGCGCGTGCCGGGCCTCGGCGAGGACGAACGCGAGGGCCGCCTGGGAGGCGAACGACTCGGCGGTGGCGAGGTCGCTCTCCTCGAACGGCAGCGACCCCACGCGCCGCAGCAGGATCAGCACCCCGACCCCGCGGCCCGAGGTCTGCAGCGGCGCGAACATCGCGGGGCCGAACGCGCGCATCTGCTCGACCTTGACGTTGCGTGACGCGGACAGCGAGGGCGTCAGCAGACCCCGACCCTCGGTCATGACGGTCCAGGCACGCCCGTGCTCGGGCATCTGCACGCCGACCAGGCGGTCGGCGTCGTGCCCGTCGGCGAGCTCGATCATGAGCCGGCCACCCACGCCGGGCAGCGCGAGTGCGGCCGTGTCCGCCCCGGCGACGGCGCGCGCCGTGGCGGCGATGTGCGCGAGCGCGTCCTCCTCGTCGATGCCCTCGAGCAGCATCGTCGTGATCTCCTGGCCCGCGCGCAGCCAGTGCTCGCGGCGGCCGGACTCGGCGTAGAGCTGGGCGTTCGCGACCGCGACGCCGGTCGCGGCGGCAAGCGCGATCACGGTCTGCTCGTCGGACTCCGTGAACCCGCCCGGCTTCTCGGACAGGTACAGCTGGCCGAACACGTGGTCACCCAGCCGGACGGACGCGCCGAGGAAGGAGCCCATCGGCGGGTGGTTGGCGGGCCAGCCCTGGAACGCGGGGTGGTCGGTGAGGTCGTCGAGGCGCAGCGCGCCGAGGACCGGGATCTGGCCGAGGACGCCGCGCGCGTGCGGGGCGTGCCGCATCATCCGGGCGATCGCGGTGGGCACGCCCGTGTAGACGAACGTGGTGGACGTGCCGTTGTCGTCGAGCACGTTGATGGCGCCGTACCGGGCACCCGTGAGCTCGGCGCTGACCTGCACGAACCGGTTGAGGACGGCGGGCAGCTCGAGCTCGGACGCCACCGCCAGGATCGCGTCGAGCAGGTCGGTCAGCGCGTCGCCGGTGAGCGGGACGGGCGGGGCCTGCGAGTCCGACATGACTCCGCCCGTGAACGGCTGGCCCGCGACCGGGACGAGCCCGTCCTCGCCGGGTGTCGCGCGGCGGTGCGTCCCGCGGGGGTTCTCGTCGTTCATCGCCGGTCCTGGAGCTCGTGCTGCACGGCCTCACGGTAGTCGCCGTCGTGCGCCAGGAGGTGCGCGTGCGTGCCGCGCGCCGCGACCCGGCCGTCGGCGAGCCGGATCACCTCGTCGACGATCTCGAGACCCGTGAGGCGGTGCGTCACGACGAGCACGCCGCGCTCGGACTGCGCGCGCAGGACGTGCAGCACCTCGTCGGCGCCCGCGCTGTCCAGGTGCTCGGTCGGCTCGTCGAGCAGCAGGAACGGCGCGGGGGACAGGAGCGCGCGGGCGAGCAGGAGGCGGCGACGTTCCCCGCCGGAGAGTGTGCGACCGTCGGGTCCGAGCGGGGTGTCGAGACCGTCGGGCAGGTCGGCGAACCAGGGGCCGAGCCCGACGGCGGCCAGCGCCTCGCGCGCCTCGTCGGGCGTCACGTCGCCGCGCGCGACGCGCAGGTTCTCCAGGAGCGTCGTGCCGAACACGTGCGCGTCCTCGGCGGTGAGCGACGTGGTGCGGCCGGGCACGGGCGGCGCGGCGTCCACGGTCACGCTGCCCGTGTGCGGCGCGAGCAGGCCGGCGAGCGTGAGGAGCAGCGTGGTCTTGCCCGTCCCGGACGGGCCGACGACCGCGACGAGGCGCCCCGGGCGCAGGTCGAGGTCGAGGGAGAGCAGGTCGGGTCCGCCCGGCCATCCGACGACGAGGTCGCGGGCCGCGAGGTGCGCCACCGGGCCTGCAGCGGATCCCGGTCCGGCAGCCGACGCGGCGGCCGTCTCCGTGGGCCGCTCGTCGGCGGCGTCGAGCAGCGCGAGGATGCGCGCGGCGGCGGCGCGCGAGCGGTGCACCTGGACCGCGGCCTGGGGCAGGACGGACGTGGCCTCGAACGCGGCGAGCGGCGTGAGGACGACCACGGCGAGCAGCACCGGGTCGAGGCGGCCGTCGCCGACCGCCGGGATGCCGGTGACGAGCGCCGCGAGCACCGCGACGCCCATGGCGAGCTGACCGAGGCCCGCGGCGAGCGCGGACGGGCCGGCACCCGCGTCGACCGCCGCGCGGGCTCGGGCGTCGGCGTCGCGCAGCGCCGCGAGTCGCTCGGGGACGCGTCCTGCGACGGTGAGCGGTCCGGCGTCGTCGAGCAGCCCGAGGGCCTCGGCCGTGACGTCCGCGCGGGCCTGCGTGCCGAGCCGCTCGGCGGTGCGGGCGCCGCGGTCCGCGAGCCACGGCGCGACGACGCCCGCCAGCACCAGGCACACCCCGAGCGCGAGACCGGCCGGCGGCCAGATCAGGGTCATGGCGACCGTCGTCGCGAGCCCGAGGGTCGTCGCGACGGCCGCGGGCAGCAGGCCGCGCACGACGAGGTCGCCGACGTCGTCGACGTCCGCGCCGACGCGCGCGAGCAGGTCACCGCGTCGCACGGCGAGCACGGCCCCCGGCCGGCCGGCCGCGAGCCGCTCGTACAGCGCGGTGCGCAGCCGGCTCATGCCGGTCAGCGCGAGGTCGTGCGAGACGAGCCGCTCGACGTACCGCAGCACGCCGCGCCCGACGCCGAACGCGCGCACGCCGACCGTCGCGACCGACAGGGTCAGCACGGGCGGCATCTGGGACGCGCGCGCGATGAGCCACGCGGACACCGCGGCGAGCGCGACCGCGCAGCCGAGCGCGAGCGTGCCGAGCAGCACGGCGAGCGCGAACCGGCCGCGGTCGACCTCGAGCAGCGCGACGGCGCGGCGCAACGTGCCGCGCGCGGGGGAGTCCTGGACCGTCGCCACGCGCGGCCGGGTGCTCGTCGGGGCCGTCACGACGCCACCGGCTCGGCCGCGAGCGTCACGACGTCGTCCGCGCACGCGAGCAGCGCGGGGCGGTGCGCGACGAGCAGCACCGTGCGTCCCGCGTCGCGCAGCGCCGCGACCGTGCGCAGCACCACGCGCTCGCTCGCTTCGTCGAGGTGCGCGGTCGGCTCGTCGAGCACGACGAGCGGCGCGGTCACGACGAGCGCGCGCGTCAGCGCGACGCGCTGCGCCTGCCCGACGGACAGGCCGTGCCCGCCGCGGCCCACGCGCGTCGCCCAGCCCTCGGGCAGCTGCTCGACCACGGCGTCGAGCCCGGTGACCGCGGCGGCCGCGGCGCGCTGCTCGTCGTCGCCACCCACGACCTGCGCGAGCGTCCCCGGCTCCAGCACGGGGCGCTGGGGGAGCCACGAGACCTGGCGCCGGAAGTCGGTGAGGTCGACCGTCCCGGGCGCGCCGGCGGCCACGACGACGGCGTCGTCGTCGCCGATCACCACGCGCCCCTCGTCGGGCGTCAGGAGACCCAGCAGGACCTCGACCGCGGTGGACTTGCCGGACCCGGGCGGGCCCGCGAGCGCGGTCACGCGCCCGGGCGTCAGGACGACGCTCAGGTCGTCGGGCGTCGCGCCGCGGGCGGTGCGGACCGTGACGTGCTCGAGCCGCACGGGCGTGCGGCGCAGGTCGGGCGCGGGACGGGTCGCGGCGGAGGCGACGGGCAGCGGCTCCTCGAGGAGCGTGAACGCGGCCTCGGCGGCCGCGACGCCGTCCGTCGAGGCGTGGAACTGCGCGCCGACGGCCCGCAGCGGCGCGAGCACCTCGGGCGCCAGCACGAGCACGGCGAGGCCCGTCACCAGGTCCAGGTGGCCGTTCACGAGCCGCAGCCCGATCCCGACCGCGACGAGCGCGACCGACAGCGTCGCGAGCAGCTCGAGCACCATCCCGGACAGGAACGCGATCCGCAGCGTGCCCATCGTCGCCCGGCGGTGCGCGTCGCCGAGCGCCTGCACGCGCGCCCCCGGACCGCGCTCGCGGCCCAGCGCGCGCAGCGTCGAGAGGCCCGCGACGAGGTCGAGCACCTGCGCGGAGAGCCGCTGCATCGCCGCGAGGCCGCGCTCCGAGCGGCCCTGCGTGAGCACGCCCACGAGCCACATGAACAGCGGGACGAGGGGGAGCACCGCGGCGAGGATCGCCGCCGAGACCCACTCGAGGCCGAGCACGACGAGCAGCGTCGCGGGGGTGACGGTCGCCGCGAGCACGAGCGCCGGCAGGTACCGCACGAAGTACGGCTCGAGGTCGTCGAGCCCGCGCGTCGCGAGCGCCACCACCTCCGGCGCGCGGCCGTCGCCGAGGCGACGCGGGCCGAGCGCCGTGGCGTGCGCGACGACGCGCTCGCGCAGCTCGGCCACCGCGCGCGCCGCGGCGCGGTGCGCGTACCGCTCCTGCACGACCGTGGTCAGCACCCGAGCGGCGACGACCAGCACGAGCCAGCCGACGAGCGGGGCGAGCGCGTCCCACGCGCCCGCCCCGAGGCCCACGCCGTCGGTCACGGCCCGGCCCAGCACATGCGCCAGCAGCAGCGCCTGCGCGACCACCAGGGCGGCCGTCACGAGGCCGAGCGCGACGGTCAGGGCGACGTACCACCGCGCTGCGCGGGCGTGGCGCAGCAGGCGCGGGTCGAGCGGCTTCACCCGTCGATCGTGCCTGATCCCGCGGAGTCCTCCTGACCGGCAGCCTGACCCGAGCCTCGTCCGGCACCCGCCTCGACCGGGCGCTCGAACCGCAGCCCGGCGGGTGCGGGCAGGTGCTCGGTCGTCAGGCGCTTGCGGAACACCCAGTACGTCCACCCCTGGTAGAGCAGGACGAGCGGCGTGAGGATCACCGCGACCCAGGTCATGACGGTGAGCGTGTAGCTCGTCGAGGCCGCGTTCGTCACCGTGAGCGAGTTCGCGGGGTCGAACGCGGGCATGACGTCGGGGAACAGCGAGCCGAAGATCAGCACGACGGCCGCGACGATCGCGACCGCCGACGCCGCGAAGGCCTGGCCCTCGCGCCGGGCCTGGGTCGCGAGCACGACGAGCACGAGCGCGACGGCGGCGACCGCGACCGCGGCCCACGTCCAGCCCTCGTCGGAGTAGGACAGCTGCAGCCACACGGCCCACACGCCCGCCGCGACGAGCGTCGCGACCGACGAGCGCGCGGCGAACGCGCCCGCCCGCGTGCGGATGTCGCCGTCGGACTTCAACGCCAGGAAGATCGCGCCGTGCGTGAGGAAGATCAGCGCGGTCACCACGCCGCCGAGCAGCGCGAACGGGTTGAGCAGCGCGAAGAACCCGCCCACGTACTGGTGGTCGGCGTCGAGCTCGACGCCGCGCACGATGTTCGCGAACGCCACGCCCCACAGCACGGCCGGCAGCCAGGACCCGACGATCAGCGCGCGGTCCGCCCAGGCCCGCCAGCGGTCGTCGTCGATCTTGCCGCGCCACTCGAACGCGACCACGCGCACGATGAGCGCGAGCAGGATGAGGAACAGCGGCAGGTAGAACCCGCTGAACAGGGTCGCGTACCACTCGGGGAACGCCGCGAACGTCGCACCGCCGGCGGTGAGCAGCCACACCTCGTTGCCGTCCCACACGGGGCCGATGGTGTTGATCATGACGCGGCGCTCGCGCTCGCGGTCGTTCTTCTTGGGCAGGATGCCGAGCAGCATCCCGACGCCGAAGTCGAACCCCTCGAGCACGAGGTAGCCGGTCCACAGGACCGCGATCAGGACGAACCAGACGGTCGTCAGCTCCATGATGATGTCTCCGTCTCGCGGCTCAGTAGGCGAAGGACAGGGTCGTGGTGTCGTCGTCGGACCCGGCGCGCGCCTCGGGGCTCGGGTCCTTCTCGCTCGCGGCGACGCCCTCGACCGCGTAGCGGTGCATGAGGCGGTACCAGACGACCGCGAGCACGCCGTACAGCAGCGTGAAGCCGATCAGGGAGATCCAGATCGTCGCGGGGCTCGTCACGGTGGACACGCCGCGCGCGGTGAGCAGCCAGACGCCGTCGACGCCCGACGCGTCGGGGTTCGGCGCGACGACCCACGGCTGGCGGCCCATCTCGGTGAAGATCCAGCCGAACGAGGAGGCCAGGAACGGGGTGGCGATCGCGGCGACGCCGAGCGTGCCGAACCACTTCTTGTCCGTGACCGAGCCCTTCTTGCGCAGCAGCCACAGCGCGCCGAGCGCGAGGGCCGCCGAGCCGGCGCCGAACCCGATCATGAGGCGGAACGACCAGTAGGTGATCGCGAGGTTCGGGTAGAACGCCGTGTCCTCGTCGAACACGACGCCGTGCTCGGCCTCCCACTCGCCGATCCACTGCGTGTAGTACTCCTGCAGCTCGTCGACGCCGCGGATGTGCGCGTCGAAGTCGTTCGTCGCGAGGAACGAGGTCAGGCCGGGGATCTCGATGAGGTGCTTGACGCCGTCGCAGTCGTTCGTGAGGTCGCCGATCGCGAGGATCGAGAACGACGCGCCGTCGGTCGACTCGCACAGGCCCTCGGCCGCCGCCATCTTGGCGGGCTGCTGCTCGAACATGAGCTTGGCCTGCGCGTCGCCCGAGACCGCGACGCCGACGCCGCCGACCAGCATCGCGACGAGCCCGACGATCACCGCGGGGCGGTAGACGTCACGCGCCGTGGCGACGTCGCCCGAGCGGACCTTCTTGACCATCCACCAGGCGGCGATGCCGGCGACGAACGTGCCCGCGGTCACCCACGCCGCGGTGATCGTGTGCGGGAACGCCGCGAGCACGGTCGGGTTCGTGAGCACCGCGCCGATGTCGTTCATCTCGGCGCGGCCGGTCTCGAAGTTGTACGTGATGCCGACCGGGTGCTGCATCCACGAGTTCGCCGCGAGGATGAAGTACGCCGACAACGTCGTCGCGACCGCGACCGCCCAGATCGTCGCGAGGTGGATCTTCTTCGGCAGGCGGTCCCACCCGAAGATCCACAGGCCGAGGAACGTCGACTCGACGAAGAACGCGGCGAGCGCCTCCATCGCGAGCGGCGCACCGAACACGTCGCCGACGAACCGCGAGTACTCGCTCCAGGCCATCCCGAACTGGAACTCCTGCACGATCCCGGTGGCGACACCGATCGCGAAGTTGATCAGCAGGAGCTTGCCGAAGAACTTGGTCAGGCGCAGCCAGCGCTCGTCGCCCGTGCGGTACCAGATCGTCTGCATGATCGCGACGAGCGGCGACAGGCCGATCGTCAGCGGCACGAAGATGAAGTGGTAGACGGTCGTGATGCCGAACTGCCAGCGGGCCAGGTCGAGGGCGTCCACGTGTTCTCCGAAAGGCGTGCGGGCGGCATGGGATCGGGGGGTGACCCCACCTGCACGGAACGCTAGGACGGCACCGTCCACGCATCCGGGACCAAGGTCCCGGGACCTGACGTCCTGTCGTGAACCGCCGGGGCGTCGTGAGCGCGCCTCGACGGGTGTGCTGTGCGATACTGACCGCGGTCCGACGAGCGTCCACACCGCGAGGCGGACCCGTGAGCTCGCACCCAGTGCGCTGCGCGCGCCAGCCGCCGCTGCACCGTCGAGAGGCCCACCCGGCCCGGACGGACGAGGCAGGCGATGGTGCGCGCCGGCCCGGAGTGCGGCCGCGACCGACGACTTCCGTCGCCACGCGCCGCGTGGGCGACGACCGACCGACCGAGGACCGCCACACGTGTGGACGGTGGTTCGCGGTACCCAGGAGCGCTCCGCGTGACCGACCAGAACACCCCCGAGCTGGACGCAGCAGCAGCACCGAGCGTGGACGGGGGTGAGCCGACGACCACGCGCCCGCGTCGTCGTCGCGCGTCGCGCCCCGCCGCTCCGCCCGAGGTGGTCGCGAGCGACGCCGCCGCGGACACGCCCGTCGAGGCGGTCTCCGCCGAGGCCGCGGCCGAGCCGTCCGACGAGAAGGCCGCGGCAGACACGCCGGCAGCGGACAAGCCCGCGAAGGCCCGTCGCACCCGCGCGAAGAAGGTCGCGGCGCCGGACACCGCCGACGCCGCCGCGCCGGGAACCGCCGAGGCCGCCGCGCCGGAGAAGGCCGCGCCGGAGGCTTCGGACGCCGCCTCTGCCGAGGCCCCGGCCAAGCCCGCCCGCCGTCGCCGTGCCGCGACGCGCCCGGTCGCCACCCCCGTCCCCGTCGACGCCGCGCTCGTCGACGCGCCCGCCGAGACGCCGGTCGACGCCCCGGTCGAGGACGCCGAGACGCCGGCAGCGGCGGAGAAGCCGGCTCGCCGGCGCTCGCGCCGCGCCACCACTGCCCCGGAGCCCGTCGTCGAGGAGACCTCCGAGGAGGACGAGGAGGAGGCGGCCGAGCAGGACGCCGACGCCGCGACCGACGAGGCACCCGCCGAGCCCGCGTCCGAGAGCGCACCCGAGACGGCCGCGCCGCTCGCTCCGCGCCTCGCGACCACCGCGCTGCTGTTCCAGGCCCCCGACCTCACCGCGGCCCGGCCGCGGCGTCGTCGTGCGACCTCGAGCGCCGGGTCACCCGAGGAGATCTCGCAGGCGGCCCGCCACGCGGCCGAGGCCGCTCCTGAGGCCGCTCCCGACGATGTCGACGCCTCGGCCCTCGCCGAGTCCGTCGAGGGCGTCGCGGGCGAGACCGGCGACGACGCGCAGGGCGAGCGCCCGAGTCGTCGTCGCGGCCGCCGCGGTCGCGGTGCGCGCGCCGAGGGCGGGCAGGACAAGCCCGAGGAGAAGACCGGGTCCGACGAGACCGCCGAGCCCGTCGCGGCCGACGTCGAGGACGCGACCGGTGACGTGACGGCGGACGCCGACGCCGCGACGTCGTCGGAGGAGACCGAGGACGAGACCGCCGAGGGGACCTCGGCCCAGCGCCGTCGTCGTCGCCGCGGTGGCCGTGGGCGCCGCCGGTCCGAGACCACCGACCGTGACGACGAGGCCGAGGGCGCCGAGCAGGCGTCCGGCGACGCCGAGGCCGCCGACGAGCCCGAGGGTGACGAGGGCGACGACGAGCAGGGCGAGGGCGGCTCGAGCCGTCGCCGCCGCCGCCGTCGTCGCGGGTCGCGCTCCGGCGAGGGCGACGGTGGCGCCGAGCCGCGTCGCCGGGGCGACGAGGTGACCGCGCTGCGCGGGTCGACGCGCCTCGAGGCGAAGCGTCAGCGTCGCCGTGAGGGCCGCGACGCCGGCCGTCGCCGCCAGATCATCACCGAGGCCGAGTTCCTGGCGCGCCGCGAGTCGGTCGAGCGGTCGATGATCGTCCGCGAGAAGGACGGCCGCACGCAGATCGCCGTGCTCGAGGACGGCGTGCTCGTCGAGCACTACGTCTCCAACCAGCAGCAGGCGTCGATGGTCGGCAACGTGTACCTCGGCCGCGTGCAGAACGTCCTGCCGAGCATGGAGGCCGCGTTCGTCGACGTCGGCAAGGGCCGCAACGCCGTGCTCTACGCGGGCGAGGTGAACTGGGACGCGGCCGGGCTCGAGGGTCAGCCGCGCCGCATCGAGCAGGCGCTGAAGTCCGGCGACTCGGTGCTCGTGCAGGTCACCAAGGACCCGATCGGCCACAAGGGTGCGCGCCTGACCTCGCAGGTCACGCTCGCCGGCCGCTACCTGGTCTACGTGCCGGGCGGCGGCATGACCGGCATCAGCCGCAAGCTCCCCGACACCGAGCGCAACCGCCTCAAGAAGATCCTGCGCGAGGTCGTGCCGGACTCCGCGGGCGTGATCGTGCGCACCGCCGCCGAGGGCGCGAGCGAGGACGAGCTGCGTGCCGACATCGCGCGCCTGCAGTCGCAGTGGGAGGCCATCGAGAAGAAGTCGAGGACCGCGTCGGCGCCCGCGCTGCTGCAGGGCGAGCCGGACATGGCGATCCGCGTGGTCCGCGACATCTTCAACGACGACTTCTCGTCGCTCGTCGTCCAGGGCGACGACGCGTGGTCGACCATCTCGTCGTACATCGACGAGCTCGCGCCCGACCTCGCGCAGAAGGTCTCCAAGTACACGGGCACGGGTGACGTGTTCTCGGCGCACCGTATCGACGAGCAGCTCACCAAGGGCATGGACCGCAAGGTCTGGCTGCCCTCGGGCGGCTCGCTCGTGATCGACCGCACCGAGGCGATGACGGTCGTCGACGTCAACACCGGCAAGTTCACCGGCTCGGGCGGCACGCTCGAGGAGACCGTCACGCGCAACAACCTCGAGGCCGCGGAGGAGATCGTCCGGCAGCTGAGGCTGCGCGACATCGGCGGCATCATCGTCATCGACTTCATCGACATGGTGCTCGAGTCCAACCGTGACCTCGTGCTGCGCCGGCTCGTCGAGTGCCTCGGGCGGGACCGCACCAAGCACCAGGTCGCCGAGGTGACGTCGCTCGGCCTCGTCCAGATGACGCGCAAGCGCGTGGGCCAGGGGCTCGTCGAGGCGTTCTCGGAGACGTGCGAGCACTGCCACGGGCGCGGCTTCATCGTGCACGACCAGCCGGTCGAGAAGAACCCGCGGCCCGACGCTGGCGCGCCGCAGCCCGCCGCGACCGACGAGCCCAAGCGCTCGCGTCGCAAGCGCGGCGGGGCGAAGGAGACGGCCCCCGCGGCCGCGCACGCCGGCGTCCCGGTGCTCCCGCAGGAGCGCTCGGCCGTGAAGGCGACGCTCGCGACGATCGCCGCGGCGGCTGCGCACGCCCACGAGCACGACCATGAGCACGACCACGAGCACCTCGGGGACGCCCCGGCGCCCGAGCCGGCCGTGACGGGCGTCGAGGCCACCGCCGCGCCGGTGGAGCCCGCGGCCGAGCCGGTCACGGAGCCGGCGGCGGAGCTCGTCGTCGACACCGTCGTCGAGTCCGTCGCGGCGACGTCAGAGACGGTGGACGTCGACGCGCCCGAGGGCGGGACGGGGGAGCCCGACAAGGCCTCCGGACCCGAGCTCGACGTGCTCGCCGAGCTCTCGTCGCTGCGCAAGGAGCACGCCCCCGCGGAGCGGCTCGAGCTGACCCCGGTCGACCCGTCGGTCTTCGTGACGTTCGACGCCGACGAGGCGTCGCAGGACGAGGGCGCGGCGGACGACGCCGGCTGACGGCGAGGGTGCTCCCGCGGCGACGTCGCGGGAGCACCGCCCGAGCGGTGTGACGTTCGTCCCGCGGACGGCGGCAGCGCTCACCAGGTTTGACCCTGCGGCGCGGGGTCCGTAACCTAGATCGACGGTGCGCCGTGTGCGCGCTGGTCATGTGTGCCGCCGATCGACGAACGAGGTCGGCGCGAACGCGACTCCCCGACGGACCGGTCCTGACCGGACGCTGTGGGACGCGCGCGGGCGCTGGCAGGCACCTGACACCTTGGACCGAGCAGTTCGACGAGCAGAGATGAGCAGCAACGTGGTGTACGCGATCGTGAAGGCCGGCGGCCGCCAGGAGAAGGTCGCCGTCGGCGACGTCGTCGTCGTCGACCGTCTCGCCGCCGAGGCGGGTTCGACGGTCGAGCTGCCGGCACTCCTGCTCGTCGACGGCGAGAAGGTGACCACCGACGCGGGTGCGCTCGCGAAGGTCAAGGTCACGGCGGAGGTCGTCCGGGACGAGAAGGGCCCGAAGATCGACATCCTCAAGTACAAGAACAAGACCGGCTACCGCAAGCGCCAGGGCCACCGTCAGGCCCTCACGCGCCTCAAGGTCACCGGCATCAAGTGATCTCGCGCCGCGGCACGCCGCGGCTGCAGCGACAGTTCTGAGCAACCCGAGAGCAGGTTCGTCATGGCACACAAGAAGGGCGCGAGCTCCTCGCGCAACGGTCGCGACTCGAACGCCCAGCGCCTGGGCGTGAAGCGCTTCGGTGGCCAGGTCGTCAAGGCCGGCGAGATCATCGTCCGCCAGCGCGGCACCCACTTCCACCCCGGCAACAACGTGGGTCGCGGTGGCGACGACACGCTGTTCGCGCTGGCTGCCGGTGCGGTGCAGTTCGGCACGCGCCGCGGCCGCAAGGTCGTCGACATCGTCGCTGCCGAGGCCTGAGTCCTCTCCACGACTCGTCACGAAGGGGCGCACCGTCTCGGTGCGCCCCTTCGTCGTTCGACCATCGAAGTCCCGCTATCCCAGGAGGTCCGCCGTGGCGACGTTCGTCGACCGCGTGGTGCTGCACGCGACCGGTGGTGACGGCGGGCACGGCTGCGCCTCCATCCACCGCGAGAAGTTCAAGCCGCTCGCCGGCCCCGACGGCGGCAACGGAGGAAACGGCGGCTCGGTGATCCTGCGGGTCGACCCGCAGGTCACCACGCTGCTCGAGTTCCACCACCTGCCGCACCGGCGCGCCTCGTCCGGCACGCAGGGCATGGGGGACCACCGCGCGGGTGCGACCGGTGAGGACCTCGTCCTCGGTGTCCCGGACGGCACGGTCGTCAAGACCCCGGACGGCGAGGTCGTCGCCGACCTCGTGGGCGTCGGCGCCGAGTACGTCGTCGCGTCCGGCGGCCGCGGCGGACTGGGCAACGCGGCCCTCGCGTCGCCGCGCCGCAAGGCGCCCGGCTTCGCGCTGCTCGGCGAGCCGGGGGAGAGCGCCGACGTCGTGCTCGAGCTCAAGACGATCGCCGACGTCGCGCTCGTCGGGTACCCGTCGGCGGGCAAGTCGAGCCTCGTGGCCGCGATCTCCGCGGCGCGCCCGAAGATCGCCGACTACCCGTTCACGACGCTCGTGCCGAACCTCGGCGTCGTGCAGGCGGGCGACGCGCGCTACACGGTCGCGGACGTCCCGGGGCTCATCCCGGGTGCGTCCGAGGGGCGCGGGCTGGGCCTGGAGTTCCTGCGGCACGTCGAGCGCTGCGCCGTGCTCGTCCACGTGCTCGACTGCGCGACGCTCGAGCCGGGCCGCGACCCGCTGTCCGACCTCGACGTCATCGAGTCCGAGCTCGCGGCGTACGCCGGCGACCTGGAGATCGAGGGCGGCCGCGTGCCGCTGACCGAGCGTCCGCGCGTCGTCGTGCTCAACAAGATCGACGTCCCCGAGGCCCGCGACCTCGCGGAGCTGGTACGTCCCGAGCTCGAGGCGCGCGGCCTGCGCGTGTTCGAGGTGTCGACCGCGAGTCACGAGGGGCTGCGCCCGCTGACGTTCGCGCTCGCGCAGATCGTCGAGACGGCGCGCCGCGAGGCGCCCGCGCCCGAGGCGACGCGCGTCGTGCTGCGGCCGCGTGCGGTCGACGACGCGGGCTTCACCGTCACGCGGCGCGAGGCCGGGGGCGAGGTCTGGTTCCAGGTGCGCGGCGAGAAGCCCGAGCGCTGGGTGCGCCAGACCGACTTCAACAACGACGAGGCGGTGGGCTACCTCGCGGACCGCCTCGCGCGGCTCGGCGTCGAGGAGCGGCTGTTCGCGGCCGGTGCCGTGGCCGGCGACGAGGTGCGCATCGGCCCGGAGACGAACTCCGTGGTGTTCGACTGGGAGCCGACGCTGGTCACGGGTGCCGAGCTGCTCGGCGCGCGCGGCACGGACCTGCGCCTCGAGGACCACTCGCGTCCGACGCGCGGCGAGAAGCGCGCCGAGTTCAAGGAGCGCATGGACGCGAAGGCGGCCGCGCGTGCCGAGCTGCGCTCCGAGCGTGAGCACGGCGTGTGGACCGACCCCGACGCCGACTGACCGGGAGAATGCCCAGGTGACCGCCCCTCCGTTGCACGACCGCGCCGAGATCGCCACGGCCTCGCGGGTCGTCGTCAAGGTCGGCTCGTCGTCCCTGACGAGCCCGGACGGAAGGCTCGACCCCGAGCGGCTCCGGGCGCTGGTCGACGTCCTCGCGAAGCGTCGCGCCGCGGGCGGCCAGGTCGTGCTCGTCTCGTCGGGTGCCATCGCCGCGGCGATCGGGCCGCTCGGCCTCGCGGCGCGCCCGCGGGACCTCGCGACGCAGCAGGCGGCCGCGTCGGTGGGGCAGGGGCTGCTCGTCGCGCACTACACGAAGGCGTTCGCGGACCTCGGCCTGCGCGTCGGGCAGGTGCTGCTCACCGCCGACGACACGGTCAGGCGCGTGCACTACCGCAACGCGCACCGCGCGCTGACGCGCCTGCTCGACCTCGGTGTCGTCCCCGTGATCAACGAGAACGACGCGGTCGCGACCGACGAGATCCGGTTCGGCGACAACGACCGCCTCGCGGCCCTCGTCTCCCACCTCGTGCACGCCGACGCACTCGTGCTGCTCACCGACGTGGACGCCCTGTACACGGCCGCACCGTCCTCGCCGGGAGCGCGGCGGATCTCGCGCGTCGACAGCGCGCGCGACCTCGAGGGCATCGACGTGTCGCGGCGCGGCTCGGCGGTCGGCACGGGCGGCATGGTCACCAAGCTCGAGTCGGTCGCGATCGCGACCGCGTCGGGCATCCCCGTGGTGCTGACCTCAGCCGCGCAGGCCGCCCAGGCGCTCGCGGGCGACGACGTCGGCACGTGGTTCGCGGCGACCGGTCGGCGCAAGTCGATCCGTCTGCTGTGGCTCGCGCACGCCGCGCGCGTCCGCGGTCGGCTCGTCCTCGACGAGGGCGCGGTCAAGGCCGTCGTCGAGCGGCGCACGTCGCTGCTGCCCGCGGGGGTCACCGCCGTCGAGGGCGACTTCGAGGCGGGGGACCCGGTCGAGCTCGTCGCCCCGGACGGGCGCGTCGTCGCGCGGGGTCTCGTGGCGTTCGGCTCCGACGAGGTGCCGAGCCTGCTCGGTCGATCGACGCGCGACCTGCGCCGCGAGCTCGGCGCGGGCTACGACCGTGAGCTCGTCCACCGCGACGACCTCGTGCTCACCCGCCGCCGCGTCGCCTCCTGACCCGTCCGCACGGCTGACCCCCCGGCTGACCGCACGGCGTCGGCCCTGATCGCGGGCGGCGGGTCTCGGATCGTGGGACGTACGAGGGGGACCATTGACCCTTGCCGGGCGCGCTCGTACGTTCCTCGCGGTTTCACGCACCGCCGTCAGGCCCGGCTGGCGGTGCGGCGCGACCCGGGCGACCGGGCACGTGTCCCCGGGCGCACCGCGTCCGCGTCGTCTCGGCGCCGGACCCCGTACGACCTCCCGCCGGAGGCGGCCATGTCGAAGCACCACCACCTCACCGCGATGCGCTGCTGTCCCGCCGTCGCGTGCTGTCGCTGACCTGAGCGACGCCTGAGCGCGGGCGCCCACGCGCGCCCTCGACACGCCGCACCCCGCCGCGGGCCGCGCGCCCGCCGTCGACCGTCACGGTGGTCGACGCCCTCCCGCACGCCCGGACCGGGCCGCCTCGTGGCGCCGCCCGGCCCGCGTCGTCGTCGCGCCCTGCGCGTCTCGCCGGCCGCCCTCGCGGTCGTCGTGCGTCCCCTCCTGCCCGACCGGCCGTCCCGGTCCGCCCCAGACCTCCGGAGCACCCATGTCCGTCCTCACCGCCCGACCGCCCGCGGTACCCGCGGCGTCCGGCACCGGCCCGCGGCTCGCCGCGGTCGCGCGCCGCCTGCGTCCGCCCGTCGGCTGGCGTTACCTGGGCGGCCGCCTCCTCACGGGGCTGGTCGCCGTGTGGGGTGCCGCGACGCTCGTCTTCTTCGCGCTGTACTCGACCGGCAACCCCGCGCTGCTGCTCATCGCGCCCGACGCCCCGCCCGAGGAGGCCGCGCGGCTCACCGCGCAGCTCGGCTTCGACCGGCCCGTCGCGGTGCAGTACGTCAGCTTCCTCGGCGCCGCGGTGCGCGGTGACTTCCCGGACTCGCTGCGCTACGGCGCGGACCCGGTCGGGATCGCGCTCGAGCGGCTGCCCGCGAGCCTGCAGCTCGGGTTCGCGGGGCTCGCGCTCGGCATCCTGGTCGGCG
This sequence comes from Cellulomonas palmilytica, assembly GCF_021590045.1. Classification (NCBI taxonomy): domain Bacteria; kingdom Bacillati; phylum Actinomycetota; class Actinomycetes; order Micrococcales; family Cellulomonadaceae; genus Cellulomonas; species Cellulomonas palmilytica. The sequence goes on along the minus strand of NZ_CP062221.1, from coordinate 3,158,150 downwards.
GGACGATCGGGTACGTCTCGGCGACCGCACGCTCGGCGTTCTGGCGCCGCGTCCCGCTGTCGTTCGTCGTCGGGCTCGACGCGATCCCGACCTTCTTCTTCGGCATCCTCGTGACGCTCGTGTTCGCGGTGAACCTCGGCTGGCTCCCCGCGACCGGCGGGACCGGCCCGGCGGGCCTCGTGCTGCCGGCGCTCACGCTCGCGGTCGCGTTCGTCCCCGCGATCGCCCGCGTGCTGCGCACCGCGGTGCTCGACACGCTCGGCGCCGACCACGTGCGGACCGCGCGGGCCAAGGGTCTGTCGCGCCACGTGCTCGTGCGTCGCCACGTGCTCGGCAACTCGCTCGGCCCCACGCTCTCGGTCGTCGGCATCCAGGCGGGCGTGCTGCTCGGGGGAGCCGTGGTGACCGAGTCGATCTTCGGCTGGCCCGGCATCGGGCAGCTGTCCATCAACGCGGTCCAGAACCGCGACTACCCGCTGGTCATCGTCTGCGTGCTGGTCATCGCGGTCGGCTTCGTGCTGATCAACCTGCTCGTCGACGTCCTGGCCGCCATCGCCGAACCGAGGTTGCGCTCATGACCGCCGAGCTCGCCGCCGTCGTCGTCGACGGCGCCACGTCCACCTCCGTCCGCGAGGTGGCCGCGCCGCGGCGCCGTGCGCGGCTCAGCGTGGGCACGTGGGTGGGCGCGTCGCTGCTCGCCCTCGTCGTCGCCGCCACGGTCGTCGGGCCGCTGCTGGTGGCCGACCCGTACGCGCAGGACTTCACGGCGATCCTGCAGGCGCCGTCGGCCGAGCACTGGTTCGGCACCGACGAGCTCGGACGGGACCTGCTCGCACGCACCGTGCACGGCGGGCGCACGGCGCTCGCGGTGACGGCGGTCGCGAGCCTCGTCGCGTCCGTGCTGGGCCTCGGCCTCGCCGTGGCCGGCGCGCTGTTCGGAGGCGTGGTCGACGCGATCGGCGGTCGGCTCGCGGACGTGCAGCTCGCGGTGCCGTCGATCGTGCTCGCGATCGTCATCCTGTCGTTCGTCGGCAACTCGTTCGTGCCGATCGTCGTCGTGCTCGTGCTGGGCGCCTGGGTGCTGACGTTCCGGGTGATCCGCGGGCACGCGCGTGCCGTCGTCGCGCAGCCGTACGTCGAGGCCGCGCGCGTGGCCGGCGCGGGCCGCGGTGCGGTCGCGTGCCGCCACGTGGTCCCGAGCGTGCTGCCGCTGTTCTTCGTCGCGGTGACCCTGTCCGCCTCGGCCGTGCTGCTGCTCGAGTCCAGCCTCGGGTTCCTGGGGCTCGGGGTGCAGCCGCCGCAGCCCGACTGGGGCCAGATGGTCTCGGCCGGGCAGGCGCGCCTCGCGACCGCCCCCTGGCTCTCGCTCGTCCCGGGCGTCGCCCTCATCGTCACGATCGTCGCCCTGCAGCTGCTGGGCGACGGCCTCGCGGAGCGGTTCGGCGCCGGCCGGACCGGCGCCTCGTCGAAGGGAGTCGACCGATGAGCGTCGACCTGCACGACCGTCCGTCGCTCGCCACGCTCGAGGCCCGGCCGACCGGCACCGCCGCGCTCGCCGTGCGCGACCTCGTCGTGGGCCTGGAACGGCCGGCGGCACGACGAGGCGCGGCGGGCCGGGACTCCGAGCCCGTGCCGATCGTCCGCGGGGTGTCCCTCGACGTCCCCGCGGGGTCGGTCGTCGGGCTCGTCGGGGAGTCCGGCTCGGGCAAGACGCTCACCGCGCTCGCGGTGGCCGGCCTGCTGCCCGCCGGCGTCGAGGTCTGGTCGGGCGGCGTGGACGTCGTCGGGCGTGACGTGCGCGCGCTCGCGCCGCGGGACCGGCGGGCCCACCTCGCCGCGCACGTCGGCGTCGTGTTCCAGAACCCGACGCCTGCGCTCAACCCGCGCCTGCGCATCGGGCGCCAGGTCGCGGAGGCGCTGCCCGCGGGCACGCCGCGGCGTGCGGCGCGCGAGCAGGTCGCGCAGCTGCTGCGCGACGTCGGCATCGACGACGTGGCCAAGACCGCGCACGCCTTCCCGCACGAGCTGTCCGGCGGGCTCAACCAGCGCGTCGTCATCGCGATGGCGCTCGCGCGCTCGCCGCGCCTGCTCATCGCCGACGAGCCGACGACCGCGCTCGACGTGTCGGTGCAGGCGCAGGTGCTCGACCTGCTGGACGACCTGCGCGAGCGGCACGGGCTCGGCGTGCTGCTCGTCAGCCACGACATCGGCGTGATCGCCGACCGCACGCACCACGTGCACGTCATGTCGCAGGGCGTCGTCGTCGAGTCCGGCCCGACGCGCGACGTGCTCGAGCGGCCGCAGCACGAGTACACGCAGCGCCTGCTCGCCGCGGTGCCCAGTCGTCTCGAGCGCGCCCGGGTGACGCCGCGCGCGTCGTCGCCCGCCGCCGACGAGGTCGCGCCGCAGCTCGTCGTGCGGGACCTGCGCCGGGCGTTCGCGCTGCGCGGTGCCCACGGCCGCACACGGCACGTCGCGCTCGACGGCGTCGACCTCACGATCCGGCAGGGCGCCGCGCTCGGCCTCGTCGGGGAGTCCGGCTCGGGCAAGACGACGCTCGCACGCATCGTCGTCGGCCTCGAGCGCGCCGACTCGGGCACGGTCGAGCACGACGGCCTCGACGCGACGCGGCTCGACCGCGCGCAGCGGCGCGCGTGGCGCCGCGACGTGCAGTACGTGTTCCAGGACCCGTACGGCTCCCTCGACCCACGTCTCACGGTCGCGCAGACGCTGCGCGAGCCGCTCGAGCTCACGCTCGGCCTGAGCCGCCGCGAGGCCGAGCGGCAGGTCGCCGACCTGCTCGACGAGGTCGAGCTGCCGCGCGCGTTCGCGCAGCGGCTGCCCGGCGAGCTGTCGGGCGGGCAGCGCCAGCGCGTGGGCATCGCGCGGGCGCTCGCGACCCGGCCGCGCCTCGTCGTCGCCGACGAGCCCGTCTCCGCCCTCGACCTGTCCGTGCAGGCGCGCATCCTGCGCCTGCTCGAGCGGCTGCGCGCCGAGCGCGGCCTGACCTACCTGTTCATCTCGCATGACCTGGGTGTCGGGCGGTTCCTGTGCGACGACGTCGTGGTGCTGCGCGCCGGGCGGATCGTCGAGCAGGGCCGCACCCGGGACGTGCTGGACGACCCGCAGCACCCGTACACCCGCGCCTTGGTCGCCGCGGTCCCCGGCCAGGGCACCGCATGACCAGGCCGACCTCCACCCGCCGCCGGCCGACCGTGCCGGCGGACACCCTCGAACGCAGGAGCCCCTCCGTGTCCCGATCCACGTCCTCGTCCCGTCGACGGCTCGCCGGCATCGCCGCGGCCACCGCCGCGCTGCTCGTCCTCGGGGCGTGCGCGTCGTCGACGAGCGCCGACCCCGGCTCGTCGTCGGGCGTCACCGCGGCGCCCGCCGCCGGCGACACGCTGCGCCTCGTGCTCAGCCGCCAGCTCACGAACCTCCACCCGCACAAGGGCGGCTCGCCCGACAGCCAGGGCGCCGTCGCGGGCTCGGTGTACGAGGCGCTCACGCGCATCACGCCGGACAACGAGGTCGCGCCCTCGCTCGCGACCGAGTGGACGCAGGTCAGCGACCTGCAGTGGGAGTTCACCGTGCGCACCGACGCGGTGTTCTCCGACGGCACCCCGCTGACCGCGCAGACGATCGCGTGGAACTTCGAGCGACTGCTCGACCCGGAGTACGAGGGCACGCTCGGCGCGCCGCTGCGCGTCTACACGAAGTCCGTCACGGCGGTCGACGAGGACACGGTCCGGTTCGACCTGCTGGCGCCCGCGCTCGACCTGCCCGGCCGGCTGTGGAACGTGTACATCGTCGACAAGGCGTTCGCCGAGTCGCACAACCTCGACACCGAGTCGCTCGGCACCGGGCCGTACCAGGTCGACGACCTCGACCTCGAGAACGGCGTGACGCTCTCGCTCAACCCGCACTACGCGGGCGAGAAGCCGGCGTTCGAGAAGGTGCGCTACACGGTCCTCGCGTCCGAGGCCCAGCGCGTGGCCGCGATCGCCGCGAACGAGGCGGACATCGTGCTGAACGTCGAGCCGCTGAGCCTCGACCAGTTCGCCGACTCGCCGGTCTACGAGACGGTGCTGGGCGTCGGACCGCAGCCGCTCGTCCTCGCCGTCAACGAGGAGAAGAAGGGCACGCCGCTCGCGGACGAGCGCGTGCGGCAGGCGCTCAACTACGCCACCGACAAGGAGACGATCATCGAGGGACTCTTCAAGGGGGCCGTCGAGCCGCTGCCCGGGTCGGTGCTGTTCGAGCCCTACCAGGAGGAGAACCCGGACCTCGAGGCGTACCCGTTCGACCTCGACAAGGCGCGCGCGCTGCTCGCCGAGGCGGGCTACGCCGACGGCTTCGAGCTCGAGGTCGACGTCCCGTCGGGCACGTACGTGTCGGCGGACCTCGCGTCGCAGGCGATCGCGTCGCAGTGGGAGCAGGTCGGCGTGAAGCTCACGATCACGCAGACGCCGTTCCCCGCGTGGATCGAGCGGCAGTACGGCGACGCGCAGGCCGGCGCGGACCTCGTCTACATCATGTGGGGCGGGCAGTACCGGGGCGGCTACCAGCTGTTCGACCCGTTCACGACCGACCACATCCAGAGCGACGTGGTCTCGCCGGAGTTCGACGCGCTCGTCAAGCAGATCCAGGCGTCGACCGACGTCGACGAGCAGGGCGACCTCGTGCGGCAGGCGACCGCGCTGTACCGCGAGCAGGCGCACACGATCTTCCTGTACCCGTCGCCGTTCACCGCGGTGATCTCCCGCGCGGTGACGTGGGAGCAGCGGCCGTCGCGCTACCTCTACGCGCAGGAGGTGGGGCGCGCATGAGCCGCGGCCAGCTCGTCCTGAGCCTCATCCTCGGAGGCGTCGGCGGCGCGTGGACCCGGCCGGACTCGCGCGCCGAGGAGGCGTTCTCGCTCGGCCTCGCACGCGACATCGCGCTCGAGGCGGAGCGGGCGAAGCTCCACGCGCTGTTCGTCGCCGACGGCGTCACGCTCGACCGCAAGCAGATCGGCGACCGCCCGTACGCGCACCTCGAGCCGCTCACGCTGTTCTCGGCGCTCGCGGCGCTCACCGAGCGCATCGGGTTCATCGCGACCGCGTCGACCACGTACTCGCACCCGTACAACCTCGCCCGGCAGGTCGCGTCGCTCGACCTCATCTCCGACGGCCGTGCGGCGTGGAACGTCGTCACCTCGTCGGCGGGCCAGGAGAACTTCGGCGGCGGCCCGCTGCCGGACCACACGTGGCGCTACGGGCGGGCCGCGGAGTTCGTCGAGGTCGCCACCGCGCTGTGGGACAGCTGGGACGACGACGCGATCGTCGTCGACCGCGAGCGGCGCGTGTGGGCGGAGCAGGACCGCGTGCACCCGATCGACCACGTGGGGGAGCACTTCACGGTCGCCGGGCCGCTGAACCTGCCGCGCACGCCGCAGGGCCGTCCCGTGCTGGTGCAGGCGGGGTCGTCGCAGGACGGCAAGGAGCTCGGCACCCGGTACGCCGACGTCATCTTCACGGCGCAGCAGTCGCTGCGCGGCGCCCGCGAGTTCTACCGGGACGTGAAGTCGCGCGTCGCGGCGCTCGGCCGGGAGCCGGAGCACGTGCTCGTCCTGCCCGGCACGAGCGTCGTCGTCGGCGACACGCACGACGAGGCGGTCGCGACCAAGCGCGCGCTCGACGGGCGCGTCGACCTGGCGGCGGGGCTCCTGCGGCTGCAGCGCCAGCTCGGCGGCGCGGACCTGTCGGGCGTCGGGCTCGACGAGGTGCCGCCCGAGCACCTGCTGCCCGACCCGGCGACGGTCAACATCCGCCAGTCCCGCGCGCAGGTGTTCCGCGACCTCGCGGTGCACGAGGGCTGGACGCTGCGCCGCCTCATCGAGCTCGAGGTCGGCTCGAGCGGCCACCGGCAGGTCGTCGGGACGGTGGGCGAGGTGGCCGACGAGCTCGAGTCGTGGTTCCACGGGGACGCGGCGGACGGGTTCGTCCTGCTGCCGTCGTCGATCCCGCAGGGACTGCACGACGTGACCCGACGGCTCGTGCCCGAGCTGCGCCGTCGCGGGATCTTCCGCGACGAGTACGAGGGCACGACCCTGCGCGACAACCTCGGCCTGCCGCGACCGGCAGCGGTCCGCGGACAGCACCGCCCCGAGCTCGTCTCCGCCTGACCACCACCCACCGACCACGAGGGGGACCCCATGACCGAGCGACAGCTGTTCCTCGGCGCGTACCTGCTGTTCCCGAGCGGGCACTACGCCGGCGCCTGGCGCCACCCGTACTCCGAGCGCGACTTCAACGACCGCACGCTCTACCAGGACATCGCCCGCACCCTGGAGCGCGCGCGGTTCGACCTGGCGTTCATCCCGGAGACCGTGAGCTACCGCGAGGGCTTCGCGCGGCACGGCCTGAGCAACGGCCTCAAGCACGACCCGGCGCAGCTCGCCGCGCAGGTCGTCGCGGTGACCGACCACCTCGGCGTCGGCGTGACGCTCTCGACGAGCTTCAACGAGCCGTACAACCTCGCGCGCACGCTGCTCAGCCTGGACCACCTGTCGGGCGGGCGCGTCGCGTGGAACGTCATCCAGTCCAGCGGCCCTGCCAACTACGCGAACTTCCCGCGCGCGGAGCAGCTCGGGCGTACCGAGCTGTACGACCGCGGCGACGAGTTCGTCGAGGCCGTGCTCGCGCTGTGGCGCTCGTGGGCGCCGGACGCGCTCGTCGCGGACCCCGAGACCGGCGTGTACGCGGACACGACGAGGATCACCGCGCCCGAGTACAAGGGGAAGTACGTCGAGGTGCGCGGGCCGCTCAACCTGCCGCCGTCGCCGCAGCGGCACCCGGTGATCATCCAGGCGGGCGACTCGCCGCGCGGGCGCGACCACGGCGCGCGCTGGGGCGACGTGATCTTCGCGATCGAGCGCACGCCCGCCGACCTGCGCGCCAAGAAGGACGACCTGCGCGCCCGGGCGGCGCGGCAGGGCCGCGACCCCGACGCGCTGCGGCTGTTCGCCGCGGTCCAGCCGATCATCGGCGAGACGACGGAGATCGCCCGCGCCCGCCGCGACGCGCTCGCCTCGTACATCGCGCCCGAGGCGGGGATCGAGTTCTTCGGCATGTTCTCCCGGCTCGACCTGGGCGACCTGGACCCGGGAACGCCGTACGCGCAGGTCCTCGAGGAGCGGGCGACGCCCGAGCACCTCGAGTCGCGCACGATCGTGCAGCTCGACGAGCTGCTGGGCGCGCGCAAGCGCGCGGTGACGCTCGCGGAGGCCGCGGTGACGTTCTCGACGAGCGAGCTCACGCCGCAGGTCGTCGGCACGGGCCGGGAGGTCGCCGAGCAGCTCGCGGACATCTTCACCTCGGGTGCCGCGGACGGCTTCCTCGTCACGCCGACGCACTTCCCGGGGACGTTCGACGAGTTCGGCCGCGCCGTCGTGCCGCACCTGCAGCGCCTGGGCGTGTTCCGCACCGAGTACGAGGGCACGACGCTGCGCTCGCACCTGGGGCTGAAGTGACCGCGACGACGAGCGCGGCGTCCGGCACGGGCGTGCGCGCGGGGACGACGAGCGTGCCGGCCCGCCGCAGCGTCGAACACCGGATCGGCACGGACCACGGCACGCTCGCGGCGACGTTCACGCCCGCGGCGGACGGCGTGCGCTCGGCGGTGGTGCTCGCGCACGGGTTCCTCTCCGATCGCCGCGCGAACGGCCGGTACGACGTGCTGGCGGAGGAGTACGCGGCGCTCGGGCACGCAGTGCTGCGCTTCGACTTCTCGGCGTTCGGGGAGTCCGACGGCGACGTCGTCGACGGCGACCACCTGATCTCGGACCTGCACGCGGTGCTCGACCACGTCGAGGCGCTCGGCCTGTCGGACGTGCTGGTGCACGGCCACTCGCTGGGTTCGGCGGTCGCGCTGCGCGTCGCGCCGGGCCGGACGTCCGTGCGCACGCTCGTCCTGACAGGTGCGCTCACGGGTGCGGGCTCGGGCGACGCTCCCTACCCGTTCCTCACGCCGGAGCAGGTCCAGGACTGGTACCTCGACCGCGACGTTCACCTGCCGCTGACGGTGCCGACGCACGTGCGGACGCACGCCACGGTCAACCGCGCACGCCCGAAGGTCGGCGCGTGCGGGACGCAGGAGGCGCTGTTGCGCGCGGTGCGCGTGCCGGTGCTCGTCGTGCACGGCGACCAGGACAGCGAGCAGCGGCTCGCCGCGACGACCGCCCAGGGCGAGCGCTGGCTCCCGGCGCACTCGCACGTCGAGGTGATCGCGGGCGCGGACCACTCGTTCGCGGCCCACCTCGGCCAGGTCGCGGCGCTCGCCCGGGAGTGGGCGCAGCGGTGGCTGCCGGTGCCGGCGGCACCGGCACCGCCCGGGTAGGACCAGCTCGACGCACCGCCCCGTTCCGGGGGGACGGCGGGGCGAGGCACGTCGGGCACGAGGCGGGGGCCCGTCCTGTGGGATGCAGGACGGGCCCCCGTGTGCGTGCTGCGTGCCGGTGCTCAGGCGACTCCCGGCACTCAGGCGTCGGCGGTCACGAGCGTGCGGCGGTGCGGGACGGGTGCGCGCAGGCCCAGGTGCTCGCGCAGCGTCGTCCCGGTGTACTCCGTGCGGTACGCGCCGCGCTCCTGGAGCTCGGGCACGAGCCGGTCCACGACGTCGTCGAGCCCGCCGGGCACGACCCACGGCGTGAGGTTGAACCCGTCGCTCGCGCCCGAGCGCACCCAGTGCGCGAGCTCGTCGGCCACCGACGACGGGGTCCCGACGAACCCGCGCTGCCGCTCCTGGTCGAGCACGAGCTCACGGATCGAGAACCCCTGCTCGGTCGCGCGCTCGCGCCACGCGCGGGCGACGGCCACGGCGTCCCGGCCGGGTCGCGGCGTGCCGCGCGTCTCGCCGATCGCCTTGACCACCGGGTCGTGCTCCGGCAGCGGGCCGTCGGGGTCGAGGTGGGACAGGTCCTCGCCCCACACCTGGCCGATCAGGGACAGCGCGGTCGCGGGCGTGACCTGCTGCTCCTTGACCCAGCGCGCCTTCTCGCGGGCCTCGTCGGGCGTCGCGCCCAGGATGATCTGCGTCCCGGGCAGGATCTTGACGTCGTCCTCGGGGCGTCCCGCGGCCACCGTGCGGCGGCGGACGTCGTGCGCGAACGCGAGCGCGTCGGCGTGGTCCGTGCCGTGCGCCGAGAAGATCACCTCGGCGTGCGACGCCGCGAAGTCCCGGCCGGCGGGGGAGTCGCCGGCCTGGAACAGCACCGGGTGTCCCTGCGCGCTGCGCGGCACGGTGGGCGTCGCGACGAGCTCGACGGTCCGGCCCGCGTAGCGCACCTCGACGGGCGCGCCCTCGTCGTCGAACGCGTCCCACAGCGCCTGGGCCGCCTCGACGAACTCGGCCGCGCGCACGTACCGCAGCTCGTGGTCGAGCCACCCGCCGCGGCGGAAGTTCGCGCCCGTCCACGAGTTGTCGGTCGTGACGATGTTCCACGCGCCGCGGCCGCCCGACAGGACGTCGAGGCTCGCCAGGCGGCGCGCGAGGTCGGCCGGGTCGTTGTACGTGACGTTCTGCGTCGCGACGAGCCCGATGCGTCGGGTCACGGCGGCGAGCGCGGACAGCTGCGTGATCGCGTCGGGCCGACCCACGACGTCGAGGTCGTGCAGCAGGCCGTTCTGCTCGCGCAGGCGCAGGCCCTCACCGAGGAAGAACGCGTCGAACAGCCCGCGCTCGGCGGTCTGCGCGACCTCGCGGAACGTCTCGAAGTCGATCTGCGACCCGCTCGCCGGGTCGGACCAGATGGTGGTGTGGTTGACGCCCTGGAAGAACACGCCCAGGTGGACGTGCGCGTGGGGGCGGGGGTAGTCGGCCGACGAGGGGCCGGTGGCGGTGCTCACGGGAGTCTCCTGACGGACGGGCGCGTCACGCGCCGCGGGCGAACTGGTTGGCGGGGCGTGCCAGGCCGAGCGTGTCGCGCAGCGTCGCGCCGGGGCGCGGCGTCGGGACGGCGCGGGCGACGCGCAGCGCGGGCAGGACGTCGCGCACGAGCACGGCGAGGTCGACGTCCTGCACGGCGGGCAGCACGCGCACGCCGTCGACCACGCCGCGCAGCGTGAGCAGCAGCTCGACGAGCCCGGACGCGGAACCGCTCCAGCGAGCCGCCGAGGCCCACGCCGAACCGGGCAGCGGCGCCGTCGCGGCGTCGAGCTCGGCCGCACGAGCGGGTGCGCCCGCGTCGGCGGTGTCGAGCACGACCGCGAGGTCGAGCACGACGAGCGGCGCACCGTCCGCGCGGGCCTGCGCCGCGACGCGCGCGACCCACGAGTCGCCCGCGAGCGACGCGGCCGTCAGCCGCGCGTCGTCGTCGGCACCCGGCCCGACGAGCGCGACGTCGACCGCCGTACCCGGCAGCACGCCGGCGCGAGCGACCACGACCGGACGCCCCTGCGGGCCACGCGGGACGATGAGCGGCCCCACGACGCTGAACGGCGCGCGCACGCCGTCCGGCACGTCGCGCGTCGCGGGGCTCGCGGTCGCGCCCGAGCCGCCCGACGTCACGTCGACCTTGTGCAGGCGCTCACGGTCGACGAAGCGCCCCGTCGCGGTGTCCCGGACGACCGCGTCGTCCTCCCACGAGTCCCACAACGCCGCGAGCGTGCGCGCGACGTCGGCGGTCTCGTCGCGCAGGTCGTCGCCGGCGGCGACGGGACGGTCGAGCGCCGCCCGCGCCCCGGGCACGTCGCCCGAGCCGACGAGCCAGCCCGCCCGGCCACGGCTCGCGTGGTCGAGCGACGCGAGCTGGCTCGCGACGTGGAACGGCTCGGTCACGCCCGGGTGCACGAGCGGCACGAGGCCGATGCGTGACGTCACGGGCGCGACGAACGCGGCGCGCGTCACGGCGTCGACGCGCAGCGCGGGACCCGCCGGGGCGGGCGTCAGGCTGTCGTCGAACGTCACGAACGTGACGCCGGCGTCCTGCGCGGCGGCCACGGCACGGCGCAGGCGCTCCGGCCCGACGTCGTCGGACCCCGCCGTGTCGCTCCAGGCGGTGCGCGTCAGGGGCGGCGTGTCGACGAGGTGCGCGCCCGGGTGGGCGCCGCGGCCGTCCAGCTCGACCGCGAGGTGCAGCGCGCTCATCGGTCGGTCCCCGCGGCGACGGCGTCGACCGCGTCGCCGAACCGCGCGACGAACTCGCGCAGCGTCGCGACGTCGCGGTCGCCGTACGCCAGGCGCACGCGGTCGGTGAACTCAGGGCGACCGCTCGAGGAGAAGAAGTCGCCCCGCTGGTACGTGGCACCGCGCTCGGCGGACGCCTCCGCGAGCCGCGCCGGGTCCAGGCCCGGCAGCGTGATCCGCGGCCACAGGAAGAACCCGCCCTCGGGGTCCTCGACCTCCACGAGCTCGCCGAGCCGCTCGCGCAGCGCACCGGCGAGGACGTCGGCGCGCTCGCGGTACAGCGCACGGGCGCGCTCGAGCGTGCGGTCGAACCACGTGTCGTCGTGCGTCAGCAGGTCGATCACGAGGCGCTGCTCGAGCGTCGACGTGTGCGAGTCCTGCCGGTTGCGCACGCGCACGAACGCCTCGACCAGCTCGGGCGCCGCGACCACCCAGCCGAGCCGCAGGCCGGGCCCGAGCGTCTTGGAGAACGTGTTGACGTGCACCACGCGGTCGGACTCGGACAGCACGCGCTGGTCGGCGTCCGTGCCGCGGAACCGCAGCTCGCGGTACGGGTTGTCCGCGAGCACGACGAACCCGTACCGCTCGGCGAGCTCGACGAGCCGCACGCGCTGCTCGCTCGGCAGCGTGCCCTGGCTCGGGTTGTGGAAGTCCGGCACGGTGTAGACCGCCGCCGGACGACCGCCGCCGCGCAGGTGGTGCTCGAGCTCGTCGACGTCGAGCCCGTGCGGGCCGACCGAGATCGGCACGGCGCGGCCGGCGGACAGCTCGAGCGCGCGCAGGAACAGCGGGAACACGGGGTTGTCGACGGCGACGGGCGCGCCGCGCTCGATGAGCGCGAGGACCGACAGCGACAGGCCGTGGAACCCGCCGTTCGTGACGATCACGCGCTCGGGTGCGACACCCTCGCGCGCGGCGATCCAGGCGCGGAGCTCGTCGAGACCCGCGGACTGCGAGTACTGGAACGCGCCCGCGCCCGCGCGCTCGTCGGACAGCACGCGCTGCGCGGACGCGAGGAGCTCGCTCACGGGCAGCGCGGAGTCGTCGGGGATGCCGCCCAGCAGCTCGATGTCGCCGGGGCGACGACGGCGCAGGCTCGCGTCGCCGAACCCGCGGGGACGGCTCAACGCGGCGGTGAACGTGGTGAGGGACGCGCCGACCGAGGTCGCGGCCGGGTCGAGGACTGTCGTCATGGCGTCGTGGCGCCTTCCTGGGGGACATCGGTTGCGCGCCCGCTGGTGCGGGTGCGCCAGGTCGTGCTCGGGAGCACCCCACCGGTGTCTGGGGGTTGCTGTTCCGCCTGCCGAGCCAGACGGCGGAACTCGGGACCGGCCGCAGAAGTTAGGTGGCGGGCAGGCCCGGGTCAACGGTTGAGGGCGGTCGTCTCACGGGCTGCCCCCGTCGGTGCGCCGACCCCGAGCCGGTCGCGCAGCGTCCCGCCGTGCGGGCGGTCCGGCCGCACGCCCGCGGCGCGCAGCAGCGGCACGACGTCGCGCGTGAACCGTCGCAGGCCCGCGGGCATCACGGCCGGTCCGACGACGAACCCGTCGGCGGCGTCCGCCTCGAACCAGGCGAGCAGCTCGTCGGCGACGTCCTGCGGGCTCCCGACGACGAGCAGGTGGCCGCGCGTGGCCTCCGCGACGCGCGCGAGCTCCCTGACCGTCAGGCGCTCGCGGACCGCGCGCTCGTGCAGCTGGCGCGCCCGGCTGCGGTGCCCCTCGGTCTGCGCCGGTGCGGCGTCGAGCAGCGCGTCCGCGGGCAGCGCGGAGGTGTCCCACCCCAGCAGCGCGGACAGCCGGCGGCGCGCACGCTCGTCGTCGATCGCCTCGTCGAGCCGCGCGCGCACCTCGCGGGCCTGCGCGCGCGTCGATGCGACGATCGCGACGACGCCCGGCATGACGAGCACGCCGTCCGGGTCGCGTCCCGCGTCCGCGACGCGGTGTTTGACCTCGCGGTAGAACTTCCGCGCGTCGGGCAGGTGGTCCTGGCTCGTGAACACGACGTCCGCGTGGTCGGCCGCCAGCGCGCGCCCCGCCTCGGACGCGCCCGCCTGGAACAGCACGGGGCGGCCCTGCGGCGAACGCGACGACGGCAGCACCGTGCGGACGTCGAACGACGGGCCGGCGTGCTCGACGCGGCGCACGCGCGCGGGGTCGACGTACCGGCCGGCGCGCCGGTCGCGGACGACGGCGTCTCGCTCCCACGCGTCCCACAGCGCGCACGCGACCTCGAGCGCCTCACGGGCGCGGGCGTACCGGTCCGCGTGCGGCGGCAGCGGCTCGCCGCCCGCCGCGGCGGACGCGAGCGCCTGGAACGACGTCACGACGTTCCAGCCGGCCCGGCCCTCGGACAGGTGGTCGAGGCTCGCGAGCCGTCGGGCCAGGTGGTACGGGTCCTCGAACGTCGTCGAGAAGCTCCCGACGAGCCCGATGTCCCGCGTCGTCGCGGCGAGCGCGGCCAGCAGCGCCGTCGGCTCGAGGCGCGGGACGAGGTCGGCGCGCACCTCGTGCGGGCGCTGCGGGTCGGCCTGCTCACCGAGCACGTCGGTGACGAGCAGGAAGTCGAGCCCCGCGTCCTGCGCCGCGCGCGCCGCGGCGACGTGCTGCGCGAGCGACTCGCTGTCGGTCGCCTGCGTGCTCACGCGCCACGCACCCGCGTGCTGGCCCGTCACGGTGTGGTACGTGCCCAGTCGCATCCAGCGCTCCACCGCGGCCCCCTTCGTCGTCGGTGCCCGGAAGTGTGCGGCGCGGCCGGCACGCCGGCACGGCTCCCACCGGACTTCCCGTCATGTGAGACGCGACGGCCCGGTCGTTGACCCACCTCCCGGGACGGACGAACCTCGCGCCCCACGAGCCCCGCCGTCTGTCCCGGCAGGCGGGGCGGGCGGCCGCGACGAGAGCGGCTCGCGCCCGGGTCGATCCGCAGCAGCGCCCGCACCCGCGGGCGGCGGGAGAAGGAGCGCACCGTGTCCGTCGACGTCGTCGTGGAACAGCCCACCGCCCAGCCCGCACCCGACGACGCCGCACCCCTCGACGAGCTGCGGCACGCGCGGTACGGCGGCGCCGCGGCGCCGCACGGCCCGCTCGTCGACTCCGCGGTCGTGCGCCGACAGCTCGCGCACCGCTCCGTGCGCCGGTACCTGCCCGACGACGTGCCCGACGAGGTCGTCGCGACGCTCGTCGCCGCGGCGCAGTCCGCCGCGACCAGCTCGAACCTGCAGCTGTGGAGCGTCGTCGCGGTCCGTGACCCGCAGCGCCGGGCCCGGCTCGCGCACCTCGCGGGCGACCAGGAGCACGTCGTCCAGGCGCCCGTGCTGCTCGTGTGGCTCGTCGACCTGGGGCGCGCGCACGTCGTCGCCGACCGGCACGGCGCGCCCACCGAGGCGGCCGAGTTCCTCGAGTCGACCGTCGTCGGGTTCGTCGACGCCGCGCTCGCGGCCCAGAACGCGACCCTCGCCGCGGAGTCGCTCGGCCTCGGCACCGTGTACATCGGCGCGCTGCGCAACCGGCCCGAGGACGTGGCCGAGGTGCTCGGGCTGCCCGCGCACGTGTTCCCGGCGTTCGGGCTCGTCGTCGGGCACCCCGACCCGAGCGAGCAGGCGGGCGTCAAGCCGCGGCTCCCGCAGGAGGCCGTGCTGCACCACGAGACGTACGACCTGGCGCACCAGCTCGACGCCGTGGCCGCCTACGAGGACCGGATCGGCGAGTACTACCGCGCGCAGGGGCTGCGGCACTCGTGGACCGAGCGGCTCCTCGCGCGGTTCGCGAGCCCGCGCGCGCTCAACGGGCGGGAGCGGCTCGCGCAGGCGCTGCGGCAGGCGGGCCTCGGGCTGCGGTGACCTCGGCTGCGACCTCCCCGGCGACCTCCCTGACGACCGCCCCGACGACCTCCCCGACGACCGCCGCGGGACCCCCGCGGTCGGCGCCCGCGTGGCGCGCGACCGAGACGCGCGTGACGCTCGTGTGCCTCGCGGTCGGCTTCGCGACGCTCACCGACCAGGCCGTCGTCACCGTCGCGGTGCCGTCGCTGCGCGCGTCCCTCGAGGCCTCGACCGGGCAGGTCCAGTGGCTCGTCGCCGCGTACTCCCTGGGGTTCGCGCTCGCGCTCGTCCCCGCCGGCCGGCTCGGCGACGTGCGCGGGCGACGCGGGCTGCTCGTCGGCGGCGTCGCGGTGTTCTCGCTGCTGAGCGTCGCGGCCGCGACCGCGACGACCGCCGACGTGGCGGTCGCGTGCCGGTTCCTGCAGGGCGTCGCCGCCGGGGTCGCCAACCCCCAGGTGCTCGGGCTCCTGCAGGACCACTTCACGGGCGCGCGCCGCACGCGCGCGCTCGGCGCTTACGTGAGCGTCGCGGCCCTCGCGGGGATCCTCGCGCCGCTCGTCGGCGGGCTCGTGCTCGAGGCCGCCGGGGGAGCGGCCCCGTGGCGCTGGGTCGTCCTGCTCAACGTGCCGTTCGGCCTCGCGGCCGCGCTGCTCGGCCGCCGCTGGCTGCCGCGCGTCGCGCGTCCCGGGCGGCGCCCCGACGTCGACCCGGTGGGCGTCGCGCTGCTCGGTCTGACCGTGCTCGCGCTGCTCGTGCCGGCGGTCGCCGTGACCGGCGGCACCAGCACCCCGGGCTGGACGTGGGGAGCCCCCGTGCTCGCGGGCGCCGCGCTCGTCGTCTGGGAGCGGCACCACGCCCGCCGCGGCGGGCTGCCCCTCCTGCTGCCGGCGCTGCTCGCGTCCCGGTCGTTCGTGCTCGGCACCGCGGTCGCCACGCTCGTGTTCGGTGCGTCGCTCGGCTCGACGCTCGTGCTCGTCCTGCACCTGCAGGAAGGGCTCGGCATGCCCGCGTGGCGGGCGGGGCTCGTCGGGACACCCGGCGCGGTCGTCGGGGCCGTGGTCTCGACCGTCGCGTGGCGCGTCGCGGGACGGTTCGGGCGACGCGCCGTGACCGTCGCGCTCCTGCTCGTCGCCGGGTCGACGGCCGCGTCCGCCGCGCTCGTCGCGGGCGCTCCCGCGCACCTCGTCGTGCCCGGGCTCGTCGCCGTGCAGGTGGTCGGGGGAGTGGGGACCGGGCTGGTGCACGCCCCCAACCAGGCGTTCACGCTCGAGGCCGTCCCACCCGACGCCGCCGGGCTTGCCGCGGGCTTCTTGCAGGTCCTGCAGCGCGTCAGCGCGGTGCTCGCGCTCGCGCTGCTGGGCGGTGTCGTCGTCTCCGGGTCGGATCCCACCGCCGGGCCCGGGGCGGACGGGCGCGCCGCCGCGACGGGACTCGTCGTGTGCGCCGCCATGACCGCGCTGTCCGCGCTCGCCTCCGCGGTCGACTCGCGCGCACGTCGTCGTGCCGGCCGCCTCGTCGTGCTCGAGCCCGCAGGACCCGCCACAGAACCCGCCACCGACCTCACCACAGAACCCACCACGGAACCCACCACAGGACCCACGACCGAGAACAGCCGGGGCCGCCAGGTCCCGGTGCCGCACTGAAGGAGGCACCATGACCGACCAGGCCACCACGCCCTCGACCGCACCCGCCGTCGACCTCTCGCTCGAGGACGCGGGCGCGCTCGCGCCGCTCGTCGCGCCACAGACCGCCGCGCAGCGCCTCGCCGAGGGCGCCGTGCTCGTCGACGTCCGCTCGGACGCGGGGCGCGCCACGACCGGCAGCATCCCGGGCGCGCACGTGGTCGACCGGTACCGCGTGGACGAGACGTTCGACCTCGCCGCCGCGGCCCGGCTCGAGCCCGTCGTGTCGCTCGACACGCCGATCGTCGTCGTGTGCGGCTCGGTCCGCGGCTCGGGACCCGTCGCCGCCGCCCTGCGCGCCAAGGGGTACACCGACGTCGTGCACGTCGAGGGCGGCGCGCCCGCGTGGGCCGAGGCGGGCCTGCCCGTCGAGCGCGCGACCGGGACCGCCTGACCTCCCGCGGGCGGGGTCCCACGCCGTGTGCGGACCCCCGCTCGCGGCCGGGGACGTGCGACAATCGTCACCGCTCGTCTCCCGGGGGGAGGCGATGGTCAGAGCACCACCACTCGAGCACCGGAGGACTGCCGTGCACGCCGCCTTGATCGCCGCCGCTGGGGAAGCCGCCGAGAAGACGAACGAGCTGCCGTTCCCGCCGGTCGTCTTCGGCGTCGGTGCGTTCGTGGGGCTCGTCGCCGCGCTGCTGTTCACCTACGCCTTCCGTCTCGTCGGCACGCGCCACTGATCGCGTGCACGTACGCCCGGTGACGCGACTGGGGGTGATGGGCGGGACGTTCGACCCCGTCCACCACGGACACCTGGTCGCGGCGAGCGAGGTCGCCGCGAGGTTCGGCCTCGACGAGGTCGTGTTCGTGCCCACCGGCACGCCCTCGTTCAAGCAGGACCAGGACGTCACGCCCGCCGAGCACCGCTACCTGATGACCGTGATCGCCACGGCCTCCAACCCGAGGTTCACGGTCAGCCGCGTCGACATCGACCGCGGCGGTGTGACGTTCACCGTGGACACCCTGCGCGACCTCAAGGCGGCTCGGCCCGATGCCGAGTTGTTCTTCATCACCGGTGCCGACGCCGTCGCGCAGATCCTGACGTGGAAGGATGCGCAGGAGCTGTTCTCGATGGCGCAGTTCGTGGCCGTCACACGTCCGGGGCACACGCTCTCGGTCGAGGGACTGCCGGTGGACCGGGTGCACGTCATGGAGATCCCGGCGCTGGCGATCTCCTCCACCGACGTGCGCGCCCGGGAACGGGCCGGCCAGCCGGTCTGGTACCTCGTCCCCGACGGGGTGGTCCAGTACATCGCGAAGCACCAGCTGTATCGAGGTTTGTCATGACGGAACCAGGAGCACGGCCGCGGCGCCGTGACCTGCACCGGAGCGACGACGTCGCCGGGACGCCCGAGACGCCGGACGCCGGTCAGGCGTCGGCCGCGGCACCGGGCGGCACGCCCGCCCCGGGGTCGCGTCGTGCCCGACGCGTGCAGAGCGAGTCGTTCGACGCCCCGGCCCAGCAGAACCCGACCGCGCCCGGCTGGCCCGGCGCGCAGGGCGGGTACCCGACGGCCGCGGCGCCCGCCGCGCCTGCGCCCGCCCCCGTCGCGCCGCAGCGCTCGTCCGCGCGGCCCGCAGCCGCTCCCGCGTGGGCCCCGCAGCAGCCCGCCGGTCCCGCAGCGCCCCGCCCGACCTCCTCGGCCGGTCCGCAGTCCTCCGCGCGCCCGGTCGGCAGCCCGATGCCCGCGCCGGGTGCGCCGACCGCCGGCCCCGGTGCCGGGCCGTCGCCCGCGCCGGCCCCCGCTCCCGTCGAGCGTCCCCGCCGCTCGTCGGTGCGCGACACCATGCTCGACCCGACGAGCTCGCGCTCGGTCGCCGTGCCGCCGAGCGCGCCGCGGCCCACGTCGGCCCCCGCGCCGGCACCCGGCCCCGCGTGGGGCGCGTCACCGCAGCCCGCCGCCGCGGCTCCGACCGCCCAGCCGGGTGCCGCACCGCGCGGCCCGCAGCCGGGCACACAGCCGGGCACACAGACGGGCCCGCACTCGGGCTCCGCCCAGCCGCGACCGGCGCAGCCCGTCGTCCCGGCCGCCCGTTCGTCCGCGTGGACCGGCGGCCGTCCGGAGGCGCCCGCGTCGCCGTCGTACGCGCAGCCCTCGTCCGCGGCACCCGCGCAGCCGTCCGCGTACCCCGCCCCGGCCGTCCCGCAGCAGCCCGCCGCGCCCGCCCCGGCGTCCGCACCCTCGTGGTCACCGTCGTCCGCGCAGGGCACGGGGTGGGCGCCGACGACCGCCGGCGCGCAGGCGCCCGTGACCCGTCCGGACGCCTCGGGCACCCCGGCCCCGCGGACCGCTCGCTCCGCGCCCGCCCAGCCCGCGCCCGCGCAGCCCTCGCCCGCCCCGGCGCCCGCACAGCCCGCGCCGTCGGCGCCCGCGAGCGGCTTCGGCGTCACGGGCTTCGGCGTCACCGGTCTCGGCGCGGGGGCAGCCGCGTCCGCCGCGGCGCCCGCAGCCGCCCCCGCGGCGGCTCCCGGGTCGAGCTGGGCGCCCGCCGGGGCGTCGTCGGGCTGGACCCCCACGCCGTCGGCCGCCTCCGACCCCGCACCGCATGCCGAGCCGGCCGCGACGCCGTGGGGCCAGGACGCGCCCGCCGAGTCCGGTCGCCCGTTCGCGCCCGTCCCGGGTACCGAGCACGAGGCCGTCGACCTCGACGAGGACGAGGACGAGGAGCGTCCGCGCCACCCCTACACCTGGCTGCACCTCATCGTGCTCGCCGTCGTGGCGTTCGTCCTCGGCTTCCTCATCGTCCTGCTGTACACGAAGACGAGCGACGAGGCGACCGCCTCGAGCAGCACCGTGGTCACGGTGCCCGCCGTCCGGGCCGGCCCCAGCGCCTGACCCACCCCGAACCTAGGAGACCAGTGGCCGCCACCGAACGTGCCGTCGAGCTCGCCGTCGCCGCCGCCCGCGCGGCGTCCGACCTCAAGGCGCAGGAGATCATCGCGCTCGACGTGAGCGAGCAGCTCGTCCTCACGGACGTGTTCCTCATCGCGTCCGGCACGAACGAGCGCCAGGTCGGCGCGATCGTCGACGCCGTCGAGGAGTCGCTGTTCAAGCTCGGCGCCAAGCCCGTGCGCCGCGAGGGCAAGGCGCAGGGCCGCTGGGTGCTCATCGACTTCGGTGACGTCGTCGTGCACGTGCAGCACGCCGAGGACCGCGTGTACTACGCGCTCGAGCGCCTGTGGAAGGACTGCCCGCTCATCGAGCTGCCCGCCGACGCGCGGGGTGGCGACGGGAGCGAGGCCGACGCGTGACGGTCGGCCGCCTGCTGCTCTGGCGGCACGGCCGCACCGCGTTCAACGCCACCGCCCGGCTCCAGGGCCAGGTGGACATCCCGCTCGACGACGTGGGCCGCTGGCAGGCTCGCACCGCGGCGGCCGCGATGCTCGTGCGGCACACCCCGACGCGCATCGTCTCGTCCGACCTCGGCCGTGCCGTGGAGACCGCTGACCCGCTCGCGCGCATGGCGGGCGTCGACGTCGAGACCGACGAGCGCGTGCGTGAGAGGTCGTTCGGCGAGTGGGAGGGGCTGAGCGGCCCCGAGATCGCCGAGCGGTGGCCCGAGGACTTCGCGCTCTGGCGCTCCGGCGGGGAGCCGGAGCGCGTCGGTGCCGAGACGCGCCTGCAGGTCGCGAAGCGCACGGCGGCAGCGATCGACGAGCACGCCCAGCGCATGGCGCGTGAGGAGACCCTCGTCGTCGTGTCGCACGGCGCGGCGATCAGCTCCGCGGTCGCCGAGCTCATGGGCCTGCCGGCCGACTGGCGCGCGCTCGCGGGCATGCACAACGCGCACTGGGCGGAGCTCGTGCCCTCGTCGTCGGGCATCCTGCCCGCCTGGCGGCTGGTCGGCTACAACCTCGGGCCGACGGACGCCTCCGCGGACTGGAACGCCGGCCCGGACCGCACCGACGAGCACGAGGGCGGCTCGACCCGCGACCCCGACTGACGCGTGACGCGCGTCGCACGGGGGCGATTGGCGTCAGGGCCTGTCATCGGCCTAGACTCTCCGAGCGTCCCCACGGGGACGACAACTGCACAAGGGGCTGTGGCGCAGCTGGTAGCGCACCTGCATGGCATGCAGGGGGTCAGGGGTTCGAGTCCCCTCAGCTCCACCGATCGAGAGCGGGTCGCCGGAAGGCGACCCGCTCTCGTCGTCTTCCTCCTCGTCTTGCCCCGTCGCCGCCCGGCGTCACCCCACCCGGAACCCCGCCGGGACGGTCGTTCCCCGCGAGTGCGCACGTACCGGTGCGAGTGCGCACGTCCGGCGTGCGCACTCGGTGCAGGACGTGCGCGCTCGGTGGGGACGCGGTCACTCCTCGGGCGACGTGTCGGTCGGGTGCAGGACGTACCGGCCGGAGGCGACGGCCGCGCGTACCGCGGCCAGCGTCTGTGCGGCGTCCTGGCCGGTCGTGTCGATGACGTGGCGTTCCAGCTCGCCGAGGTCGGCCAGCTGGTCCCACATCGCCAGCACGGGACCGGCGTCGACGAGCGCGCCGGGCGCGACCCGCGCCTGCGCACGCCGCAACGTCTCGTCGCGCGAGGGCCGCAGGACGACGTAGTGCAGCGGCGGGCTCGCGGGGACCGACGTGAAGTGGGGGAGCATCCACGGTCCGACGATGCCGTCGACGACGGTCGTGTACCCGCCCTGCGCGTACGCGAACGCGGTGCCCCGCACGGCGCGCAGCACGGTCTGGTTCTGGGTGTCGGCGTCCGGCAGGTACGGCGGGATCGCGCCGGAGACGATCCAGTGCCAGAAGTCGTCGGTGTGCAGGTGCACGCCGCGGTCGGACGACGCGGCGAGCGCGCGTGCGGTCGTGGACTTCCCGGCCCCGGGCGGCCCCGTGAGGATGACGACGTCGGCTGCGGTCACGCTCGCGATGCTAGCGACGGCGCGCACGACGACCGGGTGCCGCTGCTCGGCGGGTCAGGGTCGGGAGGAACGTGCATGATGTGGGCATGGTGCAGGTCGGGCGGGTGTACGACGAGGGCGACGGGAGCCGTCGCGTCCTCGTCGACCGGCTGTGGCCGCGCGGGATCCGCAAGGACGACCCGCGGATCGACGAGTGGCTGCCGCTCGCGGCGCCGAGCACGGAGCTGCGGCACTGGTACGGCCACCGCGAGGAGGCGTTCGACGAGTTCGCCCGCCGGTACGAGGCCGAGCTCGCCGAGGGGGAGCAGGCGGACGCGTTCGCGCGGCTGGCCGCGCTGGTGGACCACGAGCCGACGACGCTGGTGACCGCGACGCGCGAGGTCGAGCTGAGCCACCTCACGGTGCTGGCGCGCCTGCTCGACGAGCGGACGCGCTGAGCGGACATGCCCGGCGCGTGGTGGGTCGCCGACGTCGACCCGCTTCCGGCGGCGTCGTCCGACGCGGTGCCGACGCCGGTCGCGACGACGGATGCGCCGACCGCCCCGGCGACGCAGGGGCCCATTCCGACGGTCCCGGCGACGACGAGCGCGCCCACCCCGCCTCCCGAGGCGACCCCCGAACCGAGCGTGGCCACGTCGCCGCCGCCGGAGCCCACGCCGACGAGCACGCCCGCCCCCGCGGCGACCACGCTCGTCCCGACGCCGACGAGCACCGGCGGCACAGTCTGGACGACGCCGCCCACGGTCACGACGAGCGAGCTGCCGGTCGGGGTGATCGCGCTCGCCCTGCTCGTCCTCGTGGCGGCCACCGCGGCGATCGCGCTCGCGACACGGCGCGGGGCTGCCCGGCGGCCGGTGCCCGCGGGCGGTCCGGCCGAGGGGGTCGTCGGGCGCGCCACCGCAACCGCCACGGACCCGCGGGCGGACGCTCGGACCGTGCCGTTGCGGGTGCCGACCTCGACGCTGCTGGCGGGCGCGTCGGCGGCCTCGGACGCCGAGGACGACGTCGTCGACCTGCTCGCGGCAACCGTCCACGACGAGGCGCCCGAGGGTCCGCGGGAGGAGCCCGCGTCCGTCGACGAGACGGTGCGCTTCTGCCTGCAGCTCGGTGAGGCGATGATCGACGCGACCGCGCCCGTGGTGCAGGTGCAGGACGCGCTCGAGCACGTCGCGCACGCCAACGGGCTGCCGGACGTCGAGGTCGTGGCCCTGCCGACGGCGCTCGTGCTGTCCACGCCGCGCGCGGAGCAGACGCGGACGGTCGCGGTGTCCGCGGGGTACCGCTCGCTGCGGCTCGACCAGGTGCACGAGGTGCTCGAGGTCGCGGACCTCGCGCGCGAGGGTGCCGTGGGGCCGGCGGAGGGCTCGCGGCGGATCGCGGCGGCGTTCGCGAGCAGCTCGCCGTACGCGGCATGGCAGCAGGCGCTCGGGTACGTGATCTCGGCGGTGGGGCTCGCGCTCGTGCTGGGCGGCTCGCTCACGGACGTCGCGCTCGCGGCGGTGCTCGGTGCGGCGGTCGTGGGGTTCGAGAAGCTCACGAGCGCGTGGGCGGGGCCGTACCGGTCGATCGTGGTGCTGCTGTCGGCGTTCGGCGTCTCGACCGCGGTGTTCGCGGCGTCGCGGACGGGGCTCGACGTGTCGCTGCTGCCCGCGCTGGTCGCGCCGCTCATCACGTTCCTGCCGGGTGCGCTGCTCACGACGTCGGTGATCGACCTCGCGACGCGCCAGATGATCGCCGGGGCGGCGCGGCTCGCGGCGGGCGCCATGACGCTCGTCCTCCTGGCGCTGGGCATCGTCGGGGGCGCGAACCTCGTCGGTATCCCGGCGTCCGCGGTCGCGCCGGGCGGGGAGCAGGCGCTCGGCTGGGTGGGTGCGTGGCTGGGCGTGGTCGTGTACGGCGCGGGCGTGACGATCCGGCACAGCGCGCGGCGGCGTGCGGTGCCGTGGATCCTGCTCGTGCTCGTCGTCGCGTACGCGGGGCAGGTCGTCGGCGGCGCGCTGCTCGGCTCGCAGGTATCGGGGTTCGTCGGCGCGCTCGCGATGACACCGGTGGCGCTCGTCGTCGCCCGGCACCCGGACGGTCCGCCCGCGATGGTGAGCTTCCTGCCGGCGTTCTGGCTCCTGGTCCCCGGTGCGCTCGGGCTCGTCGGCGTGACGTCGGTGCTGGGGGAGTCGGCGGACCAGGGGATCACCGCGGTCGTCACCGCGGCCACGACGATGGTCGCGATCTCGCTGGGGGTGCTGACGGGGCTGGGTGCGGGCTCGTGGGCGCTCGCGAACCGGTGGTGGGTGCGCGAACGGGCGGACTGAGGCGCGTCAGCCGATCGGGTGAACGTTGACCCGTACGCCTCGCCCGTCGGGGCGGCGTCGCGACACGTCCGGGTCGTCCGACCGGACATCGGGCACGAAAAACGGACATCCCGGGTAGTGTCCGGCGCGGCCGTACGTGCGCGGACGGCCGTACGACCCGACGAACGAAGGAGCAGCGCATGAGCAGGTGGACCACGGTCGCGACGAACGGGCGCAAGCGGTGGGCGGCGGTGGTCGCGGGTGGCGCGCTCGTGCTCACGGCGGCGCTCTCGGCTGCTCCGGCGAGCGCCGACACGGCCCAGGCCTACCCGGTCACGATGACGATCTCGCCGTTCAACGCGAAGAAGACCGCGACGGGCTGCAAGGACATCTACTGGTGGGTGACGGTCTCCGGCCTGAAGTCGGACACGTCCTACTCGTTCACGACCTCCGCGAAGCAGGGCACCGCGAGCCCGATCACCGGCTCGCTCGTGAGCTACCCGCTGAAGAACGGCAAGAACAAGGTCGCCGGTTACGTGTGCGGGAGCACGAGGAAGGCCGGGCCGTACAAGATCAACGCCGCCGTGCGCGTGAGCGGCAAGGTGCAGGGCGCGGCCGAGGCGCGCGGCACCCTCAAGGTGACGCCGGCGCTCGACATCAACGGCTACGACACCAGCAAGGGCTTCTACGTGTACGGCTACCCGGACCCGGCGATCGACATGAAGGGCAAGGAAGTCAAGATCTACTTCAAGAAGCGCGGCACCACCACGTACAAGGTGGTCGGCAAGACGAAGGTGAACTCGAGCGGGAAGTGGGGCTTCACGTCCACGAAGCTCACCTACGGCCACGTGTACGTCGGCTACGCGGGCTCGACGTACGTGCTCAAGGCGAAGTCGGACTCGGGCCAGATCGTGCCCGCCGGCACGTCGTCGGCGAACAGCCTGTCGCTCGGCTGACCCGCTCGTCGCTCGGGCCCGGTCCCCTCGGGGGCCGGGCCCGAGGCCGTTCTCCGGCGATGCTCACGCCGTGGACCGGCAGCACGGACGAAACACCCGTGGCCTATCTTGTCCGGGTGACAGCACCACTTCCTCCCCGTGAGAACCAGCGGGGCATCGCCCGTCACGAGGTCCCCGAGCCGCTGCGGAACGACGTCCGCGTGCTCGGTGAGTTCCTGGGCCGGGTCCTGCGCGAGTCCGGCGGGGACGGCCTCCTCGAGGACGTCGAGCGCCTGCGCGAGCTCGCGATCGCCGCGCACGACGACCCGGAGAGCGACGCCCTGGTACGTGCCGAGGAGCTCGTCGCGGGCTTCACGCTCGAGCGCGCCGAGCAGGTCGCCCGCGCGTTCACGTGCTACTTCCACCTGGCCAACACGGCCGAGGAGTACCACCGCGTCCGCGTCCTGCGGGAGCGCGAGGCGCACGTCGACCCGCACACGCTGACGGCGGACGACTCGCTGCCGGCCGCGGTCGCGCAGCTCGCGAGCGAGGTCGGCGAGGAGGAGGCGCGCCGGCGCCTGCGCGAGGTCGAGTTCCGGCCCGTGCTCACGGCGCACCCCACCGAGGCGCGGCGTCGCGCGGTGTCCCGTTCGATCCGCCGGATCGCCGAGCTCGTCGCCGAGCGCGACATCCTGTCGACCGGCGGGGTGTCGCTCGCGGAGAACGACCGTCGACTGCTCGCCGAGATCGACACCCTGTGGCGCACCGCGCCGCTGCGCCAGTCCAAGCCGACCGTGCTCGACGAGGTCCGCACGGTCCTGAGCGTGTTCGAGTCGACGCTCGCCGACGTGCTGCCCGCCGTGTACCGCCGTCTCGACGACTGGCTCCTCGACGGCGACGCGGGCACGACCCCGCCGGTGGTGCGGCCGTTCGCGCGCCTCGGCTCGTGGATCGGCGGCGACCGCGACGGCAACCCGAACGTCACTGCGGAGATCACGCGCGCCGCGGCCCAGCTCGCCTCGGAGCAGGTGCTCCTCGAGCTCGAGCGGTCCGCGGTCCGGACCGCCGCGGGGCTCACGCTCGACGGGGTCGGCACGCCCGCCTCCTCGGAGCTCAACGCGCTGTGGCAGCGCGAGCGGTCGCTGTCGGAGTCGATCGCGTCGCGGGTCGCGGCGGAGTCGCCCAACGAGCCGCACCGCCGCGCGCTGCTGTTCGTCGTCGAGCGGCTCGCCGCGACGCGCAGCCGCAACGCCGACCTGGCGTACGGCTCGTCGGGCGAGCTCGAGGCGGACCTGCTCGTGGTGCAGCGCTCGCTCGTCGACGCGGGCGCGACGCGTCAGGCGTTCGGCGACCTGCAGCGACTGCTGTGGCAGGTGCAGACGTTCGGCTTCCACCTCGCCGAGCTCGAGCTGCGCCAGCACTCGCAGGTGCACGAGTCCGCGCTCGCGGACATCGCGGCGAAGGGCATCGACGGGGACCTCGAGCCCCGCACGGTCGAGGTGCTGGACACGTTCCGCACGATCGGCACCGTGCAGAAGCGGTTCGGCCCCGACGCGGCACGCCGCTACATCGTGTCGTTCACGCAGAAGGCCGAGCACCTGGCCGCGGTGTACGAGCTCGCGGAGCTCGCGTACGGCGGCGCGGAGAACGTGCCGGTCATCGACGCGGTGCCGCTGTTCGAGACGTTCGCGGACCTGCAGGCCAGCGTCGGGATCCTCGAGCAGGCGCTCGAGCTGCCGCAGGTGCGCAAGCGCCTCGCGGAGAACGGCCGTCGCGTCGAGGTCATGCTCGGCTACTCGGACTCGTCGAAGGACGTGGGGCCGCTGTCGGCGACGCTCGCGCTCGACGACGCGCAGCGGCGCATCGCGCAGTGGGCGCGCGACAACGACATCCAGCTGACGCTGTTCCACGGCCGCGGCGGCGCGCTCGGCCGCGGTGGTGGCCCCGCGAACCGCGCGGTGCTCGCGCAGCCGCCGGGCTCGGTGGACGGCCGGTTCAAGCTCACGGAGCAGGGCGAGGTCATCTTCGCCCGCTACGGCGACCCGCACATCGCCGCCCGGCACATCGAGCAGGTCGTCGCCGCGACGCTGCTGCAGGGGGCGCCGAGCGTGGAGGAGCGCAACGCCGAGGCGGCGGAGCGGTTCCGGTCGCTCGCGGACCGGCTCGACGCGTCGTCGCGCGCGCACTTCCACGAGCTCGTGCGTGCCGAGGGCTTCCCCCAGTGGTTCGCGCAGGTGACGCCGCTCGAGGAGATCGGCCTGCTGCCGATCGGCTCGCGTCCGGCGCGCCGCGGTCTGTCCGTGTCGTCGCTCGACGACCTGCGGGCGATCCCGTGGGTGTTCTCCTGGTCGCAGGCGCGCATCAACCTGGCCGGCTGGTACGGCCTGGGCACGGCGCTCGAGGCGGTCGACGACCTCGACGAGCTGCGGTCGGCGTACGAGCGGTGGCCGTTGTTCGCGACGATCATCGACAACGTCGAGATGTCGCTCGCGAAGACCGACGAGCGGATCGCGGCGCGCTACCTGGCGCTGGGCGACCGCGAGGACCTCGCGCAGCTCGTGCTCGACGAGATGGCGCGCACGCGCCGCTGGGTCCTCGCGATCACGGACTCCGACGCGATGCTGTCTCGCCGCCGGATCCTCGGCCGCGCGGTCCAGCTGCGCAGCCCGTACGTCGACGCGCTGTCGCTCCTGCAGCTGCGCGCGCTGCGCGGTCTGCGCACGGGCGACGCGCCCGAGCGCGCGGAGGACCTGCAGCGTCTGCTGCTCCTGAGCGTCAACGGCGTGGCCGCGGGCGTCCAGAACACGGGCTGACGCGCACCCGACCCGCGACGAGGGCTCCCCGGCCGTGCCGGTGGAGCCCTCGCCGTGTCCGGGCCCTGGTCAGAGCCCTGGTCCGGGCCTTGGTCAGGGCCGTGGTCAGCGCGGCAGCGAGACGACCGCGGGCAGCGACGTGCCCGTGGCGAGCGCGTCGAGCACGAGGCGCTCGTGCGGGACGACGTCCGGCAGCGCCGCGAGCGGGAACCAGCCCATCGCGGCGCTCTTGTCCGGCTCCTGGAGCGTCGGGTCGCCGTCCCACGAGCGCGCGAGGAAGAACGCGTCGAGCCGCTGCTCGACGGCGGGTCCGCCGCGCTCGAACCGGTGCAGCGCGGTGAGGGGGACGAGGTCGGCGACGTCGACGCGGACGCCGCCCTCCTCGAACGCCTCGCGCACCGCGGCCTCGTGCACCGACTCGCCCGGGTCGACGTGGCCCGCGAGCACGCCCCACCGGCCGTCCATGTAGCCGGTGTTCTGCCGCAGCTGCAGCAGCACCTCGTCGTCGCGCCGCAGCACGACGTACGCGGCGGCGACCAGCAGGCTGCGGTGCCCGAGGTGGTCGTCGGGACGGTAGCGCTCGGGGGTGTCGGTCACCTGGCG
Organism: Cellulomonas palmilytica; assembly: GCF_021590045.1. Taxonomy (NCBI): domain Bacteria; kingdom Bacillati; phylum Actinomycetota; class Actinomycetes; order Micrococcales; family Cellulomonadaceae; genus Cellulomonas; species Cellulomonas palmilytica. The sequence continues at coordinate 3,129,971 of NZ_CP062221.1, read as the reverse complement.
ATCATCCCCGACGGACGGGTCGGCGGTGCGCCGGTGCTCACCAGGACGGCGACGCGACGACGAACGTGGCGTGGGTCGCGACGTGGCGCACGGTCCGCCCCGCGGCGAGCCAGCCCTCCACGACCGTCGTGAGCACGTCGGCGAGGTCGCCGTCGAGCCGCGTGACGAAGTGCTCGGGGGTGACCTCGACGCGCCGGTGCGCGGCCTCGACGGCGGCCGCGATGGTTGCCATGTGGTTCCCGGGGCGTCCGGTCGTGCCGTCGTCCAGCGGGTACAGCGACCAGTGCGCGGCGGTCGGCATGCCGCAGCGGGGCAGGTAGGGGACGGCGGGCGTCGCGAGGACGACGTCGTCGGGCAGCTCGCACGCGACCTCGCCCGGGCAGCCGCGCGACAGGTGGACGTGGGCGACGAGGTGCCCGCCCGCCTCGGCGGCGGCGCGCAGCGCGTCGAACAGGTACCGCACGACGGCGTCCTCGGTGCCGCGCACGAACGTCGTGACGTCGTCGGTGGTGACCTCGACGTCGTCGGCCTGCGCGGCGTCGAGCGCGTCGACGATGACGTCGACGAAGTCGTCGCGGTGCGGGTGGAGGGAGAAGCGTGCGCCGATCCCCAGGTCGCTGGGTGTCGGTCGGCTCCTGCGGTCGGTCGGTGCTGTCGCGAGCGTGCGCGTGTCGTGCGTCATCGGTGTGCCCCCTAGTCGTGACGGACGAGGCGAGCGGCGACGGCTCGTGCCGTCGCGGCACGCCCCGCTGGACGACCTTAGCGAGTAGGGCGGAATGTCCGGGATGTCCGTCCCGCGGTGTGGACGCGCTCTCACACCGTGGGCGTTCCCGGGCCGTGACCGAATCGAGATCGCGATGTTACTCACCGGTAAGACACCGGTTACCCAGGTCACACCCGTGTGCTACACAGGCCCCCACCACGTACTGCGCCGGTCTCCAGCCGGCCCCCACGGAAGAGGTGACGGATGACCTCCGCACGCAACCGTCGTCGCATGATCGCGACGGCCGCAGGTCTCACGGTCGGAGCGCTCGTGCTCACGGCCTGCTCGGGCAACGACGACTCCGCCGACGGCGACTCGACGAGCGGCGGCGGGGGCACGCTGACGATCGGGACCACCGACAAGGTCACCACCCTGGACCCGGCCGGCTCGTACGACAACGGCTCGTTCGCGGTCATGAACCAGGTGTTCCCGTTCCTGCTGAACACCCCGTACGGCAGCCCGGACGTCCAGCCCGACATCGCGGAGTCGGCCGAGTTCACCGCACCCACCGAGTACACGGTCAAGCTCAAGGCCGGCCTGAAGTGGGCGAACGGCAACGACCTCACCTCCTCGGACGTGAAGTTCTCGTTCGACCGCCAGGTCGCGATCGCCGACGAGAACGGCCCGTCGTCGCTGCTCTACAACCTGGACAGCGTCGAGGCCGTCGACGAGACGACGGTCGTGTTCCACCTCAAGAGCGAGAACGACCAGGTCTTCCCGCAGATCCTGTCGAGCCCCGCGGGCCCGATCGTCGACGAGGACGTCTTCGCGGCCGACGCGCTGACCCCGGACGCCGACATCGTCAAGGGCAACGCGTTCGCCGGTCAGTACGTCATCACCGGCTACGACTTCAACAACCTGGTGTCGTACGAGGCGTACGCGGACTACCAGGGCGTCCTGGGCGCGGCGAAGACGAAGGAGGTCAACGTCAAGTACTACGCGGACGCCTCCAACCTCAAGCTCGACATCCAGCAGGGCAACATCGACGTCGCGTTCCGCAGCCTCACGGCCACGGACATCGAGGACCTGCGCGGGAACGACGCCGTCAAGGTCGTCGACGGCCCCGGCGGCGAGATCCGCTACATCACCTTCAACTTCGACACGCAGCCGTTCGGCGCCAAGACGCCCGAGGCGGACCCGGCCAAGGCGCTCGCGGTCCGTCAGGCGGTCGCGGACCTCCTGGACCGTGAGGCGATCTCGGAGCAGGTCTACAAGGGCACCTACACGCCGCTGTACTCCTACGTCCCCGCCGGTCTGACGGGTGCGACCGAGTCGCTCAAGGGCCTGTACGGCGACGGCTCCGGCGGAGCCGACGCGGCGAAGGCCAAGGAGCGCCTCGCGGCCGCGGGCGTCACGACGCCGGTCGCGCTCGGCCTGCAGTACTCGAACGACCACTACGGCCCGTCGTCGGCCGACGAGTACGCCATGATCAAGGACCAGCTCGAGGCGGACGGCCTGTTCACGGTCGACCTGCAGACCACGGAGTGGGTGCAGTACTCCAAGGACCGCACCGCTGACGTCTACCCGGCGTACCAGCTCGGCTGGTTCCCGGACTACTCGGACGCGGACAACTACCTCACGCCGTTCTTCCTCACGGAGAACTTCCTGGCGAACCACTACGACAACTCCGAGGTCAACGACCTGATCCTCGAGCAGGCGGTCACCACGGACGCCGACGCGCGCACCGCGCTGATCGAGGAGATCCAGGACAAGGTCGCCGCCGACCTGTCGACCGTCCCGTACCTGCAGGGTGCGCAGGTCGCGGTCGTCGGCAAGGACGTGCAGGGCACGGAGGACACGCTCGACGCGTCCTTCAAGTTCCGCTACGGCGCACTCGCCAAGTGACCCGTCGACGGCCCGTCCCGCACCGTGCGGGGCGGGCCGTCGCCCGTCACGCACCTCCGACGTCGAACCGGGACCACCCATGACCACCCTGACCACGGACGACGCGGCGAACGCCGCGCCGGCGGCCGCGACGCCCCGGAGAAGGCGCCCCGGTGGCGGCCTCGGCCGCTACCTGCTGGTCCGCTTCCTGCTGATCTTCCCGACGATCCTCATCCTCGTGACGACCGTGTTCGTCATGATGCGGGCGACGGGTGACCCCATCACCGCGGCCCTCGGCGGCCGCCTGACGGCCGACCAGCTCGCCGAGCGCATCCACGAGGCGGGCTACGACCGGCCGATCGTCGTGCAGTACCTCGAGTACCTCGGGGGGATCCTGCGCGGCGACTTCGGCACGACGATCTCCGACAACCGGCCCGTGACCGAGGTGCTGGTCACGTACGGCGCGGCGACGCTCGAGCTCGCGGTGTACGCGCTCGTCGTCGCGTTCGCGGTCGGCATCCCGTTCGGTCGGCTGGCCGCCGCACGGCGCGACACCGGCACGGACGCGACGCTGCGCGTCTCCGCCGTCCTCGTGTACGCGACACCCGTGTTCTTCGCGGGGATGCTGCTCAAGCTCGTGTTCTCGGTGTGGCTCGGCTGGCTGCCCGTCGCGGGCCGCGCGTCGACCGGCGCCGAGATCCAGATGCAGCGCAAGGGGGCGGACACCGGGATCTACCTCATCGACGCGATCAGCACGGGCGACGGGGCCGTCGTCCTCGACGTGCTCGAGCACGCGGTGCTGCCCGCGGTCGCGCTCGGCCTCCTCACGGCGGGGGTGTTCCTGCGCCTGGTGCGCACCAACGTCATCGGCACGCTCACCACGGGCTACGTCGAGGCCGCGCGCTCGCGCGGCGTCGCCGAGCGGCGGCTGCTGCGCAAGCACGCGTGGCGTCCCGCGCTCGTGCCGATCATCACCGTCATCGGCCTGCAGATCGCGCTGCTGCTCGCGGGCGCGGTGCTCACCGAGACGACGTTCGAGTGGAAGGGGCTGGGCTTCCAGCTCGTGCAGTACCTGCTCGCGCGCGACTTCGTCGCGGTGCAGGGCATGGTCGCGCTCCTCGCGGTGATCGTCGCGGTGACCAACTTCGTCGTCGACGTGATCGCGGCGCTCGTCGACCCCCGGGTGAGGTACTGACATGGCGACGCAGACCCCTGTCCCCACGCCCGCGGCGACGCCGGCGACCCCCGAGCACACGTCGCGCTGGAAGCGGCTGCCCGTCGTGCACCAGCTGCGCACGAGCGTCGGCCTCCAGCGCGGCATGCTCGTCGCGGGCCTCGTGCTGTGCGCGGTCTTCCTGGTCACGGCGGTCCTCGCGCCCGTGCTCGCGCCGTACGGCTGGGCGCAGCTGCGCGCGGACGGCGAGCTGTTCGGCGCGCACGTCGAACCGAACGCCGACCACCTGCTCGGTACCACGGTCGCGGGCTACGACGTGCTGTCCCGCGTCATCTGGGGCGCGCGCACCGCGTTGTACACGATCGTCATCGGCGTCGTGGCGTCCATCGTCATCGGCGTCGTGCTGGGACTCGTGTCCGGGTACTTCGGCGGGTGGCTCGACCGCGTGCTCGTCGTGGTGTCCGACGCGATCTACGCGTTCCCGTCGCTGCTGCTCGCGATCCTCGCGGCCATCGTCATCAGCGGCGGCCAGTCGTCGATGTGGGGCGGCGTGATCGCCACGGCCGTGTCCATCACGGTGGTGTTCATCCCGCAGTACTTCCGGGTCGTGCGCGCCGAGGTGGTGCGCGTCAAGGGCGAGGCGTTCGTCGAGTCGGCGCGCGTCGTCGGCTCGGGCCACGTGCGGATCATGACGCGCCACGTGCTGCGCAACGCGATCCGCACGCTCCCGCTGATCGTCACGCTCAACGCGTGCGAGGCGGTCCTCACGCTCGCCGGCCTCGGCTTCCTGGGCTTCGGCATCGAGCCGACCGCCGCGGGCGACTGGGGCTACGACCTGCACAAGGCGCTCGCGGACGTCACGAGCGGCATCTGGTGGACCGCCATCCCGCCGGGCGTCGCGATCGTCCTCACGGCGCTCGGCGTGACGCTCGTCGGCGAGTCGCTCAACGACCTCGCCGACCCGCGCCTGCGCACGCGCCGCCGCAAGGCGCTCGTCGCGGGCGAGGTCGGCCAGACGGTCGTCGTGCCGGGCGGCGTGCTCGCGGCCGGGCCGGAGGGGGTCGGCGGCGTCGACGCGCTCGAGGGCCCGCCGCCGGACGTCGTGCCCGAGCCCGAGGACGGCCCGGACGAGGAGAAGGACCGATGAGCACACCCGTCGTCGACATCCGCGACCTGCGGATCACGTTCGACACCGACGCCGGACCCGTCGAGGCCGTCAAGGGCGTGAGCCTGCACGTCGAGCCCGGCGAGGTCCTCGCCGTGGTGGGGGAGTCCGGGTCCGGCAAGACCGTCACGGCCCGCACGATCCTCGGCCTGCTGCCGCGCACCGCGCGCACGCAGGGCGCGGTCCTGCTGTCGGGCCGCGGCGGGGGCGACGCGCGTGACGTCACGAGCGCGTCGTCCTCCGAGCTGCGCAGGCTGCGCGGTCAGGACGCCGCGATGGTGTTCCAGGAGCCGTCGTCGGTGCTCAACCCGGTCTACCCGGTGGGTTGGCAGATCGCCGAGGGGCTGCGCGCGCACACGCGCATGTCACGCGCCGAGGCCCGCGAGAAGGCCATCGACGTCCTGCGCCGCGTCGGGATCCCCGACCCCGAGCACCGCGTCGACCACTACCCCCACCAGTTCTCGGGCGGGCAGAAGCAGCGCATCGTCATCGCGCAGGCGCTCGTGCTCAACCCGGGCCTGGTGATCGCCGACGAGCCGACCACGGCCCTCGACGTCACCGTCCAGGCGGAGATCCTCGACCTGCTGCGCATCCTGCCGCGCGAGTTCGGTGCGGCGATCGTGCTCATCACGCACAACATGGGCGTGGTCGCCGACCTCGCGGACCGCGTGGCCGTCATGTACGACGGCGAGATCGTCGAGCAGGCCGACGTGCGCGCGCTCTTCGCGGCACCCCAGCACCCCTACACGCGCCGGCTCCTGGACTCGGTGCCGCGCATCGGCGGTCCGTCGCTGCGCGAGCGGGTCGAGCCGACCCTCACGTCGCGCCCGTCCGACGAGGCCGCGGGCGCGGTCGTGCGGGCACGCGCGCTCGAGGTGACCTACCCGGGACGCCTGCGCAAGCCGGGCTTCCGCGCGGTCGACGGCGTCGACCTGCACATCGGGCCCGGTGAGGTGCTCGGCCTGGTGGGCGAGTCCGGCTCCGGGAAGACCACGATCGGACGCGCGATCGCGGGCCTCACGCACGTCACGGGCGGGTCGCTCGAGGTGCTCGGGGTCGAGATGAACGGCGTGCGGGAGCGCCGGTTCCGTCCCGTGCGCAAGCGCATCGGGTTCGTGTTCCAGGACCCGGCGACGAGCTTCAACCCGCTGCTCACGATCGCGCAGTGCGTCGCGGAGCCGCTCGTCGTGCACGGCGTCGCCTCCTCGCCGCAAGCGGCGCGCGGCCGGGTCGACGAGCTGCTCGAGGCGGTCCAGCTGCCGCGCGCGTTCGGCGACCGGTTCCCGCACGAGCTGTCGGGCGGGCAGCGCCAGCGCGCGTCGTTGGCCCGCGCGCTCGCGCTCGACCCCGAGCTGCTGATCGCGGACGAGCCGACGTCCGCGCTCGACGTGTCCGTGCAGGCGCGTGTGCTCGACCTGTTCGCGCGGCTGCAGGCGGAGCTCGGGTTCGCGTGCCTGTTCATCAGCCACGACCTCGCGGTGGTCGACCTGCTGGCCGACCGGATCGCGGTGCTGCACCGCGGGTCGCTCGTCGAGGAGGGCACGGGCGCGCAGGTGCTCGGGGACCCGCAGCACCCGTACACGCAGCGCCTCCTGGCGTCGCTGCCCGTGCCGGACCCGGTCGAGCAGGCCGAGCGACGCGCCCGGTGGCAGGAGCTGCGCGGCGCATGAGCTGACGAGCGGCGGGTCAGGCCACCGACTCCACGAGCGCGACCACCTCGCGCAGCACGGCCGTGTCGTCGTCGGACCACCCGTCCGGCGGGGCGATCGCGGACCACCCGTCGGCGTACTCGGTGTGGTAGTTGTGCCCGTGCCCGGCAGGCGCCGACCCGGCGACGAACAGGTCGATCGTCGTCTGCCAGAACGTGATGAGCGGGTACCAGCGCGTCGACGGCAGCACGTCGCTGCCGCGCGGTTCGGAGAGCCAGTCCGGCTTGTTGAGCACGAGCCGCGGCGACCACCACACGACCCCGTCGGACGCGTGCTGGTCGTACACGACGCGCGGCTGCGACCAGTCGGTGCCCAGCGCCCAGAGCTGACGGTCGTCGCCGTCGGCGGGGCGGTTCGCCCACCGCACCGTGCGGCCGTCGTCGAGCACGGGCGTGATCTGCGGCGAGCCGGGGTCGCGCTCGGCGGTGAGCTCGCCCCACAGCTGCGTGAAGCCCGGGGTCCCGACCCACAGCGCGCCGTCGGTACGGGCCTCGACGTCCTGCAGCGAGGAGAACGCGCCCTGGCTGCCGTAGGACCCGAGCGAGATGCCCGCGACGTACAGCGCGGGTCGCGCGTCGGCGGGCAGCTGCGACCAGCGCTCGTAGACCGCCTCGAACAGCGCGCGGCCCGCGGCGGGCGGCGTCGAACGGTCCCCGACGAAGCTCACCCACGACGGCAGGTACGAGTACTGCATCGACGCGATCGCGGTGTCGCCGCCCCACAGGAGCTCGAGCGCGTCGGCCATCGACGGGTCCACCCACCCGGTGCCCGTCGCGGTGACGACGGCGAGCACCGACCGGTCCCAGGCGTCCGTCCGGTCGAGCTCGGCGACGACGAGCTGCGCGACCTCGTCGAGCGTGTCACCGGTCGAGAGCCCCGCGTAGGCGCGGATCGGCTCCTGCAGCGGGGCGGTCCGGCCGGTGCGCTGCGCGATCTCCTCGAAGTGCGCGGCCGGACGCCCGCCCGCGACGAACGTGCGGCCCTGCAGGCCCAGGTCGTCCCAGGCGACGAGCGAGTCGGGCGAGCCCGAGCGGAGCGGGTCGGTGGGCTGCACGACGCCCTCGGCGGTGCCCTCGTCCACCGTCGAGTAGACGTCGTTGAGCGCGGCGAGCCCGCCCCGCACCACCGTCCCGTCGAGCACGACGACCGTGAGCCACGCGACGAGCGCGACCGCGACGAGCCGCGCGACCGGCAGCGGCACCCAGCGCCCCACCACGCGGCGCACCAGCCGCGTGACCCACCGCGTCACGCGGCGCAGCCCGCGCCCGACGAGCAGCAGGAGCAGGGCGACGACGAGCGCGAGGACGAGCACCACGAACGGGTGCGACGACTCGGCGGGCGGCATCCCGAACAGCGCGCGCAGGTCGTCCTGCCACGTGCGGTTCCACCACAGCGCCCACGGCACGACGAGCACCGCGGCGACCAGCAGCACGCGCCGGAACCACCGGCTCCCGCGCCGGGACCACGGCACGCCGGCGCGGCGCACCACCCACGCGAGCAGCACGCCCACGCCGTACCCGATCGCCGCGCAGATGCCGGCGACCGCGCCCTGGTAGAACGCGGCCCGGGGCACGAGCGCGGGACCGAGCGCGACCGCGAAGAACACCAGCGCGACGGCCAGCCCCGGCCCGGAGAAGCGCCGCAGCCACCGACGGAACCGACCGACGCTCGTCATGCGACTCTCCGATCGCTCGCGGCGCGGCACCCCCCACGCGCGTCGTTCGTGACCCTAGCGTGGTGCCGTGAGCGACACCGGCTACGGCGACTTCGAGTTCGAGCGGCGGTTCTGGGTCCGGGACCTGCCCGTGGACCTGCTCGACGAGTCCCCGACGATCATCGTGCAGTCGTACTTCCTGGCCGACGAGGGCTTCGCGCTGCGGGTGCGCGTGCAGACCTCGGGCGGCGCACCCGCGGTCGACCCGGCCCGCTCGCCGCTGGAGGTGCTCGACGAGCACGCCGACCGGTTCGACTTCTGCGCCGTCACGGTCAAGGGCCCCATGAACTCCGGCACGCGCTACGAGGCCGAGCGCGAGCTCGACGTCGCGGTCGGGATGGAGCTCGTGCGGCGCGGCGGGCAGCGCGTCGCCAAGACACGGCACTCGGTGTGGCTGGGTGACGACGGCTGGGTGGTCGACGTGTTCGCGGGCGCGAACGCGCCGCTCGTCGTGGCCGAGGTCGAGCGCGGCGGGCCGGTCACGGACCTCGTCGTGCCCGAGTTCTGCGTCACCGAGGTGACCGACGACCCGCGGTTCGGGAACGACGCGCTCGCCCGCACGCCGTACGGACCGTGGGCCGCTCGGTACGAGCGCGAGCTCGCCGCGACGGGGCCCCGGTTCCTTCCCGGCCTCGGCCGCACGCGTCGCGCCGGCCAGGACTGACCGCCCGCTCCACCGGGGGCCTCGGCGCCCACGTCGGCCCCGCGGGCGGGTGAAGACACGCGCCGCGCCCACCCCTATCGTTCGAGAGAGCGCGTCGCGGGCGGAGGGGGCCGGGCGATGGGGCATGACGCGAACCGTGAGCCCGACGACGGGCGCGGTCCGGACGGCGAGCAGGTCCACGGGCTGCTGTCGCTCGTCGGCGTCGTCCTCGCCCTCGTCGTCGGACCGGTGCTGTGGTGGTGGACGGACGTCACGCCCCCCGCCGCGGTCCTGCTGACCCTCGTCGCGCTGGTCGGTGCGGTCACGCTCGCGTCCACGAACTGGCGCCGGGCGTCGCTGCGTCTGGTCGCCGCGCTCGGCGTCGCGATCCTGGCCCTCATGCTCGTCGACGTCGGCCGTGACGTGCGCGCCGCCCAGTCGCTCGACGAGGCGCGGTCCGAGCTCGGCGCTCTGCGGTCGGCTGCCGACAGCCTCGAGTCGACGGTCCGCGAGACCGAGGAGTCACGCGCCGCCGCGCTCGCGAAGAGGGTCTCGGCGCTCCGGACGCTCGCGCAGGAAGCCCGCGGGTCGGACGTCGGCGTGGGTGCGCTCGCGGACCGGGCGGACGAGGTCGCGGACGCGATCGAGGCGGACGACGACGAGCGGGTCGCGTCGGCGAGCGCGAGGTTCGCGCGGGCCGTGCCCGCGTCGGCCGCTCCCGTGGTCGTCGAGCTCCAGGAGGCGATCGAGGGCGCGGTCGGCGCGTTCGGGAGCCGGTCCGACGCGTCGACGGCGAACGCGCAGGTCGAGGCCGCGCTCACGCGCGCGGACGCCGCCACCGGGAACCAGGCGGGCGCGGCGGGGGAGGTGGACGGGGCCGCCGTCGCCGTGGCCGTCGTGCGGCTGCGGCTCGCCGAGCTCCGGGCGGAACTGTTCGGCCGGCCGGAGGACGACACGGCTGTCGCGGAGGCGACGGACGCGCTGACCGCGGCGCTCGCCGCGACGCCGCGCTGGGCGCCGCAGGAGGTCACCGTCGGCACCGCGTTCAGCGCCGGAGCGCGGGACGTGCTCGTGGGTGGCTCGTCGGACCCGTCCGACGTGCGGCTCGTCCCCGAGCCGGCGACGTGGGTGCTGCTCGGGCTCGCCGCGCTGCTGTTCTGGCGCTGGGTCGAGAAGCGCAGCGCCCGGCAGCTGCCCGGCCCGGTCCGGCCGACGCTCACGCCGTACACGCCGAAGGACGGCGGCCCGGACACGGCCGACGACCAGAAGGCGGTGTTCCGGGCGGCGCTGCTGCGCAACATCTCGGAGCCCGCGGCGGTGCCGGGAGCCACGGCGCTGCAGTCGCTGACCGACCTGGCGGAGCTCGCGCCCACGGGGCCGACGTCCTGGATCACGCGCGTCGCGACGGCCGTGTCCCACGTCCTGCAGGCGCCGGTCGGCTACGACGTCACCGCGGAGGTCGCCCCGCCCGCGGGCGGGTCCACCACGGGCCGGTTCCGGGTCCTGGTGCGGATCTCCGACCGTGCCGGGAGCCGGTCGGACACGGTCGCGTCGGTCGTCGGGACGACCGCGGTCGGCGCGTGCCGGACCGCCGGGTACTGGGCGGCCGCGGCCGTGCTCGCGCGCAGCAGCCGGGTCCCGCGGTGGGCCCGGTGGACGCCGGAGAGCGCGCGGTCGCTCGCGGCGTACGACAGCGCGAACGACGTGGACGCGGCCGACTCGACCTGGGAGGAGCTCGCGCGTGCGGTCGCCGCGGCGCCCGACAGCGGGGTGCTCCTGCACCAGTGGGCGGACTGGTGCGACCTGCACGGACGGCACCTCGAGGCGCTCGGGCTGTACGCGCGGGCGGTCGCCGCGCACCCGCGGTTCCCCGCGGCCCGATACCGCCTGGCCGTGTCGCTCACGATGCTCGCGAGCGCGACGCGCGCCGGGGGCGGCTGGTGCGCCGGGTCGGCGGACGAGCGCGCCCGGACCGTGGCGCAGCTGCGCCGCGCGTGCCGGGGGATGGGGCTCGGGCCGCAGGTGGACGACCACCTCGTGACGCTGACGGCCGCGGAGGCGACGGAGGCGAGCACGGCGTCGGGCGCGGTCGCCGGCGCGCTCTTCGACCACCTGCGCACCAGCACGCGGTGGTGGCGCATCCCCTGGTCCGGGCTCCGCCGGAGCGAGCGGGACGTGTTCTGGCCGCCGGGGTGGGAGAAGCTCGGCGAGCGCGGGGCCTGGTCCCGGGCGCGGTGGGTCGCCCGGTCCGGTGCGCTCACCCACATGGCGCGCGCCGGGAGCAGCGACCTCGAGCGCGAGCGCGACGCCGCGATCACCGTCGCCCGGCGGCGGGGCAGCTTCTGGCAGCTGTCCTACAACGTCGCGTGCTCGTACGCGCTGGAGCTCGCGGAGCAGTCCGCGCGGGCGAGGAACGGCGGCAGGCCGCTCAGCTACGACGAGCTCGTCAACCGCGACCGGGCGCTCGAGTGGCTCGAGACGGTGCTCGAGCGACCCGGCTCCACCCAGATGGCCCTGGACTGGCTGCGAGCGGACCCCGATCTGGCGAGCGTGCGGGACCACCCACGGTTCGCGTGGGTGTGCGCGCAGGTGGACGACGACGAGGAGGCGTGAGCCGTGGACGACGTGATCGGGACCCGCGTGGCCGAGCACCTGCCGGTGTGGACGGCGTTCGTCACGGCACGGCTCGCCCGCGCCGAGGCGCTCGTCGCGCCGCTCGTCGCGGTCGAGACGGCGTCCGACGCGGTGCCGTGGCGCCCCACCTCGGTCGCCTGGTCGCTGCAGGACGGACGCGGAGGGGCGACGGTCGAGTCAGCGGTGGCGAGCACGGAAGGGGCCGTGCGGGTGGCCGCCGAGGTCGACCTGAGCGTGGACGACCTCCAGGTCCCTGTGCGGCCGACGTTCTCCGCGGCCGTCGTGACCGTGGCCGACCTCTACGTGTCGACCGTCGTCGAGCGCGTGCTCGCGCGGGTGACGGACCGACGCGACGACGACCCCAGGTCCGTCGACCCGCAGCACCGCTGGCCGGTCGGGGGACGGGTCGTCGGTCGCGGCAGGGCCGCGGACCACCTCGCGTCGACGCGTCGCGCCGAGGTCGTGAACCCGAAAGGTCTGCCGCTCGGCGTGGCCCGTGGTCGGGTGATCGAGGCCGTCGTGCTTCCCGCCCTGGAGGCACCGAGGATCGAGCTGCTCGACGTCCCGTGCGTCACCTGGACGCGTCGGAACGCCGGCGTGCGGCTGCTCATCTCCCGGCAGTTCTTCGTGACGCCCGCCTCGGGTGCGATCGCGTTCCTGCGCGTGTAGGCCTCGGCGGTCACGCCGGGCGTGGGGCGGAGTGCTCCGCGGGGACGTGCTCACCCGGGGCGACCGGCCCGGGCGGTGTGCCGTCGCCGAACGGGCGCCCGCCGAGCTGCTCGCGCGCGTGCGGTGCCCACCAGCCCGACAGGTCCGGACCGAGCGGGACGATGCCGCGCGGGTTCAGGTCGCGGTGCACCTCGTAGTAGTGCCGCTTGATGTGCACGAAGTCGACCGTGTCGCCGAACCCGGGCGTCTGGAACAGGTCGCGCGCGTACGCCCACAGCACCGGCATCGCGGCCAGCGTGCTCCGGTTGCACTTGAAGTGCCCGTGGTAGACCGCGTCGAACCGCACGAGCGTGGTGAACAGCCGCACGTCGGCCTCGGTGATCGTGTCGCCCACGAGGTAGCGCTGCGTCGCGAGCCGCTCGCTCAGCCGGTCGAGGCGGTCGAACAGGCGCGCGAAGGCCTTCTCGTACGAGGCCTGCTCGCCCGCGAACCCGCACCGGTACACGCCGTTGTTGACGTCGCGGTACACGAGGTCCGCGACCTCGTCGATCTCGTCGCGCAGATGGTCCGGGTACAGGTCGGGCGCGCCCTCGCGGTGGTACGCGGTCCACTGCGTCGACAGGTCGAGCGTGATCTGCGCGAAGTCGTTGGTGACGACCTGCCCGGTGGGGACGTCGACGATCGCGGGGACCGTGATGCCGCGCGGGTAGTCCGGGAACCGCGCGAGGTAGGCGTCGCGGACGCGCGGGATGCCGAGCACGGGGTCGACACCGCCCGGGTCGAGGTCGAACGTCCACGAGCGCTCGTCGTGCGTCGGCCCGCACACGCCCATCGACAGCACGGGCTCGAGCCCGAGCAGGCGTCGCACGATGATCGCGCGGTTCGCCCACGGGCAGGCACGCGCGACGACGAGGCGGTACCGGCCGGCTTCGACGGGGTAGCCGTCGCGGCCGTCCGCGGTGATGCGGGTCGTGATGTAGCGCGTGTCCCGCCGGTACTCGGTGCCGTCCTGCGAGTACACGCCGGGACGGTCGTGCGCGTCCTGCGCGGTGGTGCCCATCGTCCGATCATGCCCGCTGCGCGCACGGCCGGCAGCACTAGAGTGACGGGCCTTGCCACGGGCCGAAGGAGGTTGGCGTGCGTCGACGTCGCGTGGTCGTCACGGTGACGGCGCTGGCCGTGCTGGTCGCGGCGCTCGCCGTCGTGGCAGGGACGCAGGGCTGGCCGCGCGCCTGGTCGCCGCAGGGATCGCCGGGGCCGACGCCGCTCGTCTCGGCGTCCGCCGGGACGACGAGCGCGGCGCCGCGGCCGGGCCGGACGTCCGAGCCGGGCACGCTGTCCTCGCGCGTGCGTGCGCCCCGTGAGGCGGCGACCGTGCTGCCCGCGACCGACCCCGTCGCCGCGGCCGTCCAGGCGTCGTCCGCGGTGTTCGAGTCCGCGCCCGTCGTCGTCGTCGCATCCCACGACGATCCCGCGGCGCAGCTCACGGGCGCGTCCGCGGCCGTCGCCGTGGGCGGCCCGCTCCTGCTCGTGACGGGCACGGGTGCCGACCGTCCCGTGCAGGCCGAGGTCGTCCGGCTCGGGGCCCGGACGGTGCTCGTGGTCGGGTCGGCGAGCACGCGCAGCCTGCCCGAGGCCCTCACGCTGGTCCCCGTGACCGCCGGTGCGGGTCCCGACGAGCTCGCGGCGGTGACCGGTGAGCCGTTCGCCGAGCGTGTCGCCGCGAGGTCGCCGGTCTCCGCGGTCGCGCGGCTCGGCTCGGAGCCGTTCCCGGCGCTCGTCGTCCCGGGGTCCTCGCCGAAGGCGACGCCGAGGGCGACCGCCGCCGCGACCCGCGCGCCGACCTCGACGCCCACGGCCTCGACGCCCACGGCCTCGTCGACGCGGTCCTCGACGGCCGGCCCGAGCGCGCCGCCGAGCCCGACGACGAGCGCGACGCCGACCGCGTCGCCGAGCGCCGCGCGCACCCCGGCGCCCGAGCCGTCCCGCCTGCCCGCGACCCGACGGCCGCAGCGGGTCGAGGGGCTCGTCGGGCTCACGGGTGCGGGCGGCGACACGACGGCCGCCGTCGCGACGCTCCGGGCAGCGCGCGTCCCGCTGGTGTCCGTCCCCGGTGGAGACCCCCGCGCCGCGACGCGCACCGTGCGGGAGCTCGCGAAGGCCGAGACGACGCACGTCGTCGCGCTCGGGTCCGCGTTCGGTCCCGCGGACCGCCTCGCGACGCGCGTCGCGACCGCCGCGACCGGGACGCTCGCGCCAGGCGGCGGCCAGCTCGTGTTCCCGCAGGTCGAGGGCGTGCCGACCAAGCGGTACGTCGCGCTGTACGGGTCGCCCGGGTCGGGTGCGCTCGGGGTGCTCGGCGAGCAGGACGTGCCCGAGACGATCGCCCGCGCCCAGAAGGTCGCGCGGCACTACCGCCCGCTCACGGACGCGACGGTGGTCCCCGCGGTCGAGGTCATCGCGACCATCGCGTCCTCCGGAGCGGGCGACGATGGCGACTACTCGCGCGAGCGGTCGGTCGCCGAGCTGCGTCCGCTCGTCGAGGCGGCGGGGGAGGCGGGCGTCGCGGTCGTCCTCGACCTGCAGCCCGGCCGCACCGACTTCCTCACGCAGGCGAAGCGCTACCGCGAGCTCCTCGAGCTGCCGTACGTGGGCCTCGCGCTCGACCCCGAGTGGCGGCTGGAGCCCGACCAGGTGCACCTGGAGCAGATCGGGTCGGTCGGCATCGACGAGGTCAACGAGGTCGCCGACTGGCTCGCGGAGCTCACCGCGTCGAACCACCTGCCGCAGAAGATGTTCGTGCTCCACCAGTTCTCGCTGCGGATGATCTCGGACCGCGCGCGGCTCGACACGAGCCACGACGAGCTCGCGACGGTGATCCACGTCGACGGGCAGGGCACGCAGCCCGCCAAGCGGGACACGTGGCGCACGCTGCGCCGGGGCGCGCCGCCGGTGCACTGGGGGTGGAAGAACTTCCACGACGAGGACTCGCCCATGCTGACCCCGAAGGAGACGTACCAGGTCGACCCGGTCCCGGACCTCGTCACGTACCAGTGACGCCGCCCTGACGGCCGGCGGGCGCCGTGGCGTGGCCTGACCCGCCCGCCAGCGGCCGCGCCGCGGTCGGGGGACCGCGCGCGAGAACCCTCAGCACGCGCGTCTAGGCTTCGTCGGGATGAACGAGCAGACCGACGCGACGCGCGACGACCGGCGCGCGCGGTGGCTCGTGCGCGTCGCGCTCGCGCTCGTCGCGGTGCTCGTCTCGCTCGTCTACGGCCTGACGACGGCCCGCGCGGAGGCGGGGTTCGGCCCGCACCTCGCGCAGTACGCCGTCACGACGGACGACCTCGTCGTGGTGGACCTCGGCCCGCTCGGCACGCTCGAGGTCGACTCGCCGCTCCCGCTGACGCTCGGCGCGCGCGTCACGGTGCAGGAGATCCCCGCGTCGCTCACCGAGGTCGACGACGCGACGACGCTCCAGGCGCTGTCCGGGGACCTGCAGCGGTACGTGCAGTTCTTCTCCGCGCCCCGCGCGACCGTCGACGACGTGACGCGCGCGATCGTCGCGGACGCGCTGCGCCGCGCGTTCGGTGCGCTCGTCGTGATCGTGGGCGCGTGGTGGTTCGGTCGGGTCGCGCTCGGCGGGCCGAGACGCGCCGAGCTGGGCGCGAGGTGGAGCGCGCACCGCACGCAGATCGCCGTGGGCACGGCGCTCGCGGTCGTCGTCGCGAGCCTGTCCACCTCGAGCCTCGGACCCGGTGACCAGGCCGACGATTCGCGGCCCGTGTCGCACGTGTTCGACGGCACCGCGCTCGAGGGGGCGCGCGTGACCGGCCGGCTCGGCGGTGTGATCGACACCTACGGTGCGAAGGTCCTCGCCGCGTATCGCACGAACGAGGAGTTCTACGCGCGCGCCGACGAGGCGCTCGCGGTCGCGTGGGACGAGCGGCAGGAGGCCCAGGCGCTCGAGGCCGCGCGCGCGGCGGAGGCCGAGCGGCTCGCGCAGGAGCTGCTCGCGCGCGAGAGCGCGGCCGCGGTGCCGCCCGAGCTCGTCGTGCCGCCCGACCCGACGGCGGACCCGACGAGCCCGACGGGTCCCGTCCCGACGACGGGCGCCACCGGCGTTCCCGACGGCGGCCGCGAGGGTGTCGACGGCACGGAGGAAGGCGGGGACGCGGGCACGGACGCGGGCGCGGACGGGGGTGCGGGCGCGACGCCGTCCGGCACCCCGTCGCCGACCCCGACGACGCCCGAGGAGGACCTCGTCACGCTCGTCGTCGTCTCCGACCTGCACTGCAACGTCGGGATGGCGCCGCTCATCACGACGCTCGTCGAGCGCTCCGGCGCGTCGGTCGTGCTGGACGCGGGCGACACCACGATGAACGGCACGGCCGTCGAGCAGTACTGCACGTCGACGTTCGCGTCCGCGGTCCCGGACGGCGTCGATCTCGTCGCGGTCGGCGGCAACCACGACTCGGCCGACTCGGCGCGCAGCTACGCCAAGGCCGGAGCGACCCTGCTGTCCGGCAAGGTCGTCGAGGTGAAGGGGATCCGGGTCCTCGGCGACGCCGACCCGAACGAGACGCGCGCGGGTGCCGCGACGGCGTCCCTCGGCGAGAGCGCGCAGGACGCGGGCGACCGCCTCGCGGCCACGGCGTGCGACGACGACGGCGTCGACCTGCTGCTCATCCACACCCCGGCGGTCGGGGAGCGCGTGCTGTCGACCGGCTGCGTGCCCGCCCAGGTGTCCGGGCACCTGCACCGGCGCACCGACCCGCAGCAGGTCGGCCTGGGCGTGCGGTTCATCAGCTCGAGCACGGCGGGGGCCACGCTGGGCCAGGCGACGGTCGGGCCGCTCAACGGCACGGCGGAGCTCACGGTGCTGCGGTGGGACCCCGCGACGCGGCTGTTCGTCGACCACCAGGTGGTGCGGGTGTCGCCGTCGGCGACCGTCGACGTGCTCGAGCGCGTGCCGTGGCCGACGATCGTGCGGCCGGAGCGGGGCGGCCCGGTGCCGATCAACGGTCCCGTCCCCTCCTGACGGTTCACCCGTGCCACCTCGCGCGCACGGGCTTACCGTGGACCGGTGGCGAAGCGGCCCGGGGGGATGGAGCCGCGACGGTCGAGGGTGACCGCCGCGCCGTCGCACGCGTCCCTGCGGCACTCGCTGGTGCGGGTGGTGCTGACGATCCTGCTCGCGCTCGGCCTGACGATCCTCGCGATGCTCGGACCCGTGGCGCCGGGCAACGCCGGCGCGGACACCGACCACCTGGCCGCGGGGGAGTCCTTGCGCCCGCGGCAGTCGCTGGTGTCGCCCGGGGGCACCGCCGTGCTCGTCGTCGGCGCGTCCGGGCAGGTGTCGCTGTACGGCCCGGCCGGCGACGTGGTGTGGACCGTGGCCGGCCGCTCACGCGGCGCGGCGCTCGGGCTGGACGACGAGGGCCGGCTCGCGCTCGTCGGTCGCGGCGGGCGCACGCTGTGGACTCCCGACCTCGGGGAGGGGCCGGTCGTCGGGGCACGGCTCGAGCTGCGGGACGACGGCGACCTCGTGCTGCTCGACGAGACCGGCGCGACCGTGTGGGCGACGGGCACCGCGCAGCGCTCGTCGACGCTGGCACCGGGCGGCATGGTGGTCCCGGGCCAGCCGCTGACCTCTCCGGACGGGCGGCACGTGCTCGTCGTGCGGCGCACCGGCAACGTCGTGCTGCTCGGCCCGGACTCGCGACCGCGGTGGTCGAGCGCGACCGAGGGCGAGGGGACCGCGCTGACGCTCGACGCGGACGGCGTGCTCGCGGTGCGCGACGCGCAGGGCGACGCGGTCTGGACCACGCACCGCGCGGCGGTGCCCGGTGCGACGCTCGTCCTGCGCGACGACGGCGACCTGGTGCTCGCGGCGCCCGACGGGAGCGTCGTGTGGAGCAGCGGGACCGGGCTCGGCCCGACGAGCCTCGCGGTCGACGCCGTGCTCGCCGAGGGGCAACGGCTCGACGGCCCCGACGGCCACCTGCACCTCGACCTCGCTGCGGACGCGCTCACGCTGCGCTACGACGACACGACGGTGTGGACCGCACCCGCCACGCCCGGTCCGGGTGGCTCGCTGCACGTGCGCGGCGACGGGCGGCTCGTCCTGGTCGACGGCGACGGGCAGGCCGTGTGGGGGACGGAGGCGCCCGAGGGTGGCGCGACCGGCGCCGCGCTGCGGCTCGACGCCGCCGGCGCGCTGCTCACCGCCGGGAACGGCCAGGAGCTGTGGCGCGTCGACGTCCCCGCCGAGGTGCTCGTCGCGCCCGTCGCGCCGCCCGCCGACTGCTCGCTCGTCGACGGCCCCGTGGGCCTGGACGCGACCGTCCTGACGAGCCACGGCGTGCGCGTGCACGCGTGCCTCGCGGACGCGGTCGACGAGCTGCTCACGCAGGCGCGCGCGGCGGGCATCGACCTCGGGGCGTCGGGATGGCGCAGCCGCGAGCAGCAGCAGGCCGCGCGGGCCCGCAACTGCCACGCGACCTCGTCGGGCGTCGTGTGCCGTCCGCCCACCGCGACACCGGGGAAGTCGCGGCACGAGCGGGGTCTCGCGCTCGACCTCACCGACCACGGGCGGCTCGTCCGCACCGGCACACCCGCGTGGGACTGGCTCGTCGAGAACGCCGGACGGTACGGGCTGGCGAACCTGCCGGGCGAGCCGTGGCACTGGAGCGTGGACGGCTCCTGACCGGCCGGGCACCTGGCCTAGCCTGGTCCTCGTGAGCGACCCCGTACCCGAGCCGACCCCCGTGCTGTCGCCCGTCGCGCAGGACTACCTCAAGGTCGTCTGGTCGGCCACGGAGTGGGCCGAGCGCCCCGTGACCACCAAGCTGCTCGCCACGCGGCTCGGCGTCGGTGCGTCGACCGTCTCGGAGACCGTGCGCCGCCTCGCGGACCAGGGCCTGCTCACGCACGAGCCGTACGGCGCGGTCGGGCTGACGGACGAGGGCCGACGGCACGCGCTCGCGATGGTGCGCCGCCACCGCCTCGTCGAGACGTTCCTCGTCGAGGTGCTCGGGTACGGCTGGGACGAGGTGCACGACGAGGCCGAGGTGCTGGAGCACGCGGTCAGCGACGTGTTCGTCGAGCGGGTCGCCGAACGGCTCGGGCACCCGGTGCGTGACCCGCACGGCGACCCCATCCCGGGACCGGACGGCGCGATCGTCGCGCCCGACGCGACGCCGATGTGGGACGCGGGCCCGGGCGAGTGGACGGTCGCGCGGATCAGCGACGCCGACCCGGACCTGCTGCGCTACCTCGACGAGGTCGGCATCGGGCTCGACACCGCGCTGACCGTGGGCGCGCGACGCGACGCCGTGGGCACCGTGGGTGTGACGGTCGCCGGCCGCGAGCTGGACCTCGGTCAGGTCGCGGCGCACGCGATCTGGATCGCACCGGCCGCGACGCGCTGACCGCGCGGACGGGCGGGGCGCCCGCGGCCGAGGTCAGCGGCGGCGCGTGCCGAACACCGTGCGCGTGATCTCCCGGCCGAGCTGCGTGCCGACCGAGCGCAGCAGCGAGTCGAACGCGCCGCTCGTGCGCTGCGTCGTCTTCTTGCGTGCCGCGGCGGCCTCCTTCTCGCGCTGCTTCGCGACGCGCTCGGCCTCCTTTGCCTGCTCCTTCGCGTGCTCCGCCTCCTCGGCCGCCTTCTGCGCCGCGAGCCGCTCGGCCGCCGTCTGCTCGGCGCGTGCCGTGAGCAGCTCGTAGGCCGACTCGCGGTCCACGGCCTGCGCGTACCGCGCCGCCAGCGGGCTCGCGGTGACCGCGGCGGTCTGCTCGTCGGCCGGCGCCGGGTCCATGGACGACTGCGGCGCGCGCAGCCGGGTCCACGCGACGGGCGTCGGGACGCCCTTCTCGCCCAGCACCGTCACGACCGCCTCGCCCGTGCCGAGCGACGTGAGCACCTGCTCGAGGTCGTACGGCGACGTCGGGAACGTGCGCGCGGCCGCGCGCAGCGCCTTGGCGTCCTCCGGGGTGTACGCGCGCAGCGCGTGCTGCACGCGGCTGCCGAGCTGTGCGAGCACGTCCGCGGGCACGTCCTTGGGGCTCTGGGTCACGAAGAACACGCCCACGCCCTTGGACCGGATGAGCCGCACGGTCTGCGTGACCTGCGTGAGGAAGTCGTCGGACGCGTCGTGGAACAGCAGGTGCGCCTCGTCGAAGAAGAACACCAGGCGCGGCTTCTCCGGGTCGCCGACCTCGGGCAGCACCTGGAACAGCTCGGCGAGCAGCCACATGAGGAACGTGGAGAACAGCGCGGGCCGGTCCTGCACGCCCGGCAGCTCGAGCGCGGTGACGACGCCGCGGCCGTCGGGCGCGGTGCGCAGCAGCTCGGTCACCTCGAACGCGGGCTCGCCGAAGAACGCGTCGGCGCCCTGCGCCTGCAGCGCGACGATCTCACGCAGGATCACGCCCGCGGTCGCGGCGGACAGCCCGCCGATGCCCTTGAGCTCGGCCTTGCCCTCGTCGGACACGAGGTACGCGATCGTCGACTGCAGGTCCTTGAGGTCCAGCAGCGCGAGTCCCTGCGCGTCCGCCCAGTGCATGATCAGCCCGAGGCTGGACTCCTGCGTCGCGTTCAGGCCGAGCACCTTGGCCAGCAGCAGCGGCCCGAAGTCGGTGACCGTGGTGCGCACCGGCACGCCGGTGCCCATGCCGCCGAGCGTGAGCAGCTCCACGGGCGACGCGGTGGGCACCCACTCCTGGCCGATGCTGCGCGTGCGCTCGAGCAGCTTGTCCGACGACGCGCCGGGCCGCATGAGGCCCGACAGGTCGCCCTTGACGTCCGCGACGAACACCGGGACGCCCGCCGCGGAGAGCCCCTCCGTCATGACCTGCAGGGTCTTGGTCTTGCCGGTGCCGGTGGCCCCCGCGACGAGGCCGTGCCGGTTGAGCATGCCGAGCGGGAGGCCCACCTGGACGGCGGGGACGGGCGACCCGTCCTCGAGGAACGCGCCGAGCGGGAGCACGGCACCGGAGAACGTGTAGCCGGCGCGGACCTTCTCGGCGTGCTCGGACAGCTGCGCAGCGTCGGGCGACGGGTCGGCGGGCTGTGCCGCAGCGGGTGCCGCGCTCGGTGCCGCGGTGCCGGGCGCCTCGGCGGGTGCCGCCTCGGCCGGCTGCGGGGGAGCGGCCGACGCCGCGGGTGCCGACGAGCGCGCGGCGGCCTCGGCCGCGGCGAGCGCGGCCGCTGCTGCTGCGGCCTTCGCCTCGGCCGCCTCGGCGGCTGCGGCCGCCGCGGCGGCGCGCAGCGCGGCGAGCTCGACCTCGCCGGTGGGGGTGCTGGGGGTGCCGGCGGTGCCGGCGGCAGGGACCTCGCTGTCCGACATGGCGCCGATCCTAGAGCGGTGAGGGGTCCCGCGCGGGCTCGGTAAACTCGCGGGGTGACCACGACCCCTGCACAGAGCCCCGATCCGAGCGTCGAGTCCCGCGACGACGTGCCGTTCCGCTACACGGCGGACCTCGCGCAGCAGATCGAGCTCCGCTGGCAGGACGAGTGGCAGGAGCGCGGCACGTTCTTCGCCGCGAACCCCACGGGTCACCTGACGGACGGCGACGGTCGCCACGCCGACCCGTCCAAGCGCACGTTCTTCGTCATGGACATGTTCCCGTACCCGTCGGGGGCGGGCCTGCACATCGGCCACCCGCTGGGCTACATCGCGACGGACGTCGTCGCGCGGTTCCGCCGCATGCAGGGCGACAACGTGCTGCACGCGCTCGGCTTCGACGCGTTCGGCCTGCCGGCCGAGCAGTACGCCGTGCAGACGGGCCAGCACCCGCGCGTCACGACCGAGGCGAACATCGCGATCATGCAGCGCCAGCTGCGCCGCCTGGGCCTGGCGCACGACCCGCGCCGGTCGTTCGCGACGATCGACCCGGAGTACGTGCGCTGGACGCAGTGGATCTTCCTGCAGATCTTCGGCGCCTGGTACGACGAGGACGCGGTGCGGCCCGACGGCGGCCGCGGCAAGGCCCGCCCGATCGAGGAGCTGGAGGCCGAGCTCGCGGACGGCACGCGCCCTGTCCCGGTCGTCGATGGCGTGCGCGAGGGCGTCGCGTGGGCGGACCTCGACGTCGTCGAGCGCCGTCGCGTGCTGGACTCCCGCCGCCTGGCGTACGTCTCGGAGACGCCCGTGAACTGGTGCCCCGGCCTGGGCACCGTGCTGGCGAACGAGGAGGTCACGTCCGAGGGCCGCTCGGAGCGCGGCAACTTCCCGGTGTTCCAGCGCAGCCTGCGCCAGTGGAACATGCGGATCACGGCGTACGCGGACCGCCTGACCGACGACCTGGAGCACATCGACTGGCCCGACAAGGTCAAGTCGATGCAGCGCAACTGGATCGGTCGCTCGTCGGGCGCGCACGTGACGTTCGCGGTCGAGGGCGGCCAGGAGGTCACGGTCTTCACGACGAGGCCCGACACGCTGTTCGGTGCGACGTTCATGGTCGTCGCGCCCGAGCACCCGCTGCTGGACGAGGTCCCGGCGGCGTGGCCGGACGGGACCAGGGACGCGTGGACGGGCGGGCACCCGACGCCGGCCGCGGCCGTCGCGGCGTACCGCGCCGAGGCCGCCGCGAAGACGGCCGTGGAGCGGCAGGCGGACGCGGGTCGCAAGACCGGCGTGTTCACCGGGCACCTGGCCGCGAACCCGGTCAACGGCGAGCTGCTGCCCGTGTTCACCGCCGACTACGTGCTCATGGGCTACGGGACGGGCGCGATCATGGCCGTCCCCGGCGGCGACTCGCGCGACCACGCGTTCGCGCAGGCGTTCGACCTGCCGATCGTCTACACGATCGACGGCGAGGAGACCGACGCCGCGCGCACGGGCGACGGCGCCGTCATCAACTCCGCGAACGACGAGATCTCGCTCGACGGCCTGGACGTCGCGACCGCCAAGGAGCGGATCACCGCGTGGCTCGAGGCCAAGGGCGTGGGCGCGGGCACCGTGACGTACCGCCTGCGCGACTGGCTGTTCTCCCGCCAGCGCTACTGGGGCGAGCCGTTCCCGATCGTCTACGACGAGAACGACCTGCCGATCGCGCTGCCGTCCGACGCGCTGCCCGTCGCGCTGCCCGACGTGCCGGACTACTCGCCGCGCACGTTCGACCCGGACGACGCGGACTCCTCGCCCGAGCCGCCCCTGGGCCGCAACGAGGACTGGGTGAACGTCACGCTCGACCTGGGCGACGGCCCGCGCACGTACCGCCGCGACACGAACACGATGCCGAACTGGGCAGGGTCGTGCTGGTACTACCTGCGCTACCTCGACCCGGCGTCCGACGACGTGCTCGTCGACCCGGTGCTGGAGAAGTTCTGGCTGGCGCCGGGACACAGCGGCGACGCGGCGGACTCCGTCGGCGGCGTCGACCTGTACGTCGGCGGCGTCGAGCACGCCGTGCTGCACCTGCTGTACGCGCGGTTCTGGCACAAGGTGCTGTTCGACCTGGGCCACGTCAGCGGCGCCGAGCCGTTCCACAAGCTCTTCAACCAGGGCTACATCCAGGCGTACGCCTACACCGACGAGCGCGGCGTGCACGTCCCCGCCGCGGAGGTCGTCGAGGACGCGTCGTCGCCCACCGGCTTCACCTGGAACGGCGAGCCCGTCAACCGTGAGTACGGGAAGATGGGCAAGTCGCTGAAGAACATGGTGACGCCCGACGAGATGTACGCCGAGTACGGCGCGGACACGCTGCGCGTGTACGAGATGTCGATGGGTCCGCTCGACCTGTCGCGCCCGTGGGAGACCCGCGCGGTCGTCGGCTCGCAGCGGTTCCTGCAGCGGCTGTGGCGCAACGTCGTCTCCGAGACGGACGGCTCGCTCGTCGTGACCGACGACGCGCCGTCCGACGAGACGCTGCGCGTGCTGCACCGCACGATCGCGGACGTCACCGAGGACATGGCGCACATGCGGATCAACACCGCGATCGCCAAGCTCATCGTCCTGAACAACCACCTCACGACGCTGGACGCGGCGCCGCGCGCGGCCGTCGAGCCGCTCGTGCTGATGACCGCGCCGATCGCGCCGCACATCGCCGAGGAGCTGTGGGCCCGCCTGGGTCACGAGCGCTCGCTCGCGCTGGCGCCGTACCCTGTGGCCGACCCCGCGTACCTGGTCGAGGACACCGTCACGTGCGTGTTCCAGGTGCAGGGCAAGGTCCGCGGGCGCGCCGAGGTGTCGCCGCAGGCGTCCGACGACGACCTGCGCGCGCTCGCGCTGCAGGACGCGGGCGTGCAGCGGGCGCTCGCCGGCCGTGACGTGCGCACCGTGATCGTGCGCGCCCCCAAGCTCGTCAACGTGGTGCCGGCCTGATCGGGCGTCGCGGGCGGCCGGCCGCCGGGCCGGTCGCCGTCGTCACGGACTCCACCGCGTCGCTGCCCGACGGGCTCGCGGAGCGGTGGGGCGTGCGTGTCGTACCGCTCGACGTGCTCGTCGGGACGCAGCGGCACGTCGAGGGCCACGACCTCAGCCCGGCGGACCTGCTCACCGCGCTGCAGCGCGGCGAGCGCGTCAGCACCTCCCAGCCGCCGCCCGCCGCGTTCGCCGCGGCGTACCGCGCGGCCGCCGAGGCCGGGGCGCGCGAGGTCGTCTCGGTGCACCTGTCGGGCGAGCTGTCCGGGACGGTGGGCGCGGCACAGGTCGCCGCGGCCGACGCCCCCGTGCCGGTGCACGTGGTGGACTCCGCGGTCACCGTGATGGCGCTCGGCTTCGCGGTGCTCGCCGCGGCCCGGCACGCGCGGGGTCTCGACGAGGTCTCGGGCGGGCTGCTCGACGGGCCGCCGGCGCCCGACGCGGCGCCCACGCGCCTCGCCGACCGGGTCGCGCAGTGGGTCGCGCGGCCGGACGCCGCCGCCCTGCCCGACGGTGCGGACGTCGCACGGGTCGCGCGGGAGCGCAGCGCGGACGCCCGCGCGTGGTTCCTGGTCGACTCGCTCGACCACCTGCGGCGTGGTGGCCGCCTGTCCGCCCCGGCGGCGGCGCTCGGCACCGTGCTGGGTCTGCGGCCGCTGCTCACGCTCGACGACGGGCGCGTCGTCGTCGCCGAGAAGGTGCGCACCCGGCGCGCCGCGCGTGAGCGGCTCGAGGCCGTCGCGCGTGCCCACGCCGAGACGCGCGGCCCCGTGCGGGTCGCCGTGCACCACCTCGGGCAGCCCGACGTCGCCGCGGAGCTCGTCACGCAGGCGCGGCGGTGGCCGCACGTGGTCGAGGCGGTCGCGTGCGAGACGAGCGCGGTGATCGCGGCGCACGTCGGCCCGGGGCTGCTCGCGGTCGTCGTCGTCGACGCCTGACGGACCACCCGACCCCAGCCCCGGCGGATGCCTCCCGCATCCACAGGCGGGCCACCGTCGGCCTCGTCGCCGCGGGTGGGCTCCCTAGCGTCCGTGCGGTGATCCCGCTCGACCCGACCCGGTCCCGCGGCCGCGAGGTGCGCGCGCGGCTGCGCTCCCTGGTGCACGACGACGCGGTCGCCGACCAGGCGCGGTCGAGCCTCCCGGCGCCAGGTCCCTCGCGGTCGGTTCTCTCGTGGCCGGACTGCTCGTGGTCGGACGGCTCGTGGTCGGACGGCTCGCGGGTGGACGGCTCGGGGCCGGACCCGTCACGAGCGGGGCCTCCTTTCGGGGACGCGCTCGCGATCGCGGCGCAGCGCTACGCCGACGCGCACGGGGTGCTCCCGGGACCCGAGCGGGCCCCGACCCGCGTGCGGTGGCGTCCGAGCGTGCGGACCGCGCTCGCGGGCTCGGTGGCGATCGTGCTCGTCGCCGGGGCGGTCGCGCTGCGCACCGTCGTGACGCAGCCGGGGGAGCCGGTCGACCTGCCGGTGCCCGCGCCGCTCACCGCCGCGCCGGCGACGCCGTCCGGTGCGGCGGGCTCGGCGGGTGTCGAGGCGGACGGCTCGGCGTCCCAGGCGCCGCAGGAGGTCGTCGTGGACGTCGCCGGCGCGGTCACCCACCCGGGCGTCGTGCGGCTGCCGGTGGGGGCACGCGTCGTCGACGCGATCGACGCCGCCGGGGGAGCGACGGCCGACGCGGACCTCGCACGGCTCAACCTCGCGCGCGTGCTCGTCGACGCGGAGCAGGTGCTCGTCCCACGGCCGGGCGACCCGCTCCCGGTCGGCCCTTCCCCGGGCTCCGGGGCCGCGACCGGGGCGGGAGCGGGCGACGACCTCGTGGACCTCAACGCCGCCGACGCCGCTGCGCTCGAGACGCTGCCCGGCATCGGACCGGTGCTCGCCGAGCGCATCGTGGAGCACCGCGCGGACCGCCCGTTCTCGAGCGTCGACGAGCTCGTGGACGTGCCCGGGATCGGCACGGCGCTGCTCGAGCGGCTGCGGGACCGGGTGCGCGTGTGACGCTCGACCTGCGCCTCGTGCCGGCCGCGCTCGCGTCCTGGGTCGCGGCGCTGCTCGTCGTGCGGGCGCCGCCCGGCCGGGCGCTCGTCGTGGCGGTCGGCGCCGTGCTGCTCGCGTCCGGTTGTGCGCTCGGGCCGGTCCGGCGCCGGTGGGACGGGTTCGTGCAGCCCTCCTGGCAGGCGTCGGTCGTGCTCGCGCTGGTCGCAGCCGCGGCCGTCGGTGCCGCGGGGGCCACGCAGGTCGCGGCCCGGGAACGGGGTCTGCTGCCCGAGCTCTCGGCGCGGGCGGCGGTCGCCACGCTCGTCGGCCGCGTGGGCGCCGACCCGGTGCCCGTGCGCGCGACGTGGCCCGGTGCGCCGCCGCGCACGCGGTGGGTGCTCGACGTGACGCGCGTGGAGGCGGGTCGTCGGACGTCGGCCGCCGTCGGGCGGGTCGTCGTGCTGTGCGGCGCGCTCGGGGGCGGCGGGCCCGCCTACGGTGCGCGGGTGCAGGTCACGGGCAGGCTGCGCGCGGCCGATCCCGGCGCCCGCGAGGTCGCGGTGCTCGTCGCGGGCGCCGACCCGGTGACGCTCGAGCCCCCGCGCGCGTGGGACGCCGCCGCCGGCCGCGCCCGCGCGCACGTGCGAGCGCTCGCGGACGGGATCCCGGGCGACGCCGCCGCCCTGCTGCCCGGTGTGACGGTCGGGGACACCTCGCGCGTGCCCGACGACCTGGCCGACGCCATGCGCGCGTCCGGGCTGACGCACCTCGTGGCGGTCTCGGGTGCGCACTTCGCGCTCGTCGCGTCGCTCGTGCTCGCCGGTACCGCGGCGGTCGGCGCGCCGCCGCGCGTGCAGGCCGGTGCGACCGTCGCCGTCGCGGCCGGGATGCTCGTGCTGGTGCACCCTGAGCCGAGTGTCGTGCGGGCCGCCGCGATGGGCGCGGTCGGCGTGCTCGGTCTCGCCGCAGGACGGCCGGCGCGCTCGCCCGCCGCGCTCGGGGCGGCCGTCGTCGTGCTGCTCGTGGCGGACCCGTGGCTCGCGGGCGAGCTCGGCTTCGCGCTGTCGGTCGCGGCGACCGCCGGGATCGTCCTGCTCGGGACCGCGCTCACGCGGCGCTGGGCGGCTCGGCTCGGGCACGGTCCGGCGTCCGGGATCGCGGTGCCGGTCGCGGCGCAGCTCGTGTGCGGCCCGCTCGTGCTCGTCGTGAGCGGCGTGCTCACGCCGTGGGGCGTCCTGGCCAACGTCGTGGCGGCACCCGCGGTCGCGCCGGCCACGCTGCTGGGCCTGCTCGCCGCCGTGCTGGCTCCGTGGTGGCCGGGCGCGGCCGAGGCGGTCGCGGCGGTGGCCGGCGCGGCGTGCTGGTGGATCGGCGCGGTCGCCCGCCACGCCGCGCACCTGCCCGGTGCGCGCCTCGCGTGGCTGCCGGGACCCGCCGGCGTGGTGCTGCTAGCCGTGGTCGGTGCGACGCTCGCGCGGCTCCTGCTCGGGCCGAGACGCGACGCGCCGGCGGGACCGGCCGGGACCGGGGAGAGCCGTCGGGGTGGGGTGTCGGCGTGAGGCGGCGGCGTGAGCCCCCGGTGTGACGCGGCGGCGTGAGGTGTCGGTGACGTCTGGCAGGCTGGACCCGTGCCCGCGCCCACCCGATCCAGCCGCTCCTCCGGTGGTCGCTCCGGCGGCCAGCGCCGCTCGTCGGCACCCCCCGGGCTGACGTGGGAGGAGGCCGCACCGGCGCCCGTCGTGCTGGTGCGCGGCTCGGAGGGCCTGCTCGTCGACCGGGCGACCGACCGGATCGTCGCCCTGGCACGCGAGGCCGACCCGGACGTCGAGGTCACGCGCATCGACGCCGCCCAGTACACCGCCGGGATGCTCGGCGTGACCACCAGCCCGTCGCTGTTCGCCGAGGACAAGGTCGTCGTGGTCGAGGCGCTCGAGACCGGCCCGGACGACGTGTTCGCCGACGTCCAGGCGTACCTGGCCGCCCCGGCTCCCGGCGTCGTGCTGGTCCTGCGGCACAGCGGAGGAGTGCGGGGCAAGAAGACGCTCGACGCGCTCCGCGCGGCGAAGGTGCCGGAGATCGCGTGCGACGCCGTGACGTCGGACGCCGACAAGACGTCGTTCGTGACCGCCGAGCTGCGGCGGGCCGGTCGGCGCGCGGACGGCGCCGCGGTGCGTGCGCTCGTCGACGCCGTGGGCAGCGACCTGCGCGAGCTGGCCGCGTCGTGCTCGCAGCTCGTCGCCGACACCACCGGGATGATCGGCGTCGACGTCGTCGAGAGGTACTACGGGGGCCGCATCGAGGCGACCGGGTTCCGGGTCGCCGACGCCGCCGTCGCGGGCGACGCGGGCCAGGCCGTCGCGCTGCTGCGGCACGCGCTCGCGACGGGTCTCGACCCCGTGCCCGTGGTCGCCGCGCTGGCCGCCAAGCTCCGCACCATCGCGAAGGTGGGTGCCGTGCGCAGCCGCGGTCAGGGTGCGCTGCGGGACCTGGGGCTCGCGCCGTGGCAGGTCGACCGTGCGCTGCGTGAGCTGCGCTCGTGGACGCCGGAGGCCCTCGCGGAGGCGATCAGCGCGGTCGCGCAGGCGGACGCGGAGGTCAAGGGCGAGAGCCGGGACCCGCGGTTCGCGGTCGAGCGGGCCGTGCTCCGCGTCGCGGCCGCCGCCGGGTCCTGACGTCCTCGCGGCGGCGGGACGGCGAGCGAGAGGTCAGAGCGCGAGCGTCGCCGCCGGGCCGAGCACGTCGCCCTGCAGGAGGTCGAACCCCCACGCGACGCAGTGGTCGACGAGCGCGGTGTCGCTGACGCGTTCGGCGACGACCTGCGCTCCCGTGCTGCGTGCGAGCTCGACGAGCGCGCTGCCGTGCTGGACCAGGTCGCGGCAGTCGATCTTGACGTAGTCCGCCCACGGCAGCATCGCGAGCTGCGCGGCGGTCGCGGTGAAGTCGTCGATCGCGAGCCGGTAGCCGGCGGCGCGCAGCCGCGTCAGCCCGGCGAGCGCCGCGTCGTCGGCGGGGACCGTCTCGACGACCTCCAGGACGAGCCGATCGCGGTGCGGCGGCAGCGTCCGGGTGTCGACGAGGTAGCCGCGCGTGACGTTCACGAACGCGAGCGTGTCGCGCAGGTCCATGGTGGGGATCCGGCCGAGGACGGCTTCGGTGGCGTCCTCCTGTCGGCCTTCGTCCCAGTGGTCCACGCCCGCCGGGGTGCCGTCCGGCATGCGGTAGAGCAGCTCGTAACCGTGCAGCTCACCGCCGGGCGACCAGATCGGCTGGCGCGCGACCTGCGGCGGCGTGGACGGCCGCGGTGCGTGCGTGTGGGGACTCACGCTGGATGAGAGGCGCTGACGCGCGATCCATGACGCCGTTTCGTGAGACACGTCGCTGGCGTCCGTCTACCGCGTCAGTCGACGATCTGCGCGCTCGCGCGGTCGAGGACGCCCGCGCGCTCGAGAAGGTTGCCCTGGAACAGCGTGAACCCCAGGTCACGGGCGTGCGCCATCGCCTCCGGCGTCTCGACGTACTCGGCGACGAGGCTCGCACCGTAGGAGCGGGCGAGCGCGACGACGGGGCGTCCCTCGACGTCGAGGTCGCGGACGTCGACCTTCACGTAGTCCGCGTGCGGTAGGAGCCGGCGCTGCGCCGCGCTGCTCACGAACGCCGGGAGCGCGAACCGGTAGCCCTCGGCGCGCAGGCGCCGCACGCCGGCGAGGACGTCCGCGTCGATCGGCACGGTGTCCGGGACGACGAGCACGAGGCGGTCCGGCCGGCGCGGGACGGCGAGGTCACCGACGAGGTACGCACGCGTGCAGCGCACGAACAGCAGGCGACCGTTCGCGACGCTCTCGAGGTCGGCACGGCCGAACGTCGCGGACAGCACGTGGGCGGTCGCGCGCTCGTGCTGCTGCGCGCTCCACGAGCCGGCGCGCGCGCCGGACAGGGCACCGTCCCCGCGGTAGGAGAGCTCGTAGGCGACGGGCTGACCCGACGCGGTGAAGATCCCCTGGCGTCCGACGAGCACGGGCGAGCAGGAGACATGTGCCTCCCACTGCGTGCGGAGGGCCCCCGGGATCGCGTCGTCCACAGCCGCCGCGAGGCGCCGGAGTGCCGCGTCGTCGAGGTCGTCCTTCACGCTCACCATGACATCACACCTGAGACGCGCGGTTGCGCGAACGCACGGGTGGAAATCGCTCGCCCCAAACGTTTCATCCAGGCCCTGGTCCACCCCGCGGGTGACGCCGCTGGTCAGGAGGCGAAGACGGAACGAGGCGCCATCCCGGAGGGGATGACGCCTCGTGGCTCACGCACGACGTGCGGCGTGTGCTGCCCGCGGGCGGGAACTCAGAGCGAGTTGACCGACTTCGCGAGCGCCGACTTCTTGTTGGCCGCCTGGTTGGCGTGGATGACGCCCTTGCTGACCGCCTTGTCGAGCTTCTTCGACGCGGTCTGCAGCGCGGAGGTGGCCGCGTCCTTGTCACCGCCGGCGACGGCCTCGCGGACGCGACGGATGTGCGTCTTGAGCTCGGACTTCACCGACTTGTTGCGCAGGCGCGCCTTCTCGTTGGTGCGGATGCGCTTGATCTGGGACTTGATGTTCGCCACTGGTGGACTCTCTTGTGCGTTCGCCGAAGCGATCTGACAGGTCGTAGAGGGCGCGCGCAGCTCCGGGACTGGGGCGTGGGGACACCCGCGGAGAGGAGCTGGGCGAGTGCCCGCCGACCTGGGCGGACACGCAAGGGAAGATGCTACCCGACGCGGACGCTCCCACCCAAGCCGCGCAGGCTGCGCAGGCGCACGTCACACCCGGCCGCGCAGCTCCGTCAGCGCGTCGGCCACCTTGACGAACAGGTCGTGGTCCACGACGGCCCCCTCGCGACGGATCGTGTCGGGGTCGAGCCGCAGCACCCGGTCCAGGCGCACCTCGCTGTCGCGGCGCCTGGAGTCCCAGGGGCCCGAGCCGATGTCCATCCACACGCGGCCCTTGCGCGCCTCGCGCGCGGCGTTGCGGTCGTGGTCCTTGCTCGTGAGCATCAGCCCGAGCACGACCGGGCCGTCCCAGCCGACGACGAACACGGGCCGGTCCTTGCCCTGCGTCGCGTCCTCCTCGTAGGGGACCCACGTCCACACGATCTCGCCCGGGTCCGCCGCGCCGTCCAGCTCGGGGCTGTAGTGGATCGGGACCGGGCCGACGTGGTCGGGCAGCACGGTGCGCGCCGGCTGGGCCGGCGTCGTGCTCGTCGTGCTGGTCGTGCGGGCGTGCGGGCGGTGGACCCGGCCCGGCCGGTGCGCACGCTCGTGCGTCGGGACCGTCGACGTGGCGGTCGAGGTGGACGTCGGGCCGGACGAGGAGCGCGACGAGCCGCGGGAGACGAGCACGCGCAGCAGCGTCGACGCGGTGCTCCGGAGCAGTCGGGAGACGGACGAGGAAGCGGCCACGGGCGGGAACCTATCGGTTCGCCCGCTCCCGCGTGCAAGCCCGACCGCCTCCGCCGCGCGCGCCCCGCGGGTCGCCGTTGCCGCCCCGCCCCGGGGGGTGCCCCGTAACGCGCCGGTGATCTGGCGGGGCTACGTTCGGCGCATGGCGGACCTCTTCGACGACTACCCGGCCGGGGTCGCCTGGGACGAGATGCTCGACCCCGCGACCGGCCCGCGCGCGGCGTACAAGCACGTCCACGCGGCCCTCGCGCAGCTCTCCGCCGGCGAGCTGCGAGCGCGAGCGGACGCGCTCGCACGGACGTACCTGACGCAGGGCGTGACGTTCGACTTCGCGGGCGAGGAGCGTCCGTTCCCGCTCGACGTGGTGCCGCGCGTGCTCGCGGGCGACGAGTGGGAGCACGTCGCACCGGGCGTGAAGCAGCGTGTGCGCGCGCTCGAGGCGTTCCTCGCTGACGTGTACGGGCCGCAGCGGGTGATCGCCGACGGCGTCCTGCCGCGCTCGGTGATCGTGTCGTCGACGAACTACTGCCGTGCGGCACGCGGGATCACGCCGCCCAACGGCGTGCGCGTGCACGTCTCGGGCATCGACCTGATCCGCGACTCGCTGGGCGGGTGGCGCGTGCTCGAGGACAACGTGCGGGTCCCGAGCGGTGTGAGCTACGTGCTGTCGAACCGCCGCGCGATGGCGCAGACGTTCCCCGAGCTGTTCGCCGCGCTGCGGATCCGGCCCGTGTCGGACTACCCGCGTCGCCTGCTCGCCGCGCTGACGGCCGCGGCACCCGCGGGCGTGGACGACCCGACGGTCGTCGTGCTGACCCCCGGCGTCTACAACAGCGCGTACTTCGAGCACTCGCTGCTCGCCCGGACCATGGGCGTCGAGCTCGTCGAGGGGCGCGACCTGTTCTGCGCGCAGGGGCGCGTGTGGATGCGCACCACGCAGGGTCGTCGTCGCGTGGACGTCATCTACCGGCGGGTGGACGACGACTTCCTGGACCCGGTCACGTTCCGTGCCGACTCGTTGCTCGGCTCGCCCGGGCTCATGACGTGCGCGCGCAACGGCACGGTCACGATCGCCAACGCGGTGGGCAACGGCGTCGCCGACGACAAGCTCGTCTACACCTACGTGCCGGACCTCATCCGGTACTACCTGGGCGAGGAGCCGATCCTCGCGAACGTCGACACGTGGCGCCTGGAGGAGCCGGGCTCGCTCGAGGAGGTGCTCGACCGTCTCGACGAGCTCGTCGTGAAGCCCGTCGACGGCTCGGGCGGCAAGGGCCTCGTCGTCGGACCCGCCGCCTCGCGTGCGGAGCTCGAGGCGCTGCGCTCGCGCCTCGTCGAGGACCCGCGCGGCTGGATCGCGCAGCCGGTCGTGCAGCTGTCGACCGTCCCGACGCTCGTCGAGGACGGCCTGCGCCCCCGGCACACCGACCTGCGACCGTTCGCGGTGAACGACGGCGACGACATCTGGGTCCTGCCCGGCGGGCTCACGCGCGTCGCGCTGCCGGAGGGCCGCCTCGTCGTGAACTCCTCGCAGGGCGGCGGCTCGAAGGACACGTGGGTGCTCGGCGGTTCCCCGCCGCGGCGCGAGGCCGCGAGCGCGGCCGTGCACCACCCGGTTCCCGTGGGCAACGCGGTCCCGATCGACGCGAACCCGCAGGACATCCGCGCGCACGTCATGCAGCAGCAGCAGTCGCTCGACGGCCGGCCGGCCGCGCCCTCGTCGTCGGACCAGGAGGTGGGCACGTGCTGAGCCGCATCGCCGAGTCGCTGTTCTGGATCGGCCGCTACGTGGAGCGCGCCGACGACACCGCGCGCCTGCTCGACGTGCACCTGCAGATCCTGCTCGAGGACCCGTGGGCCGAGGAGGACCTCGCGTGCCGCTCGCTGCTGTCGGTCATGGACCGCCAGCTGCCCGCGAGCAGCGCGCCGATCGGCCGCGTCGAGGTGCTCGACGTGCTGGCCTACGACCGGTTCTCGCCCTCGTCGATCGCGGGCGCGCTCGTCTCCGCGCGCGAGAACGCGCGCCGCGCCCGCGAGGTCATCTCGACCGAGCTGTGGGAGAGCCTCAACGCGACGTGGAACCAGCTCCCGTCGCACATGCGCCCTGCGCGCCCGCACGACTACTTCACGTGGGTGCGCGAGCGCGCCGCGGTCGTCGCGGGCGTCGTCGACGCGACCGCCTCCCGTGACGACACGTGGGCGTTCATGGTGCTCGGCCGCTCCATCGAACGCGCGGACATGACCGCGCGCCTGCTCACGACCCGCGCGCTCGCGGGCTCGGGCGGGCCCGGCTGGACCACGCTGCTGCGCTCGTGCGGTGCGCACGAGGCGTTCCTGCGCACCTACCGGGGCACGGCGTCCGACGAACGTGCGGCCGGGTTCCTGCTGCTCGACCGGCTGTTCCCGCGCTCGATCGTCTTCGCGCTCAACCAGGCCGAGGCGTGCCTGACCGCGCTCGAGCCCGTCGTGGACCGCGCGAGCGTCGACGACGCGCGCCGGCACATCGGTCTCGTGCGCACCAACCTCGAGTACCGGCCGCTCATCGACGTGCTCGACGCGCTGCCGCGCGAGATGGAGCAGGTGCAGCGCGCGTGCGCCGCCGCGTCCGACGCGGTCCGCGGCCGGTACTTCCCGTCCGCGCTCACGACGACCTGGGTGGGGGAGAACCTGTGAACCGGCTCCGCGTGGTCCACACCTCGACGTTCCGCTACGCCGCGCCCGTGCAGGCGTCCTACAACGAGGCGCGCATGACGCCCGTGTCGCAGGCCGGGCAGACCGTCGTGTCCAGCCGGTTCGAGGCGCAGCCGCACACCTGGTCGTACGAGTACCGCGACTACTGGGGCACCGCCGTCACCGCGTTCGAGGTGCTCGTGCCTCACGAGTCGATGGTCATCACCGCCGAGCACGTCGTCGAGGTGCGCGAGGCCGCCCCGCCCCGCGCCGTCCTCGGCTGGGCTGCGCTGCGCACCGACGAGGTCCGCGACCGCATGGCGGAGTTCCTCGCCGACACCCCGACCACCGCGGCGCCCGACGAGGTCGTCGAGCTCGCCCGCACCGCCGCCGAGGGCTTCGAGCCCTCCGACGCCGCCGTCGCCGTGTGCGAGGCCCTGCGCGACCGCCTCGAGTACATCCCCGGCGTCACGACCGTCCATACGCCCGCCGCGGAGGCCTGGCAGGCCGGCGCGGGCGTCTGCCAGGACGTCGCACACCTCGCGCTCGGCGCCCTGCGGGCGATCGGGATCCCGGCTCGCTACGTCTCCGGCTACCTGCACCCGACGCGCGGCGGTGAGGTCGGCGAGACCGTCACCGGGGAGTCCCACGCGTGGGTCGAGTGGTGGGTCGGCGAGTGGGTCGCCTACGACCCGACGAACCGCGTCCCCGCGGGCGGGCACCACGTCGTCCTCGCGCGAGGTCGGTCCTACGACGACGTCGCGCCGCTGCGCGGCATCTACGCAGGCGCCGGCACGCAGGAGCTCGACGTCGAGGTCCGCATCACCCGCGAGGCCTGACCCGCAAGCAGGCGCCGGTCAGCCGTCGAGGTGGCTGCGGAGCTCGACGATCTCGAACTGGGGCGTGCTCGACGTCGTGAACGCCGTGCCGTCGATGTCGCGCCACTTGTGCAACGGGTCGATGTCCACTCGGTAGCGACCCGTCCATGTCGTGTACAGGGTGATCCGCGCGCTCCCGGGCTCACGGTACGACCGCGCCAGGTCGTGGTCGGGGTAGGGGTGACCGGGACTCGTCGTCTCCAACGGACGCTCGCCGTCGCCGAAGTCCCACACGAAAGCGATCGGTGTCGCCTCGATATCGAGTCCGAACCCCAGGAGCTCCGTCCGGAAGGTGGCCGGTTCTGCCTCCGTGTAGACGATCGTGGGCTTGTTGACGAGGACCTCACCCCGATCCGGTTGCATGTGCGCTCGCAGCGGCGTGATCGTCAGCTGCCGGAAGTCGTCCTCGGCGACGGCGGGGAGCAGGTCCTCCGGGCAGTGCCATCCCACCTGCTGCTCCCACGGGTTCACGTCCCGTATGCGACGCCAGATCGGCTGGAGCGCGTCGCCGTCCTCACACTCAGGCGGATCGTGCTGGACTGCCGATCCACCCCAGCAGAGATCGTGGCTGACGTCGTCGATCTCCGGAGCGCGGCTCCAGCACGGGAGGTCGCGCTTCCACTCGTACGCACCTCGCCCTGGGTCGTCTTCGTAGTGGTTCAAGCCGTCGGTCGCCTGGCGAGCGCGAAGGAAGATGTCGCCGCCGACGATGTCCTCGTCTGTCTCGAGTGCGGCCGCCCGACCTGCAGCGCCGACGACGAACCCGGACGAGAGCGCGAGAGCGATGACAACCGCACGGCATGCCGCACTGGTCAACGGCTGAGCCACGCCGTCACCACCCACGAACCCTCGTGCTTCAGGACGTCGATCTCGTGAACGCGCTTGCCTCCTGACCCCTCGGCAACGACGTCGCCCCCAGGACCGATCTCGCGCGATGCAGCCTGGGTGTAGGTGACCGTCGCTGTGAAGAGCGTGTCGCTCCGGTCCATGACAGCGATGTCGTCGACTCGGATTGCGCCACCTTCGGTGACGACTCCCTCGGCTTCGTACTGCTCGATGAGGTCGATGAGTTTGTTGCAGTACGTGCACGTGCTCGACGTGAGTTCCTTCATCTCATCGAGATCGTGCGTGGCCGCGGCGTAGGCGAAGAGGTGCAGGTAGTACTCGGCGATCGCTCCTGCCGACTCCTTGTCGGCGGGGCCATCGAATGCGGCGGGCCGCTGCGGCCGGGTCGTCGGATCGGTTCCTGGGACCGGGGGCACTGCGGTGGTCTGGGCCGCCTCGGGTGTCGGCGGCGCGGTAGGCGATGGCGAGGGCATGGCACCGCGCGTCGCGGGAGATCGTGTGGCGGCGATGTCCGCGGGCTCCGGAGAACACCCCGCGACCGCGGCGACGACCAGAGCGAAGGCAGTGAGGGCGCTCCACGTGAGGCGGCGAGCGGAGCGTCGGTGGAGCCGAGCCTCAGCGGGTGTGGAAGAAGCCACCGTTGGTCGCATGGCCCGAAGGTACTCAAAGCGGACATGGCGTGGAGCGATCTTCCGCCAGGCTGTGGACGAGCGTCCGGCCCTGGAGCGCGGACATGCCCCGCGGCCCGATGGGCGCGGGGCGCATCGATGGGCACGTCACTCGAGGACGAAGGTGACCTCCAGCACCACGTGGTACGCGGTGATCGTGCCGTCGGCCACCTCGACCTTCTGGTCCTTGACCCACGCGCCCGACACGTTGCGCAGGGTCGCCGACGCGCGTTCGACCCCGAGCCGTACGGCGTCGTCGAAGCTCTTCTCGGAGCGGGCGCTGATGGTGGTGATGCGGGCGACGGACATGACGCGACCTCCTGTGGGTTGGTGGTGCGGTGGCAGGTCAGCGCGGGCCGTGCGTGGTGCTGCGCTCGCTGCCGACCGTCCTTCGACTGTGGCCGCGGTCACACCAGCCCGCAACCGGACGGAGCGCCGTCAGGGCGTCAGGCGGCGGGCGAGCGCGTCGTCGAGTGCGGCGGCGTCACCGCGCACCGCGACCTCGTCGGGCGACCGGCGGCCCCACACCAGGAGCGCGAGGTCCTGCGCGGTGCCCTCGACCGTGACGGAGGGTGTGCCCGTGCCGCCCAGCAGCCAGGTCTGGTCCGCGTCGGTCGCGACGAGGCGCACCGGGGCGGGCAGGGGCTGCATGCGCCCCATCGCCTGCTGGCGGGGCTGCATGACGGTGACGACCTCGTCGACCGTGTCGGACCACACGGCGGCGTCGTCGTCGAGGGGGAGCCCACCCGCGGTGCGCAGGTCCCACAGGTGGACGGTCGTCTCGTGGAGCTGGCGGCGGCGCCACCAGGACGCGGGACCGTTGCCGACCAGGGTCCAGCCCTCGGTGTCGCCGAGGCGGACGAGGGTCTCGCGCAGCTCGGCGGCCTGGGTCGCGTAGAACGTGTCGAGCACGAACGGCCCGCGTCCCAGCGGTGTCTCCTGCCGCTTCGACGCCTGGCCCGCGGCCCAGTGGTGGATGCGCCCGAGGTGCACGACGACGTCGCGCACGCGCCACCGGCCGCACCACGGCACGCGCGTCGTCGGGTCGACCTCGGCGATCGACGCGAGGAACGCGTGCTGCGCGGCGACGAGGTGCGCGAGGTGGTCGAGACCGTCCGGTGCGACGGAGGTCGTCGTCGCTGTCGTCGGCACGGTGGTCGCGTGGTCGGACGGGGCCCGGGTCATGGGACCATGGTGGCGCCGGGCACCGACACCCACGAGGACGGGTCCGGCCGAGTTCCGGGCACCTTCTGCCAGGCCTCGAGCAGTCCGACGAGACCCGGTCCGCCCGGGTCGCCAGCCGTACCCCCGACGAGAACCGGAGCACCCGCCGCGTGTCCCCGATCCCGAGTGCCGCAGCCGCAGGCCGCATCCGCCCTGCCGCCACCGCGCCCGAGCTCCTGCGCAACTTCTGCATCATCGCCCACATCGACCACGGCAAGTCGACGCTGGCGGACCGCATGCTGCAGCTCACGGGCGTCGTCGAGGCGCGCGCGATGCGGGCGCAGTACCTCGACCGCATGGACATCGAGCGCGAGCGCGGCATCACGATCAAGTCGCAGGCCGTGCGCATGCCGTGGCAGGTGGGCGACACCGCGTACGCGCTGAACATGATCGACACGCCGGGGCACGTGGACTTCACGTACGAGGTCTCGCGGTCGCTCGCGGCGTGCGAGGGTGCGGTGCTGCTCGTCGACGCGGCGCAGGGCATCGAGGCGCAGACGCTCGCGAACCTGTACCTCGCGCTCGAGAACGACCTCGCGATCATCCCGGTGCTCAACAAGATCGACCTGCCCGCCGCCCAGCCGGAGAAGTACGCGGAGGAGATCGCGGGCCTCGTCGGCGGCGACCCGGCGGACGTGCTGAAGGTGTCCGGCAAGACGGGTGCGGGCGTCGAGGCCCTGCTGGACCGCATCGTCGAGACGATCCCGGCGCCCGTCGGTGACGCGGCCGCCCCGGCGCGCGCGATGATCTTCGACTCGGTGTACGACACGTACCGCGGCGTCGTGACGTACGTGCGCGTCGTCGACGGGAACCTCAACCCGCGTGAGCGCATCGCGATGATGTCGACGAAGGCGACGCACGAGCTGCTCGAGATCGGCGTCATCAGCCCCGAGCCGGTCCCGACGAAGGGCCTCGGCGTGGGTGAGGTGGGCTACCTCATCACGGGTGTGAAGGACGTGCGCCAGTCGAAGGTCGGCGACACGGTCACCAACGCGAGCAAGCCCGCGGCCGAGCCGCTCGGCGGTTACTCCGACCCCAAGCCGATGGTGTTCTCGGGCCTGTACCCGATCGACGGCTCGGACTACCCGGCGCTGCGCGACGCGCTCGACAAGCTCAAGCTCAACGACGCGGCGCTCAACTACGAGCCCGAGACGTCGGTCGCGCTCGGCTTCGGGTTCCGCGTCGGGTTCCTCGGCCTGCTGCACCTGGAGATCATCCGCGAGCGGCTCGAGCGCGAGTTCGACCTCGACCTCATCTCCACCGCGCCGAACGTCGTCTACGACGTCGTCATGGAGGACCGCACCGAGGTCCACGTGACGAACCCGTCGGAGTTCCCCGGCGGCAAGATCCGCGAGGTCCGTGAGCCGGTCGTCAAGGCGACGATCCTCGCGCCGAGCGAGTTCGTCGGCGCGATCATGGAGCTCAGCCAGTCCAAGCGCGGAGACCTGCTGGGCATGGACTACCTGTCCGAGGACCGCGTCGAGATGCGTTACACGCTGCCGCTCGCGGAGATCGTGTTCGACTTCTTCGACCAGCTGAAGTCCCGCACGCGCGGCTACGCGAGCCTCGACTACGAGCCCTCGGGCGAGCAGGTCGCGGACCTCGTGAAGGTCGACATCCTGCTGCAGGGCGAGCAGGTCGACGCGTTCAGCGCGATCGTGCACAAGGACAAGGCGTACTCGTACGGCGTGATGATGACCGCCAAGCTCAAGGAGCTCATCCCGCGCCAGCAGTTCGAGGTGCCGATCCAGGCGGCAGTCGGCAGCCGCGTGATCGCGCGCGAGACGATCCGCGCGATCCGCAAGGACGTCCTGGCCAAGTGCTACGGCGGTGACATCACCCGCAAGCGCAAGCTCCTCGAGAAGCAGAAGGAGGGCAAGAAGCGCATGAAGACGATCGGTCGGGTCGACGTGCCGCAGGAGGCCTTCATCGCCGCGCTCTCGTCGGACGCCGCCGCGCCCAAGGACGCCAAGAAGAAGTGACCCCGCTGGTGGGAGCGCCGTGAGCCCGGCCCTGCCCGACGGCGACGCCGCCCCCGACGACGGTGCCCTGCCGGCGTCGGTCGTGGCGGGTGCCGACGAGCGCGCGTTCGGCGTGTACCTGCACGTGCCGTTCTGCACGGTGCGCTGCGGGTACTGCGACTTCAACACGTACACGGCCACCGAGCTCGGCGGGGGAGCGAGCCAGGTCTCGTACGCCGCGACCGCGGTGCGCGAGGTCGCCCTCGGTGCGCGGGTGCTGCGCGACGCCGGTGTGCCCGCGCGGCCGGTCTCGACGGTCTTCGTCGGCGGCGGCACCCCGACGGTGCTGCCGCCCGAGGACCTCGTCGCGATGCTGCGTGCGGTCGACGACGCCTGGGGACTGGCCGACGACGCCGAGGTGACCACCGAGGCGAACCCCGACTCCGTGACGCCGGAGTCGCTCGCGGCGCTCGCCGCCGGCGGGTTCACGCGCGTGTCGTTCGGCATGCAGTCGGCCGTCCCGCACGTGCTGCGCACGCTCGAGCGCACGCACGACCCGGCACGCATCCCCGCCGTGGTGCGCTGGGCGCGCGACGCGGGGCTCGACGTGTCGCTCGACCTGATCTACGGCACCCCGGGGGAGTCGCTCGAGGACTGGCGCGTCTCCCTCGAGGCGGCGCTCGCCACGGGCGTCGACCACGTCTCGGCGTACGCGCTCGTCGTCGAGCAGGGCACGAAGATGGCCGCGCAGGTGCGCCGGGGCGAGCTCACGCTGCCCGACGCCGACGACCAGGCGGCCAAGTACGAGCTCGCCGACGACCTGCTCACGCAGGCGGGCCTCGGCTGGTACGAGGTGTCGAACTGGGCGCGCAGCGCGCAGCACGCGTGCCGGCACAACCTTGCCTACTGGCGGGGCGACGACTGGTGGGGCGTCGGTCCCGGCGCGCACTCGCACGTCGGCGGTGTGCGCTGGTGGAACGTCAAGCACCCGCGCGCGTACGCGGCCCGCCTGGACGCGGGTTTGAGCCCGGCGGCGGGGCGGGAGGTCGTCGACGACGAGGCGGCGGCGCTCGAGCGGCTCATGCTGCACGTGCGGCTCGCCGACGGGATGCCGCTCGACGAGCTCGCCGACGACGAGCGGGGCCGGGTGGCCGGGCTCGTCGCCGACGGGCTCCTCGACGGTCGGACGCTCCTGACGGCGCGGCGGCTGGTGCTCACGCGGCGCGGTCGGTTGCTCGCGGACCTCGTCGTGCGGACGCTCGCGGGCTTCGGCTCCTGAGAGCGCCCGCCCGCGAGCGTCGCGTCACTTGATGAAGCGGATCGTGAGCGGGTAGCGGTACCACTCGAAGCGGCTCGCGGCGACGGCGGCGATGATCTCGAGCACGAGCGCACCGATGCCGGCGACGACGAGGATGACGAAGCCGATCAGGACGATCGTGAGGATCGCACCGACGACGACCGCGATCAGCAGCGTGATCTGGAAGTTCAGCGACTCCTTCGCCTGGTTCTCCAGGTAGGGGCCGCGGCCGCGGAACACGAGCCAGATCACGAGCGGCGCGATGAAGCCGAGGCCGATCAGGGGCAGCACGTGCGCGAGGATCGCCCACGTCTTCTCCTCGTCGGGCCGCAGCGGCTGCGGGCCCGCGCCGTACGCGGGCGGCGGCGGAGCCGCGTCCCAGCCCTGGCCGTTCGGGGGTGTCGTGCTCACGGTGTACCTCCGTCGTGTGGTCCGTCCTGGCAGTGCGTCACCCGGTTCGGTGAGAGGGGCGACTCTGCTGGTCGCAGGGTAGTCGTTCACGGTCGTCCACAGGTCGTCCACGGTTCCTTGACACGGTTGGTCCACTTCGGTTCGCTTTCGTCGGGCCACCCCGGGCCCGAGAAGTCGAAGGAGACGCATGAGCGACACCACACCGCGGCCGGACGACGGGAGCACGCCGGTCCCGCCCGGGCCGCAGCAGCCCACGCCGCCCGCGCCCGAGGGTGCGTACCCGCCGCCTCCTGCCGGCGCCTACCCGCCCCCGGGCGGTGCCTACCCGCCGCCTCCCGGTGGGTACCCGCCGCCGCCCGCGCCGGGCGGCTACGGCGGCGACTCGAGCGTCGACGTGGTCGAGGGCTTCAAGTGGGGCTGGAAGAAGTTCACCGAGAACCTCGGCCCGATCCTCATCGCGATCCTCGTCTACGTCGTCGGGTCCGCGATCCTCATCGGCCTGTGGTACCTCGTGATCTCCGGCGTCCTCCTCGGGACGACGGAGACGACGATCGACGACGACGGGGAGATCCACTTCGGTTCCGGTCCGAGCTTCGTCGCCGTCCTGCTGGCCGGCGCGTTGATCTCGCTCGTCGCGGTGCTCGTGCTGTCGGTCGTGCAGGCCGGCTTCATCCAGGGCGCGCTGCGGATCAGCCGTGGCGAGTCGCTCACGGTCGACACGTTCTTCAAGTTCAAGAACCTGCCCGCGGTGATCCTCGCGTCGCTGCTCGTCGCGGCGCTCACCGCGGTCGGCTACGCGCTGTGCTACCTGCCGGGCATCGTGGTCGCGTTCTTCGCGCAGTTCACGCTGTACTACGTGGTCGACCGCGGCACGGGCGCCGTGGACGCGCTCAAGGCGAGCTTCCAGCTCGTCCGGGACAACCTCGTGCCGGCGGTGCTGATCTTCCTCGGCGCCGCGCTCGCGAGCGCCGTCGGTGGTCTCGTCTGCGGCGTCGGTGCGCTCGTCACGGTCCCCGTCGCCCTGCTCGCGCAGGCGTACGTGTACCGCCGCCTGAACGACGAGCCCGTCGCCGCCTGACCCGGCTCGACGAGGACGGGCTCCCGCGC
Source organism: Cellulomonas palmilytica (assembly GCF_021590045.1). Lineage (NCBI taxonomy): Bacteria > Bacillati > Actinomycetota > Actinomycetes > Micrococcales > Cellulomonadaceae > Cellulomonas > Cellulomonas palmilytica. The sequence goes on along the minus strand of NZ_CP062221.1, from coordinate 3,086,838 downwards.
GCGGCGCGGGAGCCCGTCCTGCGTCCCGGGTCGGTCAGGCCGTGACGAAGTCGATGAGCTCCTCGACGCGACCCAGCAGCGAAGGCTCGAGGTCGGCGTACGTGCGCACCGAGCCGAGGATCCGCTTCCAGGCGTGCGCGACGTCCGCCTGGTCCGCGGCGGGCCAGCCCAGCTCCCGCAGGATGCCGAGCTTCCACTCGGTGCCGCGCTCGATCGTCGGCCACGCGGTCAGCCCGAGCCGCGCGGGACGCACGGCCTGCCACACGTCGACGTACGGGTGGCCCAGCACCAGCACGGTGCCGCGCGGTGCCACGCGCACCGCCTCGGCGGCGATCCGCGCCTCCTTCGACCCGCTGACGAGGTGGTCGACGAGCACGCCCACGCGCCGCTGCGGCGTGGGGGAGAACTCGCGCAGCGCCTCGACGAGGTGGTCCACGCCCTCGAGCAGCTCGACGACGACGCCCTCGACGCGCAGGTCGTCGCCCCACACCTTCTCCACGAGCTCGGCGTCGTGCTTGCCCTCGACCCAGATGCGGCTGCCCCGCGCCACGCGCGCCTTGGCACCCTGGACCGCGCGCGAGCCGGACGCGGTGCGCTCGGGTGCGCGCGGCGCCGTGGACGTGACGGGCGCGGTGAGCTCGACGGGCTCGCCGTCGACCCAGAACCCCGGACCGAGCGGGAACGTGCGCGTGCGTCCCTTGCGGTCCTCGAGCACGACGACGTGCTGGCCGCCGGACTTCTCGACGCGCACCACGGCCCCGACCCAGCCGGTCGTGACCTCCTCGACGACGAGCCCGCGCTCGGCGGCCTGCGGCCGGGACGTCCGCGGCCCTCGGTGGTGCTCGGTGCGCCCGCCGCCCAGCACGTCCGACCCGTAGCGATCCATCACCCTGGCTCTCCCTCGTCGCGGTCCGTCGGTCCGTCACCCTAGGGTGCGAGCGGACGGCTCGGGCGGTGCCCCACGGGCGCGGCGTAGGATTGGCACTCGGACCAGGCGAGTGCTACCACGGCGGCACGGCTGCGAGCGACGCGCAGCGCGACGGACGGAGGCGAGATGAGCGACGAGCGGCGGATGGACGTGCTGCGCGCGATCGTCGAGGACTACGTCTCGACGAGCGAGCCCGTCGGGTCGAAGGCACTGGTCGAGCGCCACGCGCTCGGGGTGTCGTCCGCGACGATCCGCAACGACATGGCCGCGCTCGAGGAGAGCGGGTTCATCGCGCAGCCGCACACGTCCGCCGGTCGCATCCCCACCGACAAGGGCTACCGCGTCTTCGTCGACCGACTCACGACCGTCAAGCCGCTGTCGGCGCCCGAGAAGCGCGCGATCGGCGCGTTCCTCGAGGACGCGGTGGACCTCGACGACGTCGTCGACCGCTCGGTGCGGCTGCTCGCGCAGCTCACGCACCAGGTCGCGGTCGTGCAGTACCCGTCCCTGCGCCGCTCGGCGCTGCGCCACATCGAGCTCGTGCCCGTGGCGCAGCGGCACCTGCTCGTCGTGCTGATCACCGACACGGGCCGCGTCGAGCAGCGCACGCTCGAGACGTCCGCGGAGCTCGACGAGGCCGTCGTCGCGCAGCTGCGCGCGACGCTCAACGTGCGCGTCGCGGGCCGTCGGCTCGCCGAGCTGCGAGGGCTGGTCGACGAGGTCGCGGAGCAGTACGCGCCCGAGGACGTCGCGCTGCTGCGGCAGGTCGTGGGCGTGGTCGAGGAGACGCTCGCGCAGGAGAGCGAGGAGCGCGTGGTGCTCGCGGGCACCGCGAACCTCGCGCGCGGCGGGACGGACTTCGCGCGCAGCCTCGGGCCGGTGCTCGAGGCGCTCGAGGAGCAGGTCGTGCTGCTGCGGCTGCTGTCCGAGATGGCCGAGGACGCCGCGTCGGTCTCGGTGCGCATCGGCCACGAGACGCAGCACGACGGCCTCGTCGAGACGAGCTTCGTCACGAGCGGGTACGGCGACGAGGGCGGCTCGGTCGCCCGGATCGGCGCGATCGGCCCGACCCGCATGGACTACCCGGCGACCATGGCGTCCGTGCGTGCCGTGGCGCGCTACCTCACGCGCATCCTGGCCGGGTAGCACCCGGCCGCGCGCACCGCGGACGCCCCGGCGTCCCGACCACCCGACGAGCCCGCCAGGAAGCGAGCAGACCACCTCGTGAGCAACGACTACTACGCGATCCTCGGCGTCCCGCGCGACGCGACGCCCGAGCAGATCAAGAAGGCGTACCGCAAGCTCGCCCGCGAGCACCACCCGGACGTCGCGGGCGACGACCCGGCCGCCGAGGAGCGGTTCAAGGACGTCTCGCGCGCGTACGAGGTGCTCGGCAACCCGGAGAAGCGCCGCGCGTACGACCTGGGCGGCGACCCGTCGTCGCCCGGCGGCGGCATGGGCGGGGGCTTCGGCTTCCAGGACATCTTCGAGACGTTCTTCGGCGCGGCGACGGGGGCGAGCGCGCAGCGCGGGCCGATCCCGCGGGCGCGTCGCGGCCAGGACGCGCTGCTGCGCCTCGACCTCGACCTCGCCGAGGTCACGTTCGGCACGCACCGCGAGGTCCCGGTCGACACGGCGGTCGTGTGCCCCACCTGCCAGGGGACGTGCTGCCGTCCCGGCACGTCGCCCCGCACGTGCGAGGTGTGCCACGGCCGCGGCACGGTGCAGCGCGTCGCGCGCTCGTTCCTCGGCCAGGTCATGACGAACCAGCCGTGCGCCGCGTGCCGCGGGTTCGGCACGACGATCCCCGAGCCCTGCACCGAGTGCGCGGGCGAGGGCCGCGTGCGTGCACGTCGCACGATCGCGGTGGACGTCCCCGCGGGCGTCGACACGGGCACACGGATCAAGCTCACGAGCCAGGGCGAGGTCGGCCCGGCGGGCGGCCCGCCCGGTGACGTCTACCTCGAGGTGCGCGAGCGCCGGCACGAGGTGTTCACGCGCGACGGCGACGACCTGCACGCGACCCTCTCGGTGCCGATGACCGCCGCCGCGCTGGGCACGGTGCTCACGCTCGAGACGCTCGACGGCGAGCAGGAGGTCGACCTGCGCCCGGGCACGCAGCCCGAGCAGGTCGTGACGCTCAAGGGGCTCGGCGTCGGGCACCTGCACGTCGGCGGGCGCGGCGACCTGCACGTGCACGTCGAGGTCACCGTCCCGACGAACCTCGACGACGAGCAGGCCGAGCTGCTGCGCCGGCTCGCGGCGCTGCGCGGCGAGGAGCGCCCCGAGGGCCGGCTCGCCGCCGCCCACCAGGGCGTGTTCGGCAAGCTGCGCGACAAGCTCGCCGGCCGCTGAGCCAGGCCGACGCCGCCCGCGCCGACCAGCCGCACCGACCAGCCGCACCGTCACGCGCGCCTCACCCGCACCTCACCCACACCGTCACCGCCTCGAGACAGGACCCGCACGCCCGATGACCGCACCCGTCTTCGTCGTCGACCCCGGCCGCCTCGACACCCTGGCGGCGGGGGACACCTTCCGCCTCGACGGCGCCGAGGGGCGGCATGCGGGGGTCGTGCAGCGCAAGGCGCGCGGCGAGCGCGTCGACGTCGTGGACACGCGCGGCGTGCGGGTCGTCGGGGTCGTCGCGCAGGTCGGCCACGAGGGCGTGGACGTCGAGGTGCTCGAGCTCGTGCGCGAGGCCACGCCGCGCGTGCGGCTCGTGCTCGTGCAGGCACTCGCGAAGGGCGACCGGGACGAGCTCGCGATCGAGGCCGCGACCGAGGTGGGGGCGGACGCGGTCGTCCCGTGGCAGGCGGACCGCTCGATCGTCGTGTGGCGAGGGGAGCGCGCCGCCAAGTCCCGCGCGCGTTGGCTGGGCACGGTGCGGACCGCCGCGAAGCAGTCGCGGCGCGCGTGGGTTCCGGACGTGGACGTCGCGCTCGACTCCAAGGCGCTCGCTGCCCGGGCGCGCGAGGTCGTCGCCGCGGGAGGAGCGGTGCTCGTGCTGCACGAGTCCGCCACGGACCCGCTGGCCGAGGCTGCGCTCCCGGACGACGGCGACGTCCTCGTCGTCGTCGGCCCCGAGGGCGGGATCGGCGACGACGAGCTCGCGCGGCTCGTCGACGCGGGCGCTCGGCCCGTGCGCCTCGGCCCGCACGTGCTGCGCACCTCGACCGCCGGCCCGGTCGCGCTCGCGCTGCTCGCGACGCGCCTGGGCCGCTGGGGCTGACCCCGCACCCGCACCGGCGCCCGGCGCGCCCGGGGAGCACGACGGCGCCGGCCCGCGTATCTCCGCGCGGACCGGCGCCGTGCTCGTGCCCGGACTCACCCCGCCGGGAAGGGGGCGGTCAGCGCGTGTCGCTCGCCGCCGCGACCGCCGAGCGACCGGCCTCGAGCCGCGCGACCGGCACCCGGAACGGGCTGCAGGACACGTAGTCCAGACCCACCGCGTGGAAGAACCGGATGCTCTCCGGGTCGCCACCGTGCTCGCCGCAGACACCGAGGTGCAGGTCGGGCCGCGTGGCGCGGCCCTCCTCGACCGCGATCTGCACGAGCCGGCCCACGCCGCGCGTGTCGACGGTCTCGAACGGGGAGACCGCGAGCACGCCGTTCGCGTTGTACTGCGGGAAGAACGCGCCCTCCACGTCGTCGCGCGAGAAGCCCCACGTGGTCTGCGTGAGGTCGTTCGTGCCGAACGAGAAGAACTGCGCCTGCGTCGCGAGACGGTCCGCGGTGAGCGCCGCGCGCGGCAGCTCGATCATGCAGCCGACCGGCAGGTCGAGCGTCTGCCCGGTCTCCGCGGACACGTCGGCCATGATCCGCAGCGCCTCCTCGCGCACGAGCCGCAGCTCCTGCACCGAGCCGACGAGCGGGACCATGATCTCGGGGCGCGGCGCGAGCCCGTCCGTGAGCAGCTGCGCGGCCGCCTCGCACACCGCGCGGATCTGCAGCGCGAACAGCCCCGGCACCACGAGCCCGAGCCGCACGCCGCGCAGGCCGAGCATCGGGTTGGCCTCGTGCATGCGCCGCACCGCGGCGAGCAGGGTCACGTCGTGCGGGTCGACCTCGCCGCGGGACTCGGCCAGCGCGACCTTCACCGAGAGCTCGGTCAGGTCGGGCAGGAACTCGTGCAGCGGCGGGTCGAGCAGCCGGATCGTGGTCGGCAGCCCGTCCATGGCCCGCAGGATCCCGACGAAGTCCTCACGCTGGACGGGAAGGAGCGCGTCGAGCGCGGCCTGGCGCTCGTCGTCGTCGGCCGCGAGGACCACGCGCTCGACGAGCAGGCGGCGGTCGCCGAGGAACATGTGCTCCGTGCGGCACAGGCCGATGCCCTGCGCACCCAGGCGCCGCGCGCGGGCGGCGTCCTCGGGCGTGTCGGCGTTCGCCCGGACGCCGAGGCGGCGGACGGCGTCGGCGTGCGTGAGGATCCGGTCGACCGCGACGACCAGCTCGGCCGTCTCCTCGTCGGGTGCCTCGGCGAGCGCGGCGTCGATGCCGTCGTCGAGGTACCGGCTCACCGGCGAGGGGCGCACCGGCACGGAGCCGACGAAGATCTCGCCCGTGCTGCCGTCGATCGCGATGACGTCCCCCTCGTGGACCGTGCGCGGGCCCACGTGCAGGCGCCGGCCGGCGAGGTCGATGTCGAGGGCCTCGGCGCCGACCACGCAGGTGCGGCCCATGCCGCGCGCGACGACCGCGGCGTGCGACGTCTTGCCGCCGCGTGCCGTGAGGACGCCGACCGCGGCGATCATGCCGCCCAGGTCGTCGGGGTTGGTCTCGCGGCGGACCAGGACGACGTCCTTGCCCTCCGCGGCCCATTCCTGCGCGGTCTCCGCGTCGAACACCGCCATGCCGACGGCCGCACCCGGGGAGGCGGCCATGCCCTTCGCCAGGAGGTCGCGCTCGGCGTCCGCGTCGAACTGCGGGAACAGCAGCTGGGACAGCTGCGCGCCGGTGACGCGGTCGAGCGCCTCGTCCATCGTGATGAGGTTCTCGTCGACGAGCTGCACGGCGACGCGGAACGCGGCGGGCGCGGTGCGCTTGCCCACGCGCGTCTGCAGCATCCACAGCTTGCCGCGCTCGACGGTGAACTCGATGTCGCACAGGTCGCGGTAGTGCGTCTCGAGCCGGCGCATCGCGCGGCGCAGGTCCTCGTACGCCTCGGGGTCGAGACGCTCGAGCTCGGCGAGGCCGGAGGTGTTGCGGATGCCGGCGACGACGTCCTCACCCTGCGCGTTGGCGAGGTAGTCGCCGTACACGCCGGAGCGGCCGGTCGCGGGGTCGCGCGTGAACGCGACGCCCGTGCCGGAGGTCGGGCCGAGGTTGCCGAACACCATCGCGCACACGTTGACCGCGGTGCCGAGGTCGTCCGGGATGCGCTCCTTGCGGCGGTACAGCCGCGCGCGCTCGGTGTTCCACGAGTCGAACACGGCGGTGATCGCGAGGTCGAGCTGCTCGCGCGGCGACTGCGGGAACTCGCGCCCGGTCTGGTCGCGCACGATGTCCTTGTAGACGCCGACGAGGTCGCGCAGGTCGTCGGTGCCGAGCTCGACGTCCGAGCTGACGCCGCGGGCGGCCTTCGCCTTGTCGAGCGCGTCGGCGAACTCCTCGCCCGGGATGCCGAGCACGGTGCGGCCGAACATCTGCACGAGCCGCCGGTAGGAGTCCCACGCGAAGCGCTCGTCACCGGTGAACGCGGCCAGGCCGTGCACGGTGAGATCGTTCAGACCGACGTCGAGGACGGTCTCCATCATCCCGGGCATCGAGAACTTCGCGCCCGAGCGGACCGAGACGAGCAGCGGGTCGGCCGGGTCGCCGAAGTGCCGCTGCATGGCGTCCTCGAGCCGTCGCATCGCCATGGTGACCTCGACGCGCAGCTCGGCCGGCACGTCGCCGTCGGCCATGTACTCACGGCACGCCTGTGTCGTGATCGTGAACCCGGGCGGCACGGGCAGGCCCAGGCGGGTCATCTCCGCCAGTCCCGCGCCCTTGCCGCCGAGCAGGTCGCGGGCGTCCTTGTCGCCTTCGCTGAAGTCCCATACGTAGCCGGCCACGGCTCCACCTCCTGGGAGTACGGCCAGGCGTCCTTGCCCGACCGCGAGTAGCACACCCGAGCCCCGTCGCGCGGGTGACGGTCCCAGTCTCGTCCCACCAGGCGGACACCTCCACGGGACCAACGTCCGGCGTCACCACCTGCTGCGATGCCGACCCCGCGGTTGCTCCGGCTCCGGACGTCCATGCCCGGAGCAACCGCGGGGTCGGCCCGTGGGAAGGCGGGGGGAGCGCGCAGCGGGGAAGAGCGGTGGGGGTGGGGGAACGTAGGATGGGGCAGCAGACCACGACGAAGGAGCGACGGCGCACGCCGAGCACATGGCCGAGACGAACCCCGCACCGCGCGGCGCGAGCACCGCAGCGCCGCACACCGGCGCACCCGCGCTCGTCGAGCACCGCATCACCGTCCCGTCCGAGGTCTCGATGGTCGAGCTGCTCGGGCTGCGCGACGAGGTGCTCAAGGAGATCGAGTCCGGGTTCACCGGGATCGACGTGCACGTGCGCGGCAACGAGGTGCGCCTCGCGGGCCCGGCGGGTGACGTCGCGCTCGTGACGCGCCTGGTCGACGAGCTCGTCGAGATGACCGCGGCCGGCACGCCGCTCACCCCGGACGTCGTGCGCCGCACGGTCGCGATGCTCACGGCCGGGTCGCACGCGCGGCCGGCCGACATCCTGACGTTCAACATCCTGTCCACGCGCGGCAAGACCATCCGGCCGAAGACCGCGGGGCAGAAGGAGTACGTCGACGCGATCGACCGCCACACGGTCACGTTCGGCATCGGGCCCGCGGGCACCGGCAAGACGTACCTCGCGATGGCCAAGGCCGTGCAGGCGCTCAACGACCGCTCCGTGAACCGGATCGTGCTGACGCGGCCCGCGGTCGAGGCGGGCGAGCGGCTCGGCTTCCTGCCCGGCACGCTCGCCGAGAAGATCGACCCCTACCTGCGTCCGCTGTACGACGCGCTGCACGACATGGTCGACCCCGAGTCGATCCCGCGGCTGCTCGAGGCGGGCACGGTCGAGGTCGCGCCGCTCGCCTACATGCGCGGGCGCACCCTCAACGACTCGTTCATCATCCTGGACGAGGCGCAGAACACCTCCGTCGAGCAGATGAAGATGTTCCTCACGCGCCTCGGGTTCGGGAGCAAGGTCGTCGTGACCGGCGACGTCACGCAGGTCGACCTGCCCTCGGGCACCACCTCCGGCCTGCGGGTCGTCGAGCGGATCCTCGGGGACGTCGACGACGTGGCGTTCTGCCGGCTGTCGTCGTCCGACGTGGTCCGGCACCGCCTGGTGAGCGACATCATCGACGCGTACGCGCGCTGGGACGCAGACGGGAGCCACGACCGCCGATGAGCATCGAGGTCAACAACGAGACCGGGTTCGCGGTCGACGAGGCGGAGTTCGCGGCGCTCGCGCGCTACGTGCTCGACGAGATGCACGTGCACCCCCAGACGGACCTGTCGATCATGCTCGTCGACACCGACGTGATGTCCGAGCTGCACGTCAAGTGGATGGACGAGCCCGGCCCGACCGACGTGCTGTCCTTCCCGATGGACGAGCTGCGCCCCGGCCGCGAGGGCGACGTGACGCCCGCCGGCCTGCTCGGCGACGTCGTGCTGTGCCCCGAGGTGGCCGCCCAGCAGGCGGTCGCCGCGGGCCACTCGACCGTCGAGGAGCTCCTGCTGCTCACGACGCACGGGATCCTGCACCTGCTCGGCTTCGACCACGCGGAGCCCGAGGAGGAGAAGGAGATGTTCGGCCTGCAGCGCAGGCTCCTGCTGACCTTCCTGGCCGGCCGGTGAACGACGCGCCAGTCGCGCTGCTCGTCGTCGTCGCCGTCCTGGGCTGGGTGCTCGCGGCGGCGCTCTCGGCGGGCGAGGTCGCGGTCCTGCGGGTCACGCGCGCCGCGGTGACCGAGCTCGTCGCGCGACGCCACCACGCCGCCGACCGGGTGCTCGCGCTCGTCGAGCACCCGCAGCGCGTGGCGTCGTCCGCGGCGTTCTTCCGCCTCGTCGCCGAGGTGCTCGCCACGGTGTGCCTCACGATCGTCGTCGCCTCGACCGACCTGCCGTGGTGGGGCGTGCTGCTCGGCGGGCTCGCGCTGGGTGTCGTGTTCGCCTACCTCGTCGTGCGCGTGAGCCCGCGCACGATCGGTCGCCGTAACCCCGTGCGCGTCCTCACCGTCCTGTCGCGCCTGCTCGCGGGCGTGTCCGCGCTCGCGGGGCCCCTCGCGCGGCGCAGCACGTCGGCGCGCGGCGTCACGGACGACGACGAGGCCGAGCTGCGCGACATGGTGCAGCGCGTGAGCGAGTCCGAGGCGATCGAGGACGACGACCGCGAGCTGTTCCGCTCGGTGCTGTCGCTCGGCGACACGCTCACGCGCGAGGTCATGGTGCCGCGCACCGACATGGTGGTCACGCAGGTCGACACACCGCTGCGCAAGGCGCTCGCGCTCCTGCTGCGCTCCGGGTTCTCGCGCGTGCCCGTCGTGGGGGAGTCCGTCGACGACCTGCGCGGGGTGCTCTACCTCAAGGACGTCGTGCGGCGGATCTCCGTCGCGGACGCCCAGGGTGACGACGACGACGCGCTCGACGCGCCCGCCGAGTCGCTCGCGCGGCCCGCGGTGTTCGTGCCCGAGTCCAAGCCGGTCGACGACCTGCTGCGCGAGCTGCAGGAGGGCTCGTCGCACATCGCGATGGTCGTCGACGAGTACGGCGGCATCGCGGGCCTCGTGACCATCGAGGACGCGCTCGAGGAGATCGTCGGCGAGCTCACCGACGAGCACGACCCGAGCGCCCCGGTCGTGGAGGACCTCGGCGACGGCGTGTACCGCGTGCCCGCGCGGCTGGGCCGCGACGAGCTCGGGGAGCTGTTCGGGCTCGAGGTCGACGACGAGGACGTGGACTCCGCGGGCGGCCTGCTGACCAAGGCGCTCGGCAAGGTCCCGCTCCCGGGGTCGTCGGGCGAGATCCACGGGCTGCACCTGGTGGCCGAGAAGGTCGAGGGACGCCGCCGGCGGCTCGCGACCGTGCTGGTGAGTCGCGTCGAGCACGACGACGACCCCGACGACGAGGACGAGACACGATGACCGACACCACCGCCGCGCCCTTCCGGTCCGGCTTCGCCTGCTTCGTCGGACGGCCCAACGCCGGCAAGTCGACGCTGACCAACGCGCTCGTCGGCCAGAAGGTGGCGATCACGTCCGGCCGCCCGCAGACCACGCGGCACACCATCCGCGGGATCGTGCACCGGGACGACGCGCAGCTCGTGCTCGTCGACACCCCCGGTCTGCACCGCCCGCGCACGCTGCTGGGCGAGCGCCTCAACGACCTGGTCAAGGACACGCTGACCGAGGTCGACGTCGTCGGGTTCTGCCTGCCGGCCGACCAGAAGGTCGGCCCCGGCGACCGGTTCATCGCCGAGCAGCTCGCGGACATGGCGCGCGACGGCCGCGGCACGCCCGTCGTCGCGATCGTCACCAAGGCCGACCTCGTCTCGCGGCAGCGGCTCGCGGAGCACCTGCTCGCGGTGCAGTCGCTCGGCGAGTGGGCGGACATCGTGCCCGTGTCCGCGGTCGGCGGGTACCAGGTCGACGTGCTCGCGGACGTGCTCGTCGGGCACCTGCCCGTCGGGCCCGCCCTCTACCCGGACGGCGAGCTCACCGACGAGCCCGAGGACGTCATGGTCGCCGAGCTCGTGCGCGAGGCGGCGCTCGAGGGCGTGCGCGACGAGCTGCCGCACTCGCTCGCCGTCGTCGTCGAGGAGATCGTCCCGCGCGAGACGCCGGCCGCCGACGGCACGCCCATGCTGGACGTGCGCGTCAACCTGTACGTCGAGCGCGACAGCCAGAAGGCGATCGTCATCGGCCGCGGCGGCGCGCGGCTGCGGGACGTGGGCAGCGAGGCGCGCCGGGGCATCGAGGCGCTGCTCGGCGCGCGCGTCTACCTGGACCTCCACGTCAAGGTCGCCAAGGACTGGCAGCGTGATCCCAAGCAGCTCGGACGCCTCGGCTTCTGACAGTCGTGAGGGAAGGGACCGGGACCACGACCACCACGAGCACACCACCGACGGGCACCCCGCCGACGGGGAGCCCGGCCTCGGGCACGCCGACGGGTACCGGCACGGTGCACGTGCGGCACCGGGACGAGCACCTGCTCACCGGGCCGTACCGCGTGCTCGCCAGCACCGTGCTCGGCGTCGTCGTGCTCGCCGTCCTGGGTGCCGTCATGGGCCCGCAGTGGGACCCGATGCCGCTCACCGACCCGCTCGCGGTCGAGACCACCTCCACCGCGATCGGCGACGCCCCGGCGCTCGAGCACCACGAGGTGCGCCAGGAGATCGTCGAGCTGCAGCTCGACGGCACGACCGTCGAGGCGCAGCTCAGCGTGCCCGTCGGCCTGGCCGAGCCCGCCCGCGCGGCCGTGTTCGTGCACGGAGCGGGGACGCGCACGTACTCCGACGCGTTCTTCGAGCAGGCGCACGCGCTCGCCGAGGCGGGTGTCGTGACGCTCGTGCCGAACAAGCGGCTCGACACGTACACGCTGCGGCACCGCGACTACGTGGCGATGGCCGACGACTACGCGCGCTCGGTGGCGTACCTGAGGTCGTTGCCCGAGGTCGACCCGGAGCGGGTCGGCGTCTACGCCGAGAGCGAGGGCGCGTGGATCGCGCCCGTCATGGCCGCGCAGGACCCCGACCTCGAGTTCGTCGTGCTCGTGTCCGCACCCGTCGTCCCGCCGCGCCAGCAAGCCGCGTTCGCCGCCGACACGTACCTGCGTGCCACGGGCGTGCCGCACGGCGTGTTCCGCGCCATCCCGCGCGCCGTCGGCATGGCGATCCCGGGCGGCGGGTTCGAGTACGTCGACTTCGACGCCACCACCTACCAGCGACGCATGACGCAGCCCGTGCTCATGGTCTACGGCACGGGCGACTCGTCGATGCCGATCGTGCAGGGCGCGGTCCAGGTGATCCGCGACGCCGCGATCGCCGGGAACAGCGACGTCACGGTCCGGTACTACGAGGGCGCGTCGCACGGCATCCGCGTCGACGACGTGATCGTCCCGACGTTCCTGCGTGACGTCGCCGGCTGGGTCGTCGGGCTGCCCGACACCGCGGGCGCGTCCCCGAAGATCGCGGGGGACCAGCCCAACCAGACGTTCCTCGCGATGCCCGTGCCCGAGCCGAGGTGGCTGCACAACGGCGACGTCGTGGCCGTCACGATCCTCGCGTCGTGCGCGGTCGTGCTGCTCGCGGGGCTCGTCGTCCCCGTCGCGCGCGGGTTCGAGCTCGTGGCCGCACGCCGCGGGTCGCGGACCTCAGCGACGCGCCGGTTCGCGCCGGGCGTCGCGCGCTGGGCGGCTGCGCTCGGCGTCGGCGCGGTCGTCACGACCGCCGCGTTCGTCTGGTACATCCTCGTCGTCGCGCGGCTCGCGCTGGACTACACGAGCAACGGGCTCGTCGTGACCGGGCTGTGGATCGCGATCCGCCTCGTCGGCGTGCTCGTCGTCGCCGCCGGGTGCCTGCTGTTCCGCTCGATCGTGCGCAACCGCGCGCACGCGGTGCCGATCGCACCCGGTGCGGCACGCACGGTGTCGCTCGGTGGGGTGGTCGCGGCGTCCGCGGTGCTGCTCGTCGTGCTCGCCTACTGGGGTGTGTACCAGCTCGGCATCTAGGATGCCCCGAGCGATCAGGGCGACTTGCGACGATCGACCGCCTTTCGGGCGGTGACCACCGTGGGTCGCCGTCGTGAGGCACCATGTGGTGGCCGCCATCCGGGCGGTCCGGCACCAGACGAGGCGGAGAGGGGGTCGCGTGCGAACGTCGTGGGGTTCTGCGACCGATCGCGGTCTCATCCGCGAGGTGAACGAGGACGCGCTGCTGGCCTACCCGCCCGTGTTCCTGGTGGCCGACGGCATGGGCGGTCACGACGCGGGGGACCTCGCGAGCCGCATCGCGGTCGAGGAGTTCGCCCAGCTCGCCGGCCAGAGCGCCGCGACCGCGGACGACATCCACTCGTGCTTCTCGCGCACCTCCGCGCGCATCCGTGGTGAGTTCACCGGCGGGCGCCAGGGCGGGACGACGGTCGCGGGCGTCGCGGTCACCGTGCACGACGACACGGCCTACTGGCTGGTGTTCAACGTCGGCGACTCGCGCGTGTACCGCTGGGCCGAGGACGTGCTCGAGCAGGTGAGCGTCGACCACTCCGTGGTCCAGGAGCTCCTCGACCAGGGGCGCATCGAGCCCGCGGACGCGGACACGCATCCCGAGCGCCACGTCCTGACGCGTGCGCTCGGCACGGGCGACGAGCCCGAGCCGGACTACTGGCTCCTGCCCGCCGGGCTGCACGACCGCCTCCTCATCTGCACCGACGGGCTCACCCGTGAGCTCGGGGACGGCGAGATCGAGGCCGTGCTGTCGCAGGTCGCCGACGCGCAGGACGCCGCCAACGAGCTCGTGCGGCGGTCGCTCGACGCGGGCGCCCGGGACAACGTCAGCGCGGTCGTCGTGGACGTCGCCACGTCCGTCGGCGCGCTCGACGACGTGCACATCACCGTCCCGCGCGCGGGCTCGCAGCTCGGCCCGCACCTGTGGGACGAGATGCTGCACGGCGCGACGGTGCCCCGCGCCCGCCGCTCGTCCACGCAGGCGCCCGGCGCCGGCGACCCGTCGTCCGAGGAGGTCACGTCATGAGCGTCCCCGAGTACCTGCCCGGCCGGTGGACCGCCGCGTCGCGCCCCGGGTTCGTGGCCCTGCTCGGCCCGACCGCGGCGCCCGCGACCGCCCGCGCGGTGTGGGAGGCGTCGTCGGACGGTCTCCTCGCCGCGCTCGTCGTGCTCGCCCGCAACGGCTTCGCGGGGCTGCCCGCGTTCGCGCTCGTCCACCTCGACGGCGACCGTGCGCACCTCGCGCTGCGCGGCGACGTGACGGCCGAGGTGGGCACGGCCTCCGGCACGCGCACGCTGCGGTCGGGCGACGTGGGCACGTGGAGCGAGCAGGTCGTCGAGGACGTCACGTGGGTGCGCCTGCGGGGCGACGACGCGTCCGACGAGGGGACGCGGCTGCCGCTCGCGGACGGCGTCGCGCCGGCGTCGGCGCTGAGCGTCGTGCTCGTCGAGGGTGCCGACCTGGTGGCCGACGAGGTCGCGGCCGGCGAGGCGGACGAGGTGGCCGACGACGTGGTGGTCGTCGCCGCGCCCGACGTCGAGCCCGAGCCGGCCACCGAGGAGCCCGCGCACGAGCTCGAGGAGTCCGGGGCGGCCGAGGACGAGCCCGCGGCCGACCTGGCGGCCGGCGCCGTGAGCGACACTGCGAGCGACGCCGAGAGCGACACCGCGAGCGACGCCGAGAGCGACACCGCGAGCGACGACGTCCCGGCACCTGCCGTCATCGACGTGCCCGCGGCACCGGCAGCCCCGTCGGCCCCGAGCCTGCCGGTGCTGCCGCCGCCGGGCGCGGCGATCCTGGGCGAGCCGCTCGAGGAGGCGGCCGAGGTGCCCGCGCAGCGCAGCGAGCCCGATGCGCCGCAGCCCGCCGAGGCGGTCACCGTCCCTGCGGCGGGCGAGGGCGTCGCCGACGACGTCGCCGACGAGCCCGCGGAGCGGCCCGCGCACGAGGCCGACGTCGCCGGGTCACCGGTGGACGTGACCGCGACCCACGTGAACCCGGTGGTCCCGGACGTCCCGGCGCGCCCGGAGCCCTCGGCGCCCGAGCCGGTGCCCGCGCTCGTCGCCCTCGGCACGCCCGAGGCGGACGTCGAGTCGACCGTCGACGACGTGCGCACGCTCGTCGGCCCCGCGTCGCAGGACGACCACGACGGCCTGACGATCCTGTCCTCCGACCTGGCGCAGATCCGCGAGCAGCTGCCCGCGTGGGCCGCGCAGTGGCCGCAGGAGGGCGCGACGCCCGGCCCGTTCACGGTGCCCGAGCCCGCCGCGCCGCAGGACCCGCCGCGCCTCGTGCTCTCCACGGGCGTCGAGGTCACACTCGACCGCACGGTCCTGCTCGGTCGCGCGCCGCAGGTCGCGCGCGTGACGAACCGCGAGCTGCCCCGCCTGGTGGCGGTGCCGAGCCCGCAGCAGGACATCTCCCGCACGCACGCCGAGGTCCGCGCCGAGGGCGAGCACGTGCTCGTCACCGACCTGCACTCGACCAACGGCGTGCACGTCACGCGGCAGGGCGAGGGGGCGCGCCGGCTGCACCCGGGCGAGGCGAGCGTCGTCGTGCCGGGCGAGGTCGTCGACCTCGGTGACGGCGTCACGTTCACGGTGGAGGCCGGGCGGTGACGGTCGCGGCATGACTTCGCACACGACGGCCCGCACCGTCACGCGCCGCACGGGGCGGCGCGGATGACGGCGAGACGCGAGGCGTCGGCCCCGCCGACGCTCCCCGGGTACGCGCACGTCCGGACCCTCGGGCTCGGCGGCTTCGCCGACGTGTTCCTGTACCGGCAGGACCTGCCGCGGCGTGACGTCGCGGTCAAGGTGCTGCTCGCGGGCAGCCTGGACGACGAGGTGCGGGCCCGGTTCCAGACCGAGGCCAACCTCATGGCCCAGCTGTCGCACCACCCGTCGATCGTCACCGTCTACCAGGCGGCGATCGCGTCCGACGGTCGGCCGTACCTCGTCATGGAGTACTGCTCGCGGCCGGGCCTCGCGGAGCGGTACCGCGCGGAGCGGATCAGCGTGGCCGAGGTGCTGCGCATCGGCGTGCGCCTCGCGTCGGCGGTCGAGACCGCGCACCGCGCGGGCATCCTGCACCGCGACATCAAGCCCGCGAACGTCCTGACGACGGACTTCGGCTGGCCCGCCCTGACCGACTTCGGCATCGCCGCGACCACGGGGCAGGGTGCGGGCGCGACGGTCGGCATGTCGATCCCGTGGTCGCCGCCCGAGCTGCTCGCGGAGCACCCGCACGGCGACGAGCGCTCGGACGTGTACTCGCTCGCGGCGACGCTGTACTCGCTGCTCGCGGGCCGCACGCCGTTCGAGATCCCGGGCGGGCAGAACGGCGCCCAGCAGCTCGTCGCGCGCATCGAGCGCGCTCCGCTGCCACCCACGGGTCGCGACGACGTGCCCGCCGACCTGCACGCGGTCCTCGAGCGCGCGATGTCGAAGGTCCCCGAGCTGCGTCACCCGTCGGCGGCGGCGTTCGGCCGCGCTCTGCAGCAGGTCGAGGCGGACCTGCGGCTGCCGGTCACCCCGCTCGACCTGCTCGACGAGGGCGTGGTCGAGCCCTCGCAGCCGCGGTCCGACACCGCAGCGGCCGACGCGACGCGGCTGCGCTCGATCGTCGAGATCTCGTCCGCCCCGCCCCAGGCGCCCCCGGTGGACGACGCCCAGACGCGCGTGCGCGGCCCCGTCACGGTCCAGCCGCAGCCGCAGCAGGTCGGCCCGGGCTTCCTCGCGCCGCCGCCCGCCCCGCCGCAGCCGGTCCCGGCTGGCGAGGTCGAGCACGACGACGACGCGCCGGCCCGCGGCCGCACCGTGGCGGCGCTCGTCTCGGGTGCCGTCGTGCTCGCCGCGCTGGCGGTCGTCGCGGCGGCCGCGCTGAACGGGGGAGACCCCGAGCCGCGACCCGGCGACACGGACTTCGCCCCGACGGACGGGACCGCGGTCGAGGCGGTCGTGCCCGCGCCGCACTCGCTCGAGGGCGCGCGCGACGCCTCGGGCGACGTGACGTTCTCCTGGGTGAACCCCGACCCGAGGCCGGACGACCACTACCTGTGGGGGGTGCTGAAGGTGACCGGCGAGCCGGAGCGCGAGGTGGCCGACGAGCCGACCGTGACGATCCCCGCCGCCCGGGCCGGCGACGAGGTGTGCATCGAGGTGTCGATCGTGCGCGCCGACCGGCGCGTGTCCGCCAAGCCCGCGCAGGCGTGCGCATGAGGGGCCTCGCGTCACGTCGCCACGTGACGACCGCGGCCGCGGTCGTCACCGTCCCCGCGGTCGTCGCGGTCCTCGCGCTGCTCAACCCCGGCTTCCCGCTCGCACGCGTCGAGCTGAACGACGGCGCGGTGTGGCTCACCGCCACGCAGGACCACAAGCTCGGCCGGTACAACGTGCAGATCGACGAGCTCAACGCCGGTCTCGTCGCGGAGCAGGGCTCGTTCGACGTGCTGCAGGACGCCGCCGACGTCGTGCTGGTGGAGTCCGGCCGCGTCTCCGTGGTCGACCCGGCGTCCGTGTCGCTCACGACGCAGGTCACCGCCCCGGGCGTGCAGCCGTCCCTCGTCCAGGACTCCGCGGTGTCGATGACCGCGGGCGTCCTGTCGCTCGTGGACTCCGAGGGCGGGCTGCACGTGCGCGCGCTGGGCGACCTCGACTCGATGCGGCCCGGGGAGGGGGAGCCCGACGCCGAGCTGGGCCGCGGCGGCCGTGCGGTCGTCGGGACGGACGGCGTCGCGTACGGCGTCGCACCCGACGGCACGGTCACCGAGGTCGCCGTGTCCGGGAACGGTGCGCGTACCTCGCAGGACGGGTCGCTCGGCGAGGGCGAGCTCGACCAGCTCACCGCGGTCGGCGACGAGCCCGTGGGGCTGCGCGGCAGCACGGTCGTCACCCGGCACGGCTCCGTCGACCTGACCGGCACGAACCTCACGCTCCAGCAGCCCGGACCGGCGTCGTCGCGCGTGCTCGTCTCGAGCGACACCGCGCTGATCGAGGTGCCGCTGGACGGCGGCTCGCCCATCGAGCACCCGTCGAGCGGCTCGGGCAAGCCGGCCGCCCCCGTCCAGGTGGGGACGTGCGCGCACGGCGCGTGGGCATCGGTCAAGGGCTCCTACCAGCGGCTGTGCGACGGCGCGGCGCCCGTGGAGCTCGCGCTGCAGGACATGTCGGTCGAGGACCAGCTCGTCTTCCGCGTGAACCGCTCGCAGGTCGTGCTCAACGACGCGCTGCGCGGGCGGGTCTGGGAGCCGCAGGAGGACACCGAGCTGCGGGCCCTCAACTGGGACGACATCGAGCAGAAGAAGAAGGACGACGAGGACCCCGAGAAGGAGGAGTCCGACGTCAGCTCGAGCGAGCTGCAGGCGGAGTGCTCCGCCGAGTCGGCGCCGCCGCTGGCGAAGAACGACACGTTCGGCGTGCGCCCGGGACGCACGACGATCCTGCCGGTGCTCGCGAACGACTCCTCGTCCGACTGCGGCATCCTCGTCGTCAGCGAGTTCGAGTCGGAGAAGGTGCCGGCGGCGTTCGGCAGCGTCCGGGCGATCTACGGGGGGCGCGCGCTGCAGGTCGAGGTCGACGGCGACGCGGCCGGCGAGGTCGAGTTCTCGTACACGATCGAGGACGGGCGCGGCACGTCCGCCCCGTCCACGGCGACCGTGAAGCTCGAGGTGCACGGGGACGGCGAGAACTCCGCACCCGTCCAGGACCGGCGTGGTTCCCTGGACGTCGAGCAGGGCGGTCAGGCGCGCTACGACGCGCTCGCGAACTTCCACGACCCCGACGGCGACGACATGGTGCTCGTCGGGGCCACCACGGACGCCTCGATCGGGACCGTGCAGTTCCGCCAGGACGGGACCATCACGTTCCGTGCGGACGGCGGCAAGCTGGGCCGCGCGAAGGTCACGGTCCTCGTGTCGGACGGCTCGTCGCTCGACCCGACGCCCGGCGAGATCGAGGTCGACGTGCGCTCGGCCGGCTCGCTGCCGCCGCTCATCGACCCCGTGCACGCGGTGACGTACGTGGACCAGCCCGTGCTGCTCGAGCCGCTCAAGGCCGTGCGGTCGACCGGTGCCGAGCCCGCGCGGCTCGCGTCGGTCGAGGAGGTCACGGGCGCGACCGTCACGTCCGACCTGCAGGCCGGCACGTTCACGTTCTCCGCGCCGCGCACCGGCTCGTACTACGTGAAGTTCGTCGTCGCGGCACCGCCCCAGCAGGCCACGGGGATCGCGCGCATCGACGTGCGGGACTGGCCCGAGGAGGCCGAGCCGCCCGTCGCGGTGCGCGACCGTGCGTTCCTGCCCGCGGGCGGCGAGGTGACGATCGACCCGCTCGCCAACGACTCCGACCCCGCGGGCGGCCTGCTCGTGCTGCAGTCGGTCGACACGTCCGACGCGGACGGCCTGAGCGTCGCGATCCTCGACCACCACTTCGTGCAGATCCGCTCCGAGCGCACGCTCGACCGCGTCGTCGTGCTGCCGTACACGATCTCGAACGGCAGCAAGAACGCGACCGGCCAGATCGTCGTCCAGCCCGTGCCGCCCGCGTCGTCGACCCAGCCGCCCGTCGTCGAGCCCGTCGAGGCGACGGTCCGCACGGGCGGCGTCGTCACCATCCCCGTGCTCGACAGCGCGTACGACCCCGACGGTGACGCGCTGACGCTGCAGCGCGCGCTCGTCGAGGAGCTCGGCGACGGCGAGGGCCTGATGTTCGTCTCGGGCGACGTCCTGCGGTACCAGGCGCCGTCCAAGCCCGTGACGGCACGCGCGGTGTTCGCCGTCGAGGACTCGACCGGCCGGGTGACCGCGGCGAGCGTGACCGTGCGCGTGCACGAGTCCGACCCGGACACGAAGGCCCCGCCGCAGCCGCGCGACCTCGAGGCGCGCGTGTTCGCCGGTGAGGTCGTGCGCATCGACGTCCCGCTCATCGGCATCGACCCCGACGGCGACGGCGTCGCGCTGCTCGGTCTCGCGAGCGGCACGACGAAGGGCCGCGTCCGCGCGGTGGGCGCCGACTGGATCGAGTACGAGGCCTACGCCGACTCGACCGGCACCGAGGAGTTCGAGTACGCCGTCGAGGACTGGGTCGGCCAGCGCGCCGTCGGCACGATCCGCGTCGGCATCAGCCCACGCCCGAGCGACGCGGCCGCGGTCGTCGCGCGCGACGACGAGGTGACGATCCGCCCCGGTGAGCGCATCGAGGTGCGCGTGCTCGCGAACGACGTCGACAACTCCGGCGACGAGCTCACGCTCGCGGGCATCCAGCCGGGCGAGGGCGTCGACGCGGTCATCAACGGTCGTCGCGTGGTCGTCACCGCGCCCGACGAGGAGACCGTGCTGCAGATCCTGTACACGGTCACCAACTCGCGCGGCGGGCAGGACACCGCGGTGCTGACGGTCAAGGTGACCGCCGACGCCCCCGTGCTGCCGCCGATCGCGGAGGACGTCGTCGTGCCCGCCACCGAGACGTTCGGGCTCACCGAGGTCGTCGTCGACGTGCTCGCGACGGCCCAGAACCCGAGCGGGCCCGAGAGCGACCTCGACATCCGCATCCCGGCGTCCGTCGCGTCGGTCGCGAAGGTCACCGCCGACCGCAAGGTCCTCGTCACGCTGTCGGACCAGACCCAGACGCTCCCGTTCGAGCTCGTCAACGTGCGCGACCCGGAGAACGCCAACGCGTACGCGTTCATCACCGTGCCGCCGCTCGGGTTCATCCGGCCCTCGCTGCGACCCGGCGCGCCGGCGCTGCGGGTCGCGTCCGGCGAGACGCTCACGATCGAGCTCGAGGAGCAGATCAAGGTCGCGCAGGGTCGTCGGCCGTCGGTCGCCGACCCGCTCCAGGTGTCCGCGACGCGCGGGACGGTCAAGATCGCGAAGGACGGACGCTCGGTCACGTTCACGCCGACGGACGACTACTCCGGCCCGGCCTCGGTCACCATGCCCGTCACCGACGCCACCTCGGCGAACGACACGTCCGCGCGGACCGCCTACCTCACGCTGCCCATCGAGGTGTTCGCGGTCGACGACCACCCGCCGACGTTCCTCGCGTCCGTGGTCGAGGTCGCGCCCGGCGACCCCGCGAAGACGGTCGACCTGCGGGCGTTCACCCAGACCCCCGAGGGGACCGAGCCCGCCGAGGGCCGGTACACGTACGCGATCTCCGGCGCGGTGCCGGCCGGCTTCAAGGCGACGCTCGACGAGTCGCGGCTGTCCGTCGAGGCGGACTTCGCGACCGACAAGGGCACGCGCGGGCTGCTCCAGCTGACGATCGGCTACGGCCGCGCAGGCAAGCTCGACGCCCAGGTCGACCTGCGCGCCATCGCGAGCACCCGCCCCAAGGCGAAGGTCCTCGACTGGACGGTCGACAAGGCCGAGGAGGGCAGGCCCGAGACGCTCGACGTGCTCGAGGGTGCCTTCAACCCGTTCGCGCCCGAGCCCCTGCGCGTGGTCGGGGCGACCGTGGAGTCCGGGCAGGGCACGGCCTCCGCGACCTCGTCGCGCGTCACGGTCACGCCCGCCGAGGGGTTCATCGGCACGCTCGTCGTGCGCTACCGCGTGCGGGACGTGATCGACGAGGCGGACCGCGAGGTCGACGGCCGGGTCACGCTCAAGGTCCGCGGCGTGCCGGAGCGGCCGACCCCGCCGAAGGTCCAGGAGAGCGGCGACCGCACCGTCCTGCTGTCGTGGGCGGCTCCCGACAACCGGGGCGCGCCGATCACGGAGTACCGGCTCACCACCCAGGACGGCCGGACGTGGCCGTGCAAGTCGACGACCTGCACGTTCGAGGGGCTGACGAACGCCCAGAAGTACACGTTCACGGTCGCGGCGATGAACGAGGTCGGGTGGTCGGAGGAGTCCGCGCCGTCCGGCCAGGCGATCCCCGACGCGAAGCCCGAGGCTCCCGACCGGGTGAACGTCGAGGGCTTCGGCGACGAGTCCCTGACGTGGAGCTGGTCGGCCGCCGAGACGCGCGGCTCGAAGATCCGCAAGTACGACATCGAGATCTCGCCGACGCCGCCCAACGGCAAGGCGGTCCGCGAGTCGACGACGACGAGCTACAGCACCGACGGTCTCCAGAACGGCACGTCGTACTCGATCCGCGTGCGTGCGTACAACGACCTCGAGGAGCCGAGCGCCTGGTCCGCCTCGTCGGCGACCGAGATCCCCGCGGGGAAGCCCGATGCACCGCCCGAGGTCACCGCCACGCGGGTCGACACCGACATGGGCGGGCAGATCGTCGTGCGCTGGCGACCGCCGTCGAACAACGGCGACAAGATCAAGCACTACAGGCTCACGATCTCCGGTGGCCCGAACAGCCGCGTCGAGGACCAGATCACCGACACGTCCTTCTCGTTCACGAACGCCAAGAACGGGGTCAGCTACACGTTCGCCGTCCAGGCCGTGAACAAGGCGGGGGCCGGGGAGGCCGCGACGGCCCAGGCGCTCACGTACGGCCTGCCGGGCGTGCCGAAGATGCGGACGCCCTCCGCCCCGCCGTTCGAGGGCAGGGTCGACCTCAGCTGGGACGCGGCCGACGACAACGGTTCCGAGGTCCGCTACGAGGTGCGGCAGGACTCCGGCGCCGAGGTCGCGGTCGGGTCCGCGACGTCGACGAGCTTCTCCGGGCTGAAGGGCGGCGTGTCGCACTCGTACCAGGTGCGCGCGGTGAACGCCGCGGGCGCGGGCGCGTGGAGCGACCCCGTGTCGGCGACCCCGACGACCACCGCGTCCGCGCCCACGGGGGGCGACGCGACCATCACGGCCCGGGAGAGCTACGGCAAGCCCACCGAGCTGACGGTCTCGTGGTCGCCGCCGAGCGACGCGGGGTCCGACGCGAAGGTCCGCTACAAGTGGGCCGTGTGGACGGCGGAGAACTCCGCGGAGTCGTCGAACGCGACAGAGTCGCGCAGCATCCCCGTCGACATCTCCCGGTGGGACTGGCCCCCGGGCCGCCAGCGCACCGTGACGCTGCGCGTCACCGCGGTGACCGAGCTCGAGGGACGTCCGCGCGACGGCGGCGTGATGACGCAGCAGTGGACGTTCGACGGGTGGGGCAACCGTCCGTCGGAGGTCACGTCGATCACGGTGACGCCCGACTCGGCCACCGACCCGGGCTCGTTCGCGGTCGCGTGGACGGCGCCCTCGGACGGCGGCGTGGCGATCGAGAAGTACGAGATCGGCTTCCGGGTGCAGGAGGGCGGCAGCTTCTCGGGCTGGCGGTCCGTCGGCAAGGCCCTGGAGGCGACGATCGACGCCTCGGAGGTCGTCGGTGGGCGCCGGCCGGGCAAGTACACGTTGATCGTCACGGTCCGGGCCGTGAACGCGCTCGGGGACGGACCCGCAGGGCAGGGGACCGCGTCGTTCACGATCTCCGACCCCGACGCCGAACCCAGCCCCGACCCCGACGGCGGGGGCTGACCCGCCGTGCCCACCACGACCCCCGTCGGACACCTGAGGAGACCTCGTAGATGACCCCCGAGCAGAGCGCCTGGTTCGCGGAGACGTTCTCCGCGCTCGCGGAGAACGTCAGCCGCGTGCTGCTGGGCAAGGAGCACACGGTGCGCCTCGCGCTGACCGCGATGGTGGCGGAGGGCCACCTGCTGCTCGAGGACGCGCCCGGCACGGGCAAGACGTCGCTCGCGAAGGCGCTCGCGGCGACCGTGCAGGGCACGCACCACCGCATCCAGTTCACGCCGGACCTGCTGCCGTCCGACGTGACGGGCGTGACGATCTACGACCAGGGCACTGCCCGGTTCGAGTTCCA
Source organism: Cellulomonas palmilytica (assembly GCF_021590045.1). NCBI lineage: Bacteria > Bacillati > Actinomycetota > Actinomycetes > Micrococcales > Cellulomonadaceae > Cellulomonas > Cellulomonas palmilytica. The sequence goes on along the minus strand of NZ_CP062221.1, from coordinate 3,063,432 downwards.
CCCGGGTCCGGTGTTCGCGACGATCGTGCTGGCCGACGAGATCAACCGCGCCTCGCCGAAGACGCAGGCGGCGCTGCTGGAGGTCATGGAGGAGGGCAACGTCACCGTCGACGGCGTGTCCCGCCCCGTGGGCCGCCCGTTCATGGTGATCGCGACGCAGAACCCGATCGAGCAGGCGGGCACGTACCGGCTCCCGGAGGCGCAGCTCGACCGGTTCCTCATCAAGACGAGCCTCGGCTACCCGGACCGGGCGTCGACGGTCGAGATCCTCGCGGGCGCCAAGGACCGCACGGTGGGCCTGGGGGCGCGTATCACCACCGAGGCGGTCGGCACGATGGCCGACCTCGCGCGGACCGTGCACATCGACCCCGTCGTGCTCGACTACGTCGCGCGCATCACCGAGGCGACGCGCGACGACAGCCAGACCGCGCTGGGCGCGAGCGTGCGCGGCGGGCTCGCGCTCGTGCGCACCGCGAAGGTGTGGGCCGCGGCCCAGGGCCGCGAGTACGTGCTGCCCGACGACGTGAAGGACCTCGCCCAGCCGGTGCTCGCGCACCGCCTGGTGCTCGACGCGGAGGCGGAGTTCGCGGGCGTCACCGCGGTCGACGTGCTCGCGCGGCTGCTCGACCAGGTCGCGCCTCCGGTGCTGCGGGCGGCCTGATGCGGATCTCGGGCGTCGGCTGGGGGAGCGTGCTCGTCGCGCTCCTCGGCCTCGTGCTGGGCCGGGTGCTCGGGTGGGTCGAGCTCGCGGCTCTCGGCGCGGGGCTCGCCGGTGTCCTCGTGGTGTGCCTGCTCATGACGGTCGGCCGCGCGCGGTACGCGGTGACGCTCGACATGGCGGACAACCGCGTGAAGATCGGCGAGCGTGCGGTCGGGCGGATCGAGATCCGCAACGCCGCACGGCGCCGGGCGCTGCCGTCGCGCCTCGAGCTGCCCGTCGGGGCGGGGCTCGCGGAGCTCGCGGTCCCGTCGCTCGCACCCGACGCGACGCACGACGAGCTGTTCGCGATCCCCACGGCGCGGCGCGCGGTCGTCGTCGTCGGGCCGGTGCGTTCGGTGCGTGGCGACCCGCTGGGCATCGCGCGGCGCAGCGTGCTGTGGACGCGGCCCGTCGACCTGTACGTGCACCCGGCGCTCGTCGCGCTGGGCGGTGCGAGCGCGGGCCTCCTGCGTGACCTGGAGGGACAGTCGACGCGCGACCTGTCCGACTCCGACATGTCGTTCCACGCACTGCGCGACTACGTCGCGGGCGACGACCGCCGGTACATCCACTGGAGGACGACGGCACGCCGCGGCAAGCTCATGGTCAAGCAGTTCGAGGACACGCGGCGCACGCAGACCGTCCTGGCGCTCGCGACGAACCCCGGCGACTACGCGGACGACGACGAGTTCGAGATCGCCGTGTCGACCGTCGCGTCGATCGGTGTGCAGACGCTGCGCGACGAGCGTGACCTCGCGGTGCTCGCGGGGCCCGGGTCGCTGCGCGTGAACACGCCGCCGCTGCTGCTCGACGACTGCTCGGGCCTCGAGCCGGAGCCCACCGGTGCGGACGTGACGCTGCTCGGCCGGCGCGTGGTGCGCGAGACGCCGCAGTGCTCGGTCGCGGTGCTCGTGACCGGCTCGGTGCCGACGGACGCGGACCTGCGCCTGGGCACACGCCACCTGCCCGCGGGGACGCGCACGCTCGTCGTGCGCTGCGAGCTCGGTGCGGAGGTGTCGGTGCGCACGCAGGGCCAGCTCACGCTCGGGACGCTGGGCGCGCTCGACGACCTGCCCCGGCTGCTGCGCAGGGCCGTCTCGTGACCGCCACGCTCGAGCGGCCGCGCACCTCGCCCGCGCCCGCCCCGGCGCAGCGCCCGCGGTCGGCCACGCGGCGGCGGCCTCGCTCGCTCGCGTCGGGGACGCTGGACGCGGTCGTGCTCGTCGGGGTGCTCGCCCTGGTGCTGTGGCCGCTGCTGGAGGTGTACGGCGGCAGTGCCGCGCTCCCCGCGGTGGCCGGCGGGCTGCTCCTCGGCACGCTGCTCGCGCTCGCGGGCGCGTGGGCGCGGTGGTCGGCGCTGTCGGTCGTCGCGGTCGCGCTCGCGACGTACGCACTGGCGGGCGGCGCGCTCGCGGCGCCCACGACGACCGTGGCCGGCGTGGTGCCCACGCCGCAGACCGTCCTCGCGCTCGCCCGCGGTGCGGTGACGTCCTGGTCGCAGGTCGTGACGCTCCAGCCGCCGCTCGGGTCGGGCGGCACGCTCCTCGTGGCCCCGCTGCTGCTCGCGTACGTGGGATCGCTCGTCGCCGTCGCGACGGCCGTGCGCGTGCGCGGCCGGTGGTCGGCGGCGGCCGCGCTGGTGCCGGTCGCGGTCGGGGTCGTCGTCATCCTGCTCGGCACGCGGTTCCCGACGGTCCCGCCGCTCCTCACGGGCGTCGTCCTCGCGGTCGTGCTGCCCACCTGGGCGGCGTGGCGCACGGGCGCGTTGCGGCCGCGACGCGTCGTGGCGCTCGGGGTGCTCGCGGCCGTGGGCGTCGGCTCGGCCGTGCTCGGCTCGCCCGCCGTCGTCGGCGACGAGGAGCGGTACGTGCTGCGCGACGAGATCGTCCCGCCGTTCGACCCGCGCGACTACGCGAGCCCGCTGTCCGGCTTCCGCGAGTACCTCAAGGACCTCGACGAGTCGACGCTGCTCACCGTCGAGGGCCTCGGCGCGGGGGACCGCGTGCGGCTCGCGACCATGGACCGGTACGACGGCGTCGTCTGGAACGTCGCGGGCGACGGCTCCGCCCAGAGCTCGGGGGAGTTCCGGCGCGTCGGCGACGAGCTCCCGACGAGCGTGCGCGGCGAGCGCCGCACCATGCGCATCACGGTCGGTGAGCTCGACGGCGTGTGGCTGCCGACGGTCGGCCACGCGACGTCGTTCCACCTCGGTCGCGACCAGGCGTCGCAGCTGCGGTACAACGACGCGACCGGTGCGGCCGTCCTCACCGGCGGGCTGCGCAAGGGCGCCACGTACGAGATCGACGTCGTCGTGCCGGCCGTGCCCGGCGAGGACGACCTCGCGTCAGCGGCCGCCGCGGACGTCGCGCAGCCCGCGCTGCAGGGCGTCCCCGAGATCGTCGGGGTGACGGCGGCGGACGTGGCCCGCGAGGCGGGCCGCTCCGTGGAGATCGCGTCGGCGCTGGCCGACTGGCTCGTCGACGAGGGCTACTACAGCGACGGGCTCGAGGGCCAGGTCGCGTCGCTGTCGGGCCACGGTGCCGACCGGATCGGGACGCTGCTGGGCGCGGACCAGATGATCGGCGACGGCGAGCAGTACGCCGCCGCGATGGCGCTCATGGCGCGTTCCATGGGTCTGCCCGCGCGCGTCGTGCTGGGCTTCGTCCCGACGACCGAGGACGTCGCCGAGGGCGAGCCGGTCGTCGTGACCGGGTCCGACGTCCAGGCGTGGGTCGAGATCGCGTTCGCGGGCCACGGCTGGGTGCCGTTCGACGCGACGCCGCCCAAGGAGAAGACGCCCGAGACCGACCCCACGGAGACGAACGAGGACCCGAACCCGCAGGTCGTCCAGCCGCCTCCGCCGCCGCCCGGTGCCGTGACGCCGCCCGACGACGACACCGAGCAGCCCGCGCCCGAGCAGCCCGAGGACGAGGACGACGACTCGGCGCTGTGGCGCACGGTCGCGGTCGTCGCGATCGCCGTCGGGATCCCGCTGCTGGTGCTCGCGTCGCCGTTCGTCGTGGTCGGCGCGATCAAGGCGTCGCGCCGGCGGCGCCGCCGGCGCCGCGGCGACACGGTGACGCGCGTGGCCGGTGGCTGGGACGAGGTGCTCGACCAGGCCGTCGACCTGCGCCGCGACCCGCCGCCGAGCGCGACCCGCCTCGAGGCGGCCCGTGCGGTGGTCGCGGCGTTCGCCCCGCCGGCCGACGCCGGCCAGCGGCGGCACGCGGTCGCGGGTGAGCTCTCGGGCCGCGTCACGACGCTCGCACGGGGTGCGGACCGCGCGGTGTTCGGGCCGGGTGAGCCCGACGACGCGCTCGTCGGCCGGTACTGGTCGCAGGTCGAGGAGGCGCTCGCGACGATGCGGGCGTCCGTCGGGTGGCGCGGTCGGGTCCGTGCGCGGCTGTCGCTGCGCTCGGTGCGGGCGCGGCGCCGGGCCCGGCGTACCCAGGAGGTGCTCCCGCTCGCGGCGGGCAGCGCTCGCAGGTCCAGGAAGGAGTCCCGGTGATCCGACAGTCGACGGCAGCCCCCGCTGCCGGGCTCGGTCGGCGCGCTGTCGCGGTGGTCGTCGACGGCCTGCTGGCCCTCCTGGTGGGCGGCTGGCTGTGGGTGGTGGCAGGCGTGCGCTCCGCGTCCGCCGCGGCCGACGGCCGCACGTCCGCGCTCGACGAGACCGGCTTCCCGGCGTGGGTCACGGCCGCGTGCGCGGCGGCGGTGCTCGTGCTGGTCGTCGTGCAGTGGGTGCTGCACGGGCGGCTCGGCTGGACGATCGGCCGGCGCCTGCTGGGCGTGCGGACGGTCGACGCGCGCAGCCGCCGGCCGATCGGGATGTGGCGCGTGCTGCTGCGCGGCCTGGTCGTCGCGGCGGGCTCCCTCGCGCTGGGTGTCGGTCAGGTCGTCGTGCTGCTGTCGCCGCTGTTCGACTCGTCGGGCCGGCGCCAGGGCTGGCACGACCGTGCGGCGCGCGCGCTCGTGCTCGACGTGCGCGGTGGCCACGGCGCGGCCGCGGTGCCTCCTCCGCCGCCACGTGCCGACCTCCTGCGGGCGGGGACGACGACGTCGTTCCGCGCGCCCGTGTCCGCGTCGGACGTCGGCCCCGTGCCGCCGCCGCCCGTCGCCGGCGTCCCCTCGCCGGTGGCGTCCTCGCCGCACTCGGCGCCCGTGCCCGCGGTCCCGCCCGTGCCGCCGACGCCGCCCGGCGTCCCCACCGGTGGTCCGACGGGCGTCCCGACCGTCACGGGTGCCGTCCCGCGGCCGCTCGTCCTCGCCCCGCTGGCCCCGCACCGCGCGGGTCCGGACCTCGACACGCGTGCGCTGCCGCTCGTCCCGCCTCCGCCGGTCGTCGCTCCTGCGGCGTCGGCCGGTGCCGGGGCCGCCGGCGACGGTCCGGCGACGCCCTCGTGGGCGCGTCCCGTCCCCCAGCCCGCGGCGGCGCAGCCCGGCGCGGTCGCGCCGTCGGCGCTGGTCCCGCCCCCGCCGTCGGCGGCCGCTGCTCCCGCGCCGGCCCCCGCCTCCGAGGCGCTCGCGACGTCGCACGCCGTGCCCGTACCGCACCCGTCGGGCGACGACGAGGACGTCGAGTCGACGCGCCGCCGAGACCTGGCGCCCGTCCCGCCGCCCGCGCAGGACCGTGGGCCGGTGTCGGTCGCGGTCGTGGAGATCAGCGACGGCCAGCGCGTCGAGGTGCGGCGCACCGCGCTCGTCGGGCGCAACCCTGCGGCTGCGACGGACGGCGTCCAGCTCGTGCGGGTCGTCGACCCGGGCCGGTCGGTCTCCAAGACGCACCTGCAGATCGCGGTCGAGGAGTCGGGCGTGTGGGTCGCTGACCGGGGCTCGACGAACGGGACCGTCGTGACGCTGCCGGACGGTGCCCAGGTGATCTGCCCCGTGGACCAGCCGGTGCGGCTGCGCCCGGGGTCGGTCGTGGTGTTCGGCGACTGCGCGATGCGGCTCGTCGCGACGTCCTGACCCGCCACGCGAGCGAGGCCGCCCCCGGGCTCCCCGCGACGGGACCCACGGTGCCCCGGCAGGTCACGTCGGGGTATCGGTCTGGGCGTTCGCCGCCCGTGCGCGACCGGGTCGCCCTACGCTGGCGGCATGGCCAGCGGTCGTCGGGCTGCACAGCTGCAGCTTGTCGAAGTCGACGAGGAGACCGCACCCGCGGTCCCCGTCGGCGATCCCGCGCGTGTCGACCCGGGCGCGCAGCGCGACGAGGCCGACCCCGAGGAGGAGCCGGCTCGCGCGGCCGACGACGCCGGTCCCGTCCGGCCGGGGATCCTGCGGCGGCACGCGGTGCTCTGGGGGGTCGCGGGGCTCGTCGTGGTGGCGCTCGTGGCCGTGCTCGCCGGGGTGGACGCCGCACGCCGAGACCGGGCGTACGAGCAGGCCGTCACGGTGCCGGGGCTCCTCACCCCGGTGGACGGTCCGGTGCACGTGCGGTGGCGGGCACCCGCGAAGCCCGGCGACGGCACGGTGCTCGTCGCGGACGACACGGTCGTCGTCGTGACGCAGGACTCCGCCGGGCGGCACGTCACGGGCTACGAGGCCGGCACCGGCGCGCAGCGCTGGACGGCGCGCGTGACGCCCGCGCAGGCGGGCGCCCAGGACGTGCCCGTGCAGTGCCCGAGCTGGCGCGACGGCAGGGTGAACTCGCTCGTCGTGTGCATGACGGGCCTCATCGAGCCGGTCTACGTCGCGGGCGAGCAGGTCACCGCGGGCCTGCGGATCGTCGCGTTCGACGCCGCGACGGGGCAGGACCGTGGGTCGTGGACGCGCGTCGGGACGCTCACGGGCTTCGGGAGGGTCGGCGACGACGTCGTCGTGGCGGTCACCGAGCCGGACGGGCGCACCGCCGTGGAGCGGCGCGACGCCCGCACGGGCGAGGTGCGGTGGTCGTACGTGTCGCGGGAGCGGTTCTCGAGCGCGCTCGCGATCGAACGCTCGGCGATGGAGCTCACCGACCAGGTCGCGGTGGTGCGCGGGGCGCAGATCGCGGTGCTCCGGCTCGACGACGGGACCCTGCTGCGCGACGACGCGCGCGGGAAGGCGCTCGCGCTCACGCCGTTCCGTGAGGGCTACGCGGCCTGGACGCCGGCGGGCGCGGGGCGGCTGTACGACCGCGACGGCGGCGAGGGGCCGCCCCTGCCCGCCGTGCCGTCGCGCCTCGACGTGGACGACGACTCGGCCCTGGACGTCATCGTGGTGTCGACGGGCCTGGCCGTGCGCGGGCTCGAGGCGGAGACGGGCGACGAGCTGTGGTCGCTCGGCCTGCGCGCGACCCCGCGTGCCGTCGTCGACGAGACCCTGCTCACCTCCGACGGCGGCCGGTACGCGGCGTACGACGTGCGCACGGGGACGCCGCTGTGGTCGGACCCGTCGGACGCGCCGGACTGGCCGCCGTTGACGGACGGCTCGCTCGTGCTGACCGCGTCGCGCGACGACGGCGTCACGACGCTGATGGCGCGTGGGCTGCGCGACGGTGCGCAGCGGTGGCAGGTGGAGCTGCCGCGGCAGGTGACGCAGCTCGCCGCGGTGGGTGGTCTGCTCGTCGGGCGGACGGCCGACGGGATCGTCCTGCTGGGCCCCTGAGCGCGGGCCGCGGGCGGAACGGGGTGTCCACGACGGTGGGGACGGGTTTGCGGACCCCGCCGGGCGGGGGAGTAAGGTGACCGACGTGCTGAGCACGACAGGCGTGAGCTTCCTCCTTCGGTGCCGCGGCGGGGCCTTCTAGGCCGGATCCCTGCCGCGGTGTCGTGATGCGCCGGCTGACCACTCGCCGAGTCGAACCACCGAAGGAAGCAGGACCCCTCATGAGCGTCACCCCCACCGGCGCGAGCTACCAGCAGACCAGCCCGCAGCAGCCGTCGGGCATGCCGATCCACAAGTACCGCCCGTTCCACGAGCAGATCCGCGTGGACCTGCCGGACCGCACGTGGCCCGACACGCGCATCACGAAGGCTCCGCGCTGGTGCGCGGTGGACCTGCGCGACGGCAACCAGGCGCTGATCGAGCCCATGAACCCCGCGCGCAAGCTCGAGATGTTCGAGCTGCTGGTCGACATGGGGTTCAAGGAGATCGAGGTCGGCTTCCCGGCCGCGTCGCAGACGGACTTCGACTTCGTCCGGATGCTCATCGAGGAGGACCGGATCCCGGACGACGTGGTGATCCAGGTGCTGACGCAGTCGCGTGAGCACCTGATCGAGCGCACGTACGAGGCGATCGCGGGGGCGAAGCAGGCGATCGTCCACCTGTACAACTCGACGTCCACGCTGCAGCGTGACGTGGTGTTCCGGTCCGACGAGGACGGGATCGTCGACATCGCGGTCTCGGGCGCCCGGTTCTGCAAGAAGTACGAGGAGCTGGTCCCGGACACCGAGGTCTACTACGAGTACTCGCCGGAGTCCTACACGGGCACCGAGCTGGAGTTCGCGGTGCGGATCTGCAACGCGGTGCTGGAGGAGTGGCAGCCGACGCCGGACCGGCCGGTGATCATCAACCTCCCGGCGACGGTCGAGATGGCGACGCCCAACGTGTACGCCGACTCGATCGAGTGGATGAGCCGCAACCTGCGCTTCCGCGAGTCCGTGGTGCTGAGCCTGCACCCGCACAACGACCGCGGCACGGCCGTGGCGGCCGCGGAGCTGGGCTACATGGCGGGCGCGGACCGCATCGAGGGCTGCCTGTTCGGCAACGGCGAGCGCACGGGCAACGTGTGCCTGGTGACGCTCGGCATGAACCTGTTCAGCCAGGGCGTGGACCCGGAGATCGACTTCTCCGACATGGACCGCATCCGGCGCACGGTCGAGCGCTGCAACCAGCTGCCCGTGAACGAGCGCCACCCGTACGGCGGCGACCTGGTGTTCACCGCGTTCTCCGGCTCGCACCAGGACGCGATCAAGAAGGGCCTGGACGCGCTCGAGGCCCGCGCCGCGGCGCTGGGCCGGACCGTCGACGACGTGGTGTGGGCGGTCCCGTACCTGCCGATCGACCCGAAGGACGTGGGCCGCTCGTACGAGGCGATCATCCGCGTCAACTCGCAGTCCGGGAAGGGCGGCATCAGCTACCTGATGAAGTCCGAGAAGGACCTGGACCTGCCGCGCCGCCTGCAGATCGAGTTCTCGCAGGTCGTGCAGCGGCACACCGACCAGCACGGCACCGAGGTCACCGCGGACGACCTGTGGCGGATCTTCGTCGACGAGTACCTGCCCGTGGAGGCGGCGAAGATCGCGACGCCCGCGCAGGAGTTCGGCGACCTGGTCCCGTGGGGCCGGTTCTCGCTGCAGGGCACGCGCACGACGAGCGCGCAGGACGGCCCGGACACGCTCTCGGTCGACCTGGTCGACCGGGGTGAGGTCCGCACGCTCGAGGGCTCGGGCAACGGCCCGGTCGCGGCGTTCGTCGCCGCGCTGCACGAGGTCGGTGTCGACGTCGCGGTGCTCGACTACGCGGAGCACGCGCTGTCCGCGGGTGGCGACGCGACGGCGGCCGCGTACGTCGAGCTGGCGATCGGTGACCAGATCCTGTGGGGCGTGGGCATCGACCCGTCGATCACGACGGCGTCGCTCAAGGCGATCGTCTCGGCGATCAACCGCCACCTGCGCTGACCTCGACCCTGCGTGGGCGGCGTGGGGGAGGATGGACCCCGTGAGCCTCTACCGCGACGAGGCGATCGTGCTGCGCACCCACAAGCTGGGCGAGGCGGACCGGATCGTCACGCTCCTGACCCGCCGGCACGGCAAGGTGCGCGCGGTCGGCAAGGGCGTGCGCCGCACGACGTCGCGGTTCGGCTCGCGGCTCGAACCGTTCATGCACGTCGACCTGCAGCTCTCGACGGGCCGCAACCTCGACATCGTGACGCAGGCGGAGACGCTCGGCCCGTACGGCCGGGCGATCGCCGAGGACTACGCGCTGTACACGGTCGGCACGGTGATGCTGGAGACGGCCGAGCGGCTGGTCGAGGCCGAGCACGAGCCGGCACTGCAGCAGTACTGGCTGCTCGTGGGTGCGGTGCGGGCGCTCGCGACCCGGGAGCACACCCCGGGGCTGGTGCTCGACTCGTACCTGCTGCGTGCGCTCGCGGTCGCGGGTTGGGCGCCGAGCTTCGCGGACTGCGCGCGCTGCGGTGAGCCCGGGCCGCACCACGCGTTCAGCGTCCAGTCGGGCGGGGCGGTGTGCGGGCGCTGCCGCCCGCCGGGGTCCGCGTCGCCGGCACCGGAGACGTTCGCGCTGCTCGCGGCGTTGATCTCGGGCGACTGGGTGGTCGCCGACGCGAGCGCGGAGCGGCACCGGGGTGAGGCGGCGGGCCTCGTCGCGGCGTTCAGCCAGTTCCACCTGGAGCGCCGCCTGCGTTCCCTGCCGCACGTCGAGCGGGTCTAGCCGACCGGTCCCGCCCCTCCCACGGCGTCCCGCGCGCGCCGGTCCGGGCGGCAGAATGGCGGACGTGACGACGAGCGTGCAGCCCCCGTTCCCGCACCCCTCGGGTGCGCGGCCCCCGGCGATCCCGCGTCAGTTCGTGCCCCGGCACGTCGCGGTGGTCATGGACGGCAACGGCCGCTGGGCCAACGCCCGCGGCCTGAGCCGCATCGAGGGGCACAAGGCGGGCGAGGCGTCGCTGCTCGACGTGGTCGCGGGGGCGATCGAGATCGGCGTCGAGTACGTCTCGGCGTACGCGTTCTCGACCGAGAACTGGAACCGTTCGCCCGACGAGGTGCGGTTCCTCATGGGCTTCAACCGTGACGTGATCCGGCGCCGGCGGGACCAGATGGCGTCGTGGGGTGTGCGCGTGCGGTGGGCGGGCCGGCGCCCGCGGCTGTGGCGCTCGGTGATCGCGGAGCTCGAGGAGGCGGAGCGGCGGACCGTGGGCAACACCGTGTGCACGCTGACGATGTGCGTGAACTACGGCGGTCGTGCCGAGATCGCCGATGCGGCCGCGGCGCTCGCGCGCGACGTGCAGGCGGGCCGGGTGAACCCGAGTCGTGTCAACGAGAAGGTCTTCGCGCGGTACCTCGACGAGCCGGACCTGCCGGACGTGGACCTGTTCGTGCGCTCGTCGGGTGAGCAGCGCACGTCGAACTTCCTCATCTGGCAGGCGGCGTACGCGGAGATGGTGTTCCTCGACGAGCCGTGGCCGGACGTCGACCGGCGGCACCTGTGGCGTGCGATCGAGGAGTACGCGCGTCGTGACCGCCGGTACGGGGGAGCGGTCGACCGCCCGCAGGTCTGAGCGCGAAAGATCCCCCGAGGGGATGACAACGCCGACCGGGTGGCCCGCCGAGGGTCGCACGTGCCCCGGGGACGACGAGACCCGTGAGGGACGACCGGTCGACGGACCCGGCACCAGGCTGGGCGCATGACCTCGACCGTCACGCACCCGCTCCTCGAGATCACGACGCCCGGGCAGCCGCGTCTCGTGGCTCGGGGCCTCGTCAAGCGCTTCGGCGCGACGACCGCGCTCGCGGGCGTCGACCTGGAGCTCGGCGAGGAGGAGGCGCTCGCGGTCATGGGGCCCTCGGGCTCGGGCAAGTCCACGCTGCTGCACGTGCTCGCGGGCATCCTGACGCCCGACGAGGGCACGGTGGCGCTGCGCGGCCGGCATGTGGAGGGCATGTCGGAGCGGGAGCGGGCGCTGCTGCGGCGTGGGCGGTTCGGGTTCGTGTTCCAGCACGGGCAGCTGCTGTCCGAGCTGACGGCGCTCGAGAACGTCGCGCTCGCGGCGATGCTCGACGGGGAGCCACGCGCCCAGGCGGAGGGGCTGGCGGCGCAGTGGCTCGCGCGTCTCGGCCTGGCCGGCGAGCTGGAGTGCCGGCCAGGCGAGATGTCCGCCGGGCAGGTGCAGCGTGCGGCGGTCGCGCGGGCGCTCGTGACGCGGCCGGACGTGGTCTTCGCCGACGAGCCCGCGGGGCTGCTCGACGAGGAGGCGAGCCGCGACGTGGCGCGCGTCCTGGTCGACGCCACGCGGGCGACCGGCGCGTCGCTCGTCGTCGTGACGCGGGACGCGCGGGTGGCCGGGTGGTGCGACCGCCGCGTCCACGTGCGTGACGGCCGGGTCGCCCCGGCGGACGTGAGCGCCACGCGGGTCACCGCATGAACCCCGTCCTCGCGCTCGCGCCGCGGCTGCGGCGCGCCGAGGGACGCGACGGTCGGGTGGCGACGACCGTCGCGGTCGCGGCCTTCGCGGTCACGACGGCCCTGACGGCGAGCGTGGTCGCCGTGAGCCTCGCGTCCGCGGGCCGCGCCGCGCCCGGGACCACCGGTCCGGCGCGGCTGCTGTGGCTGGCGGACCCGGACGTGCGGCTCGCGCTCGTCGCGACGGTCCTGCTCGCCGTCTCGCTCGTGATGCTGGGCGGCACCGCGGTCCGTGCGGGCGCCGAGCGGCGCGACGAGCGGCTCGCGACGCTGCGCCTGCTCGGCGCGACGCCGCGCGAGGTGCTCGGCCTCACCGTCGTCGAGTCCGCGTCGCACGGGCTCGCGGGTGCCCTGCTCGGGTCGCTGCTGTACGGCGCGCTGCTGCCGGTGTGGGCGGCCGTCCCGTCGGACCACGCGTTCACCGTCGCGGAGCTGTGGCTCGGGGCGGGTCGGCTCGCGCTGGTCGGTGCGGGCGTCGTCGTGCTGGCCGCGGTCAGCGGTGCGGTCACGGTGCGACGCGTGGCTCTCGGGCCACCCGTCAGGCGCGTCGCGCTCGCAGCACCGCGTCGTGCACCGTGACCGTGACGCCGTCGTGCGTCGTCGCGTGCCGCGGGACGGCCAGCGCGACCTCGACCGTCCAGGACGCGTCGAGCGCGAGCAGCTCGTCGCGCACCTCGTCGGCGCCCGGGAACATCGACGGGTCGTCGGGCCGTCCGAGCGGCGCGGCGAGGTCGAGCGCGTGGTGCTGCACGAGCAGGAGCGTGCCGCCGGGCGCGACGAGCCGCGCGGCGCGCGCCACGTGCCCGCGGCGTGCCTGGGGTGCGAGGTGCAGGAAGTGCGAGGTCACGAGGTCGAACGACACGTCGCCGTCGAGGTCCCGCGCGTCGAGCGTGGCGAGGTCCGCCTGCACCCAGCGCACGTCGACGCCGGCGTCCTGCGCCGCGTGCGCCCCGCGTGCGAGCGCGGTGGCGGCGAAGTCCACCGCGGTGACCCGCCAGCCCTGCTGCGCGAGCCACACCGCGTCACGACCCTCGCCCGCGCCCAGGTCCAGCGCGGTGCCGGGCGTCAGGTGCGCGGTCTGCTCGACGAGCGCGGCGTTGGGCCGACCGCTCCACACGTGCGCGGTGCCGTAGCGCTCCTCCCAGTCGTCCGCGTCGAGCGACCACGCCGAGGTCGCGTCGGGGCCTGACGTCAGCCGCCGCCACGCGTCGACGGCCTCGCGCGCGTCGAGCTCGACGAGCTCGGCGTTGAGCATCCCGGCGACCGTGGCGCCCTGCGCGGCCGACACGAGCACGGTCGCGGCCGGGTCCGAGACGTTGCCCGCGACGCGCACGCCGGGCACGCCCGTGCCGCCCCAGGCGTCCGTGGGCACGGCGCGCGCGACGACCGTCCCCGCACTCTCCACGGGCTCGGCCGTCAGGCCCAGCGGCGCGAGGTGGGCGACGTCGGCCTCGAGCACGGTGCGCACCACGAGCGCGTCCGCGGCGAGCGTCTCGTCCGCGTCGGACCGCACGGCGGTCAGCCGGTCGTCGGTCACGACGAGCTCGGCGGGCCGGCCGAGCGCGACGCGCACCCCGCGCGCGGCGAGCCGGGCGGCCTCGTCGGCAGGCAGTGCGGCGTCGGGGCGCAGGAGCGTGACGTGCGGCGTCCACTGGCGCCACAGGAGGGCGGCGTGCACGCCGAGCGGGCCCGCGGCGGCCACCACGACGCGCCCGTCGCCGACCTCCCAGCCGTGGCAGTACGGGCAGTGCAGCACGTCGCGACCCCACCGCTGCGCGAGGCCCGGCACGTCGGGCAGCGTGTCGCGCCCGCCGGTGGCGCTCACGAACGCGCGCGCCGCGTGCCGGGTGCCGTCCTCGAGCGTCACGGTGAACGCGCCGATCTCGCCCTCGACGGCCGTCACGCGGCCGGGCACGATCTCGCCGCCGTAGCCGAGCACCTCGTCGCGGCCGTGAGCGAGCAGCGCGCGCGGCGGGATGCCGTCGCGTGTGAGGAAGCCGTGGGCGTGCGCGGCGGGGGCGTTGCGCGGCGATCCCGCGTCGACGACGAGCACGCGCCGCCGGGCGCGGGACAGCACGAGCGCCGCCGCGAGACCGGCCGGACCGCCGCCGGCGACGACGACGTCCCAGGGCCGGTCGGCCGCGGCCCGTCCCCTCGACTCGTCGGTCGTCTCGTCCGTCGTGTCGTCCGTCGTGTCGTTCGTCGTGTCGTTCGTCATCGTGGGCTCCTGCCTCCCGGTGCTGCGGTCTGCCGGAACCGTCCACCCGTGGGCGACGGTCTGGCAAGGATCGTTGCCAGACTGGCAACATGGCGGCCATGACGGACGACGTGCTCGCCGGCGTCGGTCCTCGGCTGCGGGCGCTGCGCCAGCGCCGGGACCTCACGCTCGCGGCGGTCGCGGAGGAGACCGGGATCTCGGTCAGCACGCTCTCGCGCCTCGAGGCGGGCCAGCGCCGCCCGACGCTCGAGCTGCTGCTCCCGCTCGCGCGCCTGCACCGCGTCGCGCTCGACGACCTCGTCGGCGCGCCCGAGTCCCGCGACCCGCGCGTGCACGCCACGCCGATCCACCGGCGTGGGCGCACGTACGTGCCGCTCACCCGCCGGCCCGGCGGGATGCGGGCGTACAAGGTGGTCCTGCCGGTCGAGAGCGCCCCGCACGGCGGGCTCAAGGTGCACGAGGGGCACGAGTGGGTCTACGTGCTGACGGGCCGCCTGCGGCTGCTGCTGGGCGACCGTGACCTGGTCCTCGCCGAGGGCGAGGTCGCGGAGTTCGACACGCGCACCCCGCACGCGCTGCTCAACCCCGGCCCGGGGCCGACCGAGCTCCTGACGCTGTTCGGGCCGCAGGGCGAGCGCATGCACGTGCGCGCCCGGACCAGGCGGGGCGACGGCACGCAGTGACCCCGCGCCGACCCGACCCGGCGATCGGCCCGCCGACCTCGGCGCGCTGACCTGCGCCTGCGTGTCGGTGCCGGCCCCTACGGTGGGCGCATGGCACTCACGGTGGAGATGGTCACGTTCGACACGACGGACGCGGTGGCGCTGGCGACCTGGTGGGCGCGTCAGCTCGGCGGCGAGGTGCGCGACGAGGCGGACGGCTGGTTCGTCGTCGCGGTCGACGTCACGGGCGTCGCGCGCGTCGGCTTCCAGAAGGTCGACGCGGTCACGCCCGGCAAGAACCGCGTGCACCTGGACCTGTCGGCGCAGGACGCCAGGGCGGAGGTCGACCGGCTCGTCGCGGACGGCGCCACGTACGTCGACACGCACACCGAGGGTGGGTTCACGTGGACCGTCCTCGCGGACCCGGACGGCAACCAGTTCTGCGTCTCGCAGTCCTGAGGGCGCGCCGCACGCCGGAGCGGGCGGTGCCGGGGTGCGACGCCGGTCGTGACCCGGCTCCGCCAGGGACGATCGGGTGGCAGGCCACGGCCGCGGGACCGGTAGCCTGGGCGGGCTCCGTGCGGCGTCGAGCGTGACGCGCGCGGACTTCGGTCACACCCCAGCCCGCAGCACCCAGCGGCGGGCGTCGAACACCTGGAGAGCACCGCCGTGGCAGCACCTTCGCGTCTGGATTCCGTCGTCTCCCTCGCCAAGCGGCGAGGTTTCGTGTTCCCGAGCGGCGAGATCTACGGCGGTACCCGCTCCGCGTGGGACTACGGGCCGCTCGGCGTCGAGCTCAAGGAGAACATCAAGCGTCAGTGGTGGCGTGCGATGGTCACGAGCCGTGACGACATCGTCGGCCTCGACTCGTCGGTGATCCTGCCCCGCCAGGTCTGGGTGGCCTCGGGCCACGTCGGGGTGTTCACCGACCCGCTGACCGAGTGCCTGAGCTGCCACAAGCGGTTCCGCGAGGACCAGCTGCTCGAGGAGTTCGAGGAGCGCAAGGGCCGCGCGGCCGAGGGCGGCCTCGCGGGCGTGCCGTGCCCGAACTGCGGCACCAAGGGCGAGTGGACCGAGCCCCGCGACTTCAACATGATGCTCAAGACGTACCTCGGCCCGGTCGAGGACGAGTCGGGCCTGCACTACCTGCGGCCCGAGACGGCCCAGGGCATCTTCGTGAACTTCAAGAACGTCTACACCGCCGCGCGCATGAAGCCCCCGTTCGGCATCGGCCAGATCGGCAAGTCGTTCCGCAACGAGATCACGCCCGGCAACTTCATCTTCCGCACGCGCGAGTTCGAGCAGATGGAGATGGAGTTCTTCGTCGAGCCCGGTACCGACGAGACGTGGCACCAGTACTGGATCGACTTCCGCACCGACTGGTACGTCGACCTGGGCATCGACCGCGAGAACCTGCGGCACTACGAGCACCCGGCCGAGAAGCTGTCGCACTACTCGAAGCGGACCGTCGACATCGAGTACCGGTTCGGCTTCCAGGGCAGCGAGTGGGGCGAGCTCGAGGGCATCGCGAACCGCACCGACTTCGACCTGTCGACGCACACCGAGCACTCCGGTCAGGACCTGTCGTTCTTCGACCAGGCCAAGAACGAGCGATACGTGCCGTACGTCATCGAGCCGGCCGCGGGTCTGACCCGCTCGCTCATGGCGTTCCTCGTCGAGGCGTACGCCGAGGACGAGGCCCCCAACACCAAGGGCGGCGTCGACACGCGCGTCGTGCTCAAGCTCGACCCGCGCCTCGCACCGGTCAAGGCCGCGGTGCTCCCGCTGTCGCGCAACGAGCAGCTCTCGCCCAAGGCGCGTGACCTCGCGGCCGAGCTGCGCAAGAGCTGGAACGTCGACTTCGACGACGCGGGTGCGATCGGCCGCCGCTACCGCCGCCAGGACGAGATCGGCACGCCGTTCTGCATCACGGTCGACTTCGACACCCTCGACGACCAGGCCGTGACGATCCGCCACCGCGACGACATGACGCAGGAGCGCGTGGCGCTCGACCAGGTCACGTCCTACCTCGCGCCGCGTCTCCTGGGCGCCTGACCCCGGGCCCGCGCGGCCCTGCACCACGACGAGGCCCGTCCCCGAATCACCCGGGGACGGGCCTCGTCGTGTGCTAGTGGTTCACTCGAGGACCTCGCGCGCGAGGTCCTCCATCCACGTCTCGTGGTCCTCGACCTCGCACGTGTCCTCGAGGTGCCGCGAGCTGCAGCTCCCGATCTCGTAGCTGCCGTCCGCCCGGCGGATCACCACGCGCTGGCCGAGCCCCTCGACGCGGTTCTCACCCTCCCAGATGACGTAGAACCACCGGTCCGAGCCGGGGACCTGGAACAGTGGGAGCTCGGCCGCGGTGGTCGGGCTCGTGATGACCGCAGCTCGGGGTGCTGCCCCGCCGCCCTTGCCGAGGTGCCCGACGACCACGCGCGGAGAGGCCAGAGCGTTCTGGGGCTCCTCGTCGTCCGGGGAGTCGGCCGAGCGGTAGCTCAGGTGGTAGTACTCGCGTGAACGGTCCTCGAGCGGCTCGTCGTGCCCGATCGGCGACTGGAAGACGTGCCCGTTGAGGAACTCGAGCCTGAGGTCGAACACGTCCGTGCGGTCCGTGGAGCGCAGCCACACCTTGACGCCGCCCGGTGCGCCCAGGTAGCCGTCGGCGCCGGGGCCCACGACGGCGCGGGTGTCGTACCCGAGGTCGACGGGCTCCGGCGGGGTGGCGGGGACGGCCTGCGCGGTCTCGGGGGCGGTGGGCTCGGCGGTCTCGAGCGACCGGACGGTGGCCGTGGCGGACGGTGCGGAGGCCGGGTCGAGCGTGCCGTCGGCGCGGTCGAGCAGCGGTGCGCCGACCGCGAGGGCGGTGGCGAACGCGGCGACGCCGGCGACGGCGCCGACCGTGTACCGGGTGCGACGCCGGCGGCGGCCGCGCGACAGGACGAGGGCGGGGTCGAGCGCCGGGCCGGGCTCGGGCGCGGTGTCGTGCGCGGTCGCGCGCAGGTGGTCGAGCAGCGGGTCGCTCATCGGGGCGTCTCCGTCCAGGTCTGCGGGGTGGGGGTCGGTGCGGGCTGGTGAGGGACCCGAGGCGGCCGCTGGTCGGTGCCGGCGGTCATCGCGGCCCGCAGCACCGCCAGCCCGCGGGACGCGGTCGACCGGACGGTCCCGGGGCTGATCCCCAGGTCGTCGGCGACCTCCGTGTCGGACAGGTCGAGCAGGTGGCGCAGCACGACGATGCGGCGCTGGCGCGGCGTCAGGAGCGCGAGCGCGCGCAGGAGCTGGTCACGGTCCTCCGCGCGCCGCGAGGCCACCACCGGGGCGTCGGGGAGCTCGTGCGGCGAGACGAGCACCTCGCGGCGCCGGCGCCGCCACGTGTCGACGCGCAGGTTCACGAGCACCCGCCGCGCGTAGGCCAGGGGGTCCCGGCGGGCGCGCGACCACGCCGTGTACGTGCGCACGAGCGCCTGCTGCGTGAGCTCCTCGGCGCGGTGGTCGTCACCGACGAGGAGCTACGCGGCACGCAGCAGGTCACGCCGGTGCTCGGTCATGAACGCCGTGAACTCGGCGTCCGTCGAGGTGTCGGGCGAGGTCCCGCGCGAGGTGGCGCGCCTGCGCAGGAGCACCCGCCCGGACTCGCGGGGGACCCCCGGTGGGCCGGGCTCCGGCCCTCGGTGGTCGTCGGACGTGGACGTGAGCGGCATCGTGGTCACACCGTAGAGAACGCAGCGCCCGGGCCTGTTGTTGAGTCCCCGCCGGGATCGGTGCGGACCGATGTGCCGCGGACCGACGCGCCGCGGTGCCGGGTCAGTCCTCCCGCGCGCCCGCGGCGTCGTCCAGCACGCCGCGGGCGACGAGCTCGCCGAGCAGCGCGGTGCCGCCGTCGGGCTGCGCGGCGAGGCACGCCGCGGGCAGCCCGGTGCACAGCCCGCTCGCGTCGTGCACCTCGCCGCTCCCGACACCGCCGAGGTGCAGGACGAGCACGTCGTCCGGGTCGGACGGACGGGTCCGGTCGTCGAGGGCGAGCGCGACGGCGTAGAGGCGGGCCGGCGTCCCCGTCGGGTCGGGGTACGTCGGCACGTCGACGGCGTGCACGACGCGCCCGTCGGCGCCGGTGATGCCGTCGGGGAACCAGAGGACGACGATCGTGTCGTCGTCCATCCACCGCGGCACGACGCCGGCGACGAGCCGCAGGTCGTCGCCGACGGTCCAGCGCTGCGTCCCGGGGTAGGGCGCGCCGGCATCGAACCGCTCGGCGGTGTCGTCGTCGGACCACGTGACGGGCAGGGACACACCCGCACCCTCGACGCTCACCATCACGCCACGGCCCGGCCGCTCGCGGCCGGGCGTGCTCGCCGCGAGCAGGTCGGCCACCGACGCGCGCGAGACGGACACGCTGCGCTCGAGGGTCGCGACGGTCGAGACGGGTACGCGCAGGCCGGTGTCCCACCCGGCGCCCGTGGAGCGGGCGAGCCCGTTCGACGCCCGCACGTCCGGCACGAGGTCGGCGACGGACGGGGCGGCGTCGCGCGGCTCGGCGAGGACCGCGGCGACGGCGTCCTGCAGGCCGGGCACCTCGTCGACGCCCGCGCAGCCATCGGTGCCCGCCTCGTCGCACGGCACCTGCACGACGTCGCCGTCGCGGTCGACGAGGACGACCCCGGACCGGCCCGTCCGCATCCGGGCGGCCACGGAGTAGTCGCCGAGCGCGGCGGACAGCAGCTGCCCGTCGGGTGCCGCGAACGTCGGCAGCTCGACCACGGTGGTCGCCCCGCCCGTCACGGCGAAGCCGGTGGTGTTCCAGAGCAGCACGTGGGGTTCGGTGAGGTCCGGCGGCACGACGACGAGCTCGGACCACTCGCCGGTGTCGAGCTCGCCCGAGAACCGCAGCCCGTCGGTGGCAGGCGCGGCGCCCCACGTCCACGTGGCGCCGCCGGAGCCCTCGGCCGTCGTGTCGTCGACGCGCGTGTAGTAGACGGCGGCCTCCTGCTCGCCGTCGGCGGGGTGGCCGACGGTGAGCACGAGATCATGGGCCCCGGAGCTCAGCCCGAGGTCGACCTGCCACTGTGCGCCGTCGGTGAGCGGCACCGATCGCGGCTCGGGCGGGCGGGGCTCGCCGACCCGGTTGACGGCCAGCAGGCCCTGCGCGACCTCGACGACGTGGTCGTCGCCCAGCGGCAGCGCGATCTGCGTCGGCGGCTGCGCGGGCTGCGGCTCGGCGGCCCGGTCGGCCAGGTCGGCGGCGAGCACGGCGACCGTCGTCACGGCGAGCACGCCGCCCACGACGCGCGTCGCGGTGCGCCGGCGGACGTGCCGGTGCGCGGCGTGCAGCAGCGCGTCGGTGTCGAGCGACATCGGCGGGGTCGCCTGCGCGGCGCGCGCGGCGAGGTCCGGGTCGGGACGCAGGTCGGCGGTCATCGGGCCTCCTCCTGGTGCGTGGCGAGCGCGGCGCGCAGCGTGGCGAGCCCGCGGGACGCGGTGGACTTCACGGTGCCGACGCTCACGCCGAGCTCGGCGGCGACCTCGGCCTCCGGCATGCCGATCATGTGCCGCAGCACGACGATGCGCCGCTGCCGCGGGCTGAGCAGCGCGAGCGCGCGCGCGAGCTGGTCGCGGTCCTCGGTGCGTGCGTGCACGTCGGAGCGCGCGTGCTCCGGCAGGTCCTCGGGTGCGGTGAGCACCTCGCGTCGTCGTCGCCGCCACGTGTCGACGCGCAGGTTCGCCAGGACGCGTCGCGCGTACGCGAGGGGGTCCTGCGCCCGGTGCCATGCGGCGTAGGTGCGCACGAGCGCCTGCTGGGTCAGCTCCTCGGCGCGGTGCGCGTCGCCGCACAGCAGCCACGCGGTGCGCAGCAGGTCGTCGCCGTGCTCCGCGACGAACGCGCTGAACTGCTCGTCCGTCGCGCTGCGGGTGCGTGCGCCACGGGCCCGGGTGGGGACGACCGTGAGCTGCTCGACGCGGACCGTCCCGTCGTCGTCGCGTGTCCCGGCTGTCATGGTGGTCACACCGTAGGAGACGCACGAGCGTGCGCGAAGGTTGAGTGCGGGGTGCCTTCTCGTGTCGATGGGAGAATGGCCCGCGTGACTGTGACGAACGAGGCGAGCACGCGCGCGCCGGGGGCGGTGCTCCCGCCGCTGCGCATCGGCCCCTTGCAGGTCGACACGCCCGTCGTGCTCGCGCCCATGGCCGGCGTGACCAACGCGGCGTTCCGGCGGCTGTGCCGCGAGCAGGGTGCCGGGCTGTACGTCGCGGAGATGGTGACGAGCCGCGCGCTCGTGGAGCGTGGCGAGGAGTCGCTGCGGATCATCCACCACGAGCCCGACGAGCGGCCGCGCTCGGTGCAGCTGTACGGCGTGGACCCGGGGACCGTCGAGGCGGCGGTGCACATGATCGTCTCGGAGGACCGCGCGGACCACGTGGACCTCAACTTCGGCTGCCCGGTCGCGAAGGTCACGCGCCGCGGCGGCGGCTCCGCGCTGCCGTGGAAGCGCGACCTGTTCCAGGCGATCGTGACGCGCGCGGTGCGGGCCGCGCAGCCGTACGGGATCCCCGTGACGGTCAAGATGCGCAAGGGCATCGACGACGACCACCTCACGTACCTCGAGGCGGGGCTGGTCGCGCAGGACGCGGGCGTCGCGGCGGTCGCGCTGCACGCGCGCACCGCGGCGGACTACTACTCGGGCACGGCGGACTGGGAGGCGATCGCGCGGCTCAAGCAGACCGTCACGGACGTCCCGGTGCTCGGCAACGGGGACATCTGGTCGGCGGAGGACGCGCTCGCGATGGTCGAGCAGACCGGGTGCGACGGCGTGGTCGTCGGGCGCGGCTGCCAGGGCCGTCCGTGGCTGTTCGCGGACCTCGCGGCGGCGTTCGCGGGGTCCGACGAGCGTGTGCGGCCCGGGCTGCGCGAGGTCGCGACGACGGTGCGCCGGCACGCCGAGCTCATGGTCGAGCACTTCCGCGACGAGTCGAAGGCGCTGCGCGAGATGCGCAAGCACATGGCGTGGTACTTCAAGGGCTACGTGGTGGGCGGTGACCTGCGCGCGCGGTTCGGCCTGGTGAGCACGCTGGCCGAGCTCGACGACCTGGTCGCGCAGCTCGACCTGGACCAGCCGTACCCGGGCGAGCCGGCGGAGGGTCAGCGCGGGCGGGCGGGGTCGCCCAAGAGGGTCGTCCTGCCGTACGGGTGGCTCGACTCGCGCGACCTGTCCGACGACTTCCGCCGCGAGCTCCACGAGGCGGAGCTCAGCGTCTCCGGGGGCTGACCGGGCGGCTCACTCGACCCGGGCCACGCGGACCGCTGCGGCGAGCCGCGCGACGTCGTGCCGCGTCGCGTGCGGGGCGCCGAGACCGGGGTGCGTCACGGCGAGCCCGGCGGTCGCGGCGGCCTCCGCGAGTGCCTGCGCGCGCGGCTCGCCCGCGAGCACGGCGCGCAGCAGGCCGGCGAGGAACGCGTCGCCGGCTCCCTCCGCGTCGAGCACCGGTCCGACGTCGGCCGGGCCGACCTCCCACCAGCCGTCGGCGTCGCGCGCGATCGCGCCGCGTGCGCCGCGCGTGCAGACCGCGAGCGTCGCGCCGCTCGCGACCGCGGCGGAGAGGTACGCGCCGGGGTCGACGAGCTGGGCGTCGGAGACGAGCAGGACGTCGGCGGCCGCGACGAACGCGCGCTGGTAGTCGCCGACGCCGTCGTCGTCGTGCACGTCGCACCAGACCGGGACGCGGGCGGCGCGCGCCACGTCGAGCAGCTCGCGCGAGGAGTCGGCGAGGTCGAGCACGGCGGCGTCCGCGGATCGCACGAGGTCGCCGAGCGCGTCGTCGGCCGGTGGAGCGGCGGGCAGCTCGAGGTAGACGGAGAGCCGGTCGCCCTCGTCGGACACGAGGTTGACGTGCCGTTCGGTGCGGCCGCCGAGCGCGGGCCGGGCGCGCACCGTGAGGGACTCTCCGTGGCCCGCGCGCAGCGCGGCGAGGACCCGTGCCGCGTCGTCGTCGTCGCCGAGGGTGGTGACGAGGGTGGTGGGCACGCCGAGCGCGGCGAGCGTCACGGCTTTCCCGGCGGACGTGCCGCCGAGGCTCTCGTGGTGCGCGGAGGCCAGGACCATGTGCGGGTACGGCTCGGGGAGGTCGGCCACCCGGACGACGGTGTTCCAGGCGGCGGGACCGTTCACGACGACGTGGGTCACGCACGCAACGTACGGCGCGGGAGCCGTATTCTGGAAGCATTTGACGAAACTTGCTGCAACGGCTTGCAGCAAGGCCGACCTGTCGACGACGACCTGGTGGTGACGATGACGCACCTCGCACGCCGCACGCGACGTGGCGCCCGACGTGGCACCCGACGTGGCACCCGACGTGGCACGGCCGCGCTCGCGGCCCTGCTCCTGCTGCCGGCCGCGCTGGCCGCCTGCACGAGCGAGCCCCCCGACCCCGCGACGCAGCCCGCCTCCGACGGCAGCGGGCACGACGTGGGCGTCCAGCTCTTCCAGTGGACGTGGGACGCGATCGCGGACGAGTGCACCACGACGCTCGGCCCCGCCGGGTACGCGTGGGTGCTCACGTCGCCGCCGAACGAGCACATCACGGGCGAGCCCTGGTGGACGTCGTACCAGCCCGTGAGCTACCGCCTCGAGTCGCGGCTCGGCACGCGCGAGCAGCTCGCGGCGATGGTCGAGACGTGCCACGACGCGGGCGTCGACGTGCGCGTCGACGCCGTGGTGAACCACATGACCGGCCAGGACGCGCCCGGCACCGGCTGGGCCGGCTCGTCGTACGAGCACTACGAGTACCCGGGCATCTGGACGACGACCGACTTCCACCACTGCGGCCTGACGCCCGGCGACGACATCGCGCTCTACCTCGACCGCGCCCAGGTCCAGACGTGCGAGCTGCTCAACCTCGCCGACCTCGACACGGGCGCCCCGCGCGTGCGCGAGCGGCTCGCCGCCTACCTGCAGGACCTCGTGGACCTCGGCGTCGACGGCTTCCGCATCGACGCGGCGAAGCACATGGCCGCCGAGGACGTCGCGGCGATCGTCGGCGCGCTGCCCGACGACATCGCCGTCATGCAGGAGGTCATCCGCGGCTCGGCCGAGCCGATCACGCCCGAGGAGTACACCGCCAACGGCCAGGTGTACGAGTTCACGTACGGCAAGGAGCTCGCCGGGGTCGTCGCCGGGTCGCCCGGGCTCGCGCTCGAGCTCGGCGAGGCGACCGCGCGGTACGTGCCGTCCGACGACGCGATCTCGTTCGTCGAGAACCACGACACCGAGCGCAACGGCTCGACGCTGTCCTACCGCGCCCGCACGGACGACGCGCTCGCGACCGTGCTCATGCTCGCCGGCACGTACGGCACGCCGCAGGTGTACTCGGGCTACGCGTTCGACGACACCGACACCGGCCCGCGGCAGGGCGCGGACGGCCGCGTGCTCGACGCGGCGTGCGGCCCCGCCCCGGCCCCGGGCGACGACCTCGCCCCGGGGGACTGGGTCTGCCAGCACCGCTGGCCGCAGGTCGCGGGCATGGTCGGCTGGCGCACGGTCGTGGGCGACGCCCCCGTGGTCGACACCTGGTCGCAGGGCGACGCGGTCGCGCTCGGGCGCGGGCAGCGCGGGTTCGTCGTCGTGAACCTCGGCGACGACGAGCTGCGCACGACCCTCGCGACGAGCCTGCCCGACGGCGAGTACTGCGACGTCCTGGCCGGCGGCGAGGACTGCGCGGCCACGCGCGTGCGGGACGGGCAGGTCGACGTCGTCGTGCCCGCGGGTGCCGCCGTCGCGTGGGACGTGAGCCGCACGCGCTGACACGCGCCTGGCACACGAGGGGCCGGGTCCCGCGGGAGGCGTCCGCGAGACCCGGCCCGTCGTGCTGCCGGACGGCGGTGCGTCAGGCGCGCACCCAGACGGTCGTGTCGGGCTCGACCAGCAGCGCGCCCGACGCGTCGGTCGGGACCGGGCCCGACGCGAGCAGGACCTGCGTCGTCGCGGGCAGCGCGACCGGCCCGGCCGAGAGGTTCGCCACGACGCGCACGTCGCGGTTCACCAGGTCGAGCACGTCGTCGTCCGATGCCAGCCACGCCAGCCCGCCCGAGCCGAGCGTCTCGGCCTTCCGCAGGGCGAGCGCGGAGCGGTAGAACTCGTACGTCGAGCCGGCCACGCCGCGCTGCGCGTCGAGCGCGTACCGCGCCCACGACGACGGCTGCGGCAGCCAGGACGCGCCCGTCGGGGAGAACCCGAACGCCGGCGCCTCGGCCGACCAGGGCAGCGGCACGCGACAGCCGTCGCGGCCGAGCTCGGCGCCCTGCGTGCGGAAGAACGCCGGGTCCTGCCGCGCGTCGTCGGGCAGCGCGGTGTGGTCGGGCAGACCGAGCTCCTCGCCCTGGTACACGTACGCCGAGCCGGGCAGGCCGAGCATGAGCAGGGTCGCGGCGCGCGCCCGGCGCAGGCCGAGCTCCTCGTCGGGCTGCTCGTCGCGCTCGCCGATCCCGTTCGGGCGCGAGCCCGGCACCGGCAGGCCCAGGCGCGAGGCGTGGCGCACCACGTCGTGGTTCGACAGCACCCACGTGGTCGGCGCGCCCACGGCGTCGCTCGCGGTGTAGGAGGCGGTGATGACGTCACGCAGCGACGGCGCGTGCCACAGCGTCGCGAGGAACGCGAAGTTGAACGCCTGCTGCATCTCGTCGGGCCGGACGTAGCGCGCGAGCCGGGACAGCGGCTCGACCCACGCCTCGGCGACGAGCGCGCGGTCGCCGTCGTACTCGGCCAGCACCCGGTTCCAGGCGCGGTAGATCTCGTGCACGCCCTCCTGGTCGAACATCGGGCCCTGGTTGCCGGACCCCGTGACCTCGTCGACGCGGTCGAGCGCCGACGCGGACGCCGGTGCGTCGTGCAGCGCGTGCTCGGCGGCCTCGAAGGCGTCCTCCGAGCCCTCGATCATCGACACGTGGCCGTCCCAGTCGGGCAGGCCCGGCGCCTTGACCATGCCGTGCGCGACGTCGATGCGGAACCCGTCGACGCCCCGGTCGAGCCAGAACCGCAGCACGTCCTCGAACTCGGCGCGGACCTGCGGGTGCTCCCAGTCGAGGTCGGGCTGCTTGGAGTCGAACAGGTGCAGGTACCACTGGCCGTCCGGCACGCGCGTCCACGCCGGGCCGCCGAAGATCGACTGCCAGTTGTTCGGCGGCAGCTCGCCGTGCTCGCCGCGGCCGTCGCGGAACAGGTAGCGCTCGCGCGCGGGCGAGCCGGGGCCGGCCGCGAGCGCCTCGACGAACCACGCGTGCTCGTCGGACGTGTGGTTCGGCACGAGGTCGACGATCACGCGCAGCCCCAGGCCGTGCGCGGTCTCGAGCATGACGTCGAAGTCGGCGAGCGTGCCGAACAGCGGGTCCACGTCGCGGTAGTCCGCGACGTCGTAGCCCGCGTCGGCCTGCGGCGAGCGGTAGAACGGCGAGAGCCAGACGGCGTCCACGCCGAGCTCGGCGAGGTGCGGCAGCCGGGCGGTGATGCCGGGCAGGTCGCCCACGCCGTCGCCCGTGCCGTCCGCGAACGAGCGCGGGTAGACCTGGTAGATCACGGCGTCGCGCCACCACTCGCCGTCGGGCGAGCCGGGTGCGTGGACGAGGGTCGGTCGGGTGTCGAGGGTGGTCACTCGGTGGTCTCTCTGTGGGGTCCGCGGGCGCGGACGAGGGTGGAGGGCAGGGGCCGGGGAGGCCCGGGGGAGGGACGCCCGTCGGGCGTGGCAGGACGACGACGAGCGCGGCGGGGCGCCCCGGACCGGGAGGTTGGGCCGGCGCGTGCGCTGGTCAGCGGGTCGCGGCGGGTTCCGCGGGTGCGAGCTCGACGGTGGCGGGCGCGGCCCCGGTGGACCCGCGCACGATGAGCTCGGGGTGGAACTTGAGCTCGATGCGCGACGCGGGCGTGCCGTTGATCTCGGCGACGAGCGCCGAGACGGCCGCGTGCCCCATGGCGAGCACGGGCTGGCGCACCGTGGTCAGGGGCGGGTCGGTGAACGCGATCAGCGGCGAGTCGTCGAAGCCGACGACCGACAGGTCGTCCGGCACCTCGAGCCCGCGCGAGCGCGCGGCGCGGATGGCACCGAGCGCCATGAGGTCCGAGCCGCAGACGATCGCGGTGTGGCCCGACGCGATGAGCTCGAGCGCGGCGGCCTGGCCGCCCTCGACGGTGAACAGCGTCGAGACGATGTGGTCGGCGGCGTCCGTGACCCCGAGGTGCCGCCGCAGGTTCACGGCGAACGCGTCGCGCTTGCGCTGCGCGGGCACGAACCGGTCGGGACCGATCGCGAGGCCGATCGAGCGGTGGCCGAGCGAGACGAGGTGCCGGAACGCGAGGTCGAGCGCGGCCTCGTCGTCGGTCGAGACGAACGGTGCGTCGACCCCCGCGGCGAAGCCGTTGACCAGCACGATCGGCATGCCGCGGCTGCGCAGCCGGTGGTAGCGCTCCTTGCTGGCGGAGGTGTCGGCGTGCAGCCCGGAGACGAACACGATGCCGGCGACGCCGTGCTCGAGGAGCATCTCGACGTACTGGTCCTCGGTGGTGCCGCCGGGCGACTGCGTGCACAGCAGGGGCGTGTAGCCGCGCTCGGTCAGCATCGACTCGATGACCTGGGCGAACGCGGGGAACACGGGGTTGGCGAGCTCGGGCACGACGAGGCCGACGAGGCCCGCCGAGCGCGTGCGCAGCTTCTCGGGGCGCTCGTAGCCGAGCACGTCGAGAGCGGCAAGCACGGCCTGGCGTGCCTGCGCCGACACACCGTGCTTGCCGTTGAGGACGCGGGAGACGGTGGCGGTGCTGACACCGGCCTGTTCCGCAAGGTCCGTCAACCGCGTACGCACGGGAGGCAGCGTAGGGGACATGGGACCTCCTCGTCCTCGCCCGTTCGGGTCAGTTCGTGTACTTCGAGTCGTTTCAGGAGCAGTCATCGGCAGCCTGGACGACTGTCTGAAACCGTTGCCTGAAAGTTACCGTAACGACTTGCAGGGGTCGTTGCAACGGCGTTAGCGTCAGCGACATCAGGCCAGAGCCGGTCGCACGGGCCCGTCACTGCACGGTCGTCGCGTGGTCGTCTCTGGGCTACGCCACCCAAGATCAGGAGACAACACGATGCGACGGAGCATCCCGGCCCTCGCGGCCGCTCTGGGGCTCGCACTGACCCTCACCGCGTGCGGCGGAAACGGGGACGACGGTGCGAACGAGACCGCCGAGCCGACGCAGGGCGCGGCCACGACCGAGCCGGCCCTCACCGGCACGCTCACCATGTGGGTCGACGAGACCCGCATCGACGTCATGAAGCCGATCGTCGAGGAGTTCCAGACGGAGACCGGCGTCAAGGTCGACCTCGTGCAGAAGGTCTCGGGCGACATCCGCACCGACTTCGTCTCGCAGGTCCCGACCGGCCAGGGCCCCGACGTCATCATCGGCGCGCACGACTGGACCGGCGAGTTCGTCAACAACGGCGTCGTCGCCCCGATCCAGTTCGGCGACAAGAGCGACGAGTTCGCGCCGTCCGCCGTGCAGGCGTTCACGTACGACGGCCAGGTCTACGGCGCGCCGTACGCGATCGAGAACATCGCGCTCGTCCGCAACAACAAGCTCGTCCCCGAGACCAAGGCGACGACGTTCGACGAGCTGGTCGCCGAGGGCAAGGCCGCCGGCGTCAAGTACCCGGTGCTCATCCAGCAGGGTGACCAGGGCGACGCGTACCACCTGTACCCGCTGCAGACCTCGTTCGACGCCCCGATCTTCACGCAGACCGAGGACGGCTCGTACACCTCCGAGCTCGGCCTCGGCGGCGAGAACGGCGAGAAGTTCGCGACGTACCTGCAGAAGCTCGGCGCGGACAAGGTGCTCGACCCGGCGCTCGGCGGCGACCAGGTCAAGGAGGCCTTCCTCGCCGGCGAGTCCCCGTACATCGTCACGGGCCCCTGGTACACGACCGAGTTCACCAACGCGGGCCTCGACATCTCGGTCCTCCCGGTGCCGAGCGCCGGTGGGTCCGAGGCCAAGCCGTTCGTGGGCGTGCAGGGTGCGTTCATCTCGGCCAAGTCGGCCAACCCGGTCCTCGCCAACGAGTTCGTCGTCAACTACCTGACGACCGAGCCCGTGCAGTCCGAGCTCTACGAGCTGGGCGGCCGCCTGCCGGCCCTCAAGACGGCCGCGGCGAAGGTCTCCGACCCGATCCTCGCGGGCTTCAACGAGGCCGGCGCGACCGGTGCTCCGATGCCGTCGATCCCCGAGATGGGTGCGATGTGGCAGTTCTGGGGCACCACGCAGGTGCAGATCATCGGTGGTCAGGCGAGCGACCCGGTCGGCGCCTGGAACACGATGGTGACGAACATGCAGGACGCGATCGACGCTGCGTGACCTGACCGGCCGCCCGCACCGCCGCACGGCGCGTGCGGGCGGCCGACTCACGTGCCGCGCCGTCGGCACCCCCGGACCCCGCGCCCCGCACCGCGCCCCACGCGCGCGCCGTGCGGCGGCGGAGCACACTGCACACATCGACGCCCGACGACGGGCGACGCGCGGAGGACCCCATGTCGCAGCAGACGATCGCGCACGACAGCGAGCACGCACCCCCCGAACCACCCCCCGGCGACGCGCGGCCCGTCCGCGGTGACTCGTCACCCGCCCGGGACTTCTCCAAGGGCTTCCTGGCCAAGCTCGTGCTGGTCGGCCTGATCGACGCGATCGGGCTGTACGGCATCCTCACGGCGATCTCGGTCGAGCAGTGGGCGATCGTGGGCTTCCTCGTCCTCGCGCTCGTCGCCGTCAACTGGGCGTACTTCTCGCGGCGCGCGCTCGCCGCGAAGTACCTGCTGCCCGGCCTGGTCTTCCTGCTGGTCTACGTGATCTTCACCGCCTGCTACACGGCGTACGTGGCGTTCACCAACTACGGGGACGGCCACAACTCCACGAAGGCCGACGCGGTCTCCGCGATCCTCGCGCAGAACGAGCAGCGCGTGGAGGGGTCTCAGGCGTACCCGCTGACGATCCTCACCGACTCCGACGGTGACCTCACGTTCGCGATCGTGCGCGACGGGCAGGCGCTCGCCGGCACGCAGGACGACCCGCTCGCCCCCGCCGAGGGCGCGACGGTCGAGAGCGACAAGGTCACGGCCCTGCCCGACCACGAGGTGCTCGGCTTCGCCGCGGTCGCCCAGCGTCAGCAGGAGATCGTCGACCTGCGCGTCCCGGTGTCCGACGACGCCGCCGACGGCTCGCTGCGCACGCAGGACGCCTCGACGGGGTACGTCTTCGAGTCGGTCATGGAGTACGACCCGGCCGCCGACACGATGACCAACACGCAGACCGGCGTGGTCTACCGACCCAACGACCAGGGGCAGTTCGCGGCCGAGGACGGCTCGACGATCTCGCCCGGGTGGCGCGTCAACGTCGGCTTCGACAACTTCACGCGCGCGTTCAGCGACGACCGCCTGCGCACGGCGTTCGTCGAGATCTTCCTGTGGACGTTCGCGTTCGCGCTGCTGTCCGTGCTCACGACGTTCGTGCTCGGCCTGTTCCTCGCGGTCGTGTTCAACGACCCGCGCGTGCGGGCCCGCAAGCTGCTGCGCGCGCTGATGATCCTGCCGTACGCGATCCCGGCGTTCATCTCCGCGCTCGTGTGGAAGGGCATGCTCAACACGCGCAGCGGCTTCCTCAACCAGGTGCTGCTCGGCGGGGCCGAGATCCCGTGGCTGACCGACCCGTGGCTCGCGAAGCTCTCCGTCATCGGCGTGAACCTGTGGCTCGGGTTCCCGTACATGTTCATCGTGTGCACGGGCGCGCTGCAGTCGATCCCGGGCGAGGTCTACGAGTCCGCACGCATGGACGGCGCGAAGCCGTGGCGCATCATGCGCTCCATCACGCTCCCGCTGCTCATGGTGTCGGTCGCGCCGCTGCTCGTCGCGTCGTTCGCGTTCAACTTCAACAACTTCGCGCTGATCTACATGCTCACGGGCGGCGGGCCCAACTTCGTCGGCACCCCCGTCGTCGTCGGGCACACCGACATCCTCATCTCGATGGTCTACTCCGTCGCGTTCGAGAGCGGCCTCAAGCAGTACGGCTTCGCGAGCGCGCTGTCGATCCTCATCTTCATCATGGTCGGCGCGATCTCCTGGTGGGGCTTCCGTCGCACGCGTCGTCTCGAGGAGCTGTGATGACCACCCAGACCGCACGGACCCAGCCGGCCAAGGCGGAGACCACGAACCTGCGGCGCAGCGGCACGCGCGGACGCCGCTGGTGGCGCGAGGTGTTCTGGCGCTACGTGGTGGCCGCCGTGATGATCATCATCTGCGTGACGCCGCTGCTGTACGTCATCTCCGCGTCGCTCAACCCGGGCGGCTCGCTCGTCGGGTCCAACCGCCTGTTCCGCACCGTGTCGGGGGAGAACTTCGCCGACCTCGAGGCGCGCGGGTTCTGGACGTGGCTCGGCAACTCGCTCGTCGTGTGCACCGTCACCGCGATCGGCACGGTGCTCATGGGCGCGGCCGCCGCGTACGCGTTCTCGCGGTTCCGGTTCAAGGGCCGCGAGAAGGGCCTGACCGGCCTGCTGCTCGCGCAGATGTTCCCGCAGACGCTCGCGTTCGTCGCGATCTTCCTGCTGCTGCTCACGCTGAAGGACGTGTTCCCGGCGCTCGGCCTGGACAGCCTTCTCGGGTTGATCTTCGTGTACCTCGGCGGCGCGCTCGGCGTGAACACGTTCCTCATGTACGGGTTCTTCAACACCGTGCCGCGTGAGCTCGACGAGGCCGCCAAGATGGACGGCGCGACGCACGGGCAGATCTACTGGACGATCATCCTGCGGATGGTCACGCCGATCCTCGCGGTCGTCGGGCTGCTGTCGTTCATCTCGTCGTTCGGCGACTTCCTCATCGCCAAGGTCGTGCTGCAGCGCGCGGACAACTGGACCGTCGCGGTGGGGCTGTACTCGCTCGCGGCCGACGAGCGCACGGCGCCGTGGGGGCTGTTCGCCGCGGGGGCCGTGGTCGCGGCCGTGCCCGTGGTGCTGCTGTTCATGTTCCTTCAGAAGTACATCGTCGGCGGTCTCACGGCGGGCTCCGTCAAGGGATGACGCTGCCGGACCTGCCGCACCACGACGGGTCGGAGCGGTACGTCGCGCGCGGCACGCCGCGGCTCGGGGACGTCGTACCCGTGCGGGTACGCGTCCCCGCGTCGCGGGCCGAGCGCGGCGTGCACGTGCGCGTCGTCCGCGACGGCGAGCCGCGGTTCGTGCCTGCTCGTCTCGAACGGGCCGACGAGCGCGAGCGCTGGTACGTCGCGGACGTCGTCGTGCACAACCCCGTCACGCAGTACCGCTTCCTGCTCGACGAGCCCGGCGGGTACCGCTGGCTCAACGGACGCGGCCTGCACACGCGGGACGTCACGGACGCCGCGGACTTCCGCCTCACGGTGCACGAGGCCGCACCGCGCTGGTTGGACGACGCGGTGGTCTACCAGGTGTTCCCCGACCGGTTCGCCCGGTCGTCGGGGCACGACGGCCCGCCGCGCGGACCGCTGCCGGAGTGGGCGATCCCCGCGGGCTGGGCCGACGAGCCGATCGGGTCCGGGCACGGCGTCGCGCAGCAGCTGTACGGGGGCGACCTGGGTGGCGTCGAGCAGCGGCTCGACCACCTGCAGCGGCTCGGCGTCGACACGCTCTACCTCACGCCGATCTTCCCGGCGCGCTCCAACCACCGGTACGACGCGACGAGCTTCGCGCGCGTCGACCCGCTGCTGGGCGGCGACGAGGCGCTCGCCTCGCTGTCGGCGGCGGTGCACGCGCGCGGCATGCGCGTCGTCGGCGACCTCACGACGAACCACACGGGCTCCGGGCACGAGTGGTTCGAGCGCGCCCGCGCGGACCGGTCGAGCGCCGAGGCGTCGTTCTACTACTGGACCGACGACGAGCCCGGGTACGTCGGGTGGCTCGAGCACGCGTCGCTGCCGAAGCTCAACTACGGCGCACCCGAGCTCACCGAGCGGATGATCACCGGCGAGGGTTCGGTGGCGGAGCGGTGGCTGCGTCCCCCGTTCGACCTGGACGGCTGGCGCATCGACGTCGCCAACATGACGGGTCGCTACCGCGACGACGACCACGCGCACGCGGTCGCCCGCGCGCTGCGCGCCCGCATGGCGGGGATCAAGCCCGGCGCGGCGCTCGTCGCCGAGCACTTCCACGACGCCGCGGGCGACCTGGCCGTCGGCGGCTGGCACGTCAACATGAACTACTCGGCGTTCACGCGACCGCTGTGGACGTGGCTCGTCGCGCCGGGCTCCGAGCTGCCGTTCATGGGGATGCCCGTGCCGGTCCCGCGGGCCGGGGGAGCGGACATGGTCGCGACCATGCGGGACTTCGACGCGACCGTCCCGTGGTCGGTCACGCGGCACCAGTGGAACCTGCTCGGCTCGCACGACACCGCCCGCATCCGGACCGTCACCGGCTCGCGCGAGCGCGTCGAGGTCGCCGCCGCGCTGCTGCTGACCTACCCCGGCACGCCGGTGATCTGGGCGGGGGACGAGGGCGGGCTGACGGGGGTGAACGGCGAGCACGGGCGCGTCCCCATGCCGTGGGACCGCATCGACGGCCGCCCGGGCGCCGGCGGTGCGCCGTGGGACCCGGAGACGTTCGCGACCTACCGCGCGCTCGTCGCGCTGCGGCGTTCCTCGCGCGCGCTGCGCGAGGGCGGGCTGCGCTGGGTGCTCGCGCAGGACGACGCGGTCGCGTACCTGCGCGAGACGGCCGACGAGCGCGTGCTCGTCGTGCTCACGCGCGACGCCTGGCCGGGCGCGCGCCTCCCGGTGGCGGCGCGCGCGGCCGAGCGGCTGTACGGCGAGGACGCGGGGACGACCCTCGCACCCGGTGGGCTCGTGATCGGGCCGGCCGCCGGGCCGTCGGTGCAGGTCTGGCGGCTCTCGTGAGCGGACCTGGCCGGCCCCGACGGGTGACCCGCTGACCCGGCCGGTGCGCCGCGGCGTCGCCGGTGTTGCGTACGCTGGGCACCGATGACCACGCTCGAGCACCTGGACGTCGGCGGCTACGTCGACGTCGACCGTGAGCGCTGGGTCGCCGAGTCCGCGAAGTCCAAGGGACGGACGCCGTTCGAGCGCGACCGCGCGCGCATCGTGCACTCCTCGGCGCTGCGCCGGCTCGGCGCGAAGACGCAGGTGCTCGGCCCGTCGTCGGACGACTTCGTGCGCACGCGCCTCACGCACACGCTCGAGGTCGCGCAGGTGGGCCGCGAGATCGCCAAGGCGCTGGGCTGCGACCCGGACGTCGTCGACACCGCGTGCCTCGCGCACGACCTGGGGCACCCGCCGTTCGGGCACAACGGCGAGCGCGCGCTCGCGGCGCTCGCGAAGGGCATCGGCGGGTTCGAGGGCAACGCGCAGACGCTGCGTCTGCTGACGCGGCTCGAGCCGAAGGTCGTCGCGCCCGACGGGCGCTCGGTGGGGCTCAACCTCACGCGCGCGTCGCTCGACGCGTCGGTCAAGTACCCGTGGCGGTACCTGCAGGGGCCGGTGAGCCCCGCGAGCGGTCGCCCGACCCACAAGTTCGGCGTCTACGAGGACGACCTGCCGGTGTTCGAGTGGCTGCGCCGCGACGCCCCCGCGGGGCGCAAGTGCCTCGAGGCGCAGGTCATGGACCTCGCGGACGACATCTCCTACTCGGTGCACGACGTCGAGGACGCGGTCGTCGGCGGGCGGCTCGACCTCGCGGTGCTGTCGATCCCCGGCGAGCGGGCGCGCGTCGCCGAGGCGATCTCCACCTGGTACGGCGACGCGGTCGACGAGAACGGCCTGCTGGACGCGATGGACCGCCTGATCGCGGCGCGGCTGTGGGCGACGGGCTTCGACGGGTCGCGCGGCGCGCTCGCGATGCTCAAGGACGCCACGAGCCAGCTCATCGGCCGGTTCGCCAAGGCCTCGCAGAAGGCGACGCGCGCGCAGTACGGATCCGGCCCGCTCACGCGGTACGCCGCGGACCTCGTCGTGCCGGTCGAGACGCAGGCCGAGATCCTCGTGCTCAAGGGCCTCGCGGTCGCGTACGTCATGGCGCCGCGTGAGCTCGAGCCGCTCTACCACCGTCAGCGCGAGGTCCTCACCGACCTGGTGCACGTCATGGCGGACCGTGCGCCGCTCGCGCTCGAGCCGCCGTTCGCGGCCGACTGGGCGCAGGCCCCGGACGACGCCGGACGCCTGCGCGTCGTGATCGACCAGGTCGCGTCGCTGACCGACGTGTCCGCCGCCGAGACGCACGCGCGTCTCGTGCGCCCGCCGCGGCACTGACCGCCTGCTCGCGAACCGCGCGCCCTGTGGGCGTGCGGGGGAGTGCCGCGCCATTTTCCGTCCGGTCGTTGACCGGATTCCGGCGTTCTGACTAGTTTCATGGGTGAGGGATTTGTGAATTTCCCTTACAAAATGCACGCACTTCCCCATCGCACAGGGAGGCAAGGATGCATCACCCCACCAGGCGGGCCGGCGACGGCGCCGGACCCGCACACCAGCAGCGGCGACGAGGAGCCTTCGTCGCGATGGCCGCAGCCGCGGCCCTCGTCGCGACCGCCCTCGTCGCCGCCCTCCCGGCCACCGCGGCCGGGACCTTCACGGCGACGTTCACGTCCGCCGGAGACTGGGGGACCGGTCACCAGGCGTCCGTGACCGTCGCCAACGGCACGACGAGCACGGCGACCACGTGGATGCTCGAGTTCGACCTGCCGGCCGGCACCACGATCACCAGCTCGTGGGACGCGGACGTGACCCGCACCGGCAACCACTACAAGGTCACCTCCAAGAGCTGGGCCGGCCCCTTCGCCCCGGGCGCCACCCAGACGTGGGGGTACATCGGCAGCGGCCCGTTCGCGCAGCCCACGGGCTGCACGGTCAACGGCGCCACCTGCACGGGCGGGACGGTCCCCACGAACCCGACCACGAACCCGACCACGAACCCGACGACGAACCCGACGACGAACCCGACGACGAACCCGACGACGACGCCCACGCCGACGACGGGCCCGACGACCCCGCCGCCGGGCGGCCGCAAGCTCGTCGGGTACTTCGCGGAGTGGGGCGTCTACGGGCGCAACTACCACGTCAACAACATCAGGACGTCAGGCAGCGCGGCCAAGCTCACGCACATCCTGTACGCGTTCGGGAACACGACCGGCGGGCGCTGCTCGATCGGTGACGCGTACGCCGCGTACGACAAGGCGTACACCGCCGACCAGAGCGTCGACGGCGTCGCCGACACGTGGGACCAGCCCCTGCGCGGCAACTTCAACCAGCTGCGCAAGCTCAAGGCGGCCAACCCGGGCCTCAAGGTCATCTGGTCGTTCGGCGGCTGGACCTGGTCGGGCGGCTTCACGCAGGCCGCGGCGAACCCCACGGCGTTCGCGGAGTCGTGCTGGACGCTGCTCAACGACCCGCGCTGGGCCGGGCTGTTCGACGGCATCGACATCGACTGGGAGTACCCGAACGCGTGCGGCCTGAGCTGCGACGCGAGCGGCCCCCAGGCGTTCGACCGGGTCATCTCGGCGCTGCGGAGCAAGTTCGGGTCCAGCTACCTGGTGACGGCGGCGATCACGGCCGACGGCAGCAACGGCGGCAAGATCGACGCGACCGACTACGCGAGCGCGGCGACCAAGCTCAGCTGGATCATGCCGATGACGTACGACTACTTCGGCGCGTTCAACCCGCAGGGCCCGACCGCCCCGCACTCGCCGCTCACGTCCTACCCGGGGATCCCGCAGGCGGGGTTCAACGCGGAGGCGGCGATCGACAAGCTCATCGCCAAGGGCATCCCGGCGAGCAAGATCCTGCTCGGCGTCGGGTTCTACGGGCGCGGCTGGACGGGCGTCACGCAGACCGCACCCGGCGGGACCGCGACCGGCGCCGCACCGGGCACGTACGAGGCGGGCATCGAGGACTACAAGGTCCTGAAGAACCGCTGCCCGGCGACCGGGACGGTCGGCGGGACCGCGTACGCGAAGTGCGGCAGCGAGTGGTGGAGCTACGACACACCGTCGACGATCGCCACCAAGACGGCCTGGGCCAAGAACAAGGGCCTGGGCGGGGCGTTCTTCTGGGAGCTGTCCGGCGACACGAGCAACGGTGAGCTGGTCTCGGCCCTGCGGGCCGGCATCGGCTGACGCCACGGCGGAGGGGTCGGCCGTCACCGGCCCCTCCGCTCGCCACCCGGTCGGCGGGACCGGACGGGGTGGCCGACGACCTAGACTTCGGGCGTGGCGGGTCGCATCCGGCGGGAGGACGTGGAGGCGGTCCGCGAGCGTGTGCGCATCGACGAGGTCGTCGGCGCGCACGTCCAGCTCAAGACCGCGGGCGTCGGCTCGCTCAAGGGCCTGTGCCCCTTCCACGACGAGCGCTCACCGTCCTTCCACGTGCGGCCCCAGGTCGGCCGCTACCACTGCTTCGGGTGCGGCGAGGGCGGCGACGTCATCGACTTCGTCATCAAGGTCGACGGCCTGGGCTTCACCGAGGCGGTCGAGTACCTCGCGGGCCGCGTCGGGATCCAGCTGCGCTACGAGGAGGGCGGCGGTCCCGCCCGGCCGGAGCAGGAGCCCGGACGTCGTCGCCGCCTGATCGAGGCGCACAAGGTCGCCGAGGAGTTCTACCGCGAGCAGCTCACGACGCCCGCCGGCGCCGCGGGCCGGCAGTTCCTCGCCGAGCGCGGGTTCGACCGCTCCGCGGCCGAGCAGTTCGGCGTCGGGTTCGCGCCCACGGGGTGGGACGCGCTCATGCGGCACCTGCGGGGGCGCGGGTTCACCGAGGCCGAGCTCGTCGCGTCGGGGCTCGTCAGCCAGGGGCAGCGCGGCGTGTACGACCGGTTCCGCGGACGGCTCGTGTGGCCCATCCGCGAGGTCACCGGCGAGACCATCGGGTTCGGCGCACGCCGGCTGTTCGACGAGGACAACGGGCCCAAGTACCTCAACACCCCCGAGACCGCGCTCTACCGCAAGTCGCACGTGCTGTACGGGCTCGACCTCGCGAAGCGCGAGATGCAGCGCGCCAAGCAGGTCGTCGTCGTCGAGGGGTACACCGACGTCATGGCGATGCACCTGTCGGGCGTCGGCACCGCGGTCGCGACCTGCGGCACCGCGTTCGGGTCCGACCACGCGCGCATCGTGCGCCGCCTCATCGGCGACTCGGGCGCGAGCAGCGGCGTGCAGCTCGCGACCGGCGCGTCCGTGGGCGGCGAGGTGATCTTCACGTTCGACGGCGACGAGGCCGGGCAGAAGGCCGCGCTGCGCGCGTTCGGCGAGGACCAGACGTTCGCCGCGCAGACGTTCGTCGCGGTCGAGCCCAGCGGCATGGACCCGTGCGAGCTGCGTCTCGCGCGCGGACCGGACGCTGTGCACGCGCTGGTCAGCGGTCGTCAGCCGCTGTTCGCGTTCGTGCTGCGCTCGACGCTCGCGGCGTACGACCTGGCGACCGCCGAGGGTCGCGTCGCCGCACTGCGGGCCGCCGCGCCCGTCGTCGCGGGCATCCGGGACACCGCGCTGCGTCCCGAGTACACGCGCCAGCTCGCCGGCTGGCTCGGCATGGAGGACCTGTCGACCGTGCAGCGCGCGGTCGACGGCGCACGCCGCGGCGCGTCGTCGTCCGGGCGGGGTCCGACGAACGGGCCGTCGCGGCCCGGTGCGCCCGACCAGGTCCGCCCCTCGCGCCCGTCGCGCCCGGACCGCTCCGACCCGGTGCTCCTGGTCGAGCGCACGGCCCTCGAGGTCGTGCTCCAGGCGCCCTCGCTCGTGCCCACGGAGTTCGACGAGCTCGGGGCCGACGCGTTCGCAGCGCCCGCGCACCGCGCGGTGCACGAGGCGATCCGCGCCGCGGGCGGCATCGCCGCCGGCGCCGCGTCCGTCGGTGCGGACGGCAGCGCCGCCGCGTGGGTGGGCGCGGTGCTCGAGGAGGCCGCCGAGCCCGTGCGTGCGCTCGTCACCGAGCTCGCGGTCGCGCCCGTGCCGGAGGACCGGCCCGAGGCGGTGGCGGACTACGTGCGCGGCGTCGTGCTGCGGCTCGTGGAGATGGGCTTCACGCGGCAGATCGCGGAGCTGCGCGGCCGGCTGCAGCGCATGGACTCCGGCGCCGACCCCGCGGCCTACCAGCAGGCGTTCGCCGAGCTCGTCGCGCTCGAGGGCCGTCGTCGGACGCTGCGCGAGAGCGCCTGACCGCCCGGGACCCCACGCTCCGTGCGCCCGGGCGTCAGCGCAGCGTGCGCAGCCCCGTGCCGTCGTCGTCCCGGGCGCCCTCGTCGGCCCCGTGCACCACGCTCGCCGTCACCGTCATCGCCCGCAGCGACAGGTCGCCGCCGTAGTACGACAGGAACGCGGTGTCGGTCGCGTCGCGGCCCGTCGCGATCCGCAGCATCGTGTCCCGCGGGGCGAGGCGCGTCGCGTCGACGAGGTGCCACGCGTCGTCGACGTACACCTCGGCCACCGCGTGGAAGTCCATGGGCTTGAGCCCCGGCGCGT
Organism: Cellulomonas palmilytica; assembly: GCF_021590045.1. Classification (NCBI taxonomy): domain Bacteria; kingdom Bacillati; phylum Actinomycetota; class Actinomycetes; order Micrococcales; family Cellulomonadaceae; genus Cellulomonas; species Cellulomonas palmilytica. The sequence continues at coordinate 3,024,238 of NZ_CP062221.1, read as the reverse complement.
ACACGGACGCGAGGCGGGCGGGCGTGTCGCACGCCCGCAGCAGCGCGACGACGAGGTGCGCGAAGTCGCGGCAGACACCGCGGCGCGCGAGGAGCGTCTCGGTCGCACCGTCGGTCGGCTGGCTCGCCCCCGGCACGTACCGCACGTGCGCGGAGACCCACCCCACGACCGCCTCGACGAGTGCGGTGCCCGTCAGTCCGCGGAACTGGTCGCGCGCGAACGCGAGCAGCCGGTCCGACTGGGCGTACCGGCTCGGCCGGCGGTACTCGACGAGGTCGAGGTCGTCGACCGGCGACGGACCCGCCGCGCCGGACACGGTCGCCTGGTAGTCGACGACGACGCGGCCCGCGGGAGCGTGCACGCGGTGGGACCGGCCGCCGTGCCCGGACTTGATCTCCAGGACGTCGAGGAGGCCGTCCTCGTGCCGCACGACGAGCTGCTCGGTGCGGTCGTAGGAGCCGTCCGCGACCGCGACGGCGACGTAGAGCTCGAGGGGGCTGCGCACGTCGAGGGAGAGGTGGCAGGAGACGGTGCGCAGCACGGCCGGCGGGTCCATTTCCCCGGCTGTCGGTGGCCGGAATCACGAGGGGGCAGCGCAAGTGTGAGGCTCGGAGCACGGTTCGACAAGCCCACCGGTGCGCGGGTGCGAAGCCGCAGGTCAGCGGGGCGTACCGGCGTGCCTCGGTGGCTCGCGCGGCGGCGCGGCGGACGCGGGGCGCGTGTGCCCCGGGCGCTTCCGGTCGCGGGCCGGCCGAGGCGCTGCCAGCATCGGTCCTGCCTCCGCCGCACCCCCACGACAGGAGACCTCATGTCCAGCACCACGTACGTCGCCGGCACCACCCAGGACGCCTGGGAGAAGGCCGCACGCGCCGGGTACGCCGTCAGCGGCCTGCTGCACGCGCTCATCGGCGTGCTGGCCCTGCAGCTCGCGTTCGGCGACAGCTCGGCGTCCGCCGACCAGTCCGGCGCGCTCTCGACGGTCGCGCAGGAGCCGTTCGGTCAGGCCGTGCTCTGGATCGCAGCCGTGGCGTTCCTCGCGCTCGGTGCCTGGCAGGGCGCCAAGGCCGCGCACGTCGGCCACGCGGGGCGCGCGCACCGCGGCGACCGCGCCAAGGCCGTGGGCCGCGCCGTCGTCTACCTGGCGCTCGCGGTCACGTCCTTCGCGTGGGCGAACGGCGCGGGATCGTCGTCGTCCGGGCAGTCGACGAGCATGACCGCGGACCTCATGTCCGCACCGGGCGGGCGGCTGCTCGTCGGGGCGGTCGGGCTCGCGGTGCTCGGCGTCGGGATCTACCACGTGGTCAAGGGCTGGCGGAAGAAGTTCCTCGAGGACCTCACCGGCCTGCCGGGCGGGCAGGCGGGGCGCGGCACCATCGTCGCGGGTCGCGTCGGCTACATCGCCAAGGGCGTGGCGCTCGGCATCGTCGGCGTGCTGTTCGGGCTCGCGGCGTGGCACGCGGACGAGTCGGAGGCCACCGGGCTCGACGGCGCGATGCGCACGCTCAAGGAGGGCCCCGCGGGGACGCTGCTGCTCACGCTCGTGGCGCTCGGGTTCATCGCGTTCGGCGTGTACTGCGTCGTCCGCACGCGGTACGGCAAGCTCTGACGGGCGTTCCGGCGTCGTGCGTCAGCGACGTCGGCCGGGGCGGCGGCGCACCGCGTCGCGCAGCGCGGGGACGACGACACCGTCGTCGGCCATCGCGGCCCGCGTGCGCGCACGGCCGCGCAGCACGCCCCACACGCCGAATGCCCACGGCACGAGCAGCACCGTGAACGCCCAGCGGTACGCGTCGAGCGAGTACGTCGTCGCGCCGGCGGGGGAGACCGCCTGCAGCACGACGCCGACGGCCAGGACGCCGACGATCGTCGAGACGAACCCCCCGGTGTTGACGAACCCTGACGCGGTGCCGAGCCGCTCGGGGGCGCTGAACGTCCGCGCGAAGTCGATGCCCACGAGCGAGACCGGCCCGCCGACGCCGATGAGCACCACGAACAGCACGAGCTGCCACATCGGGCGCGGGGTCGTGGGCACGAGGACGACGAGCCACGCGACCAGCGACGCGCCGCACGACCCGAGCACCACCCACGTGCGCCGCAGCGGGTGCCGTCCCGTGAACCGCCCCACGAGCGGTCCCGTCGACATCGCGGTGAGCGTCAGCACGGTCAGCAGGGCGCCGGCCTCGGCCGCCGAGCGGCCCTGCGCGGTCACGAAGAACGGGACGCCCCACAGCAGCGAGACGACGTTGGCGGAGAACGGCGTCGCGAAGTGGCTCCACCAGCCCAGGCGCGTGCCGGGCGGCTCGACGGCCGCGCGCACCGCGCGCACGAACGACGTGTCCGCGTGAGGCGTGCCGTCCCGGCTGCCCGCGGGCTCGCTGATCGCCAGGAACGAGCCCACGGTCGCGAGCGCGCCGACCACCGCGAGCACCGTGAACGTCGGCGACCACCCGTGGTGGTGGAGCAGCCAGGCCACCGGGATCGCTGACGCGAGCTGCCCCGACTGCCCGACGAGGCCGGTGAGCTGCACCATGAGCGGCGCGCGCATCGGCGGGAACCACTGCGCGACGAGCCGCACCGCCGAGATGAAGATGCCCGCGTCGCCCGCGCCGATCAGGACGCGCGCGACGAGCGCGAGCGGCACGGAGTCCGCGAACGCCAGGAGCAGCTGCCCCGCGGCCATGACGGCCGACCCGCCGCCGATGACGACCCGCGCCCCGAACCGGTCGAGCACCCGGCCCGCCGGGAGCTGCATGCCCGCGTACACCGCGAGCTGCACGACCGAGAACATGGACAGCGCGGTCGCGCCCAGCCCGAACCGCTCGATGGCCTCGACCCCCGCGACGCCGAGCGACGTGCGGTGCAGGACCGCGACGAAGTAGGCGGCGACCGCGGCGGTGAACACGACCATCGCGCGGTGCGACGACGCGCGCACGGGGCGCGGCGCGTCGGTCATGGGGAGCTGGACTCCGTCTCGGTGGGAGGTTCGGGGCAGGTGCCTCGCCGAACCGACCACCACCCTACGTCCGCCGCGCGGTGCCGCCGTCCTGGACGCGCCCAGACATCTGATGTTTGGTCCGAGAGATGGTCCGCACGCCTGCCCGGACACGACGAAGGCCCTGCCTGCGATGCAGGTCAGGGCCTCGTGGAGCTCCCCCGACTGGACTCGAACCAGTAACCCTTCGATTAACAGTCGAATGCTCTGCCAATTGAGCTACGGGGGATCGCGCTGCAGAACTCTAGCAGCCGTTCGGGGGTGCTCCCGACCACCTCAGGCCGGCAGGCCGGCGCTCGACCGCAGCACGGACTCCGCCGCGTCGACGAGCGCCGCCACCTCGGGGCGCGCGAGGTCGACACCCTCGTCCGCGACGACCTGCGTGAACAGCTCACCGTCCTCGTCGCGCCGCAGCGCGACCCGGGCCTGGTCGCCGCCGGGCAGGGCCACCGACGTGGCGTGCACCACGGACGACTGCACGCGCTCGCGGAACGTCTGCGTGAACCGCACCGAGTGCCGGTCCGAGCCGAACACGAACGTGTCGGTCGCGCCCCACACCCAGCGCACCGACAGCGCGCGGGTCTCGGGGTCGAGCGATCCGCGGTCGACGTCCGCCCAGGGCGTGCGGGCCACCTCGTCGTCGCGCAGCACGTGCAGCGCGAGACGTGTCGCGACCACACGGCGACCGTCCGTGAGGGTCGCCGCGACGAGCACACGGTCGCCGCGACGAAGATCGAGCAGACGACGGTCGTCGTCCGTGATCGCTCGGGTGGAGAGGAAGCCGGCCACGGGCAAACGGTACCCGCCCGCCTCCGTCGCCCTGCCGGGGACGTTCGGTGGGGACGTCCGGTGGGGACGTCCGGTGGGGAGGTTCGGTGGGGCAGGTGGGGCTTGAACCCACGACCCACGGATTATGAGCCCGCTCCACGGGGTGCGACGTCATGCGACGGGGTGCGACGCGACGCGACGTTCGCGCAGGTCAGGCCGCCGATCTGGCGTGGCTGCGTCCGTGCTCTTGCGACATCACGCGCCCTCATCTGGCGGGAGTTTGCTGCACGTTTGCTGCACGCGCCCGATGCGCTCAGGACTCGACCGCGGCGCCTCACGTGCGGCAGGCGCACGCTGGCGTACGGTTCCGGCCATGGCCCGAAACTCGCTCACGCCGATGCACCTGATCGTGCTCGTCGTCCTGTTCCTGATCGTCGCTGCGGTGGTCGGGGGGATCGTCTTGATCGTGCGGCTCGCGACGCGCTCATCGCGGCAGGCCGCGCAGCCGCCGTACAGGGGACAGCCGCCGTACGGGTACCCGGGCCAGCCTCCCGCGCCGTACGGAGGTCAGCCGTACCCGCCGCAGCCGGGGGCGCCCGGTTCCCAGCCGCCCTCGGCGTAGGGCGTCAGACGACGCGCAGGCGCGGGGCCCCGTCGTCGACGAGGGCGGGGCCGTGGGCGCCGAGCGCGCCGAGCACGGCTGCGGACGGTGTCTCGGCGAGGTGTGCGTACCGCTGGGTCGTGAGCGGCGAGGTGTGCCCGAGCAGGCGCCCGACCTCAGCGAGGGAGACGCCAGCCTGCAGGAGCCACGACGCGTACGTGTGGCGCAGGTCGTGCACGCGGACGTGCCCGACGCCGGCGGCCCGGCACGCGGCGTCCCACTTCGAGCGGAACCGCCCGGCGTCCATCACGGAGCCACCGGGTGACGTGACGACGAGCCCCGCGCGACACACCCCGCGCGCGTGACGCAGGCCGCAGGTCGCGCTCGCGGTGTCGAGCACGAGCCACGCGGGTAGGGGGACCTGTCGACGCTTCTTGCCCTTCGGGTAGGAGCGCATCTGCCGGCCGTGCTGGTCCCAGACGTCGACGACCTCTACCCACCTCGGCGTCACGCGGTGCGCGTGCAGGCCAGCGGCCTCGCCCCAGCGAAGGCCGGTGCCGACAAGCAGCCGGGCCATGCGAGCCCATGGCTCGTCGAGTTGTGCGGCGATCGCGTCGAACTCCTCGTGGCTCAGGTAGCGCTCGGTGGAGGGCGCGGGCACGTGCAGACGCAAGCGTGCTGCGGGGTTCGCGCTGAGCACGCCGGCGTCGACGGCGGCGTTGAGCGAGGCGGACAGCAGGTGGACGCACCGTTGGGCGGTGGCGGGGGAGAGTCCGCCGCGCTGCAGTTCGGCGTACCAGGCCTTGACGTCGTGGCGCGTGATCTCGACGAGCGGGACTCGCCCCCAGCGCGGCTCAACGTGCTTCGTGAGGCGGCCGTCGTCGGCGCGCTTCGTCGAGGGCTCGACGGTCCGGGACTTCTCCCATTCGACGCGCCAGGCACCCCACAGCTCGCCCGCGGCCGCGGGGTCGCGCCACCCCAGAGCGCGCGCCGCAGCCTCTGCCTCACCCGCGCGGCGCATCGCCTCGGCCTTCCGCGACCAAGGTCCGCCGTCAGCGGTCCGGACCTTCCCGTCGCGATCGCGGAACAGCCCTTGATACGACCCCGATGCGAGCTTGCGGGTCCACGCCACCGGTTATTCCTCTTCGGAGAGTAGGAGGACCGCTTCCGGTGTGGTGATGGGGACGTGGGGGCTGCTTGCGTAGCTCTGCGCCGCGAGGCGCCGTGCGCACGACGACGCGACGTCCCACATGACGTGAGACGCCCAGGCGCCGAGACGCTCGGTCAGGGCGTTCTCCGTCGCAGGCGACCATGTGCCGTCAGGAAGCGTGGCGGGCCTGTCGTTGCCACGCATGTCGACCATGACTGCAACCGTCACGCCCACGAACCAGCCGTTGTCGAAGATCGAGAGGTCGCCGAAGAGTCGGAACGCCAGTCGATCGGGCGTCACTCTGAACTGATCTCCGTAGATCGTCCAGACGTCGTTGTCGTGCTCGCGGGCCTCGGCCTCGCGGTCTCCCGTCACCGGCTGGATGATGGAGCGCACGATATCCACGGCCGCCAGCATGGTGTCAGGCGCGTTGCTGGCGATCGGGATGCCGGGGTAGGTCGAGTCGGTCACCGCGAGCTCGCGGGGAGCGTGTGCTTCTCGCTGCGGAAGCCGCGGGGCGTCGCCCATTCGGAGGGGAGCGCGCGCAGGGAGCCAGCTGCCGCTGCCTCGCGCTCGCGTCGGATGACGGTGTCGATGTCCTCGACCTGGTGGCGAATCACCGCGCCGACCGCAAAGGCGTACCGACGCAGCGTCGACAGGTGAAGATCGCGGCTGCCCGACTCGATGCGCGAGACGCCGCTGCGGTCGATGCCCATGAGCAGGGCAACGTCGTCCTGGTCCAGGTTGTGTCTGCGCCGCGCCTCGACCAGCAGCCGAAGAAGCTCGTCGTGCTCGTCTACCAGGATCTCGGCGTGCCGGTCGTCACGGTTGTTCGGGTCGAAGCCGAGCATCTCGTCAAGGTCCACCGTCATCCCCTTCCTTGGTGTGCCGGTACCACAGTCCTCCGACACCACGCGTCACGCATCTTGCCATGTGCAGTTGGGTGCACGTGGCCACCGTTCAGGTGAAGAAATCCCTCACGCGGGCGGCGGCTTCGGCGGCGTGCTCGTTCTGTTCGGTCTTGCCCTCGGGGTGCTTCCACCCCAGTTTCGCAGCCAGCAGCATGTCCGGCGCATGCTCGGGCTCCGAGAAGTAGAGCCGCACGACGCGGTCCCCTGTGTCGTCTCCAACGGTGATGCCCACGTTCCGCCGGGCCCGGATCTCGAGGACTGTCTTGGCCGTGACCATGCGATCGACATCCTGACCGCGGCCGAACCGGAGATCGCCCTGCTCGGCGCGCTGCATGAGACGCCGCAACTCGGCCTTGAGAGTCCGGCCGTCCGCCGTGCTGCACGCGCTCATCAGCGCGTTGAGCTCGGCGATCCAGTAGTTCAGGCTCCGCGGACTGCGGCCCCGGCAGTGCGACCACGTGCCGCCCGTGCCCGCCCTCCCGTCCATCTGCCGGCAGGAGCGCGTGGGTGGTTCTCCGGAGCTCACTGCGACCACGGACGCACCCCCTCTGTCGTCGCACCGGTCGTCGACAGCCAGTGCTGTCCTCTTGAGGCCGCTATCGCCGCTTCACTCCGCTGGGTGAACGGCCCGCGACGCGCCGTCATGCACTCCTCCTGCGACGCCGAGCGACGCGCTGCCACGCCTGGACGATGCTCGCGGTGACGCCGAGCTCGCGCGCCAGCGCGCCGACGTGCGGGCCGACGACGGCCTCGGCGAGGGCGTAGTCCTGCGCGTCGATGAGCAGCGCGGCGGCGTACTCGTCCGCGAGGCGTTCCTGGCGCGCGTGCTCCGAGGGGTCGTCGGTCCACGCGTGCCCGTACTTCGCGTGCCCGAGCTCGTGCGCGAGCGTCACGCGCTGCACGGTCTGGCTGCGCTTGGGGTTGAGCAGGATGAGACCGGTCGAATGGTACTCGCCGTTCCGCCGCCCCAGGTCGCGCCACGCGACACGTACACCGCGCTCACGCGCGACCTCGAGCATCTCGTCCACGCACTCTCCCATCACGGCTCGCTCTGCTGCGCCTCGACCTCGGCGTCAGGGTCAACGTCATCGGCATCCGACGCGGCGGGGTTGAGGGTGACCAGACCATCTACTTCGAACGAATGTTCGATCTGGTCGGGAACCAGTCGCAGAGCGCGGGTGCCCGCCTTGGCTGCGAGGCGTTCCTCCGCGGTGGCGATCACCTGCGACGCGGACAGGCCCGCGATCGATGCCAGGAGACCGACCTCGCCGACGGTCGCCGGCGGGGGTTCCTTCCGCAGGATGATGCCGATCCGGTTCATCGACATGCCGAGCTGGAGCGCGAGCTCGCGGCGGCTCATGCCCGACTGTCCCACGGCCTCGTTCAGCACGTCGGCGATCTCGAGGTCGAGCGGCTCTAGGGGCTTCGGGACTCTGGCCATGCGCACAACCGTACCGATTTCGGTTCACCCGGCACAAGGGGGTTGACGCTGAACCGAAATGGGTCCAAGGTGTGCGCATGGCAACGAACCGAAATGGGCTCACCACCCTCGACGAGGCCGTCGCGGAAGAGGTGCGCGCCGAGATCGCTCGGCAGCAGGGGGTCACGGTAACCGGGATCGCCGACACCCTCGGGCTCCGCCGCGCGACGCTCTCCGCCCGGCTCAACGGCCACATCGCGTTCAGTCCGTCGCTGCTCGGCGACGTCGCCCAGATCCTCGGGCTCACCGCGTCGGAGATCACCCGCCGCGCGGAGCACACCGCAACGGTCACGCGGAGGGCGTCGTGATCGGCGACCTGACCGCCGACCAGGCGGCTGCGGCCTCGGGCCGACACCCGGACACGATCCGCCGCGCGCTCGCGGACGGGACACTGCACGGCAAGCAGCGCACCCGCAAGGGCCGCTGGCTCATCGAGCCGGCCTGCCTCGCGGCGTGGGAGGCCGGGCAGCTGTGCTCGCACCGCGCGGAGAAGTCGAACGTCGTGCCGATCGGCTCGAGGGCCGCCTCGTGACCGCGCTGACGCTGGTGCTCGCCCTGCTCGCGCTCGCGGTCGCGGTGGGGGAGTCCACCTACGCGACCCGCCAGCGTCGCGCCGCCCGCCGTGCGACGGGTGTCGCGGCGGACCAGCTCGACGACGCGCCCCAGGCGCTTCCCGTTCCCGCCCCCGCGACGACGAGCAAGCCCGGGGCTCTGGGCTCCGTCAGCCTCCCGCGCGTCGTCGACACGAGCTCGGTCGGGGGCGACGCCGCCCCCTCGTCGCCCCCGACCGACCGCCCCTCCTCCAGCGGGGACGCGTGCCCCGTCTGCACCGACATGGCCGCACGGCAGGCGATCTACCGCGGCCACGTCCACGCCATCAAGCACGCCGCCCCAGCGGCTTCCTGACCCGGCCCACCGCTGTTCCTCGACCGACACGGAAGGCACCGCCCATGTCCACGAACTTCAACGAGCGCTCCTCGAGCGTGGCCGGCCTCGCGTCGCTGCGCGCTGGCGCCGACGCGCAGGGCACGGTGATGCCCGGCACGGTCGTCGGCGGCTCGACGCCCCCGTCGCTGCTGTACGCCGCGGCCCGGCGCCGCGTCGACGCGCTGATCGCGCGCCACGGCGCCGACTCGCCGCAGGTCCAGGCCGCGCTCATGCACTGGGCCGCGATCCTCGACGCCGCGGACGCGGCCCCGACGCCGTCGCAGCGGCAGTCCGTCACGTCCCTCGCGGACGCCGTCGCCGAGCCCCCGGCGCCCGTCCCGGCCGACGTCATCACCACCCCGACGTGGACCGACCCGGAGTCGTACGAGGCCGTCATCGCGGACCTCGACACCGACCCGGCCGCGACCACGCTGCCCCTCGCCACCGTGCGGCCCCTGCGCCGCCCCGCCTTCGCCGGGAGCACGCGATGACCACCCGACCCCTGTCCGCGGTCCTGCAGGACGCCGCCGAGCGCGTCCTCGACTACGACGGCCCCGCCGTCCCCCTCAACCTCGACGCCCTCGTCAACGCGCTCGAGCACGCCTCCGCGCTCGCGGCGGAGCACGAGTACTCGGCCGCGCACGGCACGGTCCGCTCGGACTTCGGCCACGCGGGCGAGCCTGCGTACCCGCCGCTCGTCACGCTGCTCGGCGACGTCGCGGTCGTGCCTGAGTCGATCGTGGTCCCGCAGCTCGTCGCCGACGAGGTGTCGGCGTGACCGCCCCGACGCCTCGTCACGCGCGGCCCCGCGTCCGCGCGACGGACACGATGCCCCCGGAGTCGGTCGCGCTCGGTCGCGTGCTCGTCGTGCTCGTCCTGCTCGGGTTCCTCGCGCTCGGCGCGATCGCCGGGGCGGCCGCGGCTCGCGCCGCATCCGACGACCCGACCCCGTACACCGTCACGACCGCGGGTCTCACGTTCCCGACGCCCCTGCCGGCGCACGGCCACATCAACGTCCGCACCGACGACGGCACGACGCACGGACTGCACCTCGACCCGAACCAGGGGCATCCGGGCGCGTCGTGGATCGGCGCGACGTTCGTCCCGTGGTCCGCGTTCGGCATCACCGACGGGTGCGTCGTGTGGGTGCAGGTATCGCAGTACGACGAGCACTACGGCGAGGGCGGCCAGCCGCCCGTCTGCCTCACGACGAAGGAGCCGACCCCGTGCCCGACCACGCCTTCACCCACGTCGAGCCCGGTGCCGACTACCTTGCCGACGCCGACCGCCTCGCCCGAGCCCACCGCGACGCCTACCTCCGAGCCCTCACCGTCGACGAGCCCGGCCCCGAGCCCGACGCCCAGCCCGAGCTTGTCGACGAGCCCGGCCCCGAGCCCGACGCCGACGTCCGCCACACCCTCGGCGCCGCCCTCGCTGGGCCCAGCTCCCACGACCCCGCCAGTTGCACCTTCTGCCGCGCCGTCGACCGCACCTCCGGCGGCCGAGCCCCAGCCTTCCTCGGACGCCACCTCGTCCCCTCGGACCCCGACCAGCCCTGACGCGCTCGCGGCGACGGGCATCGACACCGGCGTCGCGTTCATCGTGATCGTGCTCGCGGTCCTGCTGGGCATCATCGCGATCGGAGTCTCCCGCAACCCCCGCGACGGCGGTGAGCTCTGATGCCCGCCCGTCTCACGCCCACCGACGCGCTCCTCGCGCTCGCGGCGGCGCAGTCGCCGGCCGAGGTCAACGCGGCCCGTCTGGCGCTGATCGAGACGGGCTCGGCGATGCTGCGCCCGCTCGACCGTCGCGGCGTGCTCGTCGGCGACGGCACGGCGGGGCACCTGCTGCTCGGCGGTGCCGCGCACCGCGCACCGGACAGCCTGTGGTTCGTCGCGCGCCGCGCCGGGATGATTACCCTCCGCGGGACCGGCGACCTGGTGTGTGACCGGTGCCAGCGGACGGTGGGCTCGCTGGCCGACCGCGGCCCGCACCACGGGCGCGTATGCACGGCGTGCCACGGCCGTGACCCGCGTCCGGTGGACCGTTGGCTTCCCACCGCCGCGTCCACCCCGCGCACCGGCGCGGACGTGTCGTTCGCGCTCGTCGACGAGCCGGACCTCGAGTACGCCGTCGGCGGTGCCCGATGACGTACGACCTGGCGTACCAGAAGCGGTGGCGCCTCGACCGCGAGCAGGGGCGTCTTCGGACTGTGCCCGCGACGAGGGCGCGCCGGCACATCGAGCGGCTGCGCGCCGCGGGCTGCTCGGTGCGCGGCATCGCGGAGTGCGCAGGCCTCAGCCCGTCCGTCGTCTCGAAGATCGGGGCGGGCAAGCAGCCCACCGTGACCGTGAAGGTCGCCCGCACGCTCCTCGCGGTCCGCCCGGACTCGATCCTGAACCGGCCGCACGGTCCCGGCTTCGTCCCGAACCTCGGCGCCCGACGCCGGATCGAGGCGCTGCTCGCGCTCGGCTGGGCGCACGCGCACATCACCGAGCGGATGGGCACGAGGACGACGTCGCAGCTCGTGCTGCACCAGGTGGGCGACTGGATCGCGCGCGAGACGCACGACGCGGTCGTCGCCGCGTACGACGCCCTCGCGATGTCCCCGGGCCCGTCCGAGCGCACCCGCCGCCGCGCCGCGGTGCTGGGCTACGCACCCCCGCTCGCGTGGGACGACGACACCCTCGACGACCCCGACGCACGCCCGCAGACCGGCATCGACACCGACAACGTCGACCCGGTCGCGGTCGCCCGCGCACTCGACGGCGACATGTCCGTGCCCCTGAACCGCGACGAGCGCGCTGAGGTCATCGCCGCGCTCGCGGCGGGGGGTCGCTCCGACCGGTGGATCGCGGTGCAGCTCGGTGTCGTGCCGGAGACGGTCCGCCGTGAGCGGCAGCGCCTGGGCGTGGAGTCGAGGTGGTCCGCGTGAGGCACCTGACGACGTGCGACGAGTGCGGTGCGCGGATCGCGCTCGTGCTGGTGGTGCCGGAGCACCCGCGCAAGAGCAAGAAGCGCTCGTACATCCCGCTGGACCTGGACTACAACGACGCGCTGTCCCCGGTGCCGCCGTCGCACGCCCTGTCGACGGGCCGCACGACGTGCCGGCCGCTGACGGTGGACCACCCGATCGCCCCGCACGAGTTCCCGGCGCTGACGCACTTCGCGACGTGCCCGGCCCGTCAAAGCCCGGTATCGGCCGCTCGCGCGGTGCCGCGGCCGCGGCGCCTGGCGGCGGTCCTGCTGCAGCGGGAGCGCACGTCGACGAGCCGCCCGCTCGAGATCCACCCGGATGGTTCGACCACCCGGGTGCGACCGGCCGCGACGCTCGCGTCGGCCGCCGCGCTCGCGCACTCCGCCGCCACGTACTGGCGCCTCGACGACCCCGACCTGTCAGCGGACTACGCGCTCGCCGCCGAGCTCCTCGAGGACCGGTACGCGCGCGTCTGGCACCGCACCCCGGTCTGACCCCCAGACCGACCACGACCCACCGACCCACCCGATGCCGGTCTCGACCCCGGCGGACAGGAGCCCACCGTGACCACCACGACGACCGCGAAGCCGCGCCGCGGCCGCGCGTCCGTGCCCGAGGTCGCCGCGCCGGCGTCGTCCTCCAGTGCGCTGGACGCGCTGACCGCGCAGCCGACGGCGGGCGGTGACTCGCACGCCGTGCTCGTCCCGCTCGAGCGGCTGCGCCCTCACCCGCACAACCCTCGCAAGAACCTCGGCGACCTGACCGAGCTCACGACGTCGATCCGCGCACACGGTGTGCGCCAGAACCTGCTGGTCGTGCCCGACCCGGACGACCGCGACGCGTTCCGCATCGTCATCGGTCACCGCCGCGCGGCCGCGTCCCGCGACGCCGGACTGACGGCGGTGCCCGTCGTCGTCGACCACGGCCTCGACGAGATCTCGCAGCGCGAGCTGATGCTCGTCGAGAACCTGCAGCGCGTCGACCTGACCCCGGTCGAGGAGGCCGACGGGTACCAGGACCTGCTCGACCTCGGCGTCGACGTCGCGACGATCGCCGCGCACACGGGCCGCTCCGAGACCACCGTGCGCTCCCGCCTGCGCCTCGCCGCGCTGCCGGGCAAGGCCCGCGACGCGATCCACGCCCGTGACATCACGCTCGAGGACGCCGCCGCGCTGAGCGCCCTCCCGCCGGACCGGCAGGAGCCGGTCCTCAAGGCGATCGGCACACCGAACTTCGCCTACGAGGTCCGCAAGGCCCGTGAGGCGGTCGCCCTCGAGGAGGAGGTCGCGCCGCTCCTGAAGGTCCTCGCTGACGCCGGCGCGACCGAGCTGCCCAAGAACGAGTGGCAGTCGCCCGAGGGCGCCGTGGTCCACCTCCGCGCGCATGCGAGTCGGGCCACGGGTGCCGCGGAGGACCTCGCGGGCAAGGTCGACGCCGGGTGGACCTGGCGCTGGTACTGGGGCGAGATCATCGTCTACCGCCCGTTCACGCTCGAGGAGGCGCAGGAGCAGGCGGAGGCCGCCGAGCGGCGTGCAACGGTCGACGCCGAGTGGAAGGAGGCCCAGGCCCGTGCGGCGCAGGCGCGTGCGGTGCGCACGGAGTTCGCGACGGTCACGGCCGCGACCCGCCGGGAGTTCCTCGAGCACCTGATCCACGACCGCAAGGCCCTCACCAAGGACCAGACCGCGGCGCTGCTCGACTACGTGGCGACAGCGGCCGCCGAGCACCCGTGGGACGGCACGTACCACAAGGGCGCGTTCCGCGGCTACCCGTTCCCGACGGAGACCTCCGACGCGGACGCGTTCGTCGACTGGCTCCGTATCAAGCTGCCGGACGACTACCGGCCCTCGTACCACCGCGACGAACTCCTCCCGATCGTCGCGGCCGCGGCCGCCGACCTGAGCGCGCCGCAACGGCTCCTCGCCGCGCTCGCGGCCGCGGTCGAGCCGATCGGCGAGGACACCTGGCGGTACGGCGGCCGGTCGGTCACGACGGCGCGCTGGTACGCGCTGCTCGAGCAGCTCGGCTACGTCGTGTCCGACGCGGAGCGCGCCGCGCTCGTCGTCCCGCTGGACGACGACGAGGACGCCGACGAGTCGGGCGAGGACGACTGACCCATGCCTGACGGCTTCCTCTTCCCGGTGCTCTCCGAGCCCGCGTCCTGCGTGAACGACCCGGAGCTGTTCTTCCCGGCGTCGACGCGTCACGTCGCGCAGGTCGCGGAGGCGAAGCGCGTGTGCTCGGGCTGCCCGGCCCAGCGCGACTGCCTCGCGTTCGCGCTGACGCACGCGGTGCACGGGATCTGGGGAGGCACCTCGGAGGCGGACCGAAGGGCGATCCAGCGCGAGCACGGCCTGCCGGTCCGCGTCGCCTGGTCGGGCGGGGGCCCGGCGAACGACACCACCACAACGACCACCACCGACTCGACCTCGGAGGACTGACCGATGACGACGACCGACACCAACGCCGCGCTCGCGGCCGCGCTCGACGCGGTCGCCGGCCCGCCCGTTCCGACGGCCCCGCGCACGCGGACCGCGACCCCGCCGCAGCAGCTGCAGCGCGTGGCGCTGACCGAGCTGCACCGCGACCCGAACAACCCGCGCGACGAGGAGACGGAGATCGCCGATCTCGCGGCGTCCATCGCGCAGGTGGGCCTGCTGCAGCCGATCATCGTCCGCCGGGACGCGGGCCGTCTGGTCGTGGTGTGTGGGCACCGCCGCCTCGCGGCGCTGCGCAAGCTCGGGTGGCGTGACGTCGACGTCGTCGTGCGCCGTGAGATGCCGGCGGACCAGGTGCTCGTCGCGATGCTGGCGGAGAACCAGCAGCGCGTGCTGCTGGACCCGATCGAGGAGGCGCGGGCGTACTCGCGGCTGCAGGCGGTGTACGGCTTCACGCACCTGCAGGTCGCCGAGCGTGTGGGTCGCCCGCAGTCGTACGTGTCCGGGCGCCTGGCGCTGCTGAACCTGTCGCCGCAGGAGCAGGAGGAGATCCGCGCCGGGCAGCGGAGCCTGACCCGCGGCATCCAGATCGGCCGCGTCAAGGCCGGCAAGGTCCGCAACCGCGCGAAGGGGTCTGGCTGGCACCTGTCGGAGACCCACCGGCTCGCCGCCCGCGCCCGCGCCCGGTGCAGGAAGCTCGAGCACCCGCGCGGCACGTGGCTCGGCGACGTCGCGTGCGGCAGCTGCTGGGAGTCCGTGATCCGCGCGGACGAGAAGGACCAGCTCCGCCAGGACTCCGCGCGCCGCGGCGAGTGCGCCCTGTGCGGTCAGCCGTCCGTCGGCGTGCGCGTCGCCCCGGGTGCCCCGGTCGTCACCTCCGACGCGGTGGTGACCCGGTGAGCGCCCCGGTGACACCTGCGCAGGAGTCGGCGTTCGTGCAGGCGCAGGTCGCGAACATCCGCGACGCGGTGATCCCGCTCGCCGAGTACGACACGTTCATCGGCGGTGTCGTCGAGGAAGGCCGCGGTCTCGCCGAGCACCTGGCCGCCACGACCGCCCGCGCGCAGGGCGACGCCGCGGCGGCCGGTGCGGCGCTGATCAGGGCGGCCGCGACCCTTGGGGCCATCGCGGAGCAGGTCCGCGAGGACGGCGTCTCCAACGGCAACGAGCTCGCTGTGGCGTCGAACGTCGTGAGCGTCGCCGCGTACTTCCTGATCGACGGCGCGCAGACCGCGCAGGACGCGGAGGCGGGTCGATGACGCGCTTCACGATCACCCGCCAGGACGCCCGCGGGCTGCTCCTCGCGACCGCCCCGCACGCCGGCCGCGAGACCGACGACACCCCGCTCCTCGGCCGAGTGCGCTTCGTCCCGACCGGTGACGCCGTGTTC
Source organism: Cellulomonas palmilytica (assembly GCF_021590045.1). Taxonomy (NCBI): domain Bacteria; kingdom Bacillati; phylum Actinomycetota; class Actinomycetes; order Micrococcales; family Cellulomonadaceae; genus Cellulomonas; species Cellulomonas palmilytica. The sequence goes on along the minus strand of NZ_CP062221.1, from coordinate 3,008,604 downwards.
GCGTGGTGCACCGACTACGCGACGGCGGTCGTCGCGCACGCCGCCGTCGAGCACGAGGACGGCGACCTCGAGCCGTTCGACCTGCCGGTGGGAGAGGTCCGCGCCGCGCTCGCCGTGTTCACCCCGCCGTCGGGTGAGGCGCGCATGCACTGGTGCGACGAGCTCCTGCGGATCGAGGTGACGCGCGAGCACGTCGTGCTCACCGAGCTCGGGCACTTCCTCGACGGCCGCCAGCTGCGCGTGCAGCGCATCGTCCCGGCGAACGTCGCCGACAAGTACCCCGACGTGCCGCGCCTGCTCCTCGACGCGCTCGAGGGTGTCCCGTCCCACGGTGACGCGTACCGGGTCAAGGCGAAGTACGTCGCCCGGTTCAACGCGGTCGCCGCCTGGTACAACGACGCGTCCCTGCGCCTGCACGGCGTGGACGACCCCGCCACGGTTCTCGTGCGTCTCGGCGCGACGGTCCTCGGCACCGTCCCCGCTTGGCTCCTGCGGGACGACGCCCGCGACGCCGAGCGCACCGACCTCGCCACCTGGCGAACCGGCCTCGGCCCTCTGCGCCGCCCCACGGACGTCGACGTGCCCGAGTCCGTCGTCGACGACCTCCGCGAGACCGCCCGCGCCCTGCGCGCCGCCGGCGTCACCGACATCACGGTCATCCCCGCCCAGAACGCGGGTGACCACGATGCCTGACGGGACCCGCTGCATCCGCCGGCCTTCCGGCACCTGGCCGTCGTGCCCCTGCCCGGACTGCCGCCGCATCCACCGCCGCCTGCGCAAGCTCACCGAGCTCGGCCTCCTGCCGCCCTCGCGCTCGCAGGAGGCGTGGGAGGTCGTCGACGCGCGCCTCGCGGCGGAGTGGGCGCCGTCGGCGATCGCGTCGGCCGCGGGCGTCCCCGAGCGGACGATCCGCAGCGCCCTGTACCGCCGCGCGGCGGGTGAGGCCGCGTCGTGGTCCCGCGCGATCGCGGCCGCGATCCTCGCCTCGCAGCCATGGCCCACGGAGGGGTCGCTCGGTGCGTTCGGTCTCGCCCGCCGCCTGCAGGCGCTCGCTGTGCTGGGGTGGTCCGCCGACGAGCTCGCCGCCCGGTACGGCGTGCCGATGATGACGCTGTCGTCGGTCCGGTCGGGCCGTCAGCGCCGCGTGTCGGCGGACCTGCATGCCCGTGTCCGCGCGATCTACGACGACCTGTCGATGACCCCGGGCCCGGGGAGCGTCGCGACGAAGCGTGCACTGGCCCGCGGCTGGGTGCCGCCGCTCGCGTGGGACGACGACGCCCTCGACGACCCGGACGGCACGCCCGCCGTGACGGGGCCGCGCCCGGGCCTGCACGACGACGTCGACCAGACCGTCGTCGCGGTCGTCCTGGCCGGCCAGGAGCACGCCACCACCGTCGCTGAGCGTGAGCACCTCGTGCCCGAGCTCGCGCGCCGCGGCATCCCGGATCCCGAGATCGCACGGCTGTGCCGCACCTCGGCGAACACCGTGATGCGGATCCGCCACCGCCTGGGCGTCGAGTCGAGGTGGTCCGCGTGAACGACGTCGTCGACACCGACCTGACCACCCTCGAGCAGAGCCTCGCGCTCGACGTCGTGTGCGCCGTCACCGACTGCACCGCGCTCGCGCAGTACGCCGGGCGGGCGTCGTGCGGTCACGGGTGCCCGTGGATCAACACGTGCGCCGAGCACCGCCGACACCTCGAGGTCGTCGAGGACCACATGGCCGCCCAGGGGGAGCGGCGCAGGTGCCGGCAGCACCGCGTCCTCCTCACGTTCCCGTTCGTCGAGTGGAGGCCGCTGTGAGGTACACGACCCGCCCCCTGTCGGATCGCGCGTGGCTGCGCCCGCCCGCCGAGCGCACCGCCTCTCCGTTCAGGGTGACGTGGACCGGCGCGCTTGAGCTGCTCGAGCGGGAGCTCGTCATGATCGACGGCGTCGACCTCGTGATCGAGGTTGACGTCCGCGAGCAGGACGTGCGCCTCGACGGGATGCTCCGCGCGAACGCGCGCGCCGACCAGCCTGCCGTCGTCGTCGCGTTCGAGTCGAAGCACGGCCCGCTGCTCTACCGGTCGGACCAGTACTCCGCGCCGGGCTACTGGTCGCGCTCCGGCATGCAGGAGCCGTGGCAGCACAACGTCTACGCCGTCGCCCGCACCCTCGAGTGCCTGCGCGCCGTCGACCGGTACGGCGCGGCGGCCTCCGGCGAGCACTACCGCGGCTTCCGGCAGATCGGCGGCGCCTCGGCGATCGTCACCGAGGCACCCATGACCGACCTCGAGGCCGCTCGGATTCTCGTCGCCGCGGTGTACCCGGACAGGCACGCCGTCGGACTCGAGTACGACGTCGCGCACCGCGTCGTCGACCTCGACGCGTTCGTGCGCCGCGCACGCCGTCACACCCACCCCGACACCGCCTTGCCCGGAGTCGCGGTCACGTTCGACGAGGTCCAGCGCGCGGCCGCGTTCCTCCGCGGGAGCAGGTCGTGAACGTCGGCGCCCGGTGTCAGGCGCCTCGCTGGATGTCTCGGTGCGTGAGCTTCCGCGTGCGCAGCGTCTCCGTGTCGATGACGAGGCCGGCCGCCCGTCGGCCGAGCGACTTCGTGCGCCAGCGCGCGGACACGACGGTCGCGCCGCCTGGGGGCAGGTCGATGTACGCGGCGCCGTTCCCATCGGATAGCCGCCCGACATGGAGCGCCGGGGTCTTGAGCGCAGATCCCCCCTCGGGGAGCAGCACGACGTCCCACGCTTCTCCGGCACCAAGCCAGCGCACGGTGACGCGGACGACGCCGTTGGGGAGTCGGCCCAAGGACGGCTGTAGGTGTCCGCGGGGGCGACGCAGCCAGCTGACGAACCCGAGCACCCCGGCAACGATCAGCGCGCTCACGATCCCAAGGACCCAGGAGCGCCAGTCGAAGGTCTGCACCGGCTGGACGCTACTGCAGGCGAACGGCCTCCGTCTGGCGAACGGCGGTGCGTCGTGACGCGCCCCTCGACCCCGCCGACGCGCGACCCGGAGACGGGCGCGACGCGGTTCCGGGTGCACCGCATGTGCAACGGGTGTGACAGCGACCTCGGCGACGCGACGGACGACGAGCTCATGGCCGCGGTCTCGGGCGCGCCGCTGCCCGACGTTCGCGCGGAGTGCGGCTGCTCGCTGATCCCCGGGACCCGTGTCGCGATGACGTTCGGCGGCAGAGAGGTCCGGGGCACGGTGAGGTCCGACTGCCCGGCGACGAAGGGCACCCCGGCCGTGCACGTCCACTGGGACGGCGACGACGTGTGGGGCGCCGACGTCCACCCGTCGCACCTGCGCACCCTCGACGAGGCGGTGACCTCGTGACCCCCGTCGACTACGCGCACACCGCCCTTGCCCGCGAGAACCGCGAGAGGAAGGCCCGCGCGCTCGCGGACTCGATGCGCCGCCTCGGTGTGACGGTCGAGGGCATCGCGGTCGGTGGAGGGATGCGTCGCACGGTGTGGCGGGACGCGGGTCTGGACCGGTCCCCGTCGGAGGAGACGTGGCACCTGGTGCACCAGCTCCTCGCGGCGGTGCAGGAGCCGGTCGTCGCACCCTCCGCGGAGCGTGCGTCGACGGGCCGCCGGTGCACGGTGCCGGCGTGCTCGTCGACGGACGCGCACCCGTACGCGGAGGGCTGGCGGTGCGACCCGCACTCCCCGTGGGCGCGCCGCGGTCTGCCGCGCGCGGACCCGAACCGGGTCCCGGGCGTGCCGTGCGAGCTCGACCGCCTCCGCGCCGCGCGTGCGATCGCCGCGACGTCGCACCCGCTGCCCACGTCGACGGTCGTCGACGACCGCGCGATCGCGTCCGGCAAGCGCAGCTCGACGACCGCCACCTACCAGGCCGTGCGCGCCGCGCAGGCACACCACCGCAACAGGAGGAACCCATGACCGACCACATCCCGAACGCGATCGACCGCGCCGTGATCGCCGCGCGCTGGATGGCCGTCAACGTGCTCACCGCAGCGCGCGAGCGGGAGACCCGCGCGGAGGGCGAACTGGACAGCGCGCGCCGCGTGGCCGCCGCGCGGCTCGACGAGCTCGCGGCGCTCAACGAGCACCTCGGCTTGAACCACGACGAGATCGACCACATCGACGGGGACATGCTCCTCCAGGCGCTCGGCCGACGCGACACCCTCGCGAACAACGGCCTCACGGACGACCACGACTCCACCCCCGCGACGGTCGACCTCTCCCCGATCGAGGAGGCTGTCCGCGCCCTGGTGCGGACCCTCGACGAGCACGGTCACCACATCTCCCAGGCCGAGGGCGAGTACGGTCTCGCGGACGCGCTCGTCGAGGTGCTCACCGAGCACGCCCCGAGGATCGCGCGCGAGGTGTCCCGTGGCTGAGCAGATCACCACAGCCGCCGAGCTGGACGCGCTCCTAGCAGCCGCGGGCGAGATGGCCGAGCCGGTCGTCGTCCGCGAGGGCTTCCGCGTGTGGATCCTCACGGAGGACGAGGACGGCCGCTGGTGGGCGTGGTCGTGGCGCGAGGACGACGAGGAGGGGCTTGGGCGTCGCGTCGAGTCGCTGCGACTCCCTCTCGCGATCCTGCACCCGCGCCCCGACGCCCCCGCCCCGTCCGACGAGGAGGCGCTGGTCGAGCGGCTGCGAGGGTCGGCCGACGCATGGTGGAGTGAGTACGACCGGGAGCTGCGCGCGCACGAGGAGACGAGGGCGGCGCTGGCCGCGGTCACCGCTGAGCGCGATGCCCTCGCCGCCCGCTCGCCCCAGCCCGCCCCGAGCGTGAGCGCGGGACGGGTGGAGGCCGTCGCACAGGCGATCGACCCCAGCCCCTGGGAGACCGACTTCACGCCCTGCCCCGAGCACGGCGAGCACGGCACCCTCACCGAGCTCGTCACCCGCCGCCGCGACCACGTCCGCGACCAGGCGCGCCGCGTCCTCGCCATCCTCGGGTACGCACCATGACCGCCCCGCGCTCGCTGACGCCGCTGCAGCACCGCGCGCTCGTCGCCGACCAGATGACCGAGGCCGCCCTGCAGGCCCAGATCCTCACCGCCGCCCGTAGCGCCGGTTGGCTCGCGTATCACACCCACGACTCCCGGCGCTCGCAGCCGGGCTTTCCGGACCTCGTGCTCGTCCACCCGCGGCGCGGGCTGGTGCTGTTCCGCGAGCTGAAGGCCGAGAGCGGCCGCGTCCGCCCCGAGCAGCGCCAGTGGCTCGAGGCGCTGACGGTCGCCGGCGCGGACGCCGGGGTCTGGCGTCCGTCGGACTGGCTGGGGGAGCGCGTCATCGCCGAGCTGTTGGGAACGCCGTCATGAGGATCCGCCTGTCGCTGACCCTCGAAGTCGAGCGTGCTCGTCCCGCTGACGACGCGGGCGACCGCGAGGTGCAGATCGACGCGTTGGTCGAGCGCGCGGACACGCGGCAGATCGGCTTCACCGCGGACCCTCCCGCCTATGCCGAGCCCTTCGAGGACCGGAGGAGGTGAACCTCATGACCGACGACCAGAGCCGCCGGGACCCGCAGCGCTGCGAGTCCTGCAACGGCGTGATCAACCCGTTCACCGGCGAGTGCCGGTGCTCTGACTGAACCGAGAGGACTCCTGGTGCCCTTCTTCCAGGTCGACGACCACCTGCACGCGAACCGCAAGGTCCGCGCGTTGACGGGTCGCATGCTCGCGGGTGACGACCGCGGCCTTGCCGCGCTGGGCGTGTGGACGCTCGCCGGCTCGACATCGCAGGACGTCGGGACCGACGGTCTGGTGTCGCTGCAGTCGCTGATGTCGCTGATCTTCGACCGGTCCGCTGCGCTCGAGCTCGCCCACCTGCTGGTGGACGCTGGGCTCTGGCACGCACCGGGTCACGACTGCGATCGCTGCGAACCGGTGCCGGCTGTGGACCCCGTCTCGGGCATCGAGCAGCCGTGCTGGCGGTACCACGACTGGTGGGCCATGAAGTACGACCGCGCGGCGGTCGTGCGGGAGACCCGCGCGAAGCGTGGCGAGCTCCAGAACCCCGACGTCGTGAACGCGGTGTGGCTGCGCGACTGCGTGGACCCGCTCGACCCGAAGCTCAAGAACCAGGCCGACTGCCGCTACTGCGGCCGCCGCGTGAAGCGGTACGACCGCTCGAGCAAGGACGAGAACGCGAAGCCGACGCTGGACCACGTCGACCCGACGAAGGCCCGCGGTGTGCGAAACCTCGTCGTTGCGTGCGGCGGCTGCAACCGCACCAAGGGCCGCCGCACGCCCAGCGACGCCGACATGACGCTCAGGGCCGCACCCAGGGCCCTGACGCCCGCCCAGGAGGCCGCCGCGGCCGCTGAGAGCTTGCCGAGCACGCCGCTCGCCGCAGAGCCCTCGCCCGCGCCGTCCGCGTCGCACACGGGCCGCCAGGAGCAGCCCGCGGGTGGCCGGGAGCACAGCTCGAAGCACAGCTCCGAGCACAGCTCGAAGCAACCCCCGATCGTCTCCTCGGGCGTGCGTGCGGGTACGCCCGCGGGTACGCGTCCGGGTCAGGGTCAGGGACAGGGTGAGGGTCCGGGAGAAGGTCCGGCGTCAGGGTCGCCCGCTCCGCCCCGCTCGGGCCGTCGCCGTCGTCGTGGCCGTGGTGGGCGTCAGGACCGGCCCCGCCCCGCGCAGACCCTCGACGCCGGGCCTGCACCCGAGCCGCCCCCTGCGCCTGGCCGCTACGGATCTCCGTGGCACGGCTACCGCGGCCCCCGCGACCCGATGGGCGACGAGACGCACTGCCCGACCCACAACCTTCCCGAGCCCTGCCGCAAGTGCCAGACCGGAAGCGACGCCCGATGACCACCACCCGACCCCAGGACCGCACCGACGAGCGCGCCGCGTCGAGCCGCGTCGTCGAGCGCATCACCGACCGTCTGCGCGAGCTGATCGAGCCGCGCACGACGTCGGTCCCGTCGTGGGTCCGCGCGCACGCCGGGCCGTGCCCGGTGCCGCCGCCCGCCCCGTCGACGTCCTACGCCGCCGCGATGCGCCGGCTCACCCCCGAGCACCGTGGGATCCCGACGTGCGTCGAGTGCGGGTACGCGCTGCGGGCCGGCGACGGTCAGCGGCTCGTGCCCCGCTCGCACGTCGTCGAACACCCGCCGCTGCTCGAGCAGCTGCACGACGCGATCGTGGGGTCCACGGCCGGCGCTGCGTCGTCGAGCGGACCGGAGTCCCGCCCGACCGCGAACCTCGAGGCGCTCGACGCGTGGACGACGATCGACCAGGGCATGCGCTTCTGGGTGGGCGCGATCACGAACCGCCAGCCGGCGGCCGACGTCGAGCACCTCACCGTCGACCTGATCCGCAGGCTGCCGACGGTCGACCGCGACGACCTGCGATGCATCGACCACGACGTCCTCCGGTTCTGGGCGCGGGCCCGGGTCGTCACGACCTGGGACACCGCACCGCTCAAGCCGCACGTCCCGTGCATGAACTGCGACGTCCGCGGCAAGCTCCAGGTCCGGCTCGAGCCGCTGCTCGCCGTGTGCCTGGGCTGCGGCGCGGCGTGGGACTCGACGACGATCGGCGTGCTCGGCGAGCACATCCGCATCATGCTCGGCGACCCGATCAGCGAGGCCGTCCTCCCGTGACCGAGCCCGCACGCACCGGCCACGGCCGCACCCCCTGGCACTGCGCCTGCCGCCAGACGCACCACGCGATCCCCTCGCTCGCCGCGGACTGCGAGGACCGCTCGGAAATTCCTACGCCCAGCACATCGACCCGCTGAGAGGATCCTCCACCATGACCAGGCAGCACCTGTCCAGGACGCTCATCTCCTGGGCGTCGATCATCGAGCCCAACACCGCCGACCAGGCGATTCGCACGGCGAGCATGCCGTTCATCTACCCGCACCTCGCCCTCATGCCGGACGCGCACCTCGGCAAGGGTGCCACCGTCGGATCGGTCATCCCGACGCGCGGCGCGATCATCCCGGCGGCGGTGGGGGTCGACATCGGCTGCGGCATGATCGCGGTCCGGACGCAGTGGACGGAGGACGAGGTGCGGGCCCGCGGTGCGCTCGCACCTCTACGGGAGTCGATCGAGGCCCGCGTCCCGCTGTCCGCAGGCGTGTACAACACGGCGCTCACCGAGTCCGCGGCGTCTCGGGGGCAGGAGCTCGAGGCCGAGGCTGGACGAGCAGGGTTCGACCCCGCGACGTACGCGAGCAACTGGAAGCTGCAGCTGGGCACGCTCGGGTCCGGCAACCACTTCATCGAGGTGTCAGTCGACGAGACCGGTGCGGTCTGGCTGTTCCTGCACTCCGGATCCCGTGGCGTGGGCAACAAGATCGCTCAGCACCACATCAAGGTGGCGGCCGACCTGTGCCGTCGCTGGTGGATCTCGCTGCCGGACCCGGACCTGGCGTACCTCGTCGAGGGGACGGACGAGTTCTGGACCTACATCCGCGAGCTGAGGTGGGCGCAGCGGTTCGCGCTGCTGAACCGCGAGGAGATGATGGACCGCGTCATCGCAGCGATCGCCGAGCACATGGGCGAGGACGTCGACGAGCTCGACCGCATCAACTGCCACCACAACTTCACCGAGCAGGAGCATCACTTCGGGAAGAAGGTGTGGGTCTCGCGCAAGGGCGCGATCCAGGCAGACGAGGGCCGGCCGGGGCTGATCCCGGGGTCGATGGGCACGGCCTCGTACGTCGTGGTCGGCAAGGGCGATCGGCTCTCGCTGAACTCCTCGCCTCACGGCGCCGGACGCGAGTACTCACGCTCGGCCGCGCGTCGGACCTTCACGCACGAGCAGCTCCGTGAGGCGATGGCCGGCATCGAGTACCGCGACACGGACGCGTTCATCGACGAGATCCCGGCGGCCTACAAGGACATCGACCGCGTGATGGCCGACGCGGGCGACCTCGTCGAGATCCGCCACACGCTCCGGCAGATCGTGAACGTCAAGGGCGACTGACGGCAGCGACGCGCCGCCGCGCCTTGCCTGTTGGCGGAGGCGGCGCGTCGCTGCTAGCCTGCGCCTCAGTGGGTTCGTCATGCCCACGTGAGAGGCCCGGACCGCTGGTTCGGGCCTTCGTGCTTCCCGGGGGCACGCACGGCCCCGGGGTGCAGGCCGTGCGCGGCCGGGTCAAGCCCGGGGCCGCGCTGCTGGGGTCGGCGGGCGACGCGTCATCACCTGGGTGGGGCTCCGAGCGTCGTGGTCGAACCGTCGAGCGGCCCGACGGTGCCGGCCCCCCTTCGTGAGGAGGTCCGCTCCATGCCGACCGCCCCTCGACACAGGTGCACGGGCTCGTCGACGTGCCCGGCGATGCTCCCCGCGGGCGTCAGGTACTGCCCGGCGCACGCGGTTGCGTACGAGCAGCGCCGAGGGACGCGGCAGCAGCGCGGGTACGGCAGTGAGCACGACCGCCGCCGCGCCGCGATCGTGGATCGGATCCGGTCGGGCACGTTGGTCTTCTGCGTGACGTGCGGCGTCCAGCTCGCGGAGTCGGCGTTCGACCTCGGTCACGACGAGGACCGCCGTCGATACCTCGGACCGCAGTGCCTGCCTTGCAACCGCGGCGCGGGCGGCAGGCGCGGCGCGGCGGCCGCGAATCGGGCATGACCCCCAGGGGGGTACCCCCGAGGGGGCAGACCGCGGGACCGCCGGGGAGGCAAACTCCCCGCCCCGCGAAATGAACGGTTTCTGCGGGCTGACCTGCGGCAATGCGTGAGGAGGTGGGCTCCGTGGCGACGGTCGGACGCAAGCCGAAGCCCTCGCTCGCGGTCGTGCGCGAGGGGAACCCCGGTCACCGGCCTGTCCGTGACGCGGTGAAGCTGCCCCCGTCCGCACTGATCGAGCCGAAGTGGAGCGAGGTGTTCCCCGGCCCTCGGCGGTCCGAGCGGCGCGCACGAGCGGTCGCGGCCACGCACTGGCGCCGGCTCGCTCCGACGCTGTCCCGCTCGGTCGGCCTCACCGGTGAGCAGCAGGACTCGCTCGTCGAGCTCTGCATCACGCTCGCGCGGATCGACCAGGGCGAGCGCGCGCTGTCGATGCAGGGCGTCGTGACCGAGTCCGAGCGGGGAAGCGTCAAGAACCCGTGGACGACGGTCCTCAACCAGTACCGCTCGCACTTCCGGTCGCTGGCAGCCGAGCTCGGCCTCACGCCGTCGTCTCTGGCCCGCGTGGGTGGACGAGGGGGCGCCGGTGACGACGACGAGGACGACCCCTTCGACTCCTAGGCTGCCCGTCCCGCGCGACGCTCTGCTCGAGCTCGGGCTGACGGACGAGCAGATCGACGACGCTCTGGCGCACGCGCCGCTCGTGATGGCGTGCCAGGCAGACCAGCACCCGGGCGCCTGGTTCGAGGTCCGGCGGGTGCAGAAGGCCCTGCGCGCGCTCGCGGCGTTCAAGCACACGAAGGGCCGCTGGGCCGGCGTGCGGCTGCGGCTGGGCGAGGGCCTGGACCCGTGGCAGGTCGTCTGGGTGATCGCCCCGGTGTTCGGCTGGGTCTACCACGACGCCGAGATCGACGCGGTCGTGCGGGTGATCCGGTCGGTCTGGATCGAGGTCCCGCGCAAGAACGGGAAGTCGACGCTCTCGTCGGGGATCTCGAACGTACTGCTCCTCGCGGATGGCGAGGCGGGCGCGGAGGTCTACAACGCGGCCGGCTCGACGACGCAGGCGGCGCGTGTGTTCGACGACGCGAAGCGGATGCTCGCGACTTCGCCGGCGGCACGCAAGCGCGTGGAGCCCCTCAAGGAGGTCGTGCGTGTCCCGCGCACGGGCTCGATCTTGCGGGTGCTGTCGCGCGTCGCGGAGACGGCGCACGGCCTGAACGTCTCGGGTGCGGTGGTCGACGAGGTGCACACGCTGCGCCTGCGCCGCGCGCTCGTCGAGGCGATCGAGACAGGCACGGGTGCGCGTGACCAGCCTCTCGTCGTGTTCATCACCACGGCCGACGAGGCCGAGGACGGCACGATCTACGACGAGAAGCACACGTACACCCGGAACGCCGCGAACGGCATCGTCAAGGACCCCGGGCACTACGGCGTCATCTGGGCAGCGGAGGACGGCGACGACCCGTTCGCGGACGCGACGCTCGCGAGGGCGAACCCGGGAGCGGGGAAGTCCCCGACGTGGGCGTACCTGCACCGCGAAGCGGAGAAGGCGCGCACGACGCCGTCCTACTTCCCGACGTACTGCCGGCTGACGCTGAACCTGCGGCGCCGCGAGCAGGCGCGCTGGATCGACCTGGACCGCTGGGACCTGCTCGACGGCGCGATCGACCGCACCGGCCTGCGCGGTCGGCGGGCGTGGGGCGGGCTCGACCTCTCGGCGGTCTCGGACTTCACGGCGTGGACCGTGCTCGTCGAGGCGAACCGACCGGGCGCCGAACTCGACCTTCTCGCGAGGTTCTGGGTGCCGGGCGACCGCGTCGAGGACCTGCAGCGCAAGCTGATGGTCCCGCTGGACCGCTGGATCGACCAGGGCTTCGTGACGGCGACCGAGGGCGACGTCATCGACTACACCGCGGTCAAGGCCGCGGTGATCGGCGACTGCCGGCACTTCGACGTGCAGCGCGTCTCGTACGACCGGATGTTCGCGGGCCAGCTCGTGCAGGAGCTTGACGAGGAGCTGGGCGGCGTCGAGCTCGCGCCGGTGGCGCAGACCTTCATGGGCCTGTCGCCGGCGTCGAAGGAGCTCGAGCGGCTGATCGGCGCGCGGGCGCTGCGACACGGCGGGAACCCGGTACTGCGGTGGATGGCGTCGGTCGTCGAGGTGAAGAACGACGGGCTGGACAACATCCGGCCGGTGAAGCCCGACAGGAAGAAGTCCTCTACCCGCATCGACGGGATCCAGGCGACGGTGACCGCACTCGACGGGTACCTGCGCCGGGTACGGGAGTCCGACAGCTCGATGTACATGTTCCGGTGAGGGGGTGCCCGTGGCCGAGCTCCTGCAGACGGTGAAGCTCGACGACGACGAGCAGGCCCTGATGACCCGGCTCGCGAAGCGGCTCACGGCTCGCGCGAAGCACGACGCGCGCATGGGCAAGTACTACGAGGGGTCGCAGCGGCTCGACCAGATCGGCATCGCGGTGCCGCCCGAGCTGCGGCGGTTCGAGACCGTCGTGAACTGGCCGCGCGTCGTCGTCGACGAGGTCGTGAACCGTCTCGAGGTCCGTGGGTTCGTCGAGGCGGGGCAGGAGGGCTCGTCCGAGGAGCTGCGCGAGCAGTGGGAGGCGAACAACCTCGAGTCGGGCGCCCCGATGCTGCACCAGGAGACCGCACAGTACGGGCGCGGGTTCGTCACGGTCGGCACGAACGAGGACGACCCCGACCACCCGCTGATCACCGTCGAGCCGACCCGCCAGATGGCGGGGCTCGTCGACGCGCGGACCCGGCGCGCGCTGGGCTACCTGCGGGCCTACAAGGACGAGGACGGCCGCCAGCGGCGGACGCTCTACCTCCCGGACGCCACGGTCTGGCTCGAGGCCACGAGGAACGGCTGGACGGTCGAGGACCGCGACGACCACCAGCTCGGGCGGCCCCCCGTCGTGATGTTCCTCAACCGTCGCCGCCCCGGCGACTGGTGGGGGACCTCGGAGATGGCCGACGCGATCCCGCTCACGGACGCCGCAGCGCGGTCGCTGACGAACCTCCAGATCGCGCAGGAGGCGCACGCGGTGCCGGGGCGGTACATCTTCGGCGTCGACCCGAAGAAGATGGTCGACCCGACGACCGGCGAGCCGCTCCCGACGTGGGAGGCCTACTACACGGCTCTCATGGTCTACGCGGAGAAGGACGCGAAGGCCGGAACGTTCGCGGCCGCCGAGCTGTCGAACCTCACCGGGACGATCGAGCACTACGGCAAGCTCGTGGCGTCAGTCTCGGGGCTTCCGCTGCGGTACTTCGTCGCGTCGGCCGCGAACCCCGCTGCAGAGGGCGCGATCCGCGCGGACGAGTCGCGCCTGATCAAGAACGCCGAGCGCAAGGCCCTGGACTGGGGCGACGGCTGGGGCTGGGTACAGGGCCTCTCGACCCGCATCCGCACGGGTGAGTGGCCCGAGGCGAACAGGATCCGCACGATCTGGTTCGACCCCGCGACCCCGACGTACGCCGAGCGTGCCGACGCGATCTCGAAGATGACCGGCGGTGTGCCGGTCCTGTCGCGCGAGGGCGCGTGGGACGAGATGGGCTGGTCCGACGCCCGGAAGGCGCGCGAGCGGGAGTACTTCCGTGCGCAGGAGCAGGACCCGACGCTGAGCCTGCTCGACGCGAAGGACAACGCTGGTGCCTCTGCAGACGCTGCCGGCGGTCGCTGAGGTCTACGCCGCCGAGCAGCGCGTGGTCATCACGCGCACGGTCGCGCGGACGCTCGGCCTCTGGCGCCGGATGCGGGACGACTTCGATGTCTCGTACGCGGCGATCGAGCCCGACCTCCTCGCGGCGGTCACGGCGGCTCAGCAGTCGCTCGCGACCGGCGCCCAGGAGTACGTGCCGGCGGTCCTGGCGGACCTGGGCTCGAGCTCGGCGGCGCGACCCGTCGCGACGGCCGACCCGCGGCCGCTCGTCGGGCGCGCCGGCGACGGGCGTCCGCTCGAGTCGCTGCTGTACGGAGCAGTCACGCACGCGAAGCAGCTCGTCGCGTCGTCGGGGCCGGCACTCGCGTGGCCGGAGGCGCTGCGGCAGGCAGGGCAGTGGCTCTCGATGGCGACGATGACCGTCCTGTCGGACACGGGCCGGCAGTCGGAGTCGCTCGCGATGGGCGTGCGACCGCAGATCACCGGGTACGTGCGAATGCTCAACCCGCCGTCCTGCTCGCGCTGCGCGATCCTGGCGGGTCGCGTGTACCGCTCGGGCACACCGTTCCTCCGCCACCCGCGGTGCGACTGTCGACACATCCCCGCGTCGGAGGCGGTGGCCGACGACCTGACGGTGAACGCCACCGAGTACTTCGACTCGCTGTCCCGAGCGGAGCAGGACGAGGTGTTCACGGCGGCCGGCGCGGAGGCGATCCGCAACGGTGCAGACATCGGTCAGGTCGTGAACGCTCGCCGCGGGATGCGCGCGGCGCAGATCGGCGGCCGCAGGGTCCAGATCACGACCGAGGGGACGACGCGGCGGGGGACCGCCCGTCGCTACCTCGACCCGTCGGGGCAGCAGCGCAGCCGCGGCCGGGTCCGTCCGCGCCTGATGCCTGAGACGATCCGCGCCGTCGCGACGAGCCCAGAGGACTACCTGCGGCTGCTGCGCGCGAACGGCTACCTGCGCGGCTGACACCGCCACACAGACTCCCGACCGCGCGATGCGGGCCGGGCCCTCCCGAGCGATTCGGAGACAGTCACCATGCACCGAAGCACCGCCCGCGCCGCGACGGCGTGGCCGATCACCCACACCCACGGCACGCCCGGCCGCTTCGCGCGCCTGCGGTTCATCACGGGCCCGCAGAGCAACGAGAGCGGGACTCCCGGTGCGGCGAACCCGAACGGCGACGACGGCGGCAACGCCGGCGGCGATAAGAGCAAGAGCGCCGCGGGCGACGAGCCCCTCGGCGAGGGCGGCAAGAAGGCGCTGGTCGCCGAGCGTGAGGCTCGGGCCGCCGCCGAGGCCGAGCTCGCGAAGCTCCGCAAGGAGATCGAGGACTCGAAGCTGTCCGCCGAGGAGAAGGCCGCGGCCGATCTGGCCGCCGCGCAGCGCGACGCTGCCGCGGCTCAGCTGAGGGCGCTGCGGTACGAGGTCGCGGCCGACAAGGGCCTGGACCTCAAGCTCGCGGGGCGCCTGACGGGGTCGACGCGCGCGGAGCTCGAGGCCGACGCCGACGAGCTCAAGTCGCTGATCCCGGCGGCGGCGCCGACCGGTCCGAAGCCGGACCGGTCGCAGGGCGGTGGCAACGGTGACGCCGACAAGGGGGCGTCGGTCTCGGCGGGGCGTCAGCTCTGGCTCGAGAAGCACCCCAGCAAGAAGTCCTGACCACGACTCCCTGAGGAGGGATCACCATGCCTCGTCTCACGACCGAGACGTTCGGCGGCGGCGACCTGTCCTGGCTCGGCTCGACGCACGGCATCAACGACGCGCGCACCGAGATCCTCGACATCTCGACCTTCACCGCCGGCACGCACTACCCGAACGGGTACATCCCGGCGGGCCTGCCCGTCGCGAAGGTCGGGGGCGTCCTCGTCCCCTACGACGCGACGGAGGGGACGACGACCGGCGCGGGCATCCTCGCCGGCTTCGTCCTCACCGACCAGAAGGTCGTGGGCACGGCGGACTTCGCGGTCCCGCTGATCGACCACGGCCGCATCCGCACGGCGAAGCTGCCCATCGCGTTCACCGCCCCCGCGGCGGCCGCGAAGCGCGCCGCCACCACGTTCGTCTTCATCTGAGAGGGGGAGTCGGAACATGGGACTCTGGACCGACCTCATCGACCCGGCGACCCTCACGGGGTACGTGCGGGAGTCGCTCGCCGACATCGAGGCGCGCCGCGGCAGCCTCGCGCGCTACCTGCCCAACCGCACCGTCCCGGACGTCCAGGTCCGGTTCGTCGCCGGCCAGGCGGGGCTCGTCGTCGAGGCGGAGTTCCGCGCGTACGACGCGGAGCCGACCGTCGGCAAGAAGCCGTCGGGCAAGCGCACCATCCTCGAACTGCCCCCGATCGGGCAGATCATCCCGGTGTCGGAGTACGACCAGCTGCGCACGCGCGGCGCGTCGGACGAGACGATCCTCAACGAGATCCTCGGTACCGGCCGGCGGGTCGCGCAGGCCATCGCGGACCGCATGGAGCGCCTTCGCGGCGTCGTCCTGCGGACCGGCGTCGCGACGATCCCCGAGATCGGCGCGGCGGACTCGTTCGGCCGCTCGGGCAGCCACACCGTGACGGCGTCGGCGCTGTGGTCGTCCGCGACCAGCGTCTCCCGCCTCACGGACCTGCAGACGTGGTGCGACACCTACGAGGCCACGAACGGCGTCGCGCCGGGCGTCATCCTGATGCCGCGCCGCGTGCTGCGCGTGATGGCCCAGGGCGACGAGTTCAAGACGTCGCTCGTGGGTGGCGGCTCGCGCCCGGCCACCGCCGCGGACGTGAACGCGATCGTCGAGGGTGCCGGCCTCCCGCCGATCGAGGTCTACACGCGGCGCACCGCGTCGGGCCTGGTCCTGCCGGACAACGAGCTCCTGCTCCTGCCGGCTCCGGTCGACCCGGACGAATGGGAGGGCACCCAGCTCGGTGCCTCGTTCTGGGGGCAGACCCTCAGTTCGACGGCCGAGGACTGGGGCATCGAGCTCGCCGACCAGCCGGGCATCGTCACGGGCGTCTACCGCCACGAGACGCCGCCCATGATCGCCGAGGTCCACGGCGACGCGATCGGCATGCCGGTCCTCGCCAACGCGGACCTGTCGTTCAAGGCGACCGTCCTGTCCTGACCTGCTGACGAGACGGGGGCGGTCACCTCGCGCGACCGCCCCCGTGCCCGTCCCACCGCGAAGGAGGCCCGGACATGGCCGGGAAGAAGATCCGTGACGACCTCGAGGGCGTCACGTTCGTGTACGTCAACGACCTGCCGGTCGCGCTCCGCGCCGGCGACGACGTCCCCAAGGGCGCGAAGGTGGGCGACCATCTGCTCGCGGACGGGAAGACGTCGAAGGCGAGCGGCGAGCAGAAGCCCGCCGAGCCCACGACCCCCACCGACCCGCCCGCCGACGACACGCCGGCCGGGCCGGAGCCCGAGGCGCAGGACGCCGGCACCGCCAGCACGCCGCCCGACGGCCGCTCGAGCCGCGACGCGTGGTTGGCGTGGGCGAAGGAGCAGGGCGTCGACGTCGCCGACGACGCGCCGAAGGACGACATCCGCGCCGCGGTCGCCGCCGCGACGCAGCAGCAGTAAGGAGGTGGGGCGGCCGTGACGCTCGCTCGTGTCGAAGACGTGCAGACGCGCCTCGGCCGCCCCATCGCCGACGACGAAGCACCTCAGGTCGACGCGCTGCTCCGCGACGTCGAGGCGATGATCCGCAACCGCATCCGCGACCTCGATGACCGCGCGCTCGACCCGGTCTTCCTCGAGCTCGCCGTCATGGTCGAGGCGAACGCCGTCGTCCGCGTCCTGCGCAACCCCGAGGGCCTGCGCACCTGGACCGTGGCCGTCGACGACGGGTCCGTCACGAAGACCCGCGACCAGGCGACCTCCGCCGGCGGCCTGTACGTCACCGACGACGAGTGGGCCCTCCTGGACCCGCCCGACGTCCCCACCGCGTTCTCCTCGCCGATCCGGTACGAGCCGGGCTGGCACGGCGCGCCACTCACTCGCTGGGGTCGACCGTGAGCCTCGGCGACGAGATCGCCACCGCCCTCCCGCTCCTGCGCGAGCAGGCGCGCTCGCGGATGCACGACGCGTGCATCGTGCGTCGGGTCGTCGACACCGACGTCGACGACGACGGGAACGTCACGCCGGTGTACTCCGATCCCGTGTACGACGGCGTGTGCCGCGTGCAGACGACCGAGCCGCAGGAGCGCGCGCCGGAGATCGGCGCGGCCGGGACGGTGACGGTCCAGCGCTACGCCGTGCACATCCCGTCCGGGTCGTACAGGCCGGTGATCGGCGACGTCGTCACGATCTCGACGGCCGTCGACGACCCGAACCTCGTCGACCGCGACTTCCGCGTCGTCGGGCTGCTCCACAAGTCGCAGGCGACCGCCTACCGCCTCGCCGTCGAGGAGCTCCCGGCCTAGACGACGTCGCGGGCCGACGCGTCGCCGGTGTTCGTCGGGCAGTCGGGGTTGCCACACCTCCGCTCGATGTGAACGGGCGCGGTGACGTCCGTGATCGACCTCTCGCCTTGCACGCGAACCTCGCGCACGTCCGAGCTTCCACACACCTTGCAGGGCTCCGTTGCCATGCACCGCATCGTCGCAGTGAACCGGGGGTGAGCACCATGCCCGACGGCATCTTCGTCGACACCACCGAGCTGCGCGTGCTCGCGGTCGACCTCACGAAGGCGGCCGCCGCCACCACGGACCTCGTGCGCCCCGTCGTGCAGCGCGGCGCACTGAACATCAAGCGGGACCTGCAGGCGGACGCCGCGGCCTCCGCGCACTTCAAGGGCATGACGTCGTCGATCTCGTACGACACCGAGGTCACGCGCCGAGGCGTCGAGGCGGAGATCGGACCGGACAAGAAGCGCCGAGGCGGCGCGCTCGGCAACATCGCCTACTTCGGCACGTCGCGCGGCGGCGGCACCCTCGATCTGGACGGCCCGCTCGCGGCCGAGGAGCCCCGCCTGGTGGCGTCGCTCGCAAAGGCGCTGGGGAAGCTCCTGTGACGCTCCGTGAGGCGCTCCTCGCGCCCCTCCCGGTCGGCACCTACGAGGGGGAGGCCCCGGCCTCGGCACCGCTGCCGTGGACCGTTGCCGTCCTCGACATCCCGACGCCGAGCGATCGCGCGCTCGCGGGCTCTGTCATGGCGCACCGTGCGCGGATGCGCGTGACCGTGGCGGCCGCGAACGCCCACGCCTGCATGGTGCTCGCCGAGAAGGTCCGCGCGCTCGAGGGCACGCGCGTCGACGCGGAGGGCTGGACGTGCAGCCCGCTGCGTCACGTCAACTCACGTCCGGTCGAGCGGGACCCGCAGGTCACGTTCCCGGCGACCAACACGGCCGCCTTCTACGCGGTCCTCGAGTTCGAGCTCACCGCGTCCGCGCGACCGGCTCTCTGACCCGCCGCCGGCACCCGCCGGCGACCAGGCCCCCCACCCCGCCCGAGGAGGCTCCCGTGACGGTGTTCGTCCGCGTCAAGGACCGCGACACGAAGCACGAGTTCGACGTGCCCGAGGGCGACCCGCGCATCGGACGTGCCTTCGACCGCGTCAAGAGCGACCGGTACCCGCCGACGTCGCGCCCCCGGCCGCCCAAGCACCACATCAAGCTCGCGGGCCGTCCGGCCTCGCGTGAGTCGGCGCCCTCGTCCGAGGCGCCGGTGGAGGCCAGCACCCCGAAGGAGTCCTGAACATGGCCGAGATCCCCAGCACCCCGTCCGACGGCAACGTCGCGACCTGGCTCGTCCCCGCGATCGCGGACCCGTCCGCGCCCACGGTCGCCGAGCTCACCGCGGCCGGCGTCGTCGACGTCTCCTGCTACCTGACGCCGGACGGCTTCGCGCTGACGGTGGACCAGGCGACGATCACCGACGAGCGTCTCTGCTCGACGGAGACGTTCGGTAAGCCGGGTCGCAAGACGTACGGCCTGAACCTCACGGGCATCGACAACACCAACTCCGACGACGAGGACGACGCGAACGAGCTGGTCGACACCCTCGTCGAAGGGGCGGCGCAGTACCTCGTCCGTCGTCGCGGCATCGCGTTCGACACGACGGCTGCGGCCACCCAGAAGGTGACCGTCATCCCGTTCCAGCCGGGCGTCAAGCAGGACGTCCCGCCCGAGGCGAACAGCGTCATCCGCTCCACGTGGGCCTGCTTCGTCACGGGCCCCGTGCACGTCGAGGTCCCGGTCGTCGCCGGCGCCTGACGTACCACCCCGGCGCCCGCTACACGGTGGGGCGGGCGCCGGGGTCTCCACCGTCACCACCGTGACCACCGGAAGGACCCACCACCGTGAGCCTCACCATCAACCGCGCCGAGACGACCGTCGAGGTCTGCACCGACCTCGCGCTGAAGGCGCAGCACGAGCAGCTCGAGCGCGCGCTCCTCGAGGCGCGCCGCGACCAGAGGACGATGGCCTCGCAGGCCGTGCGCGACCTCGCCGAGAAGGTGCGCGAGGTCGAGCACGAGATGGCCGCCCAGACCGTCGTCTTCACGCTCCGCGCGCTGCCGCACAAGCGGTGGGCGGAGTTCGAGGAGGCGCACCCACCGAGCGAGGGCAACGACGAGGACAAGAGCCTCGGCGTGAACACGTCGACGTTCTTCGACGCGGTCCTGCCCGTCAGCATCGTCGGCCTCGCGCGCAAGTCCGACGGCGAGCCGATCCCGTTCGACGCGCCGAACGACTGGCCGGCGCTCGCCGACGAGATCTCGAACGCGCAGTACAACGAGTTCGCACTGACGGTCCTGCGGCTGAACCGCGGGGTGACCGGTGCCCCTTTCTCGCAGGCCGCATCGCTCGCGACCCAGTCCTGAGGGCGGAGCTCGAGCGCGCCGAGGCGCTCGGGATCTCCTACAAGCGGTTCAAGGGCTGGGAGCCCCGCACGGTCTACGAGTACGACGAGGACGGCCGCATGGTCGCATCAACGCTCGAGCCCGAGTGGGACGACGTCGAGCAGCAGTGGATGCTCGCACTCGCGGCGTGGCGCGAGCAGCACCTGTGCCCGCTGTGCGGCATGGAGAAGTCGATCTGCCAGGACCCGGCGACGGAGTTCAAGGTGTCCGTTCCGCCGCCGATCCGGTGCCACGTGACGACGGCGATCCGCCGCGAGCAGTCCGCCCGCCACCAGCAGTACGGCACAGCGGGCACCCACGACGACGCGCTCCTGTGGGGTGCGAGCGTGGCGGACTAGTCGAGCAGCGACGCGGATCCGTGCCACTTCTCATCGGACGCGCGGTACTCGATGGTGCAGGTCCACGAGGACCGGATGAGCGCCCCGAACGAGTTCTGAGCGTCGACCTTGCCTGACACCGTGTAGGGACCCGCTCCGTACCCGGAGGCAGTGGCTCCCGAGAACTCGGCAGACGAGGGTGCCTTGAGCTTCTCGCGGACCCAGTCCTCACAGACGGCGGTCGCCTCCCGGGAGGTCGGCTCCCAGGAGCCCTGTCCGCTCGACGACGCGATCGCAGTGCACGCAGCCGGGACGCCGATCACGAGAACGGCCAGCCACAGGCAGCCCCAGCCGCCCTTCTTCGGCGTCTCGTCGCGCGGCGTCACCGGCTCATCGGTCATGCCCGCATCCTCCCGCAAGCCCGCTGACCGGAAGGGGTGAACTTGTGGCTGACCGCTCCGTAAAGCTCGTCATCGACGCGAACATCACCGGCCTGCAGAGCAAGCTGCGGACCGCGGCCGGGGCGGCGACGGAGTTCGGCTCGAAGCTCTCGAAGGGCATCGAGAAGAACGCCGCGCACATCGACTCGCTGTCGAACAAGGTGGCACTCCTGGGAGCCAGCCTGACCGGTGTGGCCGTGCTCGCGGTGAAGCGGTTCGCCGACTTCGACCAGGCGATCTCGGCCGTCGAGTCAACATCGGCCGAGGCTGCCGGGTCGATCGACCAGCTTCGCGCGGCCGCGCTCGACGCCGGCGCACGCACGGTCTACTCCGCCACCGAGGCGGCTGCGGCGATCGAGGAGCTCTCGAAAGCCGGCCTCTCGGCCGCGGACATCCTGGGTGGCGGTCTTGACGGAGCGCTCAGCCTGGCGTCGGCCGGAACGCTCGACCTCGCCGACGCCGCCGGCTACACCTCGGTCGCGCTGCAGCAGTTCAAGCTCGGAGGCAACCAGGCCTCGCACGTCGCCGACCTGCTCGCGGCCGGCGCGGGCAAGGCGATGGGCGACGTCTCCGACCTCGGCCAGGCGCTCAAGCAGGGCGGCCTCGTCGCCGCGCAGACTGGCCTGTCGATCGAGGAGACGACCGGCGCGCTCGCGGTGTTCGCCCAGGCGGGTCTGCTGGGGTCGGACGCTGGCACGTCGCTCAAGACGATGCTGCAGCGCCTGACGCCGCAGTCAGCCGAGGCGCAGGCGACGTTCGACCGCCTCGGCGTCTCGGCGTACGACGCGCAAGGGAACTTCGTCGGCCTCGCCGACTTCGCGGGCCAGCTGCAGACCAAGATGCGCGACCTCACGCCCGAGGCACGCAACGCTGCCCTGAGTGTGATGTTCGGCTCGGACGCCGTGCGCGCCGCCTCGGTGCTCTACTCCGAGGGCGCCGCGGGCGTTCAGGGGTGGATCGACGCCGTCGACGACCAGGGCTACGCAGCCGAGGTCGCAGCGACGAAGCTCGACAACCTCAAGGGCGACCTCGAAGGGCTGTCCGGCGCCTTCGAGACCGCGCTCATCAAGATGGGCGAGGGCGCGAACGGCCCGCTCCGCGGGCTCGTGCAGGGCGCGACGGACGTCGTGAACGCGTTCTCCGACCTGCCCTCCGGTGTGCAGTCCGCGACGACCGCGATCATCGGCGGCGGCGGACTCGTTGCGCTCGGCGTCGCGGGGCTCGGCAAGCTCGTCGTGGGCGTCAGTGATGTCAAGGCCTCACTCAAGGCGCTCAACGTCAGCGCGAAGACGGCGAGCATCGCCGTCGCCGGCGTTGGTGCCGCCCTCGGCATCGCGACCGTCGCCGTCACCGCCTGGGCGTCAGCCCAGGCGGACGCGAAGGCGCGCACCGAGGAGTACGCCGCGACCCTCGACGAGTTCGGGAACCGCACCGACGCGACGATCAGCAAGATCAACGACGCACTGTCCGCCGACCGGCGCGACTGGCTCGACCGCATGTTCGGGCAGGACGCCACCAGCCTCATCGACGACGCCGAGAAGTACGGCCTCGCGGTCGAGGACCTGCGGGGGTACATCCTCGGCAACGCGGACGCCGTCGACAAGGTCACGAGCGCACTCGACCAGTACCGCAACTCGTTCTCCGAGATCAAGCAGCGCGAGGCCACCGAGGAAGCGAACCTCTTCAAGGGTGCCCTCAACGCACAGGCCGACTCGCTCACCGACGCGGAGAAGAAGGCCGCGCAGAAGGCCGAAGCGGACCGTCAGGCCGGGATCGCCTCCGAGGAGGCTGCGGCGAAGACCGTCGAGTCGACGTCCGCGCTCGATGACTACGCCGCCGCGCTCGAGGACGGCACCGGCAGTGCGGAGTCGTACACCGACGCGCTGAAGGAGGTCATCGACGCCCAGCGTGAAGCGGCCGGGATCGCACTGTCGCTGCGCGACGCCCAGCGGAACTACGAGGCGGCAATCGACGACGCCGCGGCGGCGCTCAAGGAGAACGGCGCGACCCTCGACATCACAACCGAGAAGGGCCGCGCGAACCAGGAGGCGCTCGACGAGATCGCAAGGTCGGGCATGGATGTCGCCGAGTCCATGCGCGAGTCGGGCGCCACCCAGGGTGACCTGCAGGCGGAGATCGAGCGCACGCGCCAGGCCTACATCGACTTCGCCGAGAGCGCTGGCATGGGCAGCGAGGAGGCGAAGGCGCTCGCGGACGCGGTTGGCCTGATCCCGCAGGAGTGGACGATCCAGGCGCACATGGAGACGGCGGGTGCCCGGGACGAGATCGACCGCTTCATCGAATTGAACAACGGCCGCCGGATCAGCGTCTACGTCGACGCGCGCGTCGGCGAGGCGTTCCGGGTCCCGGGCACGACGGTTCGCGGCTTCGCGGGTGGCGGCGCGATCTCAGGCCCGGGCAGCGGAACGTCCGACTCGATGCTGATCGCCGCGTCGAACGGTGAGCACATGTGGACCGCAGACGAGGTCGCGAAGGCCGGCGGTCACGAGGCGATGTACCGGATGCGGGCGGCCGTCCGCGCAGGCCTGGCGCGGTTCGCGGCTGGCGGCGCGGTTGGCGCGGCCGCGAACGAGCGCGACGCCGCACGCCGTGCGTATGACGCGGCGATGGCCCGTGCGCGCCGCTCGAGGAGGCAGTCCGACGAGGATGCCGCTGAGAAGGCACGCGACCGCTACGAGGCCGCGCAGGACAAGCTCGAGCGCCTCCGCCAGATGCGCTCTGAGACGATCCTCGCGTCCCGCCGGGGCACGCTCGTGTCCGGCGCGACGTCGTCCCTCTCGGGCGCGTACGGGCTCGTCGACCAGCTGCGGGGCATGGCGCAGAGCGGCGACTTCTCCAAGGGGCAGCGCGACTTCCTCGCGAAGCAGGCCGCGGGCGCGGAGTCGGCGTTCAAGCGGCTGTACGGGCAGGCCGACAAGCTCGAGGGCAAGCTCGCCGACGCACGGGACCGGGTGTCCGAGCTGTCGTCGATCAAGGCGTCCGCGTCGTCCTCGCTGCGGGGCGGGTTCTCACTGTCGAGCGTCTTCGGGCAGAAGGACGCCTGGGGCTACGACAAGCCCGTCACGAAGTCGTCGATCCTGGCCGGCGCTCGCGGGTACGCGAACAAGCTCAAGGCGTTCGGGAAGAAGCTCGACGCGGTGCAGAAGAAGCTCGGGCCCACGTCCGGCGTGATCCTGCAGGAGCTGGTGAGCCTGGGCGTCGAGGACGGCACGGTCGCGGCCGACGCGATCCTGTCGATGAACGCCAGCGAGTCGCGCCAGCTGCGGCAGTCGTTCAAGGACATCCAGCGCTTCTCCGACCGTGCGGGCGAGATCGTGACCCGCGGGTTCTACGACGGTGGTCTGTCCGCTGCGGAGGGCGTGCTCGAGGGACTGGAGAAGAAGCGGGACGCGATCGCGAAGGAGATCGAGCGGATCGCGAAGCTGAACGCGAACGCGATCCGCCGCGCGCTGGGCCTGGACGCCGGCGGTGGCTCGTCGCGGTCGTCGGCGGTGCGCTCGTCGACGCCGAAGGCGATGCCGTCGACCGCGGGCGCGTCGTCGAGCGCGTCCGCGTCGGCGACGGTCGTGAAGCTGCCGGAGTGGCAGCTGAAGAAGATCGGCGAGTACCAGGCGGCGGCGCTGCTCGCGAACCCGCCCAAGGCGATCCTCGCGCTCACCCAGCGCGAGCAGGCGCGTCTCCACCAGGCCGGCAAGACGGCCGCGGACAAGTTGGGGGCGAAGTGAAGTCGGGTCTGTGGCTGGGGCCGTACGCCGCGATGGTCGAGCTGGATGGGGTGCAGGCGGGCGTCGCGACGACGACCGAGCGTCCGACGTCGTCGCGCATGGCGCTGTCGGGCGCCCAGTTCATCCGGCAGGCACCGCGTGCCGCGCGGCAGTGGGAGCTCTCCCTCGCGCCGTGGGGGGCACCGGACTCGACGATCGCGCTGCTGCACATGGCAGCGCAGGGCCGGATCGACGGTGACGTATGGTTCCTCGACGAGTCGCTCGCGCGCGAGAACATGTTGCCGCCGGAGTTCACGGCGCCTCGCTCGGCGAGCTCGTGGCAGGGGTCGATGGACGCCACGACGGGCCTGCCGGCGATGCCGAACGTGCCTGCGGGGCAGGTCGTCCAGGTGCCGGTCCGCGCGGGGGTGCAGTACCGGCTCTCGGGCGTGACGACGTCGGCGTCCGGGACCGTGCTGGGCACCACGAAGCTCGGCACGGCGGCGGCGGTGAACGTCGTCGCACCCTCCGGGTCTGGCTCGCGGTGGTGGTCGGTGGTCCTCACGCCGGCGTCGTCGGTCGTGCTCGCGGTGACGATCACGGCGAGCACGGTGCGCAACCTGCGCCTGGTGCAGGCCGTCTCGGGTTCGACGTTCGCGGACGCCGCGACGACGTGGCAGCCGGGGCAGGGCATGCCGTGTCGTGTGCAGGTCCTGGACCCGCAGCGGACGCTGCAGCTGCTCCTCGAGTCGGGGCACGGTCGCTCGGACCGGTCGGTCGTGCTTCGTGAGGTCGGCGTGTCCGGGGTGGTTGCATGACGACGCCGCGCCCGGTCTCGATCCCGCAGCACGCTGTCACGGTCGACGTCGGCGCCGGCGCAGAGGCCGCGGTCGCGCTGTCGTGGTCGGTCGACCGTGACCTGACGGGCAGCGGTCTGCCCGGGCAGGTGCGCGCTGTGACCGGCGCATCGGTCGGGTCGGGGGAGATCTCGCTCGAGGACACGGCGGTGCGCACACCGTGGCGGGCGTCCCGGTTCCTGCCCGGGGGAACGGTGGCGATCGACGCCGACGGTGACACGGGGACGGCCTTCCAGTTCTCGCCGAAGCCGGTCGCGCGCATGGTCGTGACGGACGTCGCCACGCCGACCGCGCTGTCGGCCGAGCGGTCGCTGACGATCACGGACGACGTGCGGGCGATGCGCGGCGAGCTCACGATCCCGCCGACGCTTCTGATCGGGACGTCGGGCGGCATCAACGCGACGTCAGTCGACGCCGCGTGGCTGATCTACCTCGCGGCGAAGGCGGGCGGCCGGCACGCCGTGCCGCCACCCGTTGCCTCGGCGATCCTCGCGGCTCCGCTGTGCGGGAACTTCGACGCGGAGGTCGGGACCGCGGTCCCGAGTGTCAACCCCAACCTCTTCTGGGAGACGGACCCGCGGGGTCGGATCTTCGCCTACCAGGCTCCCGGCGACTACCTCCTGACCGAGCCTTGGGCCGTGGGCGAGACGGTCTACGTGACGTTCACGAGCAAGGCTGCGGGCAGCGGTCTCATCCAGCTGCATCCTGACGACGCAGGAACGACCTACGTCATGGTCGCTCCCGCGTCGTCGTTCGAGTGCAAGGTGGTCGTCGGGGGCGTCGAGACCTTGGGGTCGGGTGCCTGGAGTCTGCCGTTCGACAAGCCGGACTACCCCGAGCGCTTCCAGTTCAAGATCGAACGGCTGTCCGCGACGCAGACCCGCTTCTCCGGACGCGACCGCCCGGGTGTCGCGTTCGCCGGGACGGTGACGCTCACGCACCCGAGTCTCCCCGCGCCGATCACACGTCTCGACTGGTTCATGAACGTCGCGGGCGTGCAGATCGCGCGCGCCGATGACGCCGCGCTGTGGACGCCTCCGACGGCGACGATCGCGGCGTCGGGGTCGACTCTCGACGCGGTCGTGGGGGTCGGCTCGCGCGGCGCCTGGGACCTCGCCCAGGAGGTCGCCGCGGCGACGATGGGCGCGGTCTGGATCGATGAGCTCGGCAACCTGGTCTACCGCCCGCGGGACGTGATGCGCGGCGCGGGGGTGTCGCAGGGCATGATCACGGCGGACGGGGTGACGGACCTGCCGTGGTCGCTGTCGATGGACGACGTCGCGGACCGCGTCGAGGTGTCGTACCGGCCCGCGAACCTGACGCTCGCCGAGGACTACTCCGTGACGATCTGGGAGGCCGACGAGCCGATCAAGGTCGGGCCGGGCCGGACGGTCCAGAAGGTCGTCGACCTCGACAACGCGGTCGCGTCGCTGCTCGCGCCGTTCTTCCCGATCTGGTCCGACAACTTGGGCCTGGCCCCGGCGGGCACGTACTCGCGGTGGGCCGCGGCGACGTCTGCGAACGGCGGGGGGACGCGCCCGAACGACTCCGCGCTGCGGGTCACGGCCGTGCAGACGTCCGCGTCGAGGGTCGTCCTGACGATCCGGAACACCACCTCCTCGACGCTCTGGACGGTCGACTCGAGCGGGTCGCCCACGCTGATCCTGCGCGGCAACGCGCTCGCCCGGCCCGGCGAGCCGGTCACGATCGCCGCCGGCGCCGAGGCGACCGCCGCCCGCAACCCGCTGACCGTGGACTTGGGCCCCTGGGTGCAGGACGCCGACTTCGCCGCCGAGGCGCTGTCCTGGCTGCAGGCCATGACCTCCGCCCCGATGGCCGTGCTCGAGCAGGTCGAGGCAACACAGGTCGACATGGGAATCCGCCTCGGCGACGTCCGCAAGCTCGTCGACCCGACCTTCACCGGCATAGGAGCGAAGGTCCTCGTCGCCGGCACGTCGCTGTCCGCCGAAGCGGGGGACCTGTCGCAGAGGCTGCGCCTCGTCGTCCTCGCCCCGATGTTCAACGACCTCGACCGCGCGCTCGTCGCCCTCGGCGTCACGACGTTCGACCAGTTCGACACGTTCCTCGGGTCCAAGGGCCTGACGACGTTCGACGACCTGGACACCTGGCTCCTCACGATCGGAGGCCTCTGATGCCTGCCCCCACAGGGACATCCCTGCTCGTCCCCGGCACGCCGGCAGGCGGCGCGGGCAACGGCTTCAAGAAGTGGTTCGAGGACCTCTGGTCCCAGCTCACGACCCTCGGCAGCCGGGGCACCTTCGTGCCCTACACGGCGACCGTGGCGGTCGGGGGCGGCGGGTCGCTCGGCACCGGGGCTGTGGTGGACACGCAGTACGCGGTCCTCGGCGACGACACCGTCGTCGTGGACTTCGACATCACGCTCGGCACGTCGCCGAACATCGCGGGGGACGTCACGATCACCCTCCCGGCCGGGTTCACCCCGGCCCACGGGTACGTCACGGGGCACGGCATCGCGCGACCCGTCTACAACGGCACCGCGCACCCGATCACCCCGGCGCTGCTGTCGACGACACCGACCAACCCGGTGTCGCTGCGGTTCCACACCGGCACCCCCGCCGCGCTGACCGCGTTCACGACCACGACCCCCGGCACGTGGGCAGCGAACGGCCGCATGGTCGGCACGCTCGCCTTCCGCGTCTGAACGCTCCTCATCCTGCGCCCTCGCGCCACCCGGCCCGGGGGCTTCCTCATGCCCGGAGGTGATCGTGGCGACCACGAACAACGACTGGCGCGTCGTCGACGAGCCGGCGGTCACGCGCGTCTACCTGGCCGCCGACGCCGACGGCGCGCAGATCCTGACCGGCGACGTCGCGATCGCGCTCAGCTGGCTCGTCGAGCAGATCCACGCCCGCGTCGAGCGCGTCACCAAGGTCAACGGGTGGCGGTCCGCCGCCTACAACCAGCAGGTCGGCGGCGCGCCCGGCTCGAACCACATGTCCGGAACCGCGGTCGACGTGAACGGGCACCTGCACCCGTACGAGGCCGGCAAGCACAGCTCGACGTACGGCACCGGCGGGTGGGGCACCGAGGGCGTCAAGAAGGTCCGTCAGATCCTCGCCGAGGCAGGCGGTCTCTTCGCCTGGGGCCTCGACTACAACCCCGGCTGGCGCGACGCCATGCACTTCGACATCGCCAAGGGCAAGACCGCCCGAGACGTGGCGCGCTTCGTCGCCACGCTCACCCCCGCGCACGAGGAGGACGACGACATGCCCACGCCTCAGGAGATCGCCCAGGCGGTCTGGGCCTACAAGCCCACCGGCACAGACGTCGACGACATCGACACGCACAAGCTCCTGCGCCGCATCAACGCGAACGCGCAGACCGCCGCCCAGCAGGCGACCGCCGCGGCCGCCGACACCGCGTGGGACCGCAAGCACGGCCGCGAGGGCATCGTCCGCCTCCTGCGCGAGCAGGGCGTCAAGCTCTCCGCCGTCTCCGGCGACATCACGACGATCCTCACGAACGGGGGAGTCCCCGCCGAGGACGCGGCCGCGCTCGCGGCGAAGATCCTCGACGGCCTGGGCGAGCGCCTCCAGCAGCGCTCGCAGTCGTGAGCCCGGACAGGCACCTCCCGCGGTGGGCAAAGGTCGTCGGGTGGTGCGTGTGCTTCCTGTCCTACGTTCTCGCGGGCCTCGTCGCAGCGGGTGACGCCTTCGCGCCCTCGCTGACGATCGTCGGGGTCGTCCCGGACTTGCAGATCCACATCAGCACCTGGGCGATCGCCACCATGAGCGTCCTCGGGCTCGCCGGCGTCATCGCACGCCGCTGGCGGATGGAGTGGATCGCTGCCTCGGTCCTCGTGTTCCTGCTCGGCGCCCGCGCTCTCCCCGTGTGGGTGAGCATCGACGAGGTCCCGACCCGCCTGTCCGCCGCCGCAGCGATGACGCTCGGCGCGCTCGGCGTGGGCCGCCGCGCCCTCGACTGCTGGGTGTTCCACGTCAACACGGTGACCGTCGCACGCACCCATCGACGCATGGAGAGGCGGCGAGCGGCCCGGCGAGCGGAGGGCCGCCCGTGAGCACGGACCAGATCGTCTCCTACGTCCTCGGCGCAGGCGGCGTCCTGTCCGGCATCGCCGCGATCTGGGGCACCCGCACCTCCCGCGCCGCCGGCATCAAGGGCGACGAGCGCGAAGCACGCCGCGACGAGGCCGCCCAGCGCCGCGACACGATCGCCGACCGCGACGCCCAGATCGACCAGCTCCAGGAGGACGTCAACGGCCTGCGCGCGGAGGTCGCTCGCGTCACCGCCCGCGCCGACCGGCTCCTCGACGAGCTCGAGGACGAGCGCGAGTACAGCCGCGTGCTCATCGACCACATCTACCGCCAGGCACCGCCACCCCCGCCCCCTCGGCCCGTCAGGAGCTAGCCATGACCGCACCGACCCCCTCGACCGACGAGCACCAGGCCCTCTCCGAGCTCGCCGTCGCGACGCTGCGCACGGCCGTCCCCGCACTCTGGGGCACCCTCGTCGCCGCCCTCCTGGCCGTCCTCGCCGGCCACCTCCCCGACAACATCGCCGACGCGCTCGCGGACGTGCTCGCGTCCGACGTCGTGCTCGGCCTCGTCGTCACGCTCGTGATCGCGCTCTGGTACTGGGTCTGGCGGCGCCTCGAGCGGCACCTGCCGCTGTGGCTCGTGCGCATCGTGCTCGGCTCCGTGCGCACCCCCGTGTACGCGCTGACGCCCGCGGATGCCGTCCTGGCGGAGGTCGCGGAAGTCGAGCAGCTGAGCGACGAGGGCCAGGCGGCGATCGCGGCATGCCCGACGCCCGAGTACCACGACATCTTCCACTACTGCCCGTCGTGCCCCTGGACGTCGAGGTGAGCACGCCCCTGTGCGCGGACCGCTGCGACCTCGTCGCGGACCTCGTCGCTGAGAACGCGCGGCTGCGCGGACTGACCGAGCGGGAGGCGAGGGTCGCACGCGGCCTGACGCCCGAGTTCGTCCCGCCGATCCCGCTGCACTCGTGCACGCAGTGCCCGTCAATGCACCCGTCTCCGCTCGCCGCTGCGGCGTGCGAGGACTCACACTGAACGGGAGGTCACCGTGGCTCTTCCTGCCGGCATCACGACGTGCACGGTCACGAAGTCGCCGCCGAAGGACATCCTCGGCAACGCAGGCGTGGTCAAGAGCGCGACGGTCAAGGCGGACCGCGACCTGGTGTGGTCCGCGACGGGGGAGACCCTGTACGGGCAGCAGGAGGTCCCCGTCGCCCCCGTCGGCGACGGCCTGTCGTTCCCGCTCATCCACGTCAACCAGGCCGGTGTCCTCGACCCGAACACCGGCCTCGCGGTGACGTACTGGTACTACACGGTGAAGGTCACCGTGGCGTTCGGGAACCGCACGCAGACCGACGAGTACCGGTTCCAGCCCCTCCAGAATCAGGCGACGCTCGACCTCGACAAGATCCAGCGCAAGGGCCTCGTCCTACCGAGCGTGTCCGCGCCCCTGCCGGCGGTGTCGAGCGTCGTCGGCTACACCGGGGGCGTGACCGCCGAGCAACTCCTCGCGGGCCTGGGCTTCCCGGTGACCGTGACCGGCGAACGCGCCTCGGGCGAGGCGCTCGCGTCCCTCCTGACGACGCTCGCCGAGCTCGGCCTGATCGTCGACTCGACGACACCCGGCACCGCGTCGACGTCGTCGCGGCCGCCGGTGGTCGTGGCGAACCTCTACGACCCCGACACGGAGACCTGGCTCTTCGAGGACAAGGACGCTGCGCTCGCGGCGGGATACGACCCGGAGAAGGGCGACACTATCGCGTTCGTCGGCTTGCCCGGAGGGCCGCCGCCGTCGTGGATGGAGGACCTGCACCTGTGGACTGAGGGGGGCGACGAGGAGGACGGGGCGTGATGCGCGCGACGCGGCAGGTGACAGCGTCCGCCGCGGAGCGGTTCTCGTCCCGGATCGCGGCGGCCACCATTCGGGGGTTCGTGCTCACGGGGTTCGCCGCGGTGGTCGGCGTCCGCGTCGCGCGGGGCGGGAGGTGGAGGCAGCGCGGTCGTCCTTCGATCCCCGGACCCGGGCTCGTGTTCCACCTCAAGATCACCGAGCCGACCGCGGAGAACACCGGGCCGCGCGTCCCGCCGACGCAGACGTTCGGGTCGCCCGGGTCTCCGTACACGTACACGATCAGCATGCCCGGCGTGACCGAGCGGATCAGGGTCTACGGGCGGATCAACGTCACCGCGGAGAGCGGGGTGATCATCCGCGACGTCGAGGTGATCATGCAGCCGTCGACGACGCAGATCAACGGCATCCAGTTCAACGCTGAGAACTCGCACGGCAACCTCGTCGAGTTCACGCGCGTGACCGTCGGTGACCCGGGCCTCGCGACCGAGGAGCAGTCGACCTGCATCCGCGGCCGCGGCGTCGACGTGATCCGCTGCGACCTGTCCGGTGCCGTCGACGGCCTTCAGGTCTACACACCGACGAAGGCAGTTGCGCGACAGCGCGTGAGGATCCTGGGCACCTACATCCACGACCTGATCGTGTCGCCGTCGACGCAGTCCGATGGGTGGACGCACAACGACTGCATCCAGGGCCTCGGGTCGCTCGACCTCGAGATCATCGGGAACGCGCTCCACGGCGGTCGCACCTCGTGCGTGATCATCAACACCGACGTCCCGGCGCACGGGTGGGGCGACTGCATCGTCGAGGACAACTGGTGCTACGGCGACCCGCTCAACGGGTCCACGCTCAACGTCGCGACGACGGCGAGCATCGGGAACCTGTCGGTCAAGCGGAACCGGATCTCACGCGCCGGGAAGAACAGCGGCCAGTGCTTCGTGAAGGCCCCGAACCTCGTCCCGACGAGCTGCGGCGCGGAGTCCGGCACCAGCAACGGCGCATCGACGTCCGACTGGGTGTACGGGCCCGACGCGAACGTGTTCATGGACAACGGCGCGCCCGTGCCGATCAGGGTGGGGTGACGCGAGATGACGCTGCGCACGTGGTTCGCGCTCGGCGAGCCAGGGCTCTACCTCACCACGTCGGAGACCGGGAACACCGGCGACGGCGGCGACCCGCCGTTCACGGTCGTGACGCCGAGCAACACCGCCGGCATCCAGTACGTCGACGACGTGCCGAACCCCGTGACGGAGCGCACCGTGATCCGGTACGAGGGCACCGGAACAGCGCTCGAGACCCGCAAGACGACCCCCGCGGTCTCCCGCGGTGCCTGGCAGCTGATGTTCCGGGTGATGGCGCTTCCGTCCTCGCTCACCGTGATGGGCGCGATGCGCGGCGCGAGCACCGGGAACATCGAGGCGCGCCTCACGTCCGCGAACACCCCGACGCTCAACGCCAACGGGACCACGTTCGACACGGTGCCGTACACGCTCGTACCCGAGGACGAGCTCTACGTCTGGGACATCTGGAACGAGAACGGCACGACCACTGCGGACGGCAAGGCCAAGCACAAGTTCCGCAGGGTCGAGGACGACGGCTCGCTCACCGTCCTCCACGACGGCGCGCTCTTCACCGACAAGAACACCGGCATCACGACCTTCGACTCGTTCCGCATCGGGAAGACCACCGCATCCAGCACGCTGATCCTTGACCTGATCCAGTGGTCGATCGACGACGGCCGCGCCGACTACTGCCCCGACCCGGTCACCGGCATCTGCGGGTCCGACCAGGTGCAAGCACCCTGGGGCGAGGGAGTGCTGGCCGCGACCGGCAGAGGCGAGTGGACCCAGCTCGCCGGACCGCCCGTCACCCTTCTCGGCTCGGGCAAGACCGTCACGTACCGAGTCCCCGCGAGGAACAGCGGCGCCACCCTCACATTCGGCTACGGCGGCGACACCTGCACCAACACCGCGCTGCCCGTCACCGACCACCTCGGCCCCGGCACCGCACCCCGTCCGATGCGCCTCCGCTCCGGCCGATCACTGCGTGCCGCCGGCGTCATCGCCTGACCACCGTCCTGCCACGCCGACGCCCTCGCACACCCGCGCTCGCGGGCTTCGTCGTGCCCGGACTCATCACTTCGAACCCGGAGGTCACTGTGGCTCTTCCTGCTGGCATCTCGACGTGCACGGTCACGAAGTCCCCGCCGAAGGACATCCTCGGCAACCTCGGGACGCTCGTGAGCGCCACGGTGAAGGCGGACCGAGACCTGGTGTGGGCGGAGACGGGGGAGACCCTGTACGGCCAGCAGGCGATCCCGGTCGCGCCGATCGGTGATGGGCTCTCGTTCCCGCTCATCCACGTCAACCAGGCCGGCGTCCTCGACGCGAACACCGGCGAGGCGGTCACGAACTGGTTCTACACGATCACCCTCACCGTGAAGTTCGGGGCCCGTCAGCAGGTCGACGAGTACCGGCTCCAGGTCGTCCTGGGCCAGCTCACGGTCGACCTCGACGACCTCCCGCGCAAGGGCACGGTCCTGCCGTCCGTGTCGGCGCCGCTGCCCGCGGTGACGAGCGTCGCGGGCAAGACGGCGAACGTCTCGGCGGACGACCTGGCGAGTGAACTCGCTGGCCCTCTGCGCCTTCCGCTCGTCATCGACGTGCGCGACTTCATCGAACCGGGCGAGACGCTGGACCTCACCGGTGAGGAGGACGCGCACGTCATCCTGCAGCGGGCGGTGGATGCACTGGGCACGGCCGCGGCGTCTGATGGGCAGCCGCGCGTGCTCACGCTGCCTCGCGGGCGGTTCCGGCTCGAGGTCGGCCTGACCTGGCGCAGTCGCGTCGGGCTTCGTGGTGCGGGGCGACTCGACACCGCGCTCGCTCCCGTCGGGCGCGTCTGCGCGGTCAACGGCTGGGCGGCCCCCGGGGACTGGGATGGCGAGGAGTACCTGGACTGCTCGTTCTCCGACTTCACCATCGACTGCTCTGGGCAGGACCACACGGCGTACGACTACGCGATGAAGGGCGTCTTCATCCAGCACATGCGACGCCTGCGCTTCGAGCGTGTGACGATCCGCGACTCGTGGGCGACCGCGTTCGGCTGCGACTTCCTGTCCGACGCGACGTTCGTCGACTGCGAGGCCGTCAACGCCGGCCGCGGCACGCCCGCGTCGCGGTGGGGCACCGGTGCGGGCTTCGGCGTCGGCATGGGCTACGAGCCCGTCGAGCCCGTCACCGTGATCAACTGCGTCGCGCGCGACTGCTACACGCACGGTTTCTTCATCGAGCACCTGGACCGCCCCGAGGCGCAGCACTACTCGCGCGGCTTCCGCCTCATTGGCGCCACCGCGACGGGCTGCTACACGGGGTTCTTCGACGCGGGAGGCCGCGGCGCGGTCGTGCAGAGCGGATCTTTCACGGGCAACACGTACGGCGCTGCGCTCCGCGGCACGGGCGCAGCGTCGCAGGCCGGCGTCGAGGGTCTGATCGTCGACAGCGTGCTCGCGAAGAACGCCACCGCGGGTGTCGCGCTACTCGACACGTCCGCAGGGTCGTACACGCTTCGCGGCAACGACATCTCCGACAACACGGGAGCCGGCGTCACCGCTCCGTCCGGATCGAAGGTCGGCCCCGGGCTGAGGCTCGCGCAGAACCGCGTCTGCCGGAACGGGGGTGGTGGCGTCAAGGTCGAGGTAACGACGGTGCGCGCCGAGCTCTCGTCGAACATCGTCCACGACAACACGGGCGACGGCGTGCTGCTCTCCGCGTCCTCGGCGTCGCTGCGGATCGTCGACAACGACGTGCGCGGCAACACCGGCCGCGGCGTCTACCTGTCTGGGGCGACCATGTACGCGACCGACCCCACCATCCAGCGCAACACGGCCGTGGGGAATGGGGATGACGGGCTCGCCGTCGTTCAGGTCGTGAGCGGCGGCGACCTGATCTCGGACAACGTGACGGACGACGGGTCGACCCTGACGAACCTGCTGGCCGATCCGTCGTTCGAATCGAACTCGACCGGCACCACGTCGCTCAACGCCACGCTCTCGCGCCCGACCGGAGCAAGCCCTCACAGCGGGTCGTACCTGCTGCGCGGCACCTACTCGGGCGCGGGCGGAACGGGGTACGGAGTGATCAGCGCGACGGGCACGGTGGCGCCCGGCCAGCACCGCAAGGGCTCGCTCTGGGTCCGCGCTGTCGCCGGGCGGCGCATCTACCCGACGCTCAACTACGGGCCCGGCGGCGGTCAGGAGATCGGCGCCAAGGTCATCGCGACCGGCGACTGGCAGCAGCTCTTCATCGAGGGCGTCATCCCGGACTCGCGCACCACGTGCCGCGTCGCGGTGTACGTCGACACCGATGCAGCGATCAGCCCTGGCGAGATCCTTGACGTCGACGACGTCTCGATCGTCTAGCCCGCCCCCACGACACCGCCCCCGCCCCGCCTCTTCGGAGGTGCGGGCGGGGGCGCTTCGTCATGCGTCGACGCTGACGATCTCGACGCCCGGCACCCGCTCGCACGCCCTGGCGACCACGTGTCGCCACCACCGGGCCGGCAGGTGCGCGATGTCCGGGCGGGCAGCGTGCATCTCGGCGTCGGTGCGGTACACCCGCACGACCGGGTCGCGAGCGTCCTCAAGTGCGGCCACGAGCTCGTCGACTGCGCGGGCGGTGTACTCCTCGACCGCCTCGACCTCCTCGCGCACCCGCACGGGCACACGCTCGCGGCCGGACTCCCAGCGGCGGTAGGTGTCGTGGCGCACGCCGAGCATGCCGGCGAGGGACGCGCTCGTCAGGCCGAGGTACTCACGGACGGTCGGTGTGGCTGCCGGCATCCGAAGTTGAGCGCCTGTACAAGTCCTGACGCTGGTTCCGGCCGGTACCAGACAGGCGGGGGAGCAGCGCCCCTGGGGCGTCTCCGCGCGGCGCTCGGCCGGGTCACCGACGCGGGGTCTGCTGCAAATCTGCTGCACGAGCACCGAGGCAGCAGGTGCCCGCGCAGCGTCACTGCAGGTCAACACGGGTGGGGCAGGTGGGGCTTGAACCCACGACCCACGGATTATGAGTCCGCTGCTCTGACCGGCTGAGCTACTGCCCCGAGATCGCTCGCCAGGCTACCCGCCGGACACGCGATGTCCGTTTCTCTAGACCCGTCGGAGCAGTGTCCGCGTGCGACCGGTTCGTCCCGTCACCCGTGCGGAGGCCGCGACGCGCCTGACGTGACCGACGTCACGCGATCTTTCGCCCGTTGGGGTGACGCGATTGCCGCCCCGACAGAATCGGCGCGTGACCTGGACATATGTCCGACTACCAAGCCGGACGTCCGACTCGTCGGCCTTCCTCCTGGTCCGGGACGTCCGAAATTCACCCGAATGCCCGTGGTCTCCCACGGCCGCGCTTCTTGCACACGTGTCCAGTTTCGGGGATAGTTCTTAGTTGTCAGCGACAACGGCAAACCCTCCGCGAGGAGGGGACGCAAAGCCACGGGGCCCACCGGGTCAGCCGAGCTACCGAACGACGAAGGAGAGCCATCATGGCCATCACCACCCCCCACACCGACGCCCCCCTCCAGCAGGGTGCCCTGCTCACCCCCGGTGAGGTCGCCGTCCTGTTCCGCGTCGACCCGAAGACGGTCACGCGCTGGGCGCAGGCGGGCAAGCTGTCGGCCGTCCGCACCCTCGGTGGGCACCGCCGCTTCCACGAGGCCGAGGTCCGTCAGCTCCTGCAGGGTGTCCCGCAGCAGCGCACGGGCGAGTGAGCTCGGCGGGAGCGTCCCGCACGCACGTCAGGCGCTAGGGCCGGTGACTCGTCACCGGCCCTTCGTCATGTCCCGGACCGGTCGCCGGGTGTCCGGTGTCGGGGCAGGGTGCAGCGTCAGGACAGCGTCGCCAGGACCGCGTCCCGGACGTCCTCGATCGGGCGGTCCGGCTGGAACACGAGCCACTCGAGCCCCGCGACGAGCGTCGCGCCGAACAGGGCCGCGGCGGTGAACCACGCGTCGCGCTCGGGCCACGCCCGCTCGACGACGTCCGCGATCGTCCCCATCGACTCCTGGCGCACCTGACGGATCGACTCCTGCCACGCGCGGCCGGACCGGAACGACTCGGCGACGACGAGCTTGGCGAAGTCCGGGTGCGCCCGCACCTGCTCGAGCAGCGCCCCGACCATCGACTCGACCGCGGCGCGACCGGTGAGCCCCTCGGCGGCCGACTTCAGGGCGGCGGTCAGCCGTGAGACGCCCTCGGCGATGATCGCCTCGAACAGCCCCGACTTCGAGCCGAAGTTGTAGAAGACGCTGCCCTTGGCGACACCCGCGGCCGCGGCGATGTCGTCGACCGTCGTCGCGCCGATGCCCCGGTCCGCGACGAGCGCGAGGGCGGCGTCGACGATCTGGCGCCGCGTGTCCGTCATGGTGCGCAACCCTAATCCGCCTCTCGTCGTCGCCTGCCCGCGCAGCTCACCTGGGCACCCGCCGTCAGATCGACAGCGCCGGGTGGAGGCGCTCGAGCGTCCAGGTCCGCAGGCGCCCGGCGCGCCACGCGGTGATCGTGAGCGAGCCGACGAGCACGCCCGCCAGCACGACGACCGACACCCAGAACCGGGCGTCGACCGGGCCCGTG
The DNA here is from genome assembly GCF_021590045.1 of Cellulomonas palmilytica. Lineage (NCBI taxonomy): Bacteria > Bacillati > Actinomycetota > Actinomycetes > Micrococcales > Cellulomonadaceae > Cellulomonas > Cellulomonas palmilytica. The sequence continues at coordinate 2,970,642 of NZ_CP062221.1, read as the reverse complement.
ATGACCTGGCGCAGGCCGGTGACCGCGTAGCTCATGGGCAGCAGCGGGTGGATCGCACGGAAGAACGCGGGAGTCGTCTCGACCGGGTAGGTCCCGCCCGACGAGGCGAGCTGCAGCATGAGCAGCGCGAGGATCGCGACCTTGCCTGCCGCAGGGCCGAGCACCGCCATGAGCATCTGCTGCAGCGCGAGGAACGTCGCGGCGACGAGCATCGTGAACGCGAGCGTGCCGACCCCCGAGCTCAGGTCCAGCCCGAGCCCGAGGTGCACCACGCCGAGCATGACGACGACCTGCGCGGCGCCGAGCGCGAGCGCGGGCAGGTAGCCGGCGAGCGTCACGCGGCCGCCCGAGGCGGGCGTGGCGAGCGCGCGCGTGGGCAGCGGGCGCAGCAGCAGCCACGTGATGAGGGCGCCGACGAACAGCGCGAGCGGCAGGAAGAACGGCGCGAACCCCTCGCCGAAGCCCTCGGCCTGGCTGACGTGGCTCTCCTCGACGTGCACGGGGGACGCGATGGTGCTCGCCCGCTCCGGCGTCGCGATGCCCTCCGGGATCGCCTCCTCACCGCCGGTGAGGCCCTCGGCCAGCTGCCCGGCACCGTCCGCGAGCAGACCGGACCCGTCGGCGACCTGACCTGCGCCGTCCGCGAGCGTCGCGGTGCCGCCAGCGAGCGTGCCCGCACCCGTGGCGAGCGTGCCGGTCCCCGCGGCGAGCTCGCCCGCACCCGACGCGACGCTCGCGGAGCCCGAGCGCAGCTGCGTGAGGCCGTCGACGAGCCGCGCGGTGCCGTCCGCGAGCGTGCCCGCGCCCGAGGCCGCGCTCGTCGTGCCCTCGGCGAGCGTCCCGGAGCCGTCGGCGAGCGTGTCGACGCCCGCGGACAGCGACGACGCACCGGTGGCGAGCGCGCCGGCACCGGTCGCCAGACGGTCGAGCCCCGCGGCGAGGTCGCTCGTGCCGGCGGTGAGGTCCTGGGCCCCGGAGGACAGCGCCGCGACACCGCCGGACAGGTCGTCCGCGCCGGTCGCCACGCTCGTCGCGCCCTCGGACAGGGCTGCGAGCCCGTCGGCGAGCTCCGCGAGGTCGTCGTCGGAGGGGAGCATGCCGGACTGCTCGGACAGCGCCGCCAGGAGCTCGGCCGCCGTGGCGTCGCCCGCCTGCGCGCGCGCCGTGAGATAGCCCGCGACCTGCCCGATGCCGCTGCGCAGGGACGGGACGGCCGCGACGAGCGGGGAGAGCCGGTCGTCGAGCGCGTCCACGCCCGCGGCGAGCGCCACTGTGCCGTCGCGCAGGTCCGCGGCGCCCGACGCGGCGGAGGCCAGCCCGGTGGCGAGGGCGCCGGCGCCCGTGTCGATGCGCGCCGCGCCGTCGGCGGCCGTCCGCGCCGAGCCGGCGAGGGTCGTCGCCCCGTCGGCGAGCGACGCTGCGCCGTCGGCCGCGTCCTGCGCGCCCTGCGCGAGCCGGCCGGCGCCGTCGTCGAGCGTGCCGAGCCCGGCCGCGAGGTCCGCGGCGCCCGTGGCCGCGTCGCTCGCGCCCCGAGCGGCGCTCGTCGTGCCGTCGGCGAGCGTGGTCGTGCCCGACGCGAGCCGCGCCGCCCCGGCGTCGAGCGTGCCCGCACCCTCGGCGAGCGCCTGCGCGCCGTCGGCCGCGTCGCGTGCGCCGTCCGCGACCCGCGTCGCGCCGTCGCCCAGGTCGCCCGCCGCCGCGCGCAGCGTGAGCGCGCCGTCCGACGCCTGCGCGAAGCCGTCGCGCGCCGCGCCGAGCCCGACGAGCACGCGCTCGGTCACCCGCTCGCCGATCGACGCCGACACCGCGGCCTCGACCTGCGTCATGGCGCTGCGGCCCAGTGTGGACGCGAGGAAGGAGTTCGCGTCGTCGTACGTCACGAGGATGCGCGCGCTCGTCGGCTCGTCGCCCGACGCGGAGGCCACGTCCTGCGAGAAGTCCTCGGGGAGCGTCACCGCGAAGTAGTACGTGCCGTCCTCGACGCCGGAGGCGGCGTCCTGCGCGTCCGTGACGCGCCAGTCCAGGTCGCCGGACGCCGTGAGCGCGTCGGTGACCTCGTCGCCCGCGCGCAGCGGTGCGCCGTCGACCTGCGTGCCCGCGTCGGCGTTCACGAGCGCCACGGGCAGCCGGTCGAGGTTGCCGGTCGGGTCCCAGAACGCCCACAGGTACAGCGCGCCGTACAGCAGGGGGACGAGGATCATCGCGGCGACCGCGAGGCGCGGCAGGCGTCCGCGGCGGAACCGGCGCAGCTCGGTGCCGGTCGTGGTGAGCGCAGGCATGGCAGTCCTTGGGTGGGGCATCGGGGTCTTCGGGTGCGGCCGGTCAGGCCGCGTCGGTCGCGGGGACGGCGTGCGGGCCGGTCGCGAGGGTCACGCGCGTGACAGGGGTGCGCCAGGCGGTGCGGGCGACCTCGTCGAGCGACGCGACGGACGCGACGACGGTCGTCCCGGCCTCCGCGATCGCCTCCAGGCGGGACCAGAGGGTCGCGCGGCGCGTGGTGTCGTGGACCTGGTCCACGTCGTCGACGACGAGCAGGCGCGGGCGCTGCGCCATCGCGAGCGTCACGCGCAGCAGGAGCGTGTCGACCTCGTCGAGGTCCCACACGACGCTCGTCACGCGCGGCAGCGGGCGCTCGCCGAACACCGGCCGCGCGAGCGTCGTGAACGTGCGCTGGTCCACGCGCGGGACCCTCCGGTACCAGGGCGCGAGCCACGCGAGGCGCTCGCGGACGACCTCGCCGACCGTCACGCTGTCGTCGAGCTCGTCGATGCCGGCGAACCCGGCGACGGCGGCCTCGCGCTGGACGCGGTCGCGCTCGCGGGGGAGCGAGCGGCCCAGCACCGTGAGCGACGAGCCGGTGTCCGGGACCATCCGGCCCGCGAGGGTCAGCAGCAGGCTGGAGCGCCCGGCGCCCTGCGGGCCCTGCACGACGGTGAGCCCGTCCGCGGGGACGTCGAGGTCGACCGGTCCGTAGACCACGCCGCGCTCGCCGTGCAGCGCGAGCCCGCGTGCGACGACGGCGGCCGGTGCCGGCGCGGGGTTCGGGTGCGCGGTCGGGTCGCTCGACCCCGTCGGGGTGGCGCGGTGGGCGGTTGTCTGCGGGACCATGCGTTCCTCTCCTGACTGACCGGTCAGTACAGAAGTCTACGCATGTCGAGCGGACCGGACGGGCCGAGAGGGTGTCTGTCGAGTCACACGCGCGAGCGAGCGGGCCGCGCGAGAGTCCACGCGGGAGGCATGGGAGGATGCTCCGCATGGCGATGCGAGAGATCCGGACCGTCGGCGACCCCGTGCTGCGCACCCCGTGCGACCCGATCACCACGATCGACGACCGCGTCCGGTCCCTCGTCGAGGACCTGCTCGAGACCGTCGACGAGGACGGCCGCGCCGGGCTCGCCGCGAACCAGATCGGCGTCGGCCTGCGCGCGTTCTCCTGGAACATCGACGACGAGATCGGCTACGTCCTCAACCCGACGATCGTCGAGCTGTCCGAGGACGAGTACCAGGACGGCGACGAGGGCTGCCTGTCGGTGCCCGGCCTCTGGTACCCGACGCGCCGCGCCTGGTACGCGCGCGTCGTCGGGCACGACCTCGACGGCAAGGAGGTCGTCGTCGAGGGCACCGAGCTCATGGCGCGTTGCCTGCAGCACGAGGTCGACCACCTCGACGGCATGCTCTACCTCGACCGCCTCGAGCGGTCCGTGCGCAAGAAGGCCATGCGCGCGATCCGCGAGCAGCTCTGACCGGACCGCACGTCCGAGGGGGACGGGCGCGACGGTCGTCGTCGCGCCCGCCCGCACCTCAGCGGTGCATCACGCGACGCGACAGGTAGTTCCCCAGCGCCTGCGCGGCCTGCACCAGCAGGATGATCACGACGACCGTGACCCACACGACCGCGAAGTTCCAGCGCTTGTAGCCGTAGTCGAGCGCGAACGCGCCGAGCCCGCCGCCGTCGATGATGCTCGCGAGCGCGGACATGTCGACGACCGCGACGAAGACGAACGTGTACCCGAGGATCAGCGGGCCGAGCGCCTCGGGCACCAGGAGCGTCGTGATGATGCGCCACCGGCTCGCACCCGTCGCGCGGGCCGCCTCGATGATGCCCGGGTCGATCGCGACGAGGTTCTGCTCGACGATGCGCGAGACGCCGAACGTCGCCGCGAACGACATCGCGACGACCATCGCCGAGCTGCCGAGCCGCGTGCCCAGCAGGAACACCGTGACCGGCGCGATCACCATCAGCAGGATGAGGAACGGGATCGGCCGGAACACGTTCACCACGAGGTTGAGACCCGCGAACACGCCGCGGTTGCCGAGCAGCCCGCCGCGCCTCGTCGTGTACAGCGCGAGCCCGAGCACCAGGCCCAGCGCGCCGCCGATGAGGAGCGTCGCGCCCACCATGTAGAGGGTCTCGCCGAACGACTCGACGAGCTTGGGACCGTGGAACGACCAGTCGAAGCCGTGGTCGGCACGGGGGACGGGGATCATCGCGCCTCCTGGACGTCCGTGACCTCGCGCAGCCGGGCGACGAGCGTGTCCACCGCGTCCCCGGGTCCCGCGAGCGACAGCGTGAGCGAGCCGAACGAGCGGTCCTGCAGCGTGCCGATCCCGCCGTACACGATCTCGAAGCTCACCCCGAGGCCGTTCGCCGACCCGAGGACCTGACCCAGCCGGCTGCCGTCACGCACGTCCGCGGTGACGATGCGGCCGTCGTGGTGCCGCCGCAGCCGCGCCAGGTCGCCCTCGCGGGGCCGGTCGTGCAGGACGGTCGAGACGAACCGGCGCGTGATGTCCGCGCGCGGCGCGGCGAACACGTCGAACACCGAGCCGAGCTCGGCGACCTTGCCGTGCTCGAGCACCGCGACCCGGTCGGCGATCGAGCGGACCACGTCGAGCTCGTGCGTGATCACGACGATCGTCACGCCCAGCTCGGTGTTCACCTTGCGCAGCAGGCGCAGCACGTCCTGCGTCGTCTCGGGGTCGAGCGCGCTCGTGCACTCGTCGGCCAGCAGGATCGACGGCTGCGCCGCGAGCGCACGCGCGATGCCGACCCGCTGCTTCTGCCCGCCCGAGAGCCGGCTCGGGTGGTCGTGCGCGCGCGGCAGCAGCCCGACGAAGTCCAGCAGCTCGGCGATCCGGCGGTCCCGGTCCGCCTTGGGCCACCCCGCGACCTTGAGCGGGAACGCGACGTTGCCCGCGACGGTGCGCGAGGAGAACAGGTTGAACTGCTGGAAGATCATGCCGATGTGCCGGCGCTTGAGCTCGAGCTGGCGCTCGGAGAGGCGCGTGACGTCGTCGCCGTCCACGACCAGGCGTCCGGACGTGGCGCGCTCGAGGCCGTTGATGAGCCGTACGAGCGTGCTCTTGCCGGCGCCCGAGTAGCCGATGACGCCGAACACCTCGCCACGCTCGACGTCCAGCGAGATGCCGTCGACCGCGCGCACCGGCCCGGCCGGCGAGTCGAAGACCTTCGTGACGTCGTCGATCTCGATGATGGGGGACATGGTGCCTTCCCGGCAGGAGGGGTGGACGTCGTCGTGCCGCCCCGGACCGGGACGGCACGACGACGGGGATCAGCTCGTGGCCTGCAGGTTCTCCTGCGTCGTGGCGAGGATCTCCTGCAGCGCGGCCGCGTCGTAGCCCTCGACGATCACCGCGGTGCCGCCCGAGGACTCGACGACCGACTCGAGCACCGACGGGTCGTGGTACAGCTCGACGATCCGCTGGTACACCGGGTCGTCGACCTCGTCGGGCCGCGCGACGAACACGTTGATGTACGGCTTCGCGCCCTCGGACGACGGGTCGTCGGCGTAGACGTAGCCGTCCAGGTCGAAGCCCGCGTCGGTCGCGAAGTTGTTGTTCACGACGACGCCCGCGATGTCGGGGTCGCCGATCAGGCCTGCCGTCTGCGACGCCTCGACGGGCCGCACGACGACCGTGGACGCGTCGGTGTCGACGTCGTCCGGCGTGGGCACCGACGGGTCGCCCGTGAACGTCACGAGCCCTGCCGACTCGAGGACGAACAGCGCGCGCGCCTGGTTGGTCGCGTCGTTCGGGATCGCCACCTGCTCGCCCTTGGTGAACTCCTCGACCGAGTCGTGCTTCTCCGAGTACAGCGGCAGCGGCACGATCAGCGTCGAGCCGATCGGCTGCAGGTCGTCGCCCGTGTTGTTGTTGTGGTCCGCGAGGTAGAGCAGGTGCTGGAACGCGTTGAGGTCGATCTCGCCGTCGGCGAGCGCCGGGTTCGGCTGCGTGTACTCCGAGAAGCCCACGAGCTCGAGGTCGATCCCCTCCTGCGCGGCCAGGTCCTTGAGGATCTGCCAGTGCGGCTGCGCGATCTCGGTGGTCCCGAGGCGCACGACCCTCGCACCGTCGGACGCCGACGAGCCCGCCGACCCGGCGGAGGGCTCGTCGGAGCCGCGGTTGACGAGGAGGGCGACCACGACGCCGACCACGACGAGCGCGGCGACGACGAGGCCGGCGGCCAGGCCGCGCCGGGACGAGCGCGCCTTCGGGGGGAGGACGGGCGCGCCGTCGGACGGGGGAGTCGGGGAGGTGCTGTCGGACATGGTGGGTCTCCGTGGGTCGGCCGGTACGGGTGTGCCGTGGGACGGGCGGGGCAAGTGCTGCGGGGCGGTGCCGCCGACGAGGCGTGCGGCGGGCGATGCCGAGGAGCAGAGCCGTGGGACGGTGCCGCCGCGGGGTCGCGGCGGCGGTGCGGAGGCGTCAGGTCGTCGTGCGGCCAGTGTGCGCCGACGTGCCGCAGGCCGCCGCTCCGGAGCAGGAGCGGGGCGGCGAGGTTGGGGACGTCGTCAGGTGCCCTGCGGCACCGGTCGGACGTGCGACCCGACGCGGCTCAGCAGGACGCGGGCATTCGACGGTGCGCGGTGCACGGACACATCACGGCCGCGCCCGAAGGCTCAGCCGTGCAGGTGCCCGTCGTCCACGTGCGCATCGTCGACCTCTCGTCAGGCGGCTCGGTGCCGCGTGGCCGGCGGACGCCGGCCGGGGCCGGACATATCGCGCGGCCCGGCCCCGAGTGAAGTCCAGCGGGGGCGAGCCTGTCAAATGCCGAGCGGTTGCGTCGGTGAACGCCCGTGTTCACGCATCCGGGCGACGCGCGGCGGTTCCGCTTGGCGTCACCTCGCCTCGTCGTGCATCCTGAGCCCGTACGCCGCGCGCGCTCCACGGGTGCTCCGCAGCAGTCACGAGGTCGTTGGGGAAGGCGAACCTCGAGCCGCTGATGGAGGACGACATGGCAGGTGCGATCACCCGCGGTGTGCTTTTCGTGCACTCGGCACCGCGTGCGCTGTGCCCGCACATCGAGTGGGCGGCGGGCAACGTGCTGGGTCAGCGCGTCTCGCTGGACTGGACGGAGCAGCCGGCCGGCCCCGCGTTCTACCGCGCCGAGCACTCGTGGCAGGGCGTGCCCGGGACGGGCGCGCGGCTGGCGTCCGCCCTGCGCGGCTGGGCCCACCTGCGGTACGAGGTGACCGAGGAGGCGAGCCACGGCACCGACGGCTCGCGCTGGAGCCACACGCCCGACCTCGGCATCTTCCACGCGCAGACCGACGTGCACGGCAACGTCGTCGTCCCCGAGGACCGCATCCGCGCCGCGCTCGAGCACGCGGGCGACCCGGCGCGGCTGCGCGCCGAGCTCGACCTCGCGCTCGGCCAGGCGTGGGACGACGAGCTCGAGCCGTTCCGCTACGCGGGCGCTGGCGCGCCCGTGCGCTGGCTGCACCGCGTCGGCTGAGCCGCCGCACCTGACGAGACGACGAAGGGGCGTCCCCGGCGGGGCGCCCCTTCGTCGTGCGTCTGCTCGCGCGTCTCGTCGTGCGGGAGGTCAGGCGCTGGTGACGACGAGCGCGACGTTGTGGCCGCCGAACCCGAACGAGTTGTTGATCGCGGCGATGTCGCCCGCGGGCAGCGCGCGCGGGGTGTCCCGCACCAGGTCGAGCACGAGCTCCGGGTCCGGGCTGCTGACGTTGATCGTCGGCGGGGCCTGGCGCTCGTGCAGCGCGAGGACCGTGAAGATCGTCTCCAGCGCGCCCGCGCCGCCCAGCAGGTGGCCGGTCATCGACTTCGTCGCCGACAGCGCGACGTGGTCCGCGTCGTCGCCCAGCACGCCACGGATCGAACGCGCCTCGATGAGGTCGCCGACGACCGTCGAGGTCGCGTGCGCGTTGACGTGCACGACCTCGGGCGCGGTGACGCCCGACTCCCGCAGGGCCGAGCGCATCGCGCGGATCTGCCCGTCGCCGCTCGGCTCGGGCGACGTGATGTGGTAGCCGTCCGCGGACAGGCCGACGCCCGCGATACGGGCGTACACGCGCGCCCCGCGGGCCGCCGCGTGCTCCGCGCTCTCGAGCACGACCACGCCCGAGCCCTCACCGATGACGAAGCCGTCGCGGTCGACGTCGTACGGTCGCGACGCGCCCTGCGGGTCGTCGTTGCGCAGCGACAGCGTGCGTGACGCCGCGAACGCGGCGATCGGCATGGGGTGGATGGTCGCCTCGGTGCCGCCCGCGATGACCACGTCGGCGCGCCCGGCGCGGATCATGTCGACGCCGTAGCCGATGGCCTCGGCGCCCGACGCGCACGCCGAGACGAGCGCGTGCGCACCGGCCTTCGCGCCGAACTCGAGCGACACGTACGCGACGGGGGAGTTCGGCATGAGCATGGGGACCGTCATGGGCAGGACGCGGCGCGCGCCCTTCTCCCGCAGCACGTCCCAGCCGTCCAGCGTCGTCCAGATGCCGCCGATGCCCGACGAGACGACCGCGCCGAGGCGCTCGCCGTCGACCTCGGGCGAGCCCGCGTCGGCCCACGCCTCACGCGCCGCGACGATCGCGTACTGCGCGGAGGGGTCCATGCGCTTGAGCTCGGGCCGCTCGAGGACCTCCTCGGGCTTGACCTTGAGGGTCGCCGCGAACTGGACCGGGATGCCGTAGCGCTCCGACCAGTCCTCCTCGAACGGACGGGCGCCGGACTCCCCGGCGAGCGCCGCGGCCCACGTGCTCTTCACGTCTCCGCCCAGCGGCGTGGTGGCGCCCAGGCCGGTGACGACGACGTCGGTCGTGTGGCTCATCGTTGCTCCCAGTGAGGTCGGGTCCCGGTCTCGCGGGTGTCGTGCGGAGGTGCGGGTGTGCCGGGTCGCCGGCGACGCCCCTGCGCGTCCGTCCTGCGCGGCGGGGCGCAGGACGGACGCGGTGGCTCAGGACTGCGCGTTCGCGATGAAGCTGACCGCGTCGCCGACCGTCGCGAGGTTCTTGACCTCGTCGTCGGGGATGCGCACGTCGAACTTCTCCTCGGCGAGCGTGACGATCGTCATCATCGACAGGGAGTCGATGTCGAGGTCGTCGGTGAACGACTTCTCCGACTGGACCGCGTCGGTCGGCAGGCCGGTCTCCTCGCTCACGATCTCGGCCAGACCGGCCAGGATGTCCTGCTCGCTGTACGCCATGGGTGTCTCCTTCGTGGGACGTTGGGGTCGGACGAACGGTACAGCCGGGCGGCCGGACCGACGGGGAGTACGGGGCGCCGGCGGCGGCACCCCCGGGGTGGGTCAGGGCAGGACGACGACCTGGGCCGCGTAGACGAGTCCCGCGCCGAACCCGATCTGCAGCGCGAGCGCGCCCGAGGACACCTGGCCCTCGCGGAGCAGCCGCTCGGTGGCGAGGGGGATCGACGCGGCGGACGTGTTGCCCGTGTCGGCGATGTCCCGCGCGACGACCACCGAGTCGGGCAGCTTGAGCTGCTTGATCATCTGGTCGACGATCCGCATGTTCGCCTGGTGCGGGATGAACGCCTCGACCTCGTCAGCGGTGACGCCCGCGGCGTCGAGCGCCTTCTGCGCGACGGGAGCCATCTGCCACACGGCCCACTTGAAGACCGACTGGCCCTCCTGGCGCAGCGTGGGCCAGCCCGCGCCCGTCTGCGTCTCCTTCCAGGAGTGCGTCTGGCGGATGGCCTGGGCCTGGCCGCCGTCGGAGCCCCAGACCGTCGGGCCGATGCCCGGCGTGTCGGACGGGCCGATCACGACCGCGCCCGCGCCGTCGCCGAGCAGGAAGGAGATCGAGCGGTCCGTCGGGTCGATGAAGTCGCTCATCTTCTCGGCGCCGATGACGAGGACATGGCGGGCCGTGCCGGCGCGCACGAGCGCGTCCGCCTGGCCGATGCCGTAGCAATAGCCCGCGCACGCGGCCGAGATGTCGAACGCCGCGGCGGGCGTCGCGCCGATGCGGTCCGCGACGATCGCGGCGCCGGCGGGCGTCTGGTGGAAGTACGTGACGGTCGACAGGATCACCGCGTCGATGTCCGCGCCCGTCAGGCCGGCGCTGTCGAGCGCCTTGCGCGCGGCGGCCTCGGCGAGGTCGAGCACGTCGGTGTCGGCGCCGGCCCGCACACGTGTGACGATGCCGGTGCGCTGGCGGATCCACTCGTCGGACGAGTCGATCGGCCCGGCGATGTCGTCGTTGGTCACGAGGTTCTCGCCGCGGACGCCGCCGATCCCGAGGATGCGGGTGTGGGCGGGTCCGGTGGCCTGCGTGAGGGTGGGACGGGTCACGACGACTGCTCCTGGCTGCTCGCGGACGTGGGGACGGCCGACGACGCGTGGCGGCGCACGAGGTCGCGTGCGGCGTCGAGGTCGGCGGGGGTCTTGACGGCGACGGTCTCGACCCCGGGCAGCGTACGGCGCGCGAGGCCCGTGAGGACACCGCCGGGGGCGACCTCGAGGAGGCCGGTCACGCCGAGCTCGAGGAGGGTCGCGCAGCACAGGTCCCAGCGCACCGGGTTGGCGACCTGCGCGACGATCCGCGCGAGCGCGTCGGCGCCGCCCGCGACGGCCGAGCCGTCGGCGTTCGACAGCAGCGTGACGCCGGGCTCGCCGGGCGTCACGGCGGAGGCCGCGGCGCGCAGCTCGTCGACCGCGGGCGCCATGTGCTCGGTGTGGAACGCGCCCGCGACCTGCAGCGGCACGACCCGCGCCCGCGCGGGCGGCTCGGCCGCGAACGCGGCGAGCGCCTCGAGCGTGCCGGCGGCGACGACCTGGCCGCCGCCGTTGACGTTCGCGGGGACGAGGGAGTGCCGGTCCAGGGCGGCGAGCACCTCCTCGGGGTCGCCCCCGAGGACGGCGCTCATGCCGGTCGGGGTGACCGCCGCGGCGCGCGCCATGGCGGCACCGCGGACCGCGACGAGCCGCAGCGCCTCGTCGTCGGTCAGGACTCCCGCGACCGCAGCGGCGGCCAGCTCCCCGACCGAGTGACCGGCGGTCACGTCCACGCGGTCCGCGACGGACGCGCCGAGCGGCGCGCTCGCGTCGAGCTCCAGGACCGCGCGCAGCGTGGCGAGCGCCGAGGCGACCAGCAGCGGCTGCGCCACCGCGGTGTCCCGGATGGTGTCGGCGTCCGACGTCGTGCCGTGCGCGACGAGGTCGAGGCCGGTGGCCTGCGACGCACGGCCCACGGCCTCGGCGACGGACGGCAGCTCGAGCCAAGGGGCGAGCATGCCGGGGGACTGGGCACCCTGTCCGGGGCAGACGACGACGAGCACCCGTCAACTGTGCCTTCCCGTTCCCGCGGCACCGGTACGCGGCGCGCACCGAGAATGCGGCGAGCCGTTGTGGGTCTCCTACAAAGCGCTGCGAGCAGTCCGGCCCGCGGCGCGCTCAGGCGGACGCGTCGAGCTGCCCCACCGCGAGGGCGGTCTGGAGCACGTACGACTCGCGCGGGTCCAGCGGGTCCCAACCGGTCACGTCGGCGACCCGCTTGAGGCGGTACCGCACGGTGTTCGGATGCACGTACAGCGTGCGCGCAGCCGCCTCGAGCGAGCGGCCCGTGCCCAGGTACGCCGAGATCGTCTCCAGCAGCGCGCCCTGGCTCGCGGACAGCGGCTCGTACGCCTGCGCGATGAGCGTGCGCCGCGCGAGCGGGTCACCGACGAGCACGCGCTCGGGCAGCAGGTCGTCGGCCGCGACGGGGCGCGGCGCCTGCGGCCACGCGGCCGCCGCCTGCAGCCCGGCGAGCGCGGCCCGGGCCGAACGTGCGCTCTCCGTGAGGTCCGCGACCTGCGGGCCGACCACGACCGGACCGGGCCCGAACCTCGGGAGCAGCGACTGCACGGCCGCGCGCAGGTCGCCCTCGCCGCCCAGGAAGATCACGAGCCGGTCGCCCTGGATCCCGACGAGCGCGTCGTCCGCGGCCCGGCTGGTCGCGCGCCGCAGGTCCGCCGCGCGGACCTCGTCGATCGGGGCCGCGGTCGTGCCGACCACGACGAGCGTCGGGCCGCGCCCGCCCCAGCCGAGCGCCGCGACGCGCGAGCGGACCGAGTCGTCCACGTCGCCGCGCACCAGCGCGTCGACGACGAGCGCCTCGAGCCGGGCGTCCCACGCGCCGCGCACCTCGGCGGCGCGCGCGTAGACCTCGGCCGCCGAGAACGCGACCTCGCGCGAGTACAGCAGCACCGCCTCGCGCAGCTCGCGTTCCTCGCCTGGGGCAGCGAGGCGCTCGGCGTGCGTCTCGACGACGTCGACGACGACGCGCACCAGGTGCAGCGTGTGCTGCAGCGAGATCGAACGCGTGAGCTCGGGCGGGGCGCTCGCGAAGATGTCGCTCACGCCGTGCGGCGGACGGGTCGAGTCCGCGAACCACGTGATGAACGCGCTGATGCCGGCCTGCGCGACGAGCCCGACCCACGAGCGGTCCTCGGCCGGCAGCGCGCGGTACCAGTCGAGGTCCTCGTCGAGGCGACGCATCGCGGCCGCCGCGAGCAGACCCGCGCCCTCGCGCACGCGCCGCTGCGTCTCGGCCGTCGGGACGTGCTGGGCCACGGCCGCGGACGGCGTGAGCGCGCCCGCAGCGGCCGCCCGGGGCGTCGTGGTGGGGCGCGCGGCGCGGTCGGAGGAGCGGGGCATGCGCCGAGCATAGGCGGACCGCTTGTGGGAAGTCGACAAAGCAGGGGGCGTGGCGACCGCGCGTCGCGGGCGCGTCGGCGTGGTACGGATCGCCCGGCGTGCCCGGTTCGCGGCTTCTCGGCTCGGCGCCGCGACGACGACGGGCTAGTGTCGCTGCATGGCTCTGCTGCCCCGTCTGAGACAGCTGATGCGTCGGCCCTCGTCCGCGTCGCGCGTCGGCGCCCGCCGCCCGACGAGCACGGCGCGCCGCGGTGACACCCTCCACGAGGACGCCCTGCGGTCGATGTTGTCGGACGACCCGAACAACACGCGCGCGTTCGCGGCGCTCGCCGAGATCGTGCGCCGCCGTGCGGCCGAGACCGGCCCGGACGGCGACCCGCTGACCGCCCCGCAGGACGAGCTCGCGCGCCAGCGCGCCGCCGACCTCGCGGTCTGGTCGCTCGGCGAGGAGCTCGCCGGGAACCCGCGCGCCTGGTACCCGCTGATCGAGGTCGCGCGCCTGTCGGTGCACGACGACCACGAGGGCACGCTGCGCCGCCTGACCACGGGCGCCGAGCGCGACCCGTCGGGCACGGCCCTCGCACAGGCTCTGAGCCTGCTGCGGGAGGCCGGCAAGCCCGTCGACGCGCTCGGGATCGGGGTCGGGCACTGGCGCCCGCGCGAGCACGACCCCGAGGTCGCGCGCCAGCTCGTCCTCGCGGCCGTCGAGGCGGACCGCCCGCTCGACGCCAAGCAGTTCCTCGCGAACCTCGACCTGTACCCGGACCAGGCGTCCGTGCGTGAGCTGCGCGAGGAGCTCGCGCACGTCGTCGCCGAGGCCCAGCAGGCGATGCCGGGGACCTGACCGGAGCACCACCGGACCACGCCGCCCGCGAGGGCGGCGGGACGACGAAGGGGGCCGACGATCGCTCGTCGGCCCCCTTCGCGCGTGTCAGGCGCGGACGGTCAGGAGTCGCCGCCCGTGTTGCCGGACGTGCCGGCGGTGACGTCGTGCAGGCGGTAGCGCTCGATCGCCTGCGCGGGCGCGTCGGCGGCCACGGCGCCCGAGCGCGCGAGCTGCTGCAGCACGCGCACCGCGGTCGACGGGCCGTCGATCTTGAAGTGCCGGCGGGCGGCGGCGCGCGTGTCCGAGAAGCCGAAGCCGTCGGCGCCGAGCGTCGCGTACGCGCCGGGCACCCACGCGCGGACCTGGTCGGCCACGAGGTGGTCGTAGTCCGTCGTCGCGACGAACGGCCCCTCGGCACCGGCGAGCTTCTGCGTGAGGTACGCCGTGCGCGGCTCCTCGCCCGGGTGCAGGAACGCGTGCTGGTCGGCCTCGAGCCCGTCGCGGCGCAGCTCGCTCCACGACGTCACGGACCACACCGCGGCGCGCACGCCCCAGTCCTCGGCGAGCAGCTTCTGCGCCTCGAGCGCCCACGGCACCGCGACGCCCGACGCGAGGATCTGGGCGCGCGGCCCGTCGCCCTCGGCGGGGGACAGCAGGTGGATGCCCTTGAGGATGCCTTCGACGTCCACACCCTCCGGCTCGGCCGGCTGCACGATCGGCTCGTTGTAGACCGTCAGGTAGTAGACGACGTCACGCTCGCGGCCGCCGTTGTCGGGCGCGTACATGCGCTCGATGCCGTCGCGCACGATGTGCCGGATCTCGTACCCGTAGGCCGGGTCGTAGTGGACGACGTGCGGCATGGCGCCCGCGATGAGCGGCGAGTGGCCGTCGGCGTGCTGCAGGCCCTCACCGGTCAGCGTGGTGCGGCCCGCGGTCGCGCCGATGAGGAAGCCGCGCGCCATCTGGTCACCGGCCGCCCAGAACTGGTCGCCCGTGCGCTGGAAACCGAACATCGAGTAGTAGAAGTAGAACGGGACCAGCGGCTCGCCGTGCGTCGCGTAGGACGTGCCGACCGCCTGGAACGCGGACGCGGAACCGGCCTCGTTGATGCCGGTGTGCATGATCTGCCCGGACTCGGACTCCTTGTAGCTCAGCATCAGGTCGCGGTCGACCGCGAGGTAGTGCTGACCCACCGTGTTGAAGATCTTCGCGCTCGGGAAGATCGAGTCCAGGCCGAACGTGCGGGCCTCGTCCGGGATGATCGGCACCAGGCGGTGGCCGAACTCCTTGTCCTTGAGCAGGTCCTTGAACAGGCGCACGAGCGCCATGGTCGTGGCGACCTCCTGCTGCCCCGAGCCCTTCTTCAGGCCGTCGTACTTCTCCGGCGCGGGGGTCGTGACCGGCTTGTGCGTCGAGCGGCGCTCGGGCACGAACCCGCCGAGCTGACGGCGGCGCTCCAGCATGTACTGGATCGCCTCGTCGTCGGCACCCGGGTGGTAGTACGGCGGGAGGTAGGGGTTCTCCTCGAGCTGCTCGTCCGTGAACGGGATGTGCAGCGTGTCGCGCAGGAGCTTGAGGTCGTCGATCTTGAGCTTCTTCATCTGGTGCGTCGCGTTGCGACCCGCGAAGCCCGAGCCGAGCCCGTAGCCCTTGATCGTGTGCGCCAGGATCACGGTCGGCTGGCCGGTGTGCTCACGCGCCGACTTGTAGGCCGCGTAGATCTTGCGGTAGTCGTGACCGCCGCGCTTGAGCGCCCAGATCTCGTCGTCCGTCATCTTCTCGACGAGCGCCTTGGTGCGCGGGTCGCGCCCGAAGAAGTGCTCGCGGATGAACGCGCCGTTCTCGGCGCGGTACGTCTGGAAGTCGCCGTCCGGCGTGATGTTCATCAGGTGGACGAGCGCGCGGTCCTTGTCGGCGTTGAGCAGGACGTCCCACTCGCGACCCCAGATGACCTTGATGACGTTCCAGCCGGCACCGCGGAACTCGGCCTCGAGCTCCTGGATGATCTTGCCGTTGCCGCGCACCGGGCCGTCGAGGCGCTGCAGGTTGCAGTTCACGACGAACGTCAGGTTGTCGAGGTTCTGCTGCGCCGCCAGGTGGATCAGGCCGCGCGACTCGGGCTCGTCCATCTCGCCGTCGCCCAGGAACGCCCACACGTCCTGCTGGCTCGTGTCCTTGATCCCGCGGTTGTGCAGGTAACGGTTGGTCCACGCCTGGTAGATCGCGCCCGACGGACCGAGACCCATCGACACGGTCGGGAACTCCCACAGGTCCGGCGCGAGGCGCGGGTGCGGGTAGGACGGCAGGCCGCCGCCCGGGTGCGACAGCTCCTGGCGGAACCCGTCGAGCTGGTGCTCGCTCAGGCGGCCCTCGAGGAACCCGCGGGCGTACACGCCGGGGGAGGCGTGGCCCTGGAAGTACACCTGGTCGCCGCCGCCCGGGTGGTCCTTGCCGCGGAAGAAGTGGTTGAGGCCGACCTCGTACAGCGTCGCCACGGACGCGTACGACGAGATGTGGCCGCCGACCCCGATGCCGGGGCGCTGCGCGCGCGTCACCATGACGGCCGCGTTCCAGCGGTTCCACGAGCGGTAGCGCCGCTCGATGACCTCGTCGCCGGGGAAGTACGGCTCGTTGTGCACCGCGATCGTGTTCACGTACGGCGTGTTGAGCGACGAGGGGATCGCCACGTTCCGCTCGCGCGCGTGGCGCAGCAGGCTCATGAGCACGTACCGCGCGCGCGGGCCGCCCTTGTCGTCGATGAGTCCGTCGAGGGACTCGACCCACTCCCCGGTCTCGTCGGGGTCGATGTCCGGTACCTGGCTGAGCAGGCCGCCGATGAGCGGGCCTGTCTCGTCGATCTGAGCCACCAGTGCTCCTCGCCTCTCGTCGGCGCACGGGCCGGATCGGCCACGGCGCACATCGTCGGCCCGGGCCCGAGCGCGGCTGGGTGCCGCGTGCACGGGGCGGGTAGTCCGCCCCATTCTCGGACCCTGACGGCCCGAAAGTCACACGCGGGTGATGTCTGGTGCACGTGATGTCCGTGACAGTTGCCCAGGGCCGGCCCGCCGCCGGCTCGACCGCGACGGGGTCGGCCGCACGGGACGACGCGAGGGCGTCGGTCGACTCTTGCCAGGTGGCGCGTGCTGCGGTGGGCTAGGTTGTGCGCACATCGGAAGGCTCCCGCAGGGGTGGGAACCGCGACGAAGGGATCGGACAGGACGTGTCAGCGAGTGCGGACGCCGGGCAGCAGCAGGCCGCCCGACTGGGATTCGCCGCGGGTCAGGTGATCCAGGAGCTCGGCTACGACGACGACGTCGACGAGGCCCTGCGCGAGGCGATCGAGGCGATCACGGGCGCCGAGATGGTCGACGAGGAGTACGACGACGTCACCGACGGTGCGGTCATCTGGTTCCGTGAGGACGACGGGGACCTGACCGACTACCTCGTCGACGCCATGACGGTGCTCGAGGACAACGGGCCGATCTGGGTGCTGTCGCCGAAGTCGGGCCGTGCGGGCCACGTGTCGCACTCCGACATCGAGGAGGCCGCGACCACGTCCGGCCTGCACGCGATGTCGACGTTCGCGATCGCGCCCGACTGGTCGGCGACGCGGCTCGGCACGCGCGGCCGCGGCAAGTGACCGCGACCGAGGCGCGCGCGCTCGTCGTCGGCGAGCCCGTGCCGGACTTCACGCTGACCGACACGCACGGGACGCCCGTCACACTGTCGGAGCTGCGCGGCGGCGCCGTGGCCGTCGTGTTCGTGCCGTTCGCGTTCTCGGGCATCTGCACGAGCGAGCTGTGCGAGCTGCGGGACAACCTCGCGGCGTTCGACGAGGCCGGCGTGCGGCTGCTCGTCGTCTCGTGCGACCCGATGTTCACGCTGCGGGCGTGGGCGGAGCACGAGGGCTACACGTTCGACCTGCTCTCCGACTTCTGGCCGCACGGCGAGGTCGCGCGCGCGTTCGGCGTGTTCGACGAGAGCACCGGCCACGCGCTGCGCGGGTCGTTCCTCGTGGACGCCCGCGGCGTGCTGCGGTGGAGCGTCGTCAACGCGCGCGGCCAGGCGCGTCCGCTCGTGGCCTACCGCGAGGCGCTCGCCGCGTTGTGAGCCCGCGCGGGTTACCGTGGACCCGTGCTGCGCTGCTGTCGTCCCTGATGCGTCCCGACGCGCCCCCGGCCACCCGGCCCCAGGGCGCCCCGACCCGATCAGCGCCTCGCGCCGAGCGAGCTGAGCAAGGACAGCAGCCATGAAGTACGCCAACCGCATCACCGACCTCGTCGGCGGCACGCCGCTCGTGCGCCTCCACGCCGTGACCGAGGGCATCGACGCGCTCGTGCTCGCCAAGGTCGAGTACCTCAACCCCGGCGGCTCGTCGAAGGACCGCATCGCGGCGCGCATCATCGACGCCGCCGAGCGTGACGGGCTCCTGAAGCCGGGCGGCACGATCGTCGAACCGACGAGCGGCAACACCGGGGTCGGGCTGGCCCTCGTCGCGCAGCAGCGCGGGTACCGCTGCGTGTTCGTCGTGCCGGACAAGGTCGGTGAGGACAAACGTGCGGTGCTGGCCGCGTACGGCGCGGAGGTCGTCGTGACGCCCACGTCGGTCGCGCCCGACGACCCGCGCTCCTACTACTCGGTCTCCGACCGGCTCGCCGCGGAGATCCCGGGCGCGTTCAAGCCGAACCAGTACGAGAACCCGAACGGCCCGCGCAGCCACTACGAGACCACCGGTCCGGAGATCTGGCAGGACACCGACGGGCGGGTGACGCACTTCGTCGCGGGCATCGGCACGGGCGGGACGATCAGCGGCACGGGCCGGTACCTCAAGGAGGTCTCGGACGGGGCCGTGCGGGTGGTCGGCGCGGACCCCGTCGGCTCGGTGTACTCGGGCGGGACGGGCCGGCCGTACCTCGTCGAGGGGGTCGGCGAGGACATCTGGCCCGGCGCGTACGACCCGACGGTCGTCGACGACGTCATCGCGATCCGCGACGCCGAGTCGTTCGAGCTCACGCGCCGGCTCGCGCGCGAGGAGGGGCTGCTCGTCGGCGGGTCGAGCGGCATGGCCGTGGCGGCCGCGCTGCGGGTCGCGCGCGGGCTGGGCGCGGACGACGTGGTCGTCGTGCTGCTGCCCGACGGCGGGCGCGGCTACCTCGGCAAGATCTTCGACGACGCCTGGCTGCGCAGCTACGGGTTCAGCGACCTGCCGGCCGAGCGAACCGTGCGGGACGTGGTCACGGCGAAGGACGGCTCGCTGCCCGCGCTGGTGCACGCGCACCCCGTCGACACCGTGCGCGACGCGATCGCGATGATGACGGAGTTCGGCGTCTCGCAGCTGCCCGTGCTGACCGCCGAGCCGCCCGTCGTGATCGGCGAGGTCGTCGGCGCGGTCGACGAGGAGTCCCTGCTCGAGAAGGTGTTCTCGGGCGAGGTCGAGATGGGCGACCCGGTCTCGGCCGTGCTCCAGGAGGGCCTGCCGCAGATCGGCGTCAACGAGTCGGTCGAGCAGGCGCGCAAGGCGCTCGGCACGGCCGGTGCGCTGCTCGTCGTCGACGAGGGCGCGCCCGTGTCGGTCCTCACGCGCGCCGACCTGCTGACGTTCCTGAGCCACTGAGCCGACCCCTGACGACACCGAGGAGTGCACGCATGAGCGACGCCCACGACCTGACCGGCGCGGGGTTCGAGACGCTCGCCATCCGCGCGGGGCAGGACCCGGACCCGACGACGGGCGCGGTCATCCCGCCGCTGCACCTGTCCTCGACGTTCGCGCAGGACGGCATCGGCAACCTGCGCGGCGGCTACGAGTACGGGCGCTCGGGCAACCCGACGCGCACCGCGCTCGAGACCCAGCTCGCGGCGCTCGAGGGCGGCACGCGCGCGCTGTCGTTCGCGTCGGGCCTCGCGGCCGAGGACGCGCTGCTGCGCGCGACGCTGCGACCCGGCGACGGCCTCGTCATCGGCAACGACGTCTACGGCGGGACGTACCGGCTCGTGTCGCGTGTGCTCGGCCCGTGGGGCGTGCAGCACCGCGTGGTGGACCTGACCGACCTCGACGCCGTGCGGGTCGCGCTCGAGGAGTCGGCGGCGAAGCTGCTGTGGGTCGAGACGCCCAGCAACCCGTACCTGCGCGTCAGCGACATCGCCGCGCTCGCCGACCTCGCGCACGCCCAGGGCGCGCTGCTCGTCGTCGACAACACGTTCGCGACGCCCGCCCTGCAGCGCCCGCTCACGCTGGGCGCGGACGTGGTCGTGCACTCGACCACCAAGTACCTGGGCGGGCACTCCGACGTCGTCGGGGGCGCCGTGGTGCTCAAGGACGACGAGCTCGCCGAGCAGGTGAAGTTCCTGCAGTTCGCCGCCGGTGCCGTGTCCGGCCCGCTCGACGCGTGGCTCACGACCCGCGGCATCAAGACGCTCGTCGTGCGCGTGCAGCGGCACTGCGAGAACGCGCTCGCGCTCGCGCAGCGCCTCGCCGAGCACCCGACGGTCGCGCGCGTGCACTACCCGGGCCTGCCCGACCACCCCGGGCACGCGCTCGCGGCGCGGCAGATGAGCGGGTTCGGGGGCATCGTGAGCCTCGAGCTCGCCGACGGCGCGGCCGCCCGGCGGTTCGCGGAGTCGACCGCGCTGTTCACGCTCGCCGAGTCGCTCGGTGGCGTGGAGTCGCTGGTCAACCACCCGGCGAGCATGACCCACGCGTCGGTCAAGGGCACCGAGCTCGAGGTGTCCGAGGCGGTCGTGCGGCTGTCCGTCGGGCTCGAGTCGGTGGCCGACCTCGTGGCCGACGTCGAGGCGGCGCTCGACCGCGTCTGAGCGGCTGCGCGGGGCACCCGAGGCTGCCGGTAGGCTGTGCCGCCGTCGGGCGCCCGGGCGCGCGGCAGCAGGGGCCTGTAGCTCAGCTGGTCAGAGCACCGCGCTTACACCGCGGGGGTCGCCGGTTCGAACCCGGCCGGGCCCACCACGCGGACACGGCGACGCGCGTGCCGCTCGACGAGCCCGCACGCGCGACGAGGAGGCGCCGATGAGCGACGGCCTGCGGGTCGCGTCCCTCGCGGTGCGGCCGGTGAAGTCGCTGCGCGGGGTCGAGGTCGAGCGGGTCGCGCTCGACCGGCTCGGGCCGCGGGGGGACCGGCGCTGGATGGTCGTCGACCTCGAGGGAGCGACGGTCACGGCGCGTGAGCTGCCCGCGATGCTGGGCATCACGGCGCGGCCGCTCGTCGGCGGCGTCGAGCTCACGGCCCGCGACCGCGCGCCCCTCGTCGTCCACGAGCCTCACGGCGGCGAGCGTGTCCCCGTGACGCTGTCCCGCGTGGGGGAGGCGACGGCGTGCGGGCCCGAGGCCGACGCGTGGCTGTCCGACGCGCTCGCGCGGCCCGTGCGGCTCGTCTGGCTGGACGACCCGGCGCGCCGCTCGGTCTCGCTGGACCACGGAGGTCGGCCGGGCGACCCGCTGTCGCTCGCCGACGCCGCGCCCGTGCACCTCACGACGACCGCGTCGCTCGCCGCGCTGAACCGTTGGCTGGCCGACGAGCAGGGCCACGCGCCGCTGCCGATGGAGCGGTTCCGGCCGACTCTCGTCGTCGACGGGGACCTCGAGCCGTTCGCGGAGGACCGCTGGTCGCGCGTGCGGGTCGGTGACGTGGTGCTCCGGTTCGCGGAGCGGTGCGACCGGTGCGTCATGACGACGGTCGACCTCGACACGCTGCGCACCGGCTCGGAGCCGACGCGCACGCTCGCTCGCCACCGCCGCGAGGACGGCAAGGTGTGGTTCGGCGTGCGGCTCGTGCCCGAGCAGGCGGGCGAGCTCGTCGTCGGCGCGCCCGTGGAGCCGCTGCCCTGACGTGCGACGTCGGCCCGGGCCCCGCGGGTAGCGTGATCGTCCGTGAACGCTCCTCGTCTGGCCGACGTCGTCCGGGTCCTCGAACGCCGCTACCCGCCGTCGAGCGCCGAGTCCTGGGACGCGGTCGGTCTCGTCACCGGCGACCCCGACCAGCCGGTGCGGCGCGTGCTGCTCGCCGTGGACCCCGTCGCGACGGTCGTCGACGAGGCGCTCGAGTGGGGTGCCGACCTCGTCGTGACGCACCACCCGCTGCTGCTCAAGGGCGTGAGCTCGATCGCCGCGACCACGTTCAAGGGAGCGGTGCTGCACCGGCTGGTGCGCGGCGGCTGCGCGCTGCTCGCCGCGCACACGAACGCCGACGCCGCGACGGACGGCGTCGCCGACGCGCTCGCGCAGGCGCTCGGGCTCGTCGACGTCGAGCCGCTGCTCGCCGACGCGGGACCGGCGCTCGACAAGCACGTGGTGTTCGTCCCCGTCGCCGACGCGCCGCGGGTGGTCGACGCGATGGCGCGCGCGGGTGCCGGCGCGCTCGGCGCGTACGAGCGGTGCGCGTGGACGACGACCGGCGAGGGCACGTTCACGCCCCAGCCCGGGGCGTCGCCCGCGATCGGGTCGGTCGGGACGCGCGAGGTCGTCGTCGAGGCACGCGTCGAGATGGTCGCCCCGCGGAGCGCTCGCGCCGGGGTGGTGGCGGCGATGCGCGCGGCGCACCCCTACGAGGAGCCCGCGTTCGACGTGCTCGAGACCGCGAGCCTGCCGGGCGGCACCGGGACCGGCCGCGTGGGGCGGCTCGCGGAGCCGACGACGCTGCGTGCGTTCGCGCAGCGCGCGGCGGACGCGACCCCCGCCACCGCGCAGGGCGTGCGGTTCGCGGGCGACCCGGACGGTCGCGTCGAGCGCGTCGCGGTCGTCGGCGGGTCGGGCGACCCGTTCTTCGACGCGGTGCGCGCCGCGGGCGCCGACGCGTACGTCACCGCGGATCTGCGCCACCACCCGGCCTCCGAGCAGCGCGAGCGCGCCGAGTTCGACGCGCGCGCCGGCCGACCCGCGACGCCCTACCTCGTGGACCTCGCGCACTTCGCGTCCGAGTGGCCGTGGCTGCAGCTCGCCGCGCGCGACCTGACGGCGGATCTGCAGGCCCAGGGCACTACGGTGGAGACCCGCGTGAGCGTGCGGTGCACCGACCCGTGGACGGGTCGAGTCGGCCGCACGGACGCGCGCACCAGCTAGCCCGGCTCGCCGGCGAGAGCCGACGACGACCCACGCGCCAGCCGCGTACCGGAAGGACTGCCCGTGCCCAACGCCCCCGCAGCGGACCAGCGACGACTCCTCGACGTGCAGGCGCTCGACACCCGCCTCGACCAGCTCGCGCACCGACGCCGCACGCTGCCCGAGCTCGCGCGGATCGCCGAGCTCGAGTCGCAGCTCGCGGACCTGCACACCGCGCTGGTCACCTCGCAGACCGCCGTGGCGGACCTGCGCCGCGAGCTCGCGAAGGCCGAGGCGGACGTGCAGCAGGTGCGGGACCGCGCGGCGCGCAACCAGGCGCGACTCGACGCGGGCCAGGGCTCCGCCAAGGACCTGCAGGCGCTGCAGCACGAGCTCGAGTCGCTCGCGAAGCGCCAGGGCGACCTGGAGGAGGTCGAGCTCGAGGTCATGGAGCGCCTCGAGGCGCACGAGGCCGCGCTCGCCGAGGTCACCGCCGCGCACACGCAGCTCGTGGACGGCAAGGTGCAGGTCGAGTCGGAGCGCGACGCCGCGTTCGCGCAGATCGACGCCGAGGTCGCGGGCGTGCAGTCCGAGCGCGCGACCGCCGCGGCCGGTCTCGACGCGGGCCTGACCGCCCTGTACGACCGCCTGCGGGGCCAGCTCGGCGGGCAGGGCGCCGCGGCGCTGCGCGGCCGCCGCTGCGAGGGCTGCCGCCTCGAGCTCAACCCGCTCGACCTCGACGCCATCAAGGCGAAGCCCGAGGACGCCGTCGTCCGCTGCGAGGAGTGCGGCCGCATCCTGGTCCTGCTGCCCGAGGACCACTGATGCGGCGGCTCGTCGTCGAGGCCGACGGGGGCTCGCGCGGCAACCCGGGCCCGGCGGGGTACGGCGCCGTGGTCCGCGACGCGGCGAGCGGCGAGGTCCTCGCGGAGCGCGCCGACTACCTCGGGATCACGACGAACAACGTCGCCGAGTACTCGGGGCTCGTCGCGGGACTGCGCGCGGCGGTCGCGATCGACGCCGACGCGCAGATCGAGGTCCGGATGGACTCGCAGCTCGTCATCCGGCAGATGAGCGGCGAGTGGCAGATCAAGCACGACGACATGCGCCGGCTCGCCGCGGAGGCGCGCGCGCTCGTCGGCGCCCGGAAGGTCGTCTGGACCTGGGTGCCGCGCGCGGAGAACGCCGCCGCGGACCGGCTCGCCAACCGCGCGATGGACTCGCGCGCCGCGGTGGTCACGGACGCGTCGTCGTCGACGCCGCGCGCCACACCGCACGCCTCGTCGGGCGCGCCCACGGGACGGCAGCGGCGACCCGGCCCGTCGGGCGCGGGCGTGCGGTTCGACGACGACCAGCCCGTCACCGTGGTGCTCGTGCGGCACGGCGAGACCGCGATGACGGTCTCGCGCGGCTACTCCGGCTCGAGCGAGCCCGGCCCGCCGCTGAACGAGCGAGGTCGCGCGCAGGCGCGTGCGGCCGCGGCGCTCGTCGACCGCGTGGGGCGCGACCTGTGGGGCGACATCGAGTACCCGAGCGAGATCGTCGCGTCGCCGATGGTCCGCACGCAGGAGACCGCGCGGATCGTCGCCGAGCGGCTGGGACTGCCCGTGCGGACCGAGGAGCGCGTCAAGGAGGCCGACTTCGGCGCGTGGCAGGGACTGACCGCCGAGCAGATCGAGGAGCGCTGGCCGGGGACGATCGAGCCGTGGCACACGCTCGCGACCGTCCGTCCTCCGGGCGGCGAGTCGGTGGTCGACGTGGGGGAGCGCCTGCGGTCGGTGTACGACGACCTGCTCGCCGGCGGCGGCGGGCGCACGGTCGTCGTCGTGTCGCACGCGGTGGCGATCCGCGCCGCGCTCGGGCTGGCGATGGGCGCGAACCCCGGTTCGTGGAGCCAGCTGCGCGTCTCGCCCGCGTCGGTGAGCATCGTGCGGCTGTACGCCGACCGGCGCCACGAGATCGCGGTCGCGGGGGCGCCGAGCGAGGGCTGGTCCTAGGACGTCGCGACGAGCGCCGCGACCGACGCGACGAGCGCGAGCGGAGCGAGCAGCAGACCCTGGCGCGCGATCGTCGCGGCCGGCACGGCGAGCAGCACCTGGCGGCACCGCTGCCACCACAGGACCGTCGCGAGCGACCCCCATGGCGTGAGGATCGGCGCGACGCCCGTGCCGACGAGCAGCGCGGCGATGCGCAGCGGGTCGCCCGCCGTCGTCGGGTCGAGCGCGAGGAACGCGGGCAGGTTGTTGATCCCGTTCGACGCGAGCGCACCGACGGCCGCGAGCCGCAGCAGGTCCAGCGGGGCGTGCCCGTCCCCGGCGGCGCGGTGCAGCACGTCGGCGAGTCCGTGCGCGTGCGCGGTCGCGACGAGCACGAACAGCCCCGCGACGACGAGCAGCGTCCGCCACGGCACCATGTCGGCGGGCTCGACGGGCAGCGGTCGGCGCCGGGCGAGCGTCACGACGAGCAGCACGACCGCCGTCACGCACGCGGCGAGCGCGGGCGTGACGCCGACGACGAACGCGACGGCCATCGCGGCCACCGCGACCCCGGTCACGCGCAGCAGGAGCGGGTCGGGGGACTCCGGCATCGCGACCGGCTCGTACCGCCCGCGGATCGCGGCACGGTCCCGCACGGCCAGCACGACGACCGTCACGACGATCGCCGCGAGCGCGGGCGCCCCCATGAGCGTGAGGTAGTCGGTGCCCGAGCGGCGGATCTCGTGGTCGGCGAGCAGGTTGGTGAGGTTCGAGACGGGCAGGACGAGCGACGCCGTGTTCGCGAGCGCGACGACGGCGAGCGCGAACGGCAGCGGCGAGGTCCGCGTGTGGCGCGCGAGGGCGATGACGACGGGCGTGAGGAGCACCGCGGTCGTGTCGAGCGACAGCACGGCGGTCGTCGCCGTCGCGAGCACCACGACCCCTGCCCACAGGACCCAGCGCCGGCCGCGCGCGGCGCGCGCAGCGAGGGCCGCGGCCGCGGCGAACAACCCCGCCCCGGCGCACAGCTCGGACACGACGGTCAGCGCGGCGACGAACAGCAGCACCGGACCGGTGCGCTCGGCGAGCGCGGCCGCGTCGTCCCGCGGCAGCCACCCGGTGGCGACGACGACCACCGACACGACGAGCGCGACCGCCCACCACGGGCGGCCACGGGGCGGGGTGCTCACCCCACCACGAGCGTGAGCGTGCGCGGGCCGCGTGCGCGCGCCTCGCCCAGCTCGACGCCTAGCAGCTCCGCACCGACCAGCTCGGACGCCGCGTGCGCGAGCCCGTCGGCATCACGCGGCGGCTGCGCGCGGCGCGTCAGCAGGTGCCGCGCGAGGACGCCGCGCGCGTGCTTCGCGTTGTGCGACACCACTGACCGCTTCCCGGCGAGCTCGCGCTCGACGCGCACGGCCACCCAGTCCGCACCGGCGGGCGGGCGCCACATCGCGACGTAGTCGGCCGAGCGCCCGTCGACGACGAGCGCGCCGTCCGCCTCGGCGTCCAGCACGTCGGGGAGCGCGGCACGCCACGCCGCCGCGAGCGGCCCGATCCCGGGCAGGTCGACACCCCCGGACAGGCGGTACGCCGGCACCGCGTCCTCCGGGGTCACGACACCCCACAGCCCGGAGAAGATCCGCACGCACGCCGCGGCTCGTCGTCGCTGCGCGGGCGTCAGGTCGTCGAGCCCCGCCGCTGCGTACAGCACGCCCGTGTACACGCCGCGCGCGGGCGCGGCGGGTGCCTCGCGCAGCCCGACGTTGCGCGCGACCTCGTCGGCCAGGCCGGGCGAGACGTGCAGCACGTCGGTCGCGTCCGGTCGGGCCGAGACCTCGACGAGCGCGTCGAGCACCTTCGCGCGCAGCGGGTTCAGCGCCGGCGAGGACAGCGAGTCGAGGGCGACCGGGGCGCCGCGGCGCGGCGCGGTCTTGCCCTCGGACGGGGGGAGCAGCAGGAGCACCGGACGACTGTAGGCCGCCTCGGCCGTGCGGCCTCGCTCAGTCCGCGCGCGGCGCGGAGTGATGTGCGTCGTCCTCGCCCGACCGCGGGGCCTCGGGTCGCAGCACGACCGTCCCGGAGTCGAGGTCGAACGGCGGGGCGTCGTCACCCGCGTAGTGGATGTCGAGGCGCTGGCGCTCCTTCTCGGCGGTCAGGTGCTCCCGGTTCGGCTGGAACAGGTCTCCCAGCGAGTCGAACAACCCGCCGACCGTGCTCCCCACGTCCGTGCGCACCGGGCGTGGGCGGTCCAGGAACCGGTCGAGCCGCCCGCTCGCGACCAGCCGGTCGGCCACGACGAGCAACGCGACGACCACCGCGATGCCGACGACCCAGGCGACCCAACCCATGCGCCCATGCTTCCACGCGCCCGGGACGTGCGTAGACTCGTCGCGCGGATGAGTCAGCCAGGCGGCCGCGTCGGTGAGGTCCTCGGACCGCACCGCCGAGGAACGTCCGGGCTCCGCAGGGCAGGGTGGTGGGTAACGCCCACCCGGGGTGACCCGCGGGACAGTGCCACAGAGAACAGACCGCCACGACGAGCCGGTTCGCCGGCTCTGACGGGGTAAGGGTGAAACGGTGGTGCAAGAGACCACCAGCGCACCGGGTGACCGGTGCGGCTCGGCAAACCCCACCCGGAGCAAGACCAGACAGGGAGCGTTCGAGGGCGGCCCGCCCGAGCTCCCGGGTAGGTCGCTGGAGGCGTGCGGCAACGTACGTCGTAGATGGATGGCCGCCACCCGTGCGCGGGCGACTGCGCACGGGGACAGAACCCGGCGTACCGGCTGACTCATCCGCCTAACCGTTGAGGTGCGGTCGTCGTCACACCTCACGGTGAGGACCTTGGTCCCGTGCGCGGGCTAGCGTTCGGGACATGACCAGGGCGTCGTCCGCACCAGCGCGTCTCGCGCGGGCGGTGGCGCTGTCGGTCCTGGTGGTCGCGCTCGCCACGGTCGGGCACGGGCTCGGCGGGGGACTCGCCCCGCAGCCGGGCCTCGTCGTGGCGCTCGTCGCGCTGTCGCTGCCCGTGACCGTGCTGGTGTGCGGTCGGCCCGTCGGGCGTGTGGTCGCGCTCGCGGTGCTCGGTGTCGGGCAGCTGCTGCTGCACGGGGCGTTCTCCGTCGTCGGCTCGTGCGGGGCGTCGGTCGTCGACGTCGGTGCGCACGCGCACCACGGGGGTACGCACCTGCAGCACGCGTGCGCGGCCGGGGTCGACGCGGCCGGTGGGTCGCTCGTCAGCGGCTCCGGGATGCTCGCGTGGCACGTGCTCGCGACGCTCGCCACGGCGCTCGTCGTCGCGGGTGTCGAGCGAGGCGTCCGGCACGTCGCCGCGGTGCTCGCACCGTTGTTCCGTGCACCGGCCGCGCTCGTCGCACCCGTGCTGGTGCGGATGCTGCCCGCCGACGAGCCCGACCTGCGGGTCGCGTCGCTGCACCTGCGCGGGACGCCCGCGCGGCGCGGCCCCCCGGGGGTGGCGTTCCCGCCCACCGGCACACCGAGGACCTGACGCGCCGACCGCGCGCGGCCCCGGTGCGCCGCACCGACCCCGCCGCACCGCGGCCCGCTCGTGAAGGACCCCTCGTCCCATGCACCTCCTCCGCCGTACCACCGCGCGCCCTGACGCGCCCCGGACCGCTCGACGCACCGCCCTCCGGCGCGGCGTCACCGCCCTCACCGCCGCCGTCCTCGTGGGCGGCGCGCTCGTCGTCGGCCTGCCCACCGCCGCCTCCGCGCACGTACGCGTGCTGCCCGACACCACCGCCGCGGGCGCGTGGGCGGCCCTGACGTTCCGCGTGCCGAACGAGTCCACCACCGCGACGACCGTCGCCGTCTCGGTCGAGCTGCCCACGGACACGCCGCTGCTGTCCGTGTCCACGAAGCCCGTGCCCGGCTGGACCGCGACCGTCGAGAAGGGCGACCTGCCCGAGCCCGTCGACC
Organism: Cellulomonas palmilytica; assembly: GCF_021590045.1. Taxonomy (NCBI): domain Bacteria; kingdom Bacillati; phylum Actinomycetota; class Actinomycetes; order Micrococcales; family Cellulomonadaceae; genus Cellulomonas; species Cellulomonas palmilytica. The sequence goes on along the minus strand of NZ_CP062221.1, from coordinate 2,941,936 downwards.
TGCACGGCACGACGGTCACGCAGGCGCCGGTCCGTGTGACGTGGGAGGCCGAGGACGGCACCGGCGTCGCCGCAGGCCAGTTCCAGGAGTTCGCGATCTCCGCCGGCCCGCTCCCGGAGGAGATCGGCGCGCTCGTCGTGCTCCCCGCGGACCAGACCTACTCGGACGGCACGGTCGTGAGCTGGGACGAGGTCGCCGAGGGCGACGACGCGCCGGAGCACCCGGCGCCCTCCTTCGTCGTGACCGCGGGTCAGGACGAGCACGCGGACGAGGGCGGTGCGGACGACGCCTCCGACGTGTCGGCGGCGGCTGTGCCCGCAAAGACGTCCACGGGTGACGGCGTCGCACGCGCCCTGGGCGCCACCGGGCTCGCGCTGGGTATCGTCGCGGTGGTCGTCGCCGTGACCGGTCGTCGGTCGGCACCCGTCGGGAAGGAGTGACGTGCGCACCCTGCGTGCCCTCGTGGGCCTCGTCGCGACCGGTCTGCTGCTCGTCGGGGGAGCGACCGCGAGCTCCGCGCACGACACACTGCTGTCGACCGACCCGCCCGACGGCGCGACGCTCCCGATGGCACCCGACGCGGTCACGCTGACGTTCTCGTCGCCCGCGCTGGCGATGGGGACTCGCGTCGTCGTCCTCGCGCCCGACGGCCGTGACGTCGCGGACGGCGAGCCGCAGCTCGTCGACGCGACCGTGACGCAGGCGCTGTCCGGGGAGCTGCCCGCGGGCCGCTACACCGTGCAGTGGCGCGTCACCTCCGCCGACGGCCACCCCGTCGACGGGACGTTCGCGTTCGTCGCGGCGGACAGCGGCGGGGCGCCCGCCCCGACGCCCACCGAGGCACCGACGACGGCCGCGCCCAGCCCGAGCGCGGATCAGACCGTCGCGCCGTCCCCGACCCCGTCGGCGCTGCCGACCATCGACCCGGGCCCGCGCGGCGGTGGCCCCGCGGCGTTCGTCGTCGGAGCGCTGTTCGCCCTGGTCGCGGCCGTCGCCGTCGTCGCGGTGCTGTCCGTGCGTCGTCGCCGTCCCTGACGCCGCACCTCGTCCCGCGCCGCGCCGGCGGTCCCCGAGCCGTCCGGCGCGCGCGGGACGTGCACCCACGTCACGAGCACGACCGAGATCACCAGCAGCAGGAACCACGCGACGAGCTTGTGCGGCGAGACCAGGTGCCAGCCCGCGGCCTGCGCCGGGTACAGCCACGCGCCCGCGAACGTCGCCAGGTTCTCCGCGACCCAGATCACCGCTGAGACCAGGCCGAACGCCACCAGCACAGGCATGCGCACGACGCGCGTCAGGACGCGCACGTGCATCACGCAGCGTGCCCAGACCGCCACGACCGCGGCCACCAGCGCCCAGCGCGCGTCCCACCACCAGTGGTGCGTGAAGAAGTTGGCGTAGATCGCGGCCGCGACGAGCGCCGTGACCCAGCGGCGCGGGTAACGCGCGAAACGCAGGTCGAAGATGCGCATGACGCGCACCAGGTACGAGCCGACCGCGCCGTACATGAACCCCGAGAACAGCGGCACCGCGCCGAGCCGCAGCACGCCGTCCGCGGCGTACGACCACGAGCCGACGTCGGTCTTGAACAGCTCCATCGCCGTCCCGACGACGTGGAAGACGCCGACCACGCGCAGCTCCGCGACCGTCTCCAGGCGCGTGGCGAGCATGCCCACCTGCAGCGCGAGCGCCGCGAGCGTCAGGAAGTCGTTGCGCGCGAGCGGCACGTCGTCCGGGTACCACAGGCGCGTCGCGAGGATCACCGCGAGCAGCAGGCCGCCGAACAGGCACGCCCACGTCTGCTTGAGCGTGAACACGACGAGCGCGACGGACCACGCGCGCGGACCGTCCGCCGGCAGCCGGGCGAGCCGCCGGTGCGCCGCGGCGTCGATGCGCTGCTCCACCGCGGTGAAGCCGCGCTCCACCGCGGACCGGGCGTGGGCCAGCGGGGCGACGATGCGCCGGGGGAGCAGCACGCGACCACCTCACCACGGCGTGCGCCGGCCGCGAGGCCGGTCCGTGTGGAGGTTCCGGGTGGGGACCGGGCAGGTCAGGGGCGCACCAGCCGACGCTGCCGGGCGTCGACGTCGCGTTGCCACGACGACGACAGGCGGGGGTCGGGCGAGCACGTGGGGGCCGGCTCCGTGAGCCCCGCGACGTACGCACGGTCGGCCGCGACGCGCGCGTCCAGCGGGCCGGGAGAGCCGTGGCCGGGGACGACGAGGTCCGCGCCCGACGCGGCGAGCGCGTCGAGGGCCGCGGCGTAGTCGCCCAGCGGGTCCTCCGCGTCCTCGTCGAGCAGCGGGACCTCGACGTCGCTCAGCATGTCGCCCGCGACGAGCACGCCCGCGTCCGGGAGCAGCAGCGCGCCGTGCCCCGGGGCGTGCGCGCGGTGCGCGAGGACCAGCACGCGCGGTCCGGCCCAGCCGATCGCGGCCGTGTCGAGCGCACGCCAGCCGGGCGGCGCGTCGGGCGGAGCGGGCAGGAACGGTGCGGGCGAGGGCGTCGGAGCCAGTTGGGCCGGGGCGTCGCCCGGCCGGGAACGCAGGACGCGCGCGAGCTCGTCGTCGGCGTCCCGCGCGGCGGCGAGCGCCGCGGCCTCGTCGCCGCTGTGCTCGTCGTCGCGGCCGACGGCCCAGCGCGGGACACCCGCGAACGCCGGCCCGTCCAGGCGGTGGTCCCAGTGCGGGTGCGTCGACCACACGGCGACCGTGCGCCACGCGTGTGCCGACACGGCCGCGCCCAGCGCCGCGACCTCGTCGGCCGTCACGCCCGGGTCGACCACCAGGCATGCGCCGCCGGACCCGACGAGCACGCTCGTCGTGGTCGCGTAGACCGCGCTCGTCGCGACGAGCACGCCCGGCGCGACCTCGACGAGACGCGGCCCTGCCGAGCCCAGCGGGGTCAGTCCTTCTCTGCGGCCGCGGCGAGCGCCGCCGCCCCCACGATGCCCGCGGCGTTGCGCAGCTCCGCCGGGACGATGCGCGTGCGCAGGTCCAGCAGTGGCAGGAACTTCTCGTGGTGCTTGCTCACGCCGCCGCCGACCACGATGAGGTCCGGCCAGAACAGGTTCTCCACCACCGTGAAGTAGCGCTGCAGCCGCTGCGCCCACTGCGGGAAGTCGAGGTCCTCGCGGTCCCGCGCCGCGTCGGACGCGCGCGACTCCGCGTCGTGCCCGTCGATCTCCAGGTGCCCCAGCTCGGTGTTCGGCACCAGGTGACCGTCGACGACGAGCGCCGAGCCGATGCCCGTACCGAGCGTCACGACGAGCACCACACCGTCCACGCCCTTCGCCGCGCCGTAGCGCGCCTCGGCGTAGCCCGCGGCGTCCGCGTCGTTGACCGCGACCACGTGCCGGCCCGTCGCCTCCGCGAACAGCTTCTGGGCGTTCGTGCCGATCCACGAGTCGTCGACGTTCGCGGCGGACTGCGCGACGCCGTGCAGCATCACCGCGGGGAACGTCACGCCGATCGGCACGTCCTTGCCCAGGTCGAACGAGTCGACGATCTCGCCGACCGTCCGTGCGACCGCGTCCGGCGTCGCCGGCTGCGGGGTGGGGATGCGCAGCCGGTCGTCGGCGAACGCCCCCTTTTTGAGGTCCACGGGGGCGCCCTTGATGCCGCTGCCGCCGATGTCGATGCCGAACGCTCGCTTGCTCATGGCAGTGTCAGGATCTCCGCTCCGTCGTCCGTGACCAGCAAGGTGTGCTCGAACTGCGCGGAGCGGCGGCCGTCGGCCGTCAGGACCGTCCAGTCGTCGTCCCACATCACCCAGTCCGGCGTGCCGAGGTTGAGCATGGGCTCGATGGTGAACACCATGCCGGGCTCGATGACCGTGTCGTACTGCGGTGCCGAGTCGTAGTGCGGGACCACGAGGCCCGTGTGGAACGCCGTTCCCACGCCGTGCCCCGTGTAGTCGCGCACCACGCCGTACCCGAATCGTGCTGCGTACTTCTCGATCACGCGACCGATGACGTTGATCTCGCGCCCCGGCTTGACCGCCTTGATCGCGCGCTCGAGCGACTCCCGCGTGCGCTCGACCAGCAGGCGTGACTCCTCGTCGACGTCGCCCGCGAGGAACGTCGCGTTGTTGTCGCCGTGCACGCCGCCGATGTACGCGGTGATGTCGACGTTCACGATGTCGCCGTCCCGCACGACCGTCGAGTCCGGGATGCCGTGGCAGATGACCTCGTTGAGGCTCGTGCACAGGGACTTCGGGAAGCCCCGGTAGCCGAGCGTCGACGGGTACGCACCGTGGTCGAGCAGGAACTCGTGACCGATGCGGTCGAGCTCGTCGGTCGTCACGCCCGGCCGCACGTGCGCGCCGACCTCGGCGAGCGCCTGCGCCGCGAGGCGCGCCGCGACCCGGATCCGCGCGACCGTCTCGTCGTCCAGCACGTCGGGCCCGTGGTACGGCGTCGGTGCCGGCTTGTCCACGTACTCGGGGCGGGCGATGGTGGAGGGGACGGCACGACGCGGGCTGATCGTGCCCGGGACGAGCGCGGAGCGGACGGGCGACATGCCTGGCAGTCTACGGACCGGGCACGACGACGAGCCCCCCGACGTGCGGCCCGACGTGCAGGGACGAGGAAGGAGCCGGCGTGAGCGACGACGCGAAGCAGTACTGGTACAACACCGCGACCGGGCAGGTCGAGGAGGGTCAGCGCAGCGACTGGAGCAAGGTCATGGGCCCGTACCCCACGCGCGAGGCGGCGCAGCACGCGCTCGAGCAGGCGCGCGCCCGGACGGCCGCGTGGGACGCGCAGGACGAGGCCGAGCGCTGACGCGCGGATGACCGGACCGGGCCGCCCGCGCACGTCCGCGGGCGGCCCGTCCCGTCACTTCTCGAAGCTGTGCGCCGCGTCGGGGAACGCGCCCGAGCGGACCTCGTCGACGTACGCCGTCGCCGCCGCGCGCAGCGCAGCACCCACCTCGCCGAACCGCTTGGCGAACCGCGGCGACCAGTCGCCCATGCCCGCCATGTCGACCCAGACCAGCACCTGGCCGTCGCACTCCGCGCCCGCGCCGATGCCGATCGTCGGGATCGCGACGATCTCCGTGATGCGCGCCGCGACGGGCGCCGGGACCATCTCGAGGACCACGGCGACCGCACCGGCGTCCGCGACCGCGAGCGCGTCCTCGGACAGCTCCTCGGCGGCCACGTCACCGCGGCCCTGGACGCGCGGGCCGCCCAGCAGGTTCTCGGACTGCGGCGTGTAGCCCAGGTGGCCGACGACCGGGATGCCCGCCGTCGTGATCGCGCGGATCTGCGCGGCCGATCGCTTCCCGCCCTCGAACTTGACCGCGTCCGCGCCGGTCGCCTTCATGACCCGGACAGCGGTCTCGAGCGCCTGCTGCGGCCCCGACTCGTACGAGCCGAACGGGAGGTCGACGACGACGAACGCGCGCTTGGCCGCGCCCGCGACCGCGCGCGCCGGCGGGATCATGTCCTCGACCGTGACCGGCAGCGTCGTGGCGTGCCCGTGCATCGTGTTCCCGATCGAGTCGCCGACGAGCAGCATGTCGACGCCGGCCTCGTCGAAGATCCGCGCCGTGACCGCGTCGTACGCCGTGAGCATCGTGAGCCGCTCACCGCGCTCCTTCGCGGCCCGCAGGTGGTGCACCCGCACGCGCTTGCTGGTCTCGCTCATCGTCGCTCCGTTTCGTACGTCCCGCGGACGTGGGGGTCGGGGGTGGTGCGTCGTCGTGCTGGGTCGTCGTGCTGGGTCGTCGTGCTGAGTCGTGGTGTCCTCGCGGCTGTCGCGTGCTTGTCGTACCCGGTGGTCGCCCGGTCGACCACCCGGTCGACGGCCCGGCCGGTCAGGGCTCGCGCCACCGCGAGGTCACCGGGAGGCGGCGGTCACGGCCGAACGCGAGCGCCGTGACCTTCGGGCCGAGCGGGTACTGGCGCCGCTTCCACTCCGCGCGGTCCACGAGCTGCAGCACCCGGTCGACGACGGCCTCGTCGTACCCGCGCGCGAGCAGCTCCGCCCGGCCCTCGGCGTGCTCGACGTACGCGTCGAGCACCTCGTCGAGCAGGTCGTACGGCGGCAGCGAGTCCTGGTCGGTCTGGCCGGGGCGCAGCTCGGCGCTCGGCGGCTTGGTGATCGAGGACTCCGGGATCGGCGGGATCTCGCCGCGGTCGACCGCGTGGTCGTTGCGCCAGCGGGCGAGCGCCCACACGCGGGACTTGTCGACGTCCTTGAGCGGTGCGAACCCGCCGATGCTGCCCGCGTCGTAGATGGTCGCGTAGCCGGTCGCGAGCTCGGACTTGTTGCCCGGCGCGATGACCAGGTGCCCCTCACGGTTCGAGATCGCCATGAGGACCACGCCGCGCACGCGCGCCTGCAGGTTCTCCTCGGCGACCCCCTCGAGCGCGAGCTGGTCCTGGAACGCGTCGACCATGGGCGCGATGGGCTGCACGCGGTAGTCCGCGCCGATGCGCTCGGCGAGGTCCGCCGCGTCGTCCTTCGAGTGCTGCGAGGAGAACGACGACGGCATCGAGACGCCCACGACGTTCTCGCCGCCGATCGCGTCCGCCGCGATCACCGCCGTGAGCGCCGAGTCGATCCCACCCGAGACCCCGAGCACGACCGACCGGAAGCCGTTCTTGCGCACGTAGCCCGCGAGGCCGAGCACGACCGCGCGGTACGTCTCCTCGTCCGCGCCGAGCGGCGGCACCTGCGGGCCGGGCAGCGACGGCTCGCCCTCGTCGGCGAGGTCCCACACCAGCAGGTGCTCGACGAACTGCGGGGCGGTCGCGAGCGTCGTGCCGTCACGGTCCACGACGAACGACCCGCCGTCGAACACCAGGTCGTCCTGCCCGCCGACGAGGTTGACGTAGACGACGGGCGCGTCGACCTCGGCCGCGCGGCGTGCCGCGAGCTCGGTGCGGACGTGCCCCTTGCCCTCCTCGAACGGGGAGCCGTTGAGCACGACGAGCGCGGCGACGTCGTTCGCGTCCATCTGCGACACCGGGCCGCCGTCCTGCCAGATGTCCTCGCAGATCACGACGCCCAGGCGACGACCGGCCACCTCGACCACGCAGATGTCGTCGCCCGAGGTGAAGATCCGGAACTCGTCGAACACGCCGTAGTTCGGCAGGTGGTGCTTGGAGTACCGGGACTCGACCCGGCCGGCGCGCAGCAGCACCGCGTCGTTCGTCGGCCGCTGGACGCCCGCGGTGGTGCGCTCGCCCACGGACCCGACGAGCACCGCGACCTGTCCCAGGCCGGCGGCGACGAGGTCCTGGGCGAGCCGGTCGAGCGTCGCGGCCGCCGCGCGCCGGAACGACGCCCGCAGCGCGAGGTCCTCGATGGGGTAGCCCGTCAGCGTCATCTCCGGGAAGACGACGAGGTCGGCACCCGCGTCCGCCGCACGGCGGGTCCACTCCAGGACGAGGCGCGCGTTCCCCTCGAGGTCCCCGACGCACGTGTCGACCTGCGCTGCAGCGATCCTCACTCGACTCACCCCCCGACCCTACCCAGCACCACCCCGATCCCCGCCGACCGCGCACGTTCCCGCCCCACTGCGCACGCACGGCGGGCGCGCTCGCGCCGGGACGTGCGCGCTCGAGGTCGGGTGAGGTGCGGGCTCGGAGGGGTGGGGCGCGCCGGTGGGTGGGATGGGGGCGGCGGCGGGCCGCGGATCGGGCAGGATATGCGCCATGGACAGGCAGCAGGAGTTCGTGCTCCGCACGGTCGAGGAGCGGGACATCCGCTTCATCCGCCTCTGGTTCACCGACGTTCTCGGCATCCTGAAGTCGGTGGCGGTCGCGCCGGCCGAGCTCGAGGCCGCCTTCACCGAGGGCATCGGGTTCGACGGGAGCGCGATCGAGGGCCTGACGCGCGTGTACGAGGCCGACATGATCGCGCGGCCCGACCCGTCGACGTTCCAGGTGCTGCCGTGGCGCGGCGAGCGGCACGGGACCGCGCGCATGTTCTGCGACCTGCTGACGCCCGACGGCGAGCCCAGCCTCGCGGACTCGCGCAACGTGCTCAAGCGTGCGCTGAGCCGGGCCAGCGACAAGGGGTTCACGTTCTACACGCACCCCGAGGTCGAGTTCTACCTGTTCGACGCGCCGGCCGACCCGACGCAGCCGCTGGTCCCGGTCGACCAGGGCGGCTACTTCGACCACGTCCCGCGCGGCACCGCGCACGACTTCCGGCGCGCGGCGATCACGATGCTCGAGTCCATGGGCATCTCGGTCGAGTTCTCGCACCACGAGGCGGGGCCGGGCCAGAACGAGATCGACCTGCGGTACGCGGACGCGCTGACGACCGCTGACAACATCATGACGTTCCGCCAGGTGGTCAAGGAGGTCGCGCTCGAGCAGGGCGTGTTCGCGAGCTTCATGCCCAAGCCCCTGGCCGACAAGCCGGGCTCCGGCATGCACACGCACCTGTCGCTGTTCGAGGGCGACCGCAACGCGTTCCACGAGCCGGGTGCGCACCTCGAGCAGTCGAAGGTCGCGCGCAGCTTCATCGCCGGCCTGCTCCGGCACGCGGCGGAGATCACGGCGGTGACCAACCAGTTCGTGAACTCCTACAAGCGCCTGTGGGGCGGCTCCGAGGCGCCGAGCTACATCTGCTGGGGCCACAACAACCGCTCCGCTCTCGTGCGCATCCCCATGTACAAGCCGGGCAAGGGCAACTCGGCGCGCGTCGAGTACCGCGCGGTGGACTCGGCGACCAACCCGTACCTCGCGTTCGCGGTGCTGCTCGCGGCCGGTCTCAAGGGCATCGAGGAGGGCTACGAGATGCCCGACGGCGCCGAGGACGACGTGTGGGAGCTCACCGACGCCGAGCGCCGGGCGCTGGGCATCGAGCCGCTGCCGCAGTCGCTCGACGCCGCGATCGAGGTCATGGAGCGCTCCGAGCTGGTCGCCGAGACCCTGGGTGAGCACGTCTTCGACTTCTTCCTGCGCAACAAGCGCCAGGAGTGGGAGGAGTACCGCTCGCAGGTGACGCCCTACGAGCTGAAGCGGTTCCTGCCCGTCCTGTGAGCGCGATGAGCGAGCGGAGCGAGCGCGGCACGTCGCTGGCGGGCCGGCTCACGCGGGCCGGGGTCGACGACGTCCCGCGCGCGCAGCGCCTGCTCGAGGACGCCGCGCTGCTCGAGGTCGTCCCGGACGCCGCCGACGTGCTCGTCGGACCGCTCGCGGACGTCGCCGACCCGGACGCGACGCTCCTCGCGCTCGCGAAGCTCGCGGGTGCGGTCCGTCAGGACGCGGACCTGCGCGCACTGCTGGGCGACGTCCTCACGCACGACGACGAGCGGCGGCAGCGGCTGCTCGCGGTCCTCGGGGCCTCGGTCGCGCTCGGCGACACGCTCGGCGCACACCCCGGGAACCTGCGGGTGCTGGCCGACACGACGCCCGGCACGGGCGTACCGGTCGCGCAGGTCCGCGCGGAGCTGCTCGAGGCCGTGGGGGCGGACCCGCAGGCGGCGGTGCCGGTCGCGACGCTCGTCGGGACCGAGGGCGTGGACGCGATGCGCCGCGCGTACCGCACGCGCCTGCTGCGGATCGCCGCCACCGACCTCACGGTCGTCGACCCGCTGAACCGCATGCCCGGGGTGGCGGCGGCGCTCGCGGACCTCGCGTCGGCGGCGCTCGAGGCGGCGCTCGCGCTCGCGCGCGCGGACCTGCCCGACCACGGCGCGGGCGTGCGGCTCGCGGTGATCGGCATGGGCAAGGCCGGTGGCCGCGAGCTCAACTACGTCTCCGACGTCGACGTGGTCTACGTGTGCGAGCCCGACGAGGCGGCGGGCGTGAGCGAGGCGGACGCGCTGGCCACGGGCACGCGGCTGGCGTCGGGTCTCGCACGCGCGTGCGCGACGCCGTCGGGCGAGCCCGCGCTGTGGCCGGTGGACGCGGCGCTGCGCCCCGAGGGCAAGGACGGCCCGCTGGTCCGCACGCTCGCGAGCCACCGGGCCTACTACGAGCGCTGGGCCAAGACGTGGGAGTTCCAGGCGCTGCTCAAGGCGCGCCCGCTCGCGGGCGACCGTGAGCTCGGGCGCGCGTACGTCGAGATGGCGCAGCCGTTCGTGTGGGCGGCGGTCCAGCGCGAGCACTTCGTCGAGGACTCGCAGCGCATGCGCCGCCGCGTCGAGGAGAACATCCCGGCCGCGGAGGCGGACCGTCAGCTCAAGCTCGGCCGCGGCGGGCTGCGTGACGTGGAGTTCACCGTCCAGCTCCTGCAGCTCGTGCACGGGCGGTCCGACGACGAGATCCGCTCGGGCAGCACGCTCACGGCGCTCGCCGCGCTCGCCGCCGCCGGGTACGTGGGGCGTGACCACGCGGCACGGCTCGCGGTCTGCTACCGGTTCCTGCGCCTGCTCGAGCACCGCATCCAGCTGCACCGGCTGCGGCGCACGCACCTGCTGCCCACGGCGGACGCGGACCTGCGCCGGCTCGCGCGGTCGGTGGGGATGCGCGCCGAGGGCGCCGAGGGGCTGCTGGAGCGGTGGCGTCAGGTGCGCCGCGACGTGCGGCACCTGCACGAGGAGCTGTTCTACCGCCCGCTGCTGCCCGCGACGGCCCGCCTGTCCGACGAGGAGGCGAGCCTCGCGCCGGACGCCGCGAAGGCCCGGCTCGCGGCGATCGGGTACCGCGACCCGGGCGGTGCGGTCCGGCACATCGCGGCCCTCACCGAGGGTGTCTCGCGCCGCGCGTCGATCCAGCGCCAGCTCCTGCCGGTGATGCTCGGCTGGTTCGCGGACGGCCCGGACCCGGACGGCGGCCTGCTCGCGTTCCGCCGGCTGTCGGACGCGCTGGGTCGCACGCACTGGTACCTCAAGCTGCTGCGCGACTCGGGCACGGCCGCGCAGCGGCTCGCGCACGCGCTGTCGACGTCGAAGTTCGTCGCGGACGCGCTCATGCGCTCGCCCGAGTCGGTGCCGTGGCTCGCGGACGACGACGAGCTCGAGCCGCGCACGCGTGCGCGTCTGGCCGCGGAGGCGGACGCGATGCTCACGCGCGCGGACGAGCCCGTCCCGGCGGTGACGCTGCTGCGCGGGCTGCGCCGCCGCGAGCTCGCGCGCACCGCCGTCGCGGACGTGCTGGGCGTGGTCACGGGCACCCGGGCGGCGCAGAGCATGACGGTCGCGGCCGACGTGGTCCTCTCCGGCGCGCTGCGCGTGGCGCAGTGGGAGGTGCGCGAGGCGCGCGGGCTCGCGCAGGACCCGACGCGGATGCTCGTCGTCGCGATGGGCCGCCTCGGCGGCGGCGAGATGGGCTACGCGTCCGACGCGGACGTGCTGTTCGTGCACGACCCGGTGCCCGGTGCGGACGCGCGCGAGGCGCAGGAGTTCGCGGTCGCGGTCGCGACCGCCGTGCGCCAGCTGCTCGGGGCGGTGGGCACCGAGCCGGCGCTGGCGGTCGACGCCGACCTGCGCCCCGAGGGTCGCAACGGCCCGCTCGCGCGGTCGTTCGACGCGTACGTCGAGTACTACGGCCGCTGGTCGTCGCCGTGGGAGAGCCAGGCGCTGCTGCGCGCGCGCCCCGTGGCGGGCGACGACGAGCTGGGCGAGCGGTTCGTCGCGCTCATCGACCCGCTGCGCTACCCGGACGGCGGCCTGGACGCGGCGACGGTCCGCGAGGTGCGGCGCATCAAGGCCCGCGTCGAGGCGGAGCGGCTGCCGCGCGGCCAGGACCCGGCGCGGCACCTCAAGCTCGGCCGCGGCGGGATCGCGGACGTCGAGTGGACCGCGCAGCTCCTCCAGCTGCAGCACGCGCACGCGGTGCCGGGCCTGCGCACGACGAGCACGCTCGACGCGCTCGCGGCCGCGCACGAGGCCGGCCTGCTCGAGCAGGACGACCTTCCGGTGCTCGTGCAGGCGTGGGAGCTCGCGTCGCGCCTGCGGGACGCGAACGTGCTGTGGACCGGGCGTACGGAGGGCGCGCACGCGGACGTCCTGCCGCACGACCACCGCACGCTCGCGGGGCTCGCGCGCGTCATCGGCATGCCGCCCGGCTCGGGCGGGGAGCTCGAGGAGACGTACCTGCGCACGGCGCGCCGGGCGCGCGCGGTCGTCGAGCGCGTCTTCTACGGCTGACGCGCGCGCCGCGGCCCCCGGTCGGTCGCGCCCGGCGTATCTGCGTGCGGGACCGCGGGCTCCTTCAGGGCGACCATGGCGGTCGAACCTGCGGAGGGGCGCGGTGACGACGATGTCGGGCGAGCGAGGCCGGCCCGCACCGGTCGGCCGGTGACGGGCGGCGAGGGGCGATGTCATCCCGTGCGGGGGAGACGGAGTCGGCGGGGACCGTGGACGGTCCCGCGAGGGAGCGCGGCGCGCGCGTGACGCTGCTGGGCGACTTCCGGCTCCAGGTGGCCGGGCGTTCGGTCGAGCTGGGGGCGTCCTGCCGGCGCGTCGTCGCGCTCGTGTGCCTGCGCGGTGCGGTGCCGCGCGCCCGCGCGGCGGGCACGCTGTGGCCCGCGGTGGCCGACCGGCGCGCGGGTGCGAACCTGCGCACCGCGCTGTGGCGCGTCGGCGCGGTCGCGCCGCACGTGCTGCGCGTGGACCGCGGCTGGCTCGAGCTCGGGCCGGGGGTGTCGGTGGACGTGCGGGACGTCACGCAGCGTGCGCTGCGGGTGCGGGAGGTCGCCGACGACGTCGCGGACCTGCCGCGGCTCGCGGACGCGGACCTGCTGCCCGACTGGGACGACGAGTGGGTCGCGGAGGACCGGGAGCGCGTGCGCCAGCTGCGGCTGCACCTGCTCGAGGCCGTCGCGCGGGCGCTCGCGGAGCAGGACCGGTTCGCGGCGGCCGTGGACCTCGCGCTCACCGCGTTGCGCGCCGACCCGCTGCGGGAGAGCGCGCACCGCACGGTCATCGCGGTGCACCTCGCGGAAGGCAACGTGGCCGAGGCGCGACGCGCGTTCGCCGCGTGCCGCGCGCTCCTGCACGCCGAGCTGGGGGTCGAGCCGTCGGCGGCGACGGCGGCGCTGCTCGCGAGCGGCACGCGCGCGCTCGTCGTGCCGGACCGGGCGGACGCCGTGCTCACGTGAGCGCCGCTCAGGTGACCGTCACCCTGCAGGTCAGCGGGTGGGGCGTCGCACCGTCGCCCACGGTCACCGTGAGCTCGTAGTCTCCCGGGGTCGCGCTCGCGGGGAACAGCACGCGCCAGGCCGACCCCGTCGCGCCCAGGAACGCGGCCGCATCCGGTGCGTCGACGCGCGTCGCCGGGTCGGGCGTGCCGGCCGAGGGCAGCGCGCCGCCGATCGACGTGACCGCCGGCGGCACCGTGACGTTGGCGGGCACCAGCAGGAACGCCTCGGTGCCGCGCGCGAGCGTGGTGACCTCGGTCGCGTCCGCCCGCGCGGCGGCGCGCAGCGGGAGCGTCGTGACGACCTCGACGGTGAAGGTCCGCACGGGCACGTCGAGGTCGCGCGACAGGTGCATGCCGGCGTACGCGAGCCCGCCCGTGTACCGCCCGTCGGTGGCGGCGTAGTAGCGGCTGACCTCGACCGGCACCGGCGCGGTGGTCGCCGCGACGGCCGTCAGGCGGGCGTCGCTCACCGTGACGGAGCTCGTGGGGTCGAGCGCGGTCACTCGGTACACGCGCGGCGTCGCGGGCGTCGTCGTGACGTCGACGGACTGCGACGGGACGAGCACGAGCCGATCGCTCGTCCCGGGGCTCGAGGCGTCGAGGGTGCGGCCCGCGGCGGTCACGGTCACGTCCGCGACCGTGAGGTCGAACCAGAGGGTCTGCAGGCCCTTGGCGTGCGCCTCGACCGCCTCGGTCGCGCCGGCGATGCCGTTGAGCGTCGTGACCCGGTGGTCGCCGGGCCGGGTGAACGCCGCGTAGATGCTCTCGTTGCGCTGCACCCGTGCGCTCACGGGCACGGAGCCGAGCGCTGAGGCACGGAAGCCGAGCGCGTCGCCTGCCCCGCCGCCGTTGCGCGGGAGCATCCGGGGGTCGGTGTCACCGTCGTGGTCGGTGAGCGTCGGGTCGACGAACCGTCCGGGGTCCGCCGTGCCGGCGTCCGAGCGGACCGTGCCGTTGGGGTCCGCGGCCGCCCCGGTGGACGAGCGCGTCGGCATCACGCGCAGGGTGCGCGAGAGGTGCACGCCGGGGCCGTCGAGACGGCCGGCGACGACGAAGCTACGGAACCGTGAGCCCGGCGTGTACCGGTAGCGCATGACGTCCCCGACGGTCGCGCGCGCGTCGGCGATCGCGCCGTCGGAGTGCACGACTTCGCCCGTGAGGCGGCCGAGCGGCGAGTACACGTCGCCGGACTCGCTGGACGCCTCCTGCTCGATGGGCGCCTCGTGCTCCTTCTGGATCCCGAACAGCCGCCCCCACCACACGTACCCGAACGGCAGCAGCGAGAAGTTCTGCGTGCCGAGCAGCCAGCGCACGACCCGCAGCAGCCAGCGCGTCCAGTCGCCCGGCGCGACCGCGGGCTCGATCTGCCCGAACGGGTCGAAGAGCCACTTCATCCAGCCCATGCCCATCTCGACCATCGCGGCCGAGTCCGCGTTGCCGAGCGGGTCGCTCGCCCCGACGCGCGCGATGCGCACGGACAGCTCACCGCCGGTGACGGGTACGCGCTCGGACAGCTCGACGCGCGCACCCGCGACGGCGAGCACGTCCGTGCGGAACGGGCGGCCGGACCGGTAGCGCACGACGACGCGGTCCTCGGGATCGAGGCCGTGGTCGGCGCCGAGGTCGACCGCGAAGTGGTTCGCCGCGTCGACCGTCCCGGCGCGGTAGTCGTACCAGTCGAACGCGCTGCCGGGCTCGTGGGAGTCGTACGCGGCGACGCGCACGTCGCCCGTGAACGTGATCGCCTCACCGAGCGAGAGGGTCTGCCCGGCGCGTGTCGCGGACCGGATGACCGTGTCCTCGCCCCGCCGGATGGTGACGCGGCCGGTCACGGGGATCTTCTCCGCGTCCGCGGCCTGCGCGAGCGTGATCGTCGTGCCGCCGACCGTCACCGTCCCCGCGTACAGGTCGCCGGTGCCGCCGATCGCGCGCCCGAGCCCGTAGAACGCCTTGCCGACGAGCCAGAAGATGCCGCCCCACGTGGACCCGGCGAGCAGGTTGACGAGGCCGCCGTGCGTCATGAGGTCGAGGATCGCGATCGACACGTCCCACCCGGCGGAGCGCTGCTTCTTGCGGACCGCGACGCGGCCGGTCGGCAGGGTGCCGGAC
Organism: Cellulomonas palmilytica; assembly: GCF_021590045.1. Lineage (NCBI taxonomy): Bacteria > Bacillati > Actinomycetota > Actinomycetes > Micrococcales > Cellulomonadaceae > Cellulomonas > Cellulomonas palmilytica. Next base: position 2,926,777 of record NZ_CP062221.1, on the reverse strand, counting down.
GCCACGCGGACGCGCGCCACGTCGCCCGCGACGGACCGGACCTCCACCTCGACGATGCGCGAGCCCTGCACCACCTGCAGCGTGTCGTCCTTCGCGATCGACACCCCCGCACGCTGCGGGATCGTCACGTCCCACAGCGCGTCCGCGCCCGCGGCGACGGTCGCGTCGAGGAACGCCGAGAACTCCGGCAGCTCGGTGTCGGACGTGAGGATCGCCGGGAGCTCGAGCGCGATCATCGGGAACGCGCAGAACCACAGCGGCCCCCACCGCGCGTACTGGACGGTGTGCGTGAGCTCGTGGTTGGTCAGGGACTGCCCGCGGTCGATCTCGGTGGTCTCCTCGTCGGGGACGAGCAGCGTGCCCGGGCCGAGCGTGACGGTGCGCGCGTCGCCCACCGCCTCGAGCGCGACGGCCACGATCGACTGACCGGGTGCCGTGGTGATGGTGCCCGCGCCGGGCGGCGTCTCCGCGAGCAGCACGCCGCCGTCGCGCGTGACCGACGCGAGGACCGCCGTCGTGACGTGCGTGAAGACGGAGACGTCGACCGCGGACGCGGCGAAGGACGTCGAGAACGTGACCGACCGGACGACCGCCGCCGCGCTCTGCTGCACCGGGTGCGTGACGTCGCCGTCGACGATGCCGAGCGCGGCCGTCCCGGCCGGGAGGTCGTCCGAGCGCCACAGCGAGAACGTCGCGGTGGTCGTCGGCCCCGTGCCCGTGCGCGCGCCGCGGATGCCGAGGAACGGGCAGCCGGTGTCCGGGTCGTCGACGGCGGCCTGCCGGACGGTCGCCGTCGCGCCGGGCGTCAGGGCGGTCGCCGCGGCCGTGACGGTCAGCCGCCCCGCGCTCGCCGCGGTGACGCGGTGCCACGTCGTCGTGCCGCCGGACGTCACCTCGACGAGGTCGCCGGGCCGCACGCGCAGGAACGGCGCCGCGACCGGTGTCCCGCCGACGGTCACGGTCGGCCGCACGTCGATCGCGTCGGCGGCCGCGACGACCGCGTCGTACGCGAAGCCCGTCGGCTCGAGCCGCACGAGGCGCAGGTCGCCGCCGCCGAGGTCGACCGGGGGCGCGAACGTCACGTCGCAGCGCAGGTCGCGCACCGCGGTGTGCTCGGTGCCGACGCGCACCGGGAAGCCCGCCCGCAGCCCGGCGGCCGCGGTGGGCGTCGCGAGGGTCGTCGTCCCGTCGGTCACGTCGACGCCGGTCAGCGCCGCGGTCACGGTGGGCGGCTCGCCGGCCACGCGCGTGAGCAGCAGCGGCATGCCCTCGAACCGCTCGGGCGAGGGCACGACGACGGACAGGACCTGCGCGAGCGTGAGCGAGGTGAGCGCCGCACCGCGCGTGCGCCACCGTTCGACGGTGAACGGTCCGGTCCCGACGAGCGGGCGGTCCAGCACGACGACGTCGTGCGCCGGTGCGCCCGGCACCACGCGCGCGTGCGCCGTGCCCGCGGACTCGACGCGCACCAGGACGAGCCCCGCGGAGCCGTCCGGGGCGGAGCCCGCGGTGAGCGGCGTGTACGTGAGCGCGGGGTCCGCCTCGGCGGCGTCGGTGCGTGAGCCGAGGACCGTGCTCGCGGTGACCGTCTGGAAGCCCGTGGTGCCCGCGGGTGCCGCGAGGTCGACCGTCGTGGTGGAGCCGGTCGGTGGCGTCTCGACGCGCACGCCCGTCGTCGTGCCGCCCACGAGCAGGCCCGTGGTGCCCTGGCCCGGTGGCGTGGCGGTGCCGAAGTCGAGCGTCGTGCCGGTCGCGGTGACGGGCACCGTGGGGCCCGCCGTCCCCGTCGCGACCGCGATGGGCCCGGCGAGCGAGGCCGGCAGCGGGCGCTCGAGCGGCAGGCGCGCCTCGAGGTGCGCGACCCGGGCGACGAGCACCTGGCCGCTCGTCGCCGTGACGCGCACGAGGTCCGCCGGGGCGTACGTCGTCGTCGTGCCGCGCGCGTCGAGGGACGCCGCGGGCGCGCCCGCGGGTCGGGTCTCCGACGAGGCGGGCGCGTCCTCGAGCGGCGTGACGCGCAGCGTCGTGCCCGTGACCGTGAGCTCCTCGGCGAGCTGCACGCGCTCGCCGCCGGGCACGGCCACCACGCCCACGACGGTCGCGATCGCGAGCGCGGTGCCGTCGTCGACGAGCACGCGTGCCCCTGCGGCGAGCCCTGTCGCGGCGGTCGATGTGAGCACCGAGCGCTGCTCGAAGTCGCCGACCCCGACCGGGCCCGGCTGCAGCTCGGTGAGCGTCGCCTCGACGTCGTGCCGCGTGTCCTCGCGGGACGTGTCCAGGTGCAGCCCGCCGGAAGGGAACCACGGCGTGAGCGTGCCGGGTGCGGCCGGCACGCCCAGCCCGCCGTGGCGGGACCAGGTGGTGAGGTTGCCGGGGAGCCCGGGCATCCTCGTCGTCGGGCCGCACGCGAGGAACGACACGGCCGCGCCGGTGGGCGCGAGCGAGAGCACGGTGCCGTAGTGCGTGGGCTCGTACGCGCCGCGCGGGTCGACGACCTCGCCGCGCTGCAGGTCCGCGAACTCGCCGTCGGGGGACCAGACGATGTGCTGCGTCGTGAACGCGCGCCCGCCCGTGATGACGTTCATGAACCCGTCGCGCCGCACGCCGAACGACCCGAGCCGGTCCGTCGACGACAGGCCCGTCGAGGAGAAGAAGTCGTACTTGTCGCCCGCGAACGGGGCCGCGAGCAGGCTGAGGAACAGGTTGAACCACCAGTCGATCCCGAAGAACGTCATGACGTTGTTCTGGAACGACCAGGTCAACGTCGACAGCACGAGGCCCGCCGAGACCCCGCCGGTCGGGTCCGAGCGCCCGACCGGGTCCCCGCGGCACACCTCGTACGCCGAGCGCGGCTCCTTCTCGACCGGCACCGGGCCGGTGTACCCGGCGGGCCGACGCGGGTCGTCGTCGCCGCCGTGCCACGGGTCCGGCTCGCAGAACGTGCCCGTGCGCGGGTCGAGGCGGCGCAGCGGCAGGTGCACGACGCCCGCGTGGACGCGACCGCCGAACAGGCCCGGCACGTCCGGCACGTCGAGCAGGCCCTCGCCGTACGCGTCGCGCGGCACGCGCCGCACGCCGCCGGGCGTCACGACGCGCACCGGCGTGCCCGACGGGTCGAGGCTGAGCACCGCGGCGAGCGGGGAGCCGAGCGGGCCGTCGACGCGCGCGAGGCAGCGCATGCCGTCCCACAGGAAGACGCGGCTGACCCGGCCGTCGGGCGTGCGCGTCACCCACGTGCGGCCCTCGTCGTCGATGGTGTCGCCCGCGGTCCGCACGGCCGTCAGCCGGCGGCCGTCCGCGTCGTGCGGGAGCACCACCGCGCCCGAGTCGTCGTGCACCTCGCGCGCGCGACCGTCCGGTCCCAGCACCACGCGGCGCTCGCGGCCCGGCCCGCGCACCTCGACGAGCCCGCGCTCGTCGTGCGTGTAGAACCAGCGGTGCTCGGCCGGCGCCGGGTCCGGGCCACCGGGCAGGCACGCGACGACGCGCCCGCTCGCGTCGCGGCGCACCTCGACGCCGTCGACGTGCACCAGGTCGTCGCCCGACCACCGGTACCGCTCGGTCCAGGCCTCGCCCGTCGTCGGACGCACCCGTCGCTCGAGCGTCCCCTCGCCGAGCCGCTCGCTCGTCGTGCACACCCCGTGCCACGCTCGCGTGCCGTCGTGGCCCACCGTGAGGTAGTCGCGCCCGCCTCCGCGCAGCGCGACGAGCACGCCGGACTCCGCGTCGCGCTCCACCTCGAGCACGCCCGCGTCACCGAGGTCGACCGCGGTCACGCGGTCCGTCGCGGCGCGGCCGTCGAGGCGCTGGTCGGTGGTCGTCATGGTCGTCACCCCACGGAGCCGGAGACGGAGACGGACGCCGACGCCGACGCGCCCGCGTACCGGATGGACTCGAGCAGCGCGACGAGCTCGTCGCGGATCGCCTCGACGAGCGACGACACGCCGTCGGCGACCTGGGGCGGGATCGCGTCGACGACCGCGAGCATCCCCTCGACGTCCAGCGCGCGCAGCTCCTCGCCGACCGCGACGAGCTGCGTGCCCACACCGTCCAGCGCGGCGACCGGCAGCACGTCCGTGATGCGCGCGACCTGCTCCGCGACGCCCGACAGGTCGGGCATGAGGTTCGCGGGGTCGAGCCCGCGGATCGCGCCGGCGACCTGGCCGAGCAGCCCGTCGAGCTGGGCGGCGAGCAGCGCGGGGTCGTACGCCGCGATCGTCGCGCGCACCACCGCGTGGACCTCGCCGAGCTCGTCGGCCAGGCGCGCGGGGTCGAGCAGCGCGAGCTCGTCGCGCAGGACCTCGATCACGCCGAGGTAGCGCTGCGCGAGAGAGCCGGGGTTGAACTCCTCGACGAGGGCGCGGACGCGGTCGGCCAGCTCAGTCACCGCGGCCCCGGCGGCGGTGAGGAACGCGGGCACCGCGGCGACGATCGATGCGAACAGCGCGTCGAGCTCGGCCGCGAGCGGTTCGGGGTCGAGTGCGGCGAGCAGGCCGTCGACGTCCGCGAGCACGCCGCTGGGCAGCGCGGTCTCGAGCAGCACCGCGACGTTCTCCAGGTCGTCCGCGACGGGTCCGACGAGCGCGCCCGCGAGCCCGCGGGTGCCGGCGAGCACGATCGTGCGCTCGCCGTCCACCGCGCGCAGCAGCGCCCCGGGCGACACGCCGCCGACCAGCTCGACGGACACGTCGACGTCGAGCCCGCCCGAGCGCAGCGAGGCCGAGCCGCGCAGCGCGAGCTGGGCGTCGAGCTGCGCGGCGCCCACGGGCGCGAGCGCGGCCGCGAGCCCTGCCTCGACCTGCGCCTGCAGACCGAGCAGCCGGTCGCGGGTCGAGCGCAGCGCGCCCGCGGTGCCGGTGAGCGTGTCGTCGATCGTCGCGAGCACCTCGCCGACCGGTCCGGCGCCCATCGACGCCAGGGCCTCGCGCAGGCGCGCCGGCAGGTAGCCGATGAGGCGCACCACGTCGCCCAGCCGCAGGTCCGGCGGGGGAGTCGGCTGCGGGCGGTTCGGGGGTGGCGTCGAGCCGCCCGCACCCACCGCGCCGAGCGTCGGCTCGACGACCGCACGCGCCGCGGCCTCGCCCGCCTGCGACGTGACCGTGCCGACACGCGCGCCGATCGCATCCGGTGCGGGCACCGGGATCGCGCCGGTGAGCTGGCGGTACAGGTCGATCGCGGGGGACAGCAGCGTGCGCGGGTGCACGCGGTCCACCGCGCCGAGCACCTGCGCGAACACGTCGCTCGCGGGGGCCACGAGCTCGGTCAGGTGGACGCCCTCGATCGTGCCCGCCGCGTCGTCGAGCAGCTGTGTGACGCCGGACGTGAGCGACGAGATGTCGATCGACGAGAGCTGGTCGAGCGCGTCCGCGAGGAGCGCGTCGAGCTCGCCCACGAGGTCCGTCGGTACGAGCGACGAGATCGCGTCGCTCACGGCCTGCAAGCCCTCGCGCACGGTCTGGCCGACGACGGGCGGCACCGTGAGCCGCGACGCGGCGTCCTCGAGCGGCCGGCGCACGGCCTCGTCGAGGTCGATCGACTCGAGCAGCCCGACGAGCTGGTCGACGCCCGCCCGCAGCGGCTCGGGCAGCTCGACCGACGAGACCACCTCGCTGACCTCCTCGCGCAGCTCGCGCAGCTGCGCGGCGATCGCGTCGGCCGCGTCGCTGATCTGCGTGCCGCCGACCGCGTCGGCGATCCCGCGCGCCGCCTCCGAGAACGCGCGCAGGCCCTCGACCGCACGTTCGAGCACGGCCTGCGCCTCGTCGGCGACCGCCTCGACGCCCGCGGCGATCCCGCCCAGCGCGGCGCTCACCGAGTCGACGAGGTCGCGGACGACGTCCTCGACGCGCTCGACGGCCGACGCGACGAGCGCCGCGGGGTCCGCCTCGGCGAGCGTCTGCGAGACCTGCGTGAGGGTGTCCCGGACGAACGCGACGGGCGCGTCGAGGTCGGCGTCGTCGATCACGCGCGCGAGCCGCGCGATCGCCTCCGACAGCTCCTGGCGCAGCGGACGCAGGGGCAGCTCGCGCAGCAGGTCACGGACCCAGCCCTTGATGACCTCGACCGACTGGTCGACGAGGCCCAGCACGGTCTCGCGCGCGGCGCGCTCGACGTCGTCGAGCAGGGCGCGGGCCGCGTCGAGCGCCGCCTGCGGGTCGATGCCCTCGACGAACCCGCGCGCGTCGACGAGCATGCGGCGCCACTCGTCGAGCTGGTCGAGCGCGCCCTTCTCGACCGTGTGCAACGAGCCGCGCAGGGCCCGCACCGGGGCCGCGAGGTCGCCCACGCGCGTCGCGGACAGCACGCTCGCGACGGCGCGCAGCGCCGCCGCGAGCTGCGTGACGGTCGCGGCGCGGACCTCGGCGAGCGTCGTGAGCGCCGCGCGCACCGCGGCGACGTCGCCCGCGTCCGCGGCGGTGCGCAGGCGGCCGAGCGCGACGACGAGCCCCTCACCGATCCGCGGGTCGATGCGCACGCGGTCGAGCTGCGCGTCGACCGTGCGCGCCCAGGCCCGGACGGGGTCGACCGCGGCCGTGCCGAACGGCAGCAGGATCTGCATCGCGACGCCGACGAGCGCGGCGGGGTCGCTCGGCAGGCCGCGGTCGACCTGCTGCACGAGCGACCGGAGCTGCGCCATGCCGCCCGAGATCGCGCTGCCCTGGTCGCCGAGGCCGTCGGCCACGCGCGCCAGCGCGCCTCCCGCGTCGCCCGTGCCGGGCAGGCTCAGGCGCAGCGGGTCGCCGGAGAGTGCGCCGACGAGCCCGGCGACGATGCGCGCCCCGTCCGCCACCGCGCTCGCGTACTGCGCGAGCGGCAGGTCGGCGCCGACCTGGTCGAGCAGCTCGAGCAGCGCCGCGGCGAGGGGCTCGACGAGCGAGGAGGGATCCTCCACGGCCGCGACCGCGGTGCTCACCGCGGTGCCCAGGTCGCCGAGGACGCTCGCGACGGCGCCGTCGCCCAGCAGCGCCTGCACGTCCGAGACGTCGAGCGCGGCGGCGATGTCGAGCTTCCCGTCGACGACGGCCGACAGGTCGAGACCCTGGAGGTCGTCCAGCAGCGTCATGCGAGCCTCCTCATGGCGCGAACTCCATGACCGCGCTCGAGAGCGCGACCGTGACGAGCTGGTCGGTCGACACGTCCCACCCGTCCGTGCCCGCGAGCGAGGCACCCGGCACGTGCGTCTCGGGACCGGTGAGCGTGAGCGTGAGCCCGCCGACCGTGACGTGCGCGCCCGCCGCGGGGGCCTCGACCGCGAGGCGCAGCGCGGGCTCGGGCGCCGCGAGCCAGCCGAACGTGCCGCGCGTCGCGCGCAGCGTGACCTCGAGCGGGCCGTCGACGGCGACGGGTCCGCCGAGGTCGAACCAGACGACCTGCGGCGCGGACCGTCCCGCCGGCCCGACGAGCCCCGTGGCGGTGAGCGTGCGGCCGAGCACGGCGAGCGACAGGTCCGTCCCGGCCGACGGCCAGCCGACGACGCCGACCCGCACGAGCCGCTCGGCCGCGAGCGTCGCGGCCGCGACGCGCCTGGTCACGGGTTCGTCGCGCACCGCCGGGCCGCCGAGGTCGGCGTCGGCGGTCGGCACGGGGTCGGACGCGGGGTGCAGCGCGGCGCCGTGGTGGGTCACGGTCACGTCGGCGCGCGTGCGGGTCGGGGCGCGTCCGGGTGCCACGCCGGGCCGCACGACGCTCGTCGGGCTCCCGTCGCACTCGACGGTGAGCCGGCCGTCGAGCGCCCGTTCGATCACGACGTCCCGCACGTCGAGCTGGACGTGCGCGTCGCCCACGACGTCCGAGCGCAGGGTCACGGGCGCGGACCCGCCGGGCTCGGTGCGCACCGCGGCGGCGAGGTGGCGCTGCAGCGCGGGCGCCAGGTCGTGCGAGACGCGGGAGCGCACCGGCCCGCCGACCGCGAGCTGCTCGTCGCCGTCCGGTCCGTCCACGTGCAGCCCGACGGGCATGGGCGCCGCCCGCAGCCGGACGTCGCCGTGCGCGAACGGCAGCTCGGTGAGCGCGTCGAGCGAGCGGCCCGCCACCACGGTGACCGTGAGGTCGCCCAGCAGGTCGGGCAGCGTCACCCGGGAGCCGGACACGGACCCGCCGGGGAGCTGCGCCGGCACGTAGCCGACCGCCGGCAGCGGGGGAGCGGCCACGACGGGCTGCCCGTTCTGCCGCACGACGACGTGCAGGTCCGCGGACCACGGGAACGTCTCGCCGTCGGGCGCGTTCACCCACCGCGGGATCGTGAGCGCGCGCGTGGGGACGCGCGGGTCGGGCGGGCGGACGGTGATGGACGTCGTCGGCTGCTTCGCGGGCGCCACGACGCCCACGTCGCGGCCGTCGCCCGACGTCACCGGGTCGACCGTGAGCAGCGCGCGGCCCACGCGCGCGCCGGTCGCACCCGCGACGGCACGCCACGGCGTGCTCAGCACGTGCCCGGCGGGCGGCACCGTGACGGGCGGCGGGAGCAGCAGGGCGTACCCGCCCGTGGACACGCCCACGGCGACCGCCTCGACGCCGACCAGCCCGAACCCCGTGACGGTCATGGCGCCACCACCAGGTCGAACCGTGCGAGCTCGAGCCCCGTGCGCGCGTCGGCGCCGGACCCCGCCCGCGCGAGCACGACGAGCTGCTCGCGCGCCGCGGTCGCGGGCGGGACGTACGTGAACGTCGTGCCCGCGCCGTCGACGCTCGCGACGACCTGCGTCCCGGCGGGCGAGGCGGGCGTGTCGAGCGCGCCGGCGCCGGGACCGCCGCCCGCGTCGAGCAGGTGCAGCGCGACCTCGCCGAACGGTGCGCTCGTCGTCGCCTCCGCGGTGACGTCAAGCGTCCCCGTCGAGCCGAACACCAGGTCGCACGCGACGCCCGTGCCGCCCGCGACGAGCGGCGCGCCGAACGTCAGGCGCACCGGGAGGCGGACCTCGCGCACGAGGGCGCGGGCGATCGCGCGGCCGTCCTGACCGGCCACGCCGACGGGCCAGAACCAGCCCACGGCCTCGAGCAGCACCGCGGGGTCGTCGTCGCCCGCCTCGAGCAGCTCGAGCGAGTCCAGGCGGAACCCCTGGTCGCCGGGGGCGACCAGCGCGCGCCCGGACCGTACCTCGGGCGCCTGCAGCGCGAACAGCAGCGCGTCCACGCCGGCGAGCTCGCCGAGCCGGTCACCCGGCGGGTCGGTCGTGACGTCCACGCCGAGCCGCACGCGCAGCCGCACGACGCGGCGCAGCGACGGCGCACCGGCGTCGACCTCCGGGCGGGTCGAGAACAGGTCGGGCTCGAGCGGCGCGAACGCCTCGACGCCGAGCCGCACCACGGGCCCGGCGCCGTTCGGCGGCGCGGCGCCGCGCCGCCGCACACGCCCGCCGAACGGCGCCGGCAGCGCCGCTCCGAGGACGTCCGCGAGGCGGGACTCGAGCTCGGTGAGCACGCGTCACCTCCGCCCGACCCGCACGTCGACGATCCGCTCGAGCTCGGGCCGCAGCGTCGCGAGCTGCTTCTCCACGATCGCCGGGATGTCCTGCGTCTGCCGCGCGACCTCGTTGGTCACCAGGCCGGCGACCTGCAGCTGCAGGCCCGCGAGCTCGGCCGCGACCGTGTCCCGCACGCCCGTGGTCTCGCTCGCGACCGCCGAGCGCACGACGCCCGTGACGTCGGTGCGCAGGCCCGTGCCGAGCACCTGCACCTCGGTGGCCGCCGCCTGCCGGGCGACCTCGGCGAGGCTGACCTCGAGGTCGCGTCGTGCGGCGGTGACCTCGGCCTGCAGGTCGAGCCCGAGCTGCGTACGGGCGTCCTGCACGTCGCGTCCGATGCGCGTGCCGGTGTCCCGCTCGAGGCGGCCGATCTCCGAGAGCAGCTCCTTGCGCAGCGAGTCGCGCTCGCCGATCTCGTCGCGCCGGTTGACCTCGATGCGCTCCTCGAGCCGGTCGACCCGCACGCTCATCTCCTTGACCACGCCCTCGAACCCGGACATGCGCTCGTCGACGGCGGCGACCCGTGCGGTGAGCTCGCCCAGCACGTTCGCCAACCGACCCTCGACGGTCTTCTCGACGAGACCGCCCAGGGCGGCGTCGAAGTTCGCGAGGGCTTCGCGCGTCGCCTCGTCGGCCGCGCGCAGCTGCGCCGCGACGTCCGCGCCGATGCTCTCGCGCAGCCGCGCAGCCATCGAGTCGAGGCCCTCGCCGAGCTCGGCGCGCGTCGTGGTCAGCACCTCGTCGACGAACGCGGCGGTCGCGCGGCGCACGCGCGCGTCCACCTCGTCGCCGATCTCCGCGAGCCGCGCGCTCAGCACCGAGCGCAGGTCCGTGCCGAGCGTGTCGACCGCCGAGGTCGCCTCGGCCCGGCCCGCCTGCCGCGCGGCGTCGAGCACCTGGTCCAGGTCGCGCGGGTTGCCGCCGCCGGAGCGCACCTCGTCGATCGCCTCGGTGAGCTGCTCCTGCGTGACGAGCGCCGCCTGCAGCTCGGCGAGCCGGATCTCGAGCCCGGACGCGTCGAGCAACGAGCCGTCCGGGCGCGTGAGCCGGTCCCGCAGCTGCTCGACCGAGCCGAGCCGTTGCACGAGCCCCGGCACGTCGAGCGGCTCGCCGTCGACCTCGAGCAGGCTGCCCACCTCGACCGCGCGCCCGACCTCGGTCTGCAGCGTGCGCAGCGTCGAGCGCAGGTCGGCGATGTCACCGCGGTCGTCGGCCGCTCCCAGGACCTTGCGGTTGAGCCGGTCGAGCGTCGCCGTGCGCGTCACGTCGTTCGTCGCGACCACGTCGACGCGCGTGCGCGTCGCCGCGAGGTCGTCGCCCACGCGCCCGAGGCGCGTGTCGAGCAGGCTCACGTCGCGGCGCAGCTTGATGAGCGCCGAGTCCAGCGCCGGGTCCTTGAGGCCGCCGCCCGTGACGATCTGCCGCAGCTGCGGGTCGAGCCAGCCGATCCCGACCTGGTCCGGGTGCTCGTGCTGCGGCACGCCCGCCTGCCCGGTCGCGACCGTCGCGCGGCCGATCTCGACGATCGCGGACACGAGCGTGTTCCAGTCGTCGGCCGCGATGAGCTCGCCGCGCGTCTTGCCCGCGAGCGGGCCGAGGCGTTCGACGAGCGCCTGCAGCCGCTCGATCTCGACGGCGGTGGCCATGGTCGTCCTCCTTCGGTGGTCGAGCCGTCACAGGGTCCGGAACAGGGACGGCCCCGTGGCCGCGACGCCGCGTCGGTACGTCTCGAGCTCCTCCTCGGGCCGGCTCACGCCGCCCACGGCGGAGAACGTCTGCAGCAGCGTCAGTGCGCCGCTGACCTCCGGCGACGCGAGGAAGTCGTCGGCGCCCGTGCCCTGCTCGTTCGCGAGCTCCAGGACCTCGCGGATCGCCGCGTTGGAGTGGTTGGCGATGAGCGGCGTCCACTGCGCGGTCGTCACGAGCGTCGACTGCTGCAGCTCGGTGACCCGGCTCAGCACGCGGTCGCGCACCGCGGTGGTCGCCGCGCCCTTGTCGAGCACGGCGGTCAGGCGGCCGCGCAGGTTCTGGCTCTCGACCTCGCGCCGCAGCTCCAGCAGGCTGCGCCCGAACGACTCGCTGAACCGCAGGATGTTGCCCTGCACCTCGGCGAACTTCTCGGCGATCTCCGGGTGGTCGTGGCCCACGGGGGACACGAGCCGCGTGAGCTCGCCGACCGCGCGCGCGAGGTCGGCGACCGCCGCCGCGAGCACGTTCCAGTCCTCGGCGCGGATGACCTCGCCCGGCGCCTTGTTCGCGAGCCGCCCCACGTTCGTCGTGATCGCGCCCGCCTGCTGCTGCACGGGGGCGAGGTCCGCGTCCTGGATGTCGCGGATCGGCGTGTCCCGGAACAGGTCCGGCGGCACGACGACGGGCACGCGCGTCGGGATGTCCTGCGGGAACAGCCGCACCACGCGCCGGTCGATCGCGCTGACCAGGTTCGGGTGGGTGACCGTCAGCTCCCAGTTGCCGGGGTCGAGGTCGCGCACCAGCAGCGAGCCGTCGAGGAACGGCTTGCGTTCCACCTGCTGCCCGGTGGACTGGTTCACGAGCTTGACGACCGCGTCGCGGTTCGCGGGCACGTAGCCCTCGAGGCGGATGTCGAACGCTGCCTTGGCCATGGTCGGGTTCCCTTCGACTCACGTGAGCCACTGGAGGTCGCCGTACGGGAACTCGACTTCCCAGAACAGCGTCAGCTCGTGGTCGTCGCCCTTGTCGACGGGTGCGAAGACCACGCGGTTGTAGAGGACGGACTCGTCGTCGCCCTGCGAGACCAGGCCGGCCTCGCGGATGCGCCCCACGGCCGCGTCGTTCGGGAGCGTCGCGCGCACCCGGACCCGCACGACGCGCCGCTCCGGGACGAGCGTCGAGGTGAACGCCGTCGCCGCGATCGGCGTGGTCGTCGCCCCCTGCAGCGCCGTGTCGTCGCCGCTGCCGTTGGTCAGCGCGGTCACCGACACGTCCTCGGGCGAGTCGTCGTTGGTCCCCACGCCCATGTGCGTGATGGGGCTGCCGACCCCGGCGAACAGGTCGGCGATGATCCGCGCGCCGCTCGCCATGACGGTGTTGTGCGCGCGGCGCTCGTCGACGACCGACCCGTCGTGGTCGGTCAGGACCAGGTGCAGCTTCGCCTTCATGACGCCTCCTCAGGCAAGGACCGAGTCGTCGAAGTCGGTGACGTCGAACGCTCCGCCCGCGTCGGGCAGCGCGTCCGCGCCGGTGGGTCCGGCCTCACGGAACGTGCGCGGCCAGACGCCGACGAGGTGCGCCTCGCCGGGCTGCCGCTCGGTGAACGCGCGCAGCACCACGTCCGCCGCGATGCCCGCGCCCGCGGTCCGCTCGACCGCGGCGTCCAGGCCGGCCTCGAGGCGGTCGCGGGCGAGCACGGCCTCCTCGGCGCCGTCCGCGTCGCTCGTCAGGGTGCTCGCGGGCAGCCGGACCTCGAGCGTCGCGGGCTGCGCCTCGACCCACGCGACGCGCGCCGCGACGAGCGCGGGCTGCGCGAACAGCGAGCGGTCGAAGGCGGTCGAGTCGAAGCGGGCCTGCGTGAGCGAGTCGTCCGCCATCGCGAGCAGGTAGCGGCCCAGGCCCGGCGCGTCGTACGTGGCCAGGGGCAGGAACCACAGCACGTTGGTGCCGCGCGCGAGCGTCCCCGCGACGAGCGTGCCCGCCGGGTCGCCGGGCCCGTCGGCGCTCGCGCGCAGGTCCGTCCAGACCGTGAGGCGGGAGGTCACGTCGTGCCCGTCGAGGTCGGCGCGCAGCAGCGACCGGTCGTCGGCCGACGGTGCGATCGTCAGACGCTGGCCGAGCGCGAGCGAGCCGCGGAACAGCACCGCGTGGCCCGTCGTGCGGTTCACGACGACGGGGGAGTGCTCGGGCGTCTCGCCCGTGCCGCGCAGCACGACCGCCCACGGCGCCGGGTCCATGCCCCGGTTCTCGAGCTCGAGGTGCGCGAGCGGCTCCCACCCGCCCGCGTCCGGCAGCCGGGTCTCGCGCACGAGCGTCGGGTTGTCGACGAGCTGCGGGCCGTCGGACGTGGCCGACCACGCGTCGACGCGCTCCACCGTGCGGATGCCCGCGGCCCGCTGGAAGCCCTCGGCGTAGTCGCTCACGAGCACGCGTAGTGCCTCGCGCGTGACCGCGCCGAGCTGCAGGCGGGAGCGCACCATCGCGTGCACCCACGCGCGGTACTCGCCGAGGCCCGCGTGGAACGGCTCGGGCGGGATGTCGAGCAGCGCGGCGAGCGCCGCGGCCTCGTCGAGGTCCGGGGTCGCGTCGAACCAGTGCGCGCGCTGCACGCTCACGCCGGCCTCGTCGAGACCGTCGAGCTGCACGCCCCACGTGCCGGCGAACGCGCCCAGCAGCTCGCCCTCGCGGTACAGCGTGGGCAGGTGGGACAGCACGGCGTCGGTCCGCATCACACGCCTCCCTCACGTACGTCGAGCGCGACCGACCGGATCTCGGCGGAGTCCTGCGCGCCCAGCGGGTGCGTGCCGAGGCCGTCGGCGAGGCGCAGGAACCGGTCGCCCGCCTCCGTGGTCAGCGCGACGTCCGCGCGGACCACCGCGTAGCGCGTGTCGTCGCGCACGGCCGCGACGAACGCGTCGACCGAGATCTGCGTGCCCGGCCCGAGGCCCGCGGCCCACGAGCGCGCGGCGAGGCTCATCGCCTGCTCCGCCTGCCCGGCCGTGACGCCGGGGGCGAGGTGCACGGGGACGAGCGCGTCGACCAGGACGGTCGCGCCCGGTCCCGCACCGGACTCGGTGCTCACGACGTGCGTGAACGGCCGCACGGCCGCCAGCACGTGCCCCGTCGGCGCGGTCACGGTCGGCTGCGGCCCGGCACCCGTGTCGAGCCCGAACGTCGCGTCCACGATGCGCGGGTCGGAGAGCGCGGCGGCCGCGAGCTGCGCGGTGCGCGCCGTCCCGCCGGGCGGCAGCGCGCCCAGGATCGCGGCGACGCGCTCCTCGAGCGCGGCCTGCAGCGACTGCAGCTCGGCACCGCCGACCCCGGAACCGGCGAGCACGAGCGTGGCGGTCACCTGCACCGGCTGGGGCTGCGTGCGGTCGGTCGTGACCCGCACCCCGGCGGGCCGCAGGTCGTCGACCCGCTCCGCGACGCGCTGCAGCAGCTCCGCGGTGGGCTCGCCGTCGTAGCCGACCGAGAGCAGCACTTCGCCCGGTACACCGTGCGGGAACTCGGTGACCGTCACGTCCTGCACGCCCTCCAGGTTCTTCACGCCGAGCCGCAGCGCGTCGAGCGTGCCGCGCGCCGCGACCGCGAGCGCGCCCCGCGCGCGCCGACGCAGGTCGTCGTCGGGCTCGGCGCCGCCGGCCGCCGCGGCGGGGGCCTCGTTCGTCACCGCGCCGACGCCCGCGATGAGCACCTCGAGGCGGTCGAGCGCGCCCGCCTCGACCGCGGCCGTCGCGGGGGACAGCGCGGCGGCGAGCACCTCGCGCGAGTCCTCGCCGATCTCCAGGACCAGCGGGACGGTCGTCGCGTAGCGGTTGGCCTGCGTGTCGGCGACGACGGTGCCGACGGGCACGGTGATGCGACCGGTCGAGCCGGTCGCGCGCGTGAACCGCACCCGTGCGGTCGGGACGCCGCCCGGCCGCCGGGCGATCCCGACGAGCGCGACGACCTTGTCGAGCGACGTGCCCTGCGCGGTCTCGAGGAACGCCGAGCGGTACACCGCGTCGAGCTGCAGCTCGACCAGCGCGAGCTCGCGCGCCACCGACTCCAGCAGCGTGCGCGCGACCGACCCGACGCTCAGGTCGGTGATCGGCGCGGGGCGCGACTGCGACGGGTAGTAGTTGACGACGACGGTCGAGCCGGTCGGCGGGCGGCGGCCCGTCGGGCGGAACCGGATCGCGTCGCGCTCGACGCCCTCACGTCCGGTGGAGACGACCTCGAAGTCCGCGTCCGTGAACCGGTACGGCACGGGGACCTGCTCCTCGACGGTGCGGCCCTGCGCGTCCCGCACGAGGTCACCGTTGGCGTCGCGCAGCGGCCGCGTGACCTCGACGACACCCTGCAGGTGGCTGACCCGCCGGATCGGGCGGTCGCGCAGTGCGTCGAGGAGGACGAGGTCGCCCGCGGGCACGGTCACGACCTCGCGCACGGTGCCGCCCGTGAGCGTGGTGAGCGTGTCGCGCACGATCTCCGGGTACGGGCGCGGCGAGAAGCCGTCCGGCAGGCCGTTCACAGCTCCACCCCCAGTCCGACCGACACGGGCGCCCCGCCGTCGACGGGCTGCACCGTGAGCAGGAACCGCAGCTCCGACGGGCGCTCGGACGGGAGGTCGAACGCGAGCTCGACCACCTCGTCCTGCACGCGCGGCTCGGCCGCCACCGCCTCGAGCACGAACGCCTTGCACCGCGCGCGGCTCGCCTCGTCCTTGCGCTCGCCGATGAGCTCGTGCAGGCGTGAGCCGTACTCCGCGTGCCCGAGGTCGGCGAGCGTGCCGCGCGGTGTGAGCAGGCGCAGCACGAGCGCCTGGCCGAGGTTGTGCCGGTCGGAGACGAGCTGCGGACCGTCCGCGGCGCGGTCGACGACACCCGCGCCCAGCCGCAGGTCGAGGTACGCGGCGTCGTGCGCCGCCATGCCCGGCGGGCCGAGCAGCACGCGCAGGTCCGTGCCCAGGACGTCGCTCATCCGACCATCACCGTCCCGACGGGTCCGACGAGGCTGCCCACGGGCTGGTCGGTCGGGTCGTTGCACGTGGTCACCTGGTCGCCGACGCGCGCGACACCCTTGCCGCCGACGGTCACGGTCGTCGACGCCTGGGTGACCTTCCCCTCGTCGGAGGGCGGGCTCTGGAACGAGGTCCCGGGCGGCATGGCGATGTGCGGCGGCTGGTTCTTGGCGACCGAGTCGAGCGTGGCCGCCGCCTTCCCGCCGACCTTCACGGTCGAGGAGGTGGCGCTCGAGATCGTGCCGGAGAACACGTGCGGCAGCGGGGTCGGGACGGTGCCGCCGGGCGTCGGGACGAGCACGATGTGCGTGTCGACCGCGACGACCATCGCGTCGGCGCCCACGGCGGGGGTGCCCATCTCAGTTCACCTCCACGACGCCGCCGGAGACGGTGACCTTGGCCGAGCCGTCGATGACCACCTCGGGGGCCTTCAGGGTCAGCTTCGTCGACGCCTCGAGGCTCACCTCGCCGTTGCCGCCGAGCGTGAGCGTGCTGTCCTTCGCCTTGACGGTGACGCTCCCGGGGGACGCGCCGTCGACCGTGACCTCGCAGTCGCCGATCGTGAGCGTGGTCGAGTCCTTCGCGATCTCGACGTTCGTGTCCCCGACGACGAGCGTGACCTGCGGCGCGCTCGCGTCGACCTGCAGGTCGACGTCCTTGCTCCCCGGCGGGAGCTGCAGGACGACCTTCCCGTCCCCGTGCTCGGGTGGCGCCAGGTCCCGGTGGTAGAGCCGTCCGACGACGACGCCCGCGTGCGGGTCGCCGTCGGCGAACGCGACGACGACGAGGTCGTCGACGGCGGGCGTCGCGACGAACCCGAGCGCGCCGACCGCGACCGGGACGTACGGCACGACGACCGCGGTGTCGCGCAGGCGCACGCTCACGGCGTGCACGGGCGAGCCCGCGGCGGTGGTGTGCACCTCCGTCACGGTGGCGACCGAGACCCACGAGCGCGCGTCGGCCTCGTGGCGCGCGATGCGCGCGACCGCGTCGTACAGCACGTCGGTCACAGCAGACCTCCCAGTGCTCCGGCGGTCGCGCCGAGCAGGCCGTCGGACGAGCCGGCCGCGACCCCCGCGAGCGTCGTGCGGGCGATGCCCGGTGCGAGCTCGTGCCGCACCGACGTGAGCAGCCACGGGCCGGACTGCGCGGCGTCGCTCGTCTCGTCGATCCGCACCACGTCGCCCGGGCGACGCGCGGGCTGCAACCAGCACGTGGCGCGCATGCGAGCCGTCGCCGCGCCGCGCCGGCTCGCCTCGCCGCGCGCCGCGAGGTCGACGTCGGTGCGCGTGCGCAGCACCGGGTCCGGCGACCACGTGCGCGTGCCGTCGGGGTCGTCTGCTCCCGTCACCGCGTCGGTGCTCGGCACCCAGACGTCGGGGGCCTGCGCGGCGCCCGAGCCACCCGCGCCCACGGGCGCGAACTCGTGGCCGGGTGAGTGCGCGGACGTCGTGAACGACGTGAACTCCCGGTCGAGCCGCATCGCGGCCGTCGCCACGCCCACCGGCCACGCGACGACCGTCACGCGTCCCTCGGCGTCGACCGCGGCGACGGCGTCGGAGCGCTGCGCGATCGTCGCGACGTGCTCGGCCGCGGTGCGCCTCGCGTCCGCGACGTACGCCGCGGTCTGCGTGAGCGCCACGACCTGACCCGTGTCCGCCGACGCGAGGTCGGCGAGCTTGCCGACGACCTGCACGCCCGTCAGCCCGTTGTACGTCTCGGCGGGCCGGGTCGCCGCGAGCGCGGCACCCGCGTCGGTCACGACGACGACCGCGCCGTTCGTCGTGCGCTCGACGTGGTCGACGGTCCCGGTCAGGACGACCGCCGCGCCGTCCCCACCGTCGAGCTCGACGCTCGCCCGCGCGCCCGCGGCGGCCGGCACGTCGACGCCCGCGGCGATCGCGACCTCCGCGCGGTTCACGCCGGGCAGCAGCACCAGCTCGGCCGCGACCGAGCGGATCTGCACGGTGTAGCGCAGGTCGTCGAGCGTCACGGTGGCGCCGGTCGTGAGGGTCATGAGCCGAACACCTGCCCGAGCGCGTCGAGCGCCGTGCCGAGCTGCGCGCCTGCGTCCTCGATCGACCGCTGCACGTCCTGCACGGGGGCCAGGACGCCGTCGAAGTCGAACGACGCGAGCCCCGACAGCGCGGACAGCGCGTCGACGGCCGCGAGCGCGCCCTCGACCGCACCGGCGACGTCGTCCGCCAGGCCCGCGAGGTCGTCGAGCAGGTCGGTGTCGAACCCGAGGTCGCCGAGCCCGAAGTCGTCGAGCCCGCCGAAGCCCGCGAGCTGGGCGGGCGGGGGCAGCGGGGGGTCCTCGGCGAGCTCGACCAGCACGTCGACCACCCCGGGGCGCCCCGCGACCTCGCTCGCCGCGAGCCGTGTGACGACGACCTGCTGCAGCTCGAGCGCCGTGACGATGTCCGCGCTGAACGTGGTCGGCTCGCCGGACGCCGCGAGCGCCTGGAGCTTGCCGAGGTCGTCGAGCGCGCTCGGGCCGGCGAGGACCGCCGCGATCGCGACGCGGTGGCTCGGCCGCCCCGAGCGCTGCTGCGCGTGCCCCGGCAGGCCGAGCACGGGCACGTCGACGAACCCGCCGTCGAGCGCGTGGTCGACGCGCTGGGCGGCGGTGAGCGTCACGTCCCCGATGACGGGCATGGGGCGGGCGCCGGGCTCCGGGCCGGTCGCGGGCAGCGAGGTCGGGATGCTCATCGCCGCACCCCCCGCAGGTCGGCCGCGCGGTGCAGCGCGCGGGCCAGGGCGTCGGTGTCGATCGGCTGCGCCGGACCGGCCGGTCCACCGGGGGCGTCCGGCGTCCAGGCCGGCAGCGGGGGCGTCGCCTCGCGGGTCCGGGGGTCGGTGCCGGGACCGGTCGAGCCGCGCCCCCGCGTGACGAGCGACCCCGTGGCGAGGCGGCCGGGCTCCGGCACGGCCGCGGCAGGGGAGCCGACGAGCGCGCTCGTGCCGGGCGTCGGCACGCCGAGCGGCCAGGAGCCCGCGTCGGACCACGGGTCGCGCGCGGTCGCTGCGGACGGGTCGGCCGCCGGGGCGCCCCATCGGTCACGGGGGTCGGACGCGGCGGCGTCGACCGCGATCGTCCGCCCGGGCGTCGCGGGCCCGGCCGTCCCGCTGCCCGGCCCGCCGCCGCGCTGCACGGTGCGGACGGGTGCCGGCGGGAGGCCCGTCGTAGTGCTCGGGGTGCGCGGCCCGGCGTGCGCGTGACCGCGGGCGGGCGGCTCGCGGCGCGCGGACGCCACGGCGGACGGTGGGTCGGTCGCGACGGAGGCGAGGTCGCTCGCCCGGGACGCGGCCGGGTCCCCGCCGCCGCGCGCACGCCACCGGGTGTCGTCCTGGCTCGTCGGCCCTCGGCCGGCGACGAGCGTCGCGTCGCTGGTCGGCTCACGGAGGCCTGACCACGTCCCCGGGTCGGTCGGCGCGGTCGGGCCCGGTGCCCCGGGTGCATCCGCGAGGGCGGGCCGGAGGTCCGGAGGGGCGGTGGGGGCCCACCGTCCAGGGTCCGGCGGGTCGTTGGGGCCGGTCAGCACGAGCACGCGCGCGAGCTGCGCGTCCAAGGGCTCGGCGGCGCGGGCGAGGAGCGCGGCCGCGAGGTGGTCGCGCACGTCGTCGGGCGAGCGCGGTGCTCCGCGGGCGGCTGCGCCCTGGGCGCCGTCGAGCGTGATCCGGGTCCAGCCGCCGTCGTCCGTCAGTGCGTCCGCCAGCCCGTCCGCGAGGTCGTCGGCGTCCACGGCCGCGAGGTCGGCGGACGCGGCCCCGGCAGCCCGGGCGGCGAGCAGGCGCGTGCGGACCAGGGCACCGTCGTGCTCGGCCCCCGCCAGGTGCAGCGCCACCGCCTCGAGCACGGCGCGGGCGGCCTCGTCGTCCCCGCCCCCCTCGTCGTCGCCGAGACCACCAGCCGCCGTCAGGACGAGGCGTGCGAGCGTGCGCACCGCGTCGCGCCCGGCGAGCTGCGCGGCCAGCGCGACGAGGTCGTCGCGCTCACCGAGCCGCAGCCGGCGCAGGTGCGCGCCCAGCAGCGCGACCCGCCCGTCGGGCAGCAGCGCCCCCGGGAACGTCGCGTCGCCGACCCGCACCTGCCCGGCGACGAGCTGGACCGCAGCACCCATGGCTGGTCGACCTCACCGCTCCTCGCGCACGCGCGTCGCGGTGAACGCGTAGACCGTCTCGCCGTGGCCGCCCGCGCTCATCGCGAACGACTTCTCGGTGAGCAGGCACTCGTCGAAGCTCACCGTCACCGTGGTCTCGCCCTGCCGCAGCGGCGCGGTGATCTGGAAGAAGGCGTCGCCGACGAGCGCGTCCAGGTCGGGCGCCGACGACGCGACGCGGATCCGGCCCTCGACGCTGCGGCCTCCGGTGATGACGCCGATGCGCTCGGACGAGCCGATCGCGTACAGGTCGGAACGGGCGACGAGGGAGCGGTGCTCGACGGAGCGAACCCCCTCGACGGGCGTCCCGTTGACGAGGACGGAGCTCTCGTTGGCTGCGTACACGGTGGGCATGGCGCGCCTCTCAGTTCTTCACGCGGATGGTGGCGTAGACGAAGTCGATGGCGCGCACGGGGCGGACCGCGATGTCGATGCGGACGTTGCCCTGCGCGAAGTCGAGCTGCGTGGAGTACACGTCGACGAGGAACGCCGGGTCGGTCCCGTCGGTCGACGGCACGAGCTCGCCGGCGCGTTCCATGCGGGTGAACGTCGCGACGATCTGCTGACGCAGGGCCGTGCGCGCGTCGACGGTGTTGAGCTGGCCGATGAAGTTCTCCGCGATGGCCTTGACCTCGCGCACGCACGCGTCCGCGACGCGGGTCACGGAGATCTGGTCGCCGCTGGTGTCCAGGCCGCGCAGCACGATCACGCCACGGCCGGACCGCTCCGCGACGACGAGCGCGTTGTGCGTCGGGCCGAGCAGGCGGTTGAGCTCGCTGTCGGTGTAGCGGGCCGGCGGGATGCCGAACAGCGGCACCGGCTTGAACGTGGGGGAGACCGACGGGCCGGTGCGGGCGACCGCCCCGAGCACCGCACCTGCCGCGCCCGCGGGCGTGACGAGCACGAACCGGCGGTTGCGCACGCCCGCGGCGTGGTCGCGGATGCGGTCGAGGTTGCCCTGCTCGGCCGGCGTCACCGACCCGAACGCGATGCGGGGCGCGCCCGCGTCGGCCTGCGCGACGGCGTGCGCGACGAGCGCCTGGTGCACGGCCGCGACGAGCGTCTCGCCGCGCGTCGGCTCGACGGACGCGGCCACGAGGCTGATCCGCGGCTCGGTCGCGAGCAGGTCGATCGCGGCCTGGTAGTCCGCCACGGACGGCGAGGTGGCCCCCGCGAGCGGGGTCGGGGCGATCGCCACGGGCAGCCGGTCCGGCCCCGCGAGCGACGACGCCTGGCGCACGTGGACCAGCGCGCTCTCGCGCAGCACCACGGCGGGCAGGTAGTTCGCGGAGTCCGGGTTCATCGTCAGACGCGTGAACTCCTCGGCCTGGGCGCCGTCGCGGAACACCCGCACCCGGATGTTGTCCGCCGACGGCGACAGGATCTCGACCGTGAGCCCCGCGGGGTCCACCTCGGGCTCGGCCAAGAGGGTCAGCAGCGTCTGCGCGGCGCCCGAGCGCGGCACGGCGACGCCCGTCCCGTCCGCCGGGATGACGTACGTGCCCGCTGCGGGCAGCGCGTCGGCGAGCGACGGGTCGAGCGCGACGAGGTACAGCGAGCGCGTGTTGATCGTGTCGAACAGGTCCTGGTGCGAGCCGGGCTCCACGACGAGGTCGGTGAACTCCTCGACCACCTGGCCGGCGCGGAACACGCGCAGGCTCACGCGGACGGTCTCGCCCGCGGCGTTCGTGACGGTCCGCACGTCGACCGCGACCTGGTGCGCCCACGTCCCCACAGACCGTGCGCGCAGCAGCACCGCCTCGGTCGAGACGGCGTTGCGCAGCACGAGCGAGGCCGCGCCGCCGCCGCCGACGGGCGCGACGAGCACCTCGGAGGCGCCGTTGGCGAGCGCGTGCACGATCTCGGGCGCGGACGCGACGGTCCCGGGGCCGAGCAGCCCGGGGATCTCCGCGGCCCGCGAGAGGCCGACCAACGCGGCGGGGACCGGTGGTCGGTCGACGATGCCGGCGATGCCGACCACGCCCGACGAGGCGGGCAGCGGCGGCAGGACGTCGAACCGTGTCTCGACCTGCACCCCGGGTACGACGAGCGTCGCCATGGCTTCCTCCTCGCGCGACGACCACCGGCGCGGTGCACCGGCGACGGAAGCCCGCAGGCTCGGACGCCTGCGTCACAGCCCCCGGGACGGAGCGTGCGTCGCGGGGCGCCTCACGCGCGTCACGCGCGCGTCACACGAGCCGGCCGACCGCCGCGGGACCGGGGGAGGACCCGGGTGAAAACCCGTCCTCAGTCGTCCCGGCCGTCGTCGGACGCGTCGTCGTCCGTGGCCTCGGGCGGCAGCGGGGCGACGGCCGACGAGCGGCGCGTGCGCATGCGCTCCGACCACGAGCGCGGGGCGTCGGGGGCGGTCTCCGTCTCGACGTCCTCCCACCCGCGGTTGCGCCGCATCGCCTCGGCGTCCTCGTGCAGGAGCGGGTCGTCGACGATCTCGTGCCGCCGCACGTAGGTCGAGGCGACCGCCTGGATCGTCGCCATGACGGGCAGCGCGAGGAACGCGCCCATCGCCCCGAACACGGCACCGAAGCCGATGACCCCGAGGAACGACACCGCCGGGTTGAGCTGCAGGGCACGCGCCGAGATCTTCGGCGAGAACACGTAGTTCTCGAGCTGCTGGTAGGCGATGATCCACGCGAGCACGAGCAGTGCCTTCAGCGGCGAGACGGTCAGCGCGACAGCGACGGGCAGCGCGCCACCGATGTACGTACCGATCGTCGGCACGAACTGCGAGACGACGCCCGTGAACGCCGCGAGCGGCAGCGCGTACGGGAGCTGGATGACGACGAAGAACACCCACGTGAAGACGGTGGACAGCGCGGCGAGCACGACGCGCGAGTTGATGAAGTCGGCGACCTTCTCCTGCGAGACCTCCCAGACGCGCAGCACCTCGCGCTGGCGACCCGGCTCGAGGTACGCGAGCACCGCGGCGCGGAACCGCGGTCCGGCGCTCGCCATGTAGTACGTGACGAGCAGGATCGACGACGCGTTGAAGATCCCTCCCAGGAGGGACGCGCCCGCGCCGATGAGGCCGGGCGCGAGGTCCTGCCAGTGGTTCCCGATCGTGTCCAGCGCCTCGTCGGCGGTCGGGATCTGCGCGCCGAACCGGTCGTCGAGCCACTCCGCGAGGTTCTCGTAGTACTCGGGCAGGTGCTTGACGAAGTCCACGACCTGCTGCACGAACAGGCTGCCGAACAGGGCGATCACGACAGTGATCAGCACACCCGCGGTGAGCATCACGAGACCCGTGGCGCGCGTGCGGCGGATCCCGCGGCGGACGAGCCAGCGGATCGGCGGCTCCATCGCGAGCGCGATGAACCACGCCCACGCGATGATCGTGATGACGTTCGTCAGCAGCCCCAGCGAGCGCCACACGAGCACGGCGGCGAACACGGCGAGCACGCACATGAGCAGCGCTCGCGGCAGCCAGGCGGGGGGCCGGCGGGCGTCGAACGCGGTACGGGGCTTCGGCATCGGTCCTCGTCACGTCGGGGCGTCGCGGTGCGTGTCGCGACGACGGTACCGGGACCGCGACCTGCGCGGGCGGAACCCGGCCATGCCGTTCGACCCCGTCCGCCCGCTTGTCCGTTCGTCCCCGCGCGCGACGTCGTGCTCGCTCGGCGCATCGCCCACGGCGGGTGGTGCGGCCGCGGGACCGGTGCTGCGATGGTCGTCGAGGCTGCGGCCTCACCCGACCCTCGACGGAGGTGCGTCATGGCGGACGACGAGTCGACCCCGCGGACGGCCAAGGGGTCACGGCCCCGCCGCCCCGATCCCGGTGCGCACCCCGTCGAGCACGTGACGGAGCCCGTGCCCGTCGGTGGTGCCGGGGACGACGAGCTGCGCGTGCGGCTCGCGGCGCTCGAGGCCGAGAACGCCCGGCTGCGTGAGCGGCTGAGCGCGGCGCCCGCGGCCGTGGCGCCACCCACCGCAGCCGTGCCGGTCGCGCGCGAGCGGCGGCACGTCGGTCGGTCGGCGCTCGCCGTCGCGCTCGTCGTCGCCGGAGCGCTGCTCGCGCCCGTCGCGGTCGTCGCGTCCTGGGCGAGCAACCTCGTCGAGGACACCGACCGGTGGGTCGCGACGGTCGGCCCGCTCGCCGACGACCCCGGCGTGCAGCAGGCGGTCACCAACCGGATCACGAACGCGATCGTCGAGGCCGTGGGAGTCGACGAGCTCGCGGCGGACGCGACGTCCGCGCTCGCCGGGCTCGGCCTGCCGCCACGTGTCTCCACGCTCGTCGAGTCGTTGCAGGGGCCGCTCGCCACCGCCGCGACGGACCTCGTGCGGCGCGGCGTCGAGAACGTCGTGACGTCGGACGCGTTCGCCACCGCCTGGACCGAGGCGAACAGGACCGCGCACGAGCAGCTCGTCGCGTCGCTGCAGGGCGACCCCGACGCGATCGCGAGCATCGGCGCGGACGGCACGCTCAGCGTCGAGCTCACGACAGTCATCGAGGCCGTCAAGCAGCTTCTCATCGACCGGGGCCTCACGATCCTCGAGCGGGTCCCCGAGATCAACGCGTCGTTCCCGCTCATGCAGAGCGCGGACCTCGTGCGCCTGCAGAACGCGTACCGCGCGCTGCACGCGCTCGGCACGTGGCTGCCGTGGGTGTCGGTGCTGCTGCTCGCGGGCGGCGTGGTCGCCGCGCAGCACCGGGCGCGCACGCTCGTCGTCGCGGGGCTCTCGCTCGCGGGCGCGATGCTGCTGCTCGGGATCGGCATCGCGGTCGGGCGGTCGCTGTATGTCGAGTCGCTGCCGGACGCCGTGCAGCGACCGGACGTCGCGGTCGTGGTGTACGACCAGGTGGTCTGGTTCCTGCGGGTCGCGCTGCGCGCGGTCGCCGTGCTGGGGCTCGTCGTGGCGGTCGTCGCGTTCGTCGCGGGCGGGTCGTCGGCGGCGCGGGCGCTGCGCGCGTCGTGGCGGCGCGGTGCGGCGTGGCTGCGCGGGCTCGGTGACCGGCACGGCGTCTCGACCGGACCCGTGGGCCGCTGGCTCGACGAGCAGCGGGTGTTCGTGCGCATCGTGGTCGCATCGGTCGCGGGCCTGGTGATCGTGCTCGCCGACCGGATCACGCCCGCACTCGTCGGCTGGACCGCGCTCGTCGCGGTGCTCGTCCTGCTCGTGACGTCGCTGCTCGCGCGACCGGCGAGCGTCGAACCAGCCGGGGCGTCGGCACCCGCGCCACCCGCAGGGCCGCCGACCGCCCCGGCGCTCTGAGGTACCGGCGGCGGCATGGTGCGCCCGGCGGCGTGGGTCCGCGGCGCGCACCCCGTGTGGCGCGCGCGCGACTACGCGTCGGCGACGGGCTGGATCCTCGCGGGTGCGGTGCGTCCCGGTGGCGCCGACGACCTCGTCGCCCCACCCGTGCGGGGACGGCCGGTCGTGCTCGTGCCCGGGGTGTACGAGGCGTGGCACTTCCTGCGCCCGCTCGCCCGGCGGCTGCACGCGCGCGGCCTCGCGGTGCACGCCGTCCCGGGGCTGGGCCGCAACCACCGCCCGGTGGGCCAGTCGGCCGAGATCCTGCGCGCGGCGATCGCGGCGCTCGGGCTGCGCGACGTCGTCCTGCTCGCGCACAGCAAGGGCGGCCTGATCGGCAAGCGGGCGATGATCGAGGACCTCGCGTCGGGCGCCCCACGCATCGGGTCGATGATCACCGTCAACACCCCGTTCGCCGGCTCGCGGTACGCGCGCTGGGTGCCGTTGCCCGCGGTGCGTGCCCTCGTGCCCGGCGACGCCGCGATCCGTGCGCTCGTGCTCGACCGTACGGTCGACGCCCGGATCGTCGCGGTGCGCAGCGTGTGGGACCCGCACGTGCCCGACGCCGCGGCGCCCGAGGGTCTCCCGGACGTCACGCTGCCCACGCCCGGCCACTTCCGTGCGCTCGCGGACCCGGCCCTGGAGGACCTCGTCGTCACGCACGTCCTGTCGGGCGGCCGCTAGCGCCGCCCGATCTGCAGCACCCGCGTCAGCCCCGGCTCGTCGGGGTCGTCGCGGATCTCGACGCCGTCGAGCCAGGAGCGCACGACGTGCGCGAGCTCGCCCGGGTGGCTGAAGTTCACGGCGTGCGCCGCGCCCTCGACGAGCACCACCGTGACGTGCGGGGGAGCGAGCCGCGCGATCTCCCGGACCCGCGCCGGCCGCGGCATGAGCGGGTCGCGGCTGCCGAGCACCGCGAGCGCCGGCACCGGGGTACGCAGCAGCCGCTCGAGCGACGGGAACCGCGTCAGCTCGCTGAACAGGTGCAACGCGTTGAGCGGCCCGAACCGCACGTAGTCCGGGATCGCGATGGGTGCCATGCGCGGGCTCTCCCGCAGCACGTCCCGGGCGAGCTGGCGCAGCGCGCGCCCGAACGGCTGGTTCTGCACGCCGCCGGCGGGGGAGACCAGCACCGTGCGGTCCACCCGGTCGGGTGCCTGGTGCGCGAGCTCGAGGCTCACCGGGCAGCCCATCGAGTTGCCGAGCAGCACCACGCGCTCGAGCTCGAGGGCGTCGAGGACCCGCAGCAGCGCGTCCGCGAGCGCCGGGATGCCGAGCGTGGGTCCCCACCGCTCGCTCCCGCCGTACCCGGGCAGGTCGGGGACCACCTGCGTGCCGTGGGCGGCGAGCCGTCGCGCGGTCGGCATGAGCGAGGCGCCCGAGATCGCGAAGCCGTGCACGTGGACCACCGGGAGCCGGCCGAGGTGGGTGTCCTCGCTGCACCGCACCAGCACCCGGTGCTCGCCGACGAGCACCCGGCGTTCCCGCCATCCCTCGTCGGGCGCCTCCATGCCCCGAGAGTGGCAGAGGCGGGGGCCGTCGGCCACAGGTCGGAACCGGCTCGACGCGCCCGGCCGTGGCGCGGACGACAGGACCGGCGGGCGCGGGTCCTGCCCGTGCCCGCCGGTCCGTGTCAGGCGGTCGTCACGCCGCGGAGCAGCTCACGGTCGCGCCCGCGCCCGAGCCGGTGCCCTGGAACCCGAACGTCGTGCTCTGCCTCGGGTCCAGACGCCCGTTCCACGGGGCGTTCGCCACGGTGATGGTCGATCCCGTGCCGCTGGGCGTCCCGCTCCACACGTTCGTCGCGGAGCCGGACGGCAGCGAGACGGTGACCCGCCAGCCGGTGAGCGGCACGGTGTCGGCGGTGACCCGCACGTCGGCGACGAATCCGCCGGGCCAGCTGCTGGTGACGGTGTAGGTCGCGGTGCACAGCTCTCGCGGCCCCTGGGTCGTCGGGTAGTCGCTGGGCTCCTGCGTGGGCTCGTCGGTCGGCTCGTCCGTGGGCTCGTCGGTCGGCTCGTCGGTCGGCTCGTCGGTCGGCTCGTCCGTCGGCCCGGGACCCGGGTCGACGTCGGCCCAGGCGTCCTTGAGGAACGCGGCGATCGTGTCCCAGCTCGGGTTCGGCGTGCCCTGCGTGACCGTCTCCCGGCACCCGTCGGTCGTGCGGACGGTCTGCTGGCCGAAGCGCGACGAGCTCGTGACGTCGGCGTGGCTGTGGCCCGCGCCGGGGACGGAGAAGAACTGCGTGTCGACGCACGCGGCCTTGAGTGCGTCGTAGAGGATCTCGGTCTGCGCGTGCGGCACGACGTTGTCCGCTCGGCCGTGCAGCAGGAGCATCGGCGGGTCGTTCGCGTCGACGTACCTGATCGGGTCGGCCTGGCGCGCCTTGTCGGGGCACGAGGGGATCGCGCAGCCGAGCAGCTGGGCCTCGGGTGCATCGGGGCTGTTGTGGTCGATCCAGCCGCCCTGGTCCTGCTGCGCGAGGCGGATGAAGTCGGTGGGTCCGAAGAAGTCGACGCCGGCCTGCACCGCGCTGGAGACGCCGGTCGTGCCGAGGTTCCCCTCGAGCGAGGCGACGCCGCCGGTGAGGGCGCCCATCGCGGCGACCCACCCGCCCGAGGAGTCGCCCATCGTGGCGAACTTGCCGGGGTCGAGCCGGTACTGCGCGGCATTGGCGCGCAGGTACCGGATCGCGGCCTTGACGTCGTGGACCTGGGCGGGGAACTTCGCCTGCGAGCTGGACCGGACGCTGACGCCGGCCACCGCGATGCCGCGCGGGTTGAGCTGCTGCGCGATCGCGTTGGCCCCGGCCTTGCCGTCGTCGGACGTCCAGGCGGACCCGGTGGACCACACGACGAGCGGCCACGGCCCGGCGCCGTCGGGGACGTAGAGGTCGAGCAGGTGCCCGCGGCTGCCGGCCGGGTCGGCCGGCGCGTACGCCACGTTCGGTGTGGTCGTGACGGCGTCAGCGGCCGTGCTGGTCGCCGCCACCGCCCCGACGGCGACGAGTGCGACGAGCGCTGCTCGCGCTGTGGTCGCTCTGAACTGCGCGCTCCACATGGCTGTGTCTCCCCTCGAGCGTGGTGTGAACGATCACACCTTCGTCACGCGTCGACGAGGGTCGCCAGGCCACGAATCCTTTCGGCAGGATTCCCGCACCTTTCGGTTCGGGGATCCTGCGTTCAGGCGGCGACGACCTGCTCCTCCCGCGCCGCTGCCGTGCGCAGGCGCCGCGACCCGACCGCCGCCCAGGACGAAGCGCTCGCCGCGGTCGACCGCGTGCTGACGGTGGCCCGCGGGGCCGGACTCGTCCGGCCCGACCTGGCCCCGCTCGAGCTCGTCCTGGCCGTCGGTCTCGTGACCCGCCCACTGCCCGAGCCGGTCACCCGCGAGGTCCCCGACCTGGTCCCGCGCCTCGTCGACATCCCGCTCGCCGGCATGCGCCCCTGACGCGGTAGGGGGCTGACGGCCGGGAACGCCACGAGGGGCGCCCCGCGAACGGGACGCCCCTCGTGCCGAACTGATCGGGAGCAGCCGATCAGACGTCGTAGTAGAGCTCGAACTCGTGCGGGTGCGGACGCAGCCGGATCGGGTCGACCTCTGCCGAGCGCTTGTAGTCGATCCAGGTCTGGATCAGGTCGGGCGTGAACACGTTGCCCGCCGTCAGCCAGTCGTGGTCGGCCTCGAGGTTGTCGAGGACCTCGGACAGCGAGCCCGGGACCTGCTGGATCTGCGCGTGCTCCTCGGGCGGCAGCTCGTACAGGTCCTTGTCGACCGGCTCCGGCGGCTCGATGCGGTTCTGGATGCCGTCGATGCCGGCCATGAGCATGGCCGCGAACGCCAGGTAGGGGTTCGACGACGGGTCCGGCACGCGGAACTCGATGCGCTTGGCCTTCGGGTTCGAACCGGTGACCGGGATGCGGATGCACGCGGAGCGGTTGCGGGCCGAGTAGACCAGGTTGACCGGCGCCTCGAAGCCCGGGACCAGGCGGTGGTAGGAGTTCACCGTCGGGTTCGTGAACGCGAGCAGCGCGGGCGCGTGCTTGAGCAGACCGCCGATGTACCAGCGGGCGAGGTCGGACAGGCCGCCGTAGCCCTTCTCGTCGAAGAACAGCGGCTCGCCGTCCTTCCACAGCGACTGGTGCACGTGCATGCCCGAGCCGTTGTCGCCGAAGAGGGGCTTCGGCATGAACGTCGCGGTCTTGCCCGCGGCGTGGGCCACGTTCTTCACGACGTACTTGAAGAGCTGGACCTTGTCGGCCGACTTCGCGAGCTCGTCGAAGCGGTAGTTGATCTCCGCCTGGCCGGCGGTGCCGACCTCGTGGTGCGCGCGCTCGACGCCCAGGCCGAGGGCGTCCAGCTGCAGCGAGATCTGGTCGCGCAGGTCGGCGAAGTGGTCGACCGGCGGGACCGGGAAGTACCCGCCCTTGTACGGCGTCTTGTGGCCGAGGTTGCCACCCTCCTCGACGCGGCCCGTGTTCCAGGCGGCCTCGATGGAGTCGATGTAGTAGTACGACGCGTTCTGCTTCGTCTCGAAGCGGATGTCGTCGAAGATGTAGAACTCGGCCTCGGGGGCGAAGAACGCCGTGTCCGCGATGCCGGTCGACTTCAGGTACGCCTCGGCCTTCGCGGCGACCTGACGCGGGTCGCGGCTGTAGGGCTCGTCGGTGTACGGGTCCACGATGTGGAAGTTGATGTTGAGCGTCTTCTCCGTGCGGAACGGGTCGACGTACGCCGTGCTGATGTCCGGCACGAGCTTCATGTCCGACTCGTGGATCGCCTGGAAGCCGCGGATCGAGGAACCGTCGAACATCTGGCCGTCGGTGAAGAAGTCGAGGTCCAGCGACTGGGCCGGGACGTTGAAGTGCTGCATGACGCCGGGCAGGTCGCAGAACCGCACGTCGACGAACTTGACGTCCTCGCTCTTGATGAACGCCAGGACTTCCTCTGGCTTGCTGAACATCCGCTGCTCCTCGGTTGGTGGTGCCCCCATCGGGCTGTGCCGAAACTAGGGCGGGGGGATTTCTCGGGTGTGTGTCCTTTGTTTCCGCGAGGTTACGCGGGTGGCCCGCGTGTAACGATCGTGCGAAACGGTCGGGTCGGACGGCCGGGACGCGGGGCCGCGGCGCCCGGTGGCCGGGACGGGGCAGGCGCCTTCGCGCACGTAGGCTTGGGCGGTGACGACGAGGCAGAACGTGGGGTCGTGGCTCGAGGGCGGGCCGTCGGGCGAGGGCGACCGGGGCGCCGGTCTCGGGCTGGCGCCGCGCGGGTCGGGCTCGGCCGCACCGCTCGGGCGACGCGCGGTCGCGCTCGTCCTCGACTGGGTCCTGTGCCTGCTGATCGCGTCGGCGTTCTTCTCGTCCGGCGACGGCCCGTTCTGGGAGCGCGCGGACGGGATGGTGACGCTCGCGGTGTTCGCGGTCGAGAACCTGCTGCTCGTCGGCACGCTCGGCTTCACCGTGGGGCACCGCGTGCTCGGGCTGCGCGTGCGCCGCGCGGGCATGACGCCCGACGGTCCGCTGCCCGACGACGGCCGCGCGCCCGGGCTGGGCCGCGCGGCGCTGCGCACCGTGCTGCTGTGCCTCGTGATCCCCGCGGTCGTGTGGGACTCCGACGGGCGCGGGCTGCACGACCGGTCCGCCGGCACCGCGATCGTCCGCCGCTGAGCCGACCGGCACGGACCGGCGGGACGAGGCGGTCGGCCCCGGACACGACGAAGGCCCCGTCGAGGACGGGGCCTTCGTGACGTCTCAGGCCGTCAGCGGCCGCGCATGCCCTTGCGGTCCGGACGCATGCGCAGGGGGTCGATGCCCTTCGGGACGGGCAGCCGCGCGCCGCCGAGCGCCTGCAGGCGCTTGGTCACCTCGGCGACCTCGGGCTTCGTCAGCTTCGGCTTGAGCTTGCGGACCGCGACGGGGAGCTTGCGCAGCGGCACCTGGCCCTCGCCGCGGCCCGAGACGATCACGGTCACCGGGACGCTCGGCAGCACGCGCGAGGTGCGCTTGCGCTCCGCCTCGAGCAGGCGGGCGACGTTGCCGGTGCCCTCGCCGACGAGCACGACGCCCGGGCGGCCGACACCGCGGAACACCATGTCCTGCGAGCGGGGGTCGATCGCGACGGGCTCCTCGACGAACGTCCAGCCGCGGCGCAGCGTGCGCAGCGCCGCGAGCGCGGCACCGGGCTGACCCTCGATCCGGGAGTACGCGGCGGCCTCGGCGCGGCGCGCGAGCAGGAACATCGCGGCGAGCAGCGCGAACGGCAGCGACAGCAGGATGAAGTAGACGACCGAGTCGAGCAGGAGCCCGACGATCACACCGATCCCGAGGACGACGACGAACGCCCCGACGATGACCCAGGTGACGGCGGGGTCGGTCTCCCGCGTCATCTGGTACGCCTGCCACAGCTGGTGGTACCAGCGGACCTTCTTGGTCTTGGGCGCGTTCGAGGAGGCGGACTTGTCTCGGGCCATGCGGGCGAGTCTACCGAGCCGGGAGACCCCTCCCGCGCGCGTCAGCGGGCGAGCAGGCTCGCGGCCTCCTGGCGCGCGGTCGTCGGCTCCCCGAGGTGCGCGAGCGCCTCGGGGATGGGCAGCCCGCGGCGCCGCATCGCCTGGCCCCACAGGCGCCCGGCACGGTACGACGAGCGCACGAGCGGACCCGACATGACGCCGAGGAAGCCGAGCTCCTCGGCGACCTTCGACAGCTCGACGAACTCCTCGGGCCGCACCCAGCGCTCCACGGGGTGGTGCCGCACGGACGGGCGCAGGTACTGCGTGATGGTGATGAGGTCGCACCCGGCCTCGTGCAGCGCGCCCAGCGCGTCGACGACCTCGTCGTACGTCTCGCCCATGCCGAGGATGAGGTTGGACTTGGTGACGAGCCCCGCCTCGCGTGCCCGCGTGATCACGGACAGCGACCGCTCGTAGCGGAACGCCGGGCGGATCTGCTTGAAGATCCGCGGCACCGTCTCGAGGTTGTGCGCGAGGACCTCGGGGCGCGACTCGTTGACCTCGTCGAGCAGCTCGGGGACGGCGTTGAAGTCGGGGATGAGCAGCTCGACGCCGGTGCCGGGGTTGAGGGCGTGGATCTGCCGGACGGTCTCCGCGTACAGCCACGCGCCGCCGTCGGGCAGGTCGTCGCGCGCGACGCCCGTGACCGTCGAGTACTTGAGCCCCATCGCCTGGACGGACTCGGCGACGCGCCGCGGCTCGTCGGCGTCGAAGTCCGCGGGCTTGCCCGTGTCGATCTGGCAGAAGTCGCAGCGCCGCGTGCACTGGTCGCCACCGATGAGGAACGTGGCTTCGCGGTCCTCCCAGCACTCGAAGATGTTGGGACAGCCCGCCTCCTCGCACACCGTGTGCAGGCCTTCGCGCTTCACGAGGCCCTTGAGCTCGGAGTACTCCGGGCCCATGGTCGCGCGCGTGCGGATCCACTCGGGCTTCTTCTCGATGGGCGTGGCGGCGTTGCGGGCCTCGACGCGCAGCATCCGGCGCCCTTCGGGTGCGATCGTCACGCGAGCCACACTAGCCGCCGCGGCGACGCCTGCACCCGTACACCGCAGAGGCGGGCGTCACACTCGTCGGGACCCAGGTCCCGTGACCTGCGGGCGGGCGACGGCGACGCTGGACGTGGAGGCGACGAGGCCCCGAGGGAGGGAGACCCGCGATGAGAGTCCTGGTGACGGTCGCGTCCCGGCACGGCGCGACGAAGGAGATGGGCGACGTGGTCGCCGAGGTGCTCCGCGAGGCAGGGCACCTCGTGGACGTCGTGGAGCCCGACGACGTCGAACGGGTCATGCCGTACGACGCGGTGGTCCTGGGCTCGGCGGTGTACGTGGGGCGCCTCGCGGCGTCGCTGCGCGATCTCGTCCTGCGGCAGGGCGCGCACCTGCGGCTGCGTCCCGTCTGGCTGTTCTGGTCGGGTCCCGTCGGGGCGAACCCGACGACGAGCGAGCCCGACGACGTGCAGGCCATGGTCGAGGCGACCGGGGCGCGCGAGGCGCGGTGCTTCGTCGGCGCGCTCGACAAGGCGTCGCTGTCGCTGTCCGAGCGCGCGCTCGTCGCGCTCGTGCGGGCACAGGACGGCGACTACCGCGACCTCGACGAGGTGCGCGCGTGGGCCGTGGGGGTCGCGGCGGAGCTGCAGTCCGCGGCCTGAGCCCGCACCGGCGCGAGCGCGTCGCTCAGGTGGCGCCGCACGGACGGCAGCACCTCGGCGATCGTGACGCGCCGGCCGCACTCGACGCTCAGCGACGTCACGTCGGCGTCGGGGATGCCGCACGGCACGATGCGGTCGAACGCGTGCAGGTCCGGCTCGCAGTTGAGCGCGAAGCCGTGCATCGTCACGCCACGTGAGACGCGCACGCCGAGCTGCGCGACCTTGCGCTGCAGCCCGCCCGGACGTGCCTCGAACCACACGCCGCTGCGTCCGTCGACGCGCACCGCGCCGAGGCCGAGGTCGGCGCACGTGCGGATGAGCGCCTCCTCGAGCGCACGCACGTACCGCACGACGTCCACGGGCTCGCGCAGGCGCACGATCGGGTAGCCGACGAGCTGGCCCGGGCCGTGCCACGTGATGCGACCGCCGCGGTCGACGTCGACGACGGGTGTGCCGTCGACGGGCCGGTCCCAGCGCGCCGTGCGCCGCCCTGCGGTGTACACGTCCTCGTGCTCGCACAGCAGCACGGTGTCCTCGCGTGCGCCGTCGGCGACCTGGGCGTGCACCTGTCGCTGCAGGTCCCACGTCGGGACGTAGGGGACCAGCCGGTCGCCCAGGTCGAGCTCCTCGAACCGCATGCCACCCACCCTAGGTGCTGCTCGCACGCCTAGGGTGAGGCGCATGGGGACGCTACGGGTCGCTCTGGTCGGGTACGGCGGTGCGGGACGCGGGATCCACGCGCGCCTCGTGCGGGCCGCGGGGCAGCAGGTCGTGGCGGTCGTCACCCGCAGCCGTGCCGCGCAGGTCGAGGCGGACTGGCCGGGCGCGCGCGTCGTGCCGGACGTCGACTCGCTCGTCGCGGACCTGGCCGGCGTGGACCTCGTCGTCGTCGCGAGCCCGACGGGCGACCACGTGGCGCACGTCGCGGCGGCGCTCGACGCGGGTGCGCACGTCCTCGCCGACAAGCCGCTCGCGACGACCGCGCAGGACGCCGCGGACCTCGTCGCGCGGGGCGGCGACCGGCTCACCGTGTTCCAGAACCGCCGCTGGGACCCCGAGCAGCTCGCGCTCGTCGGGCTGCTGGGACGCGGCGAGCTCGGCGAGGTGCACCGGTTCGAGCGGCGGTGGGAGAGGTTCCGGCCGCAGCCGCAGGACCGCTGGAAGGAGAACGACGTCGAGGCCGGCGGGCTGCTGCTCGACCTCGGCGCGCACCTCGTGGACTCCGCGGTGCAGCTGTTCGGTCCCGTGCAGGAGGTCTACGCCGAGCTCGCGGCGCGCAGCACGCCCGCGGTCGACGACGTGTTCCTCGCCCTGCGGCACGAGTCCGGTGTGCTCAGCCACCTGCAGGCGGGCGGGCTCGTCGGGGCACCGGGCCCGCGCACGCGCGTGCTCGGCTCGTCGGGCGCGTACCTCGTCACGAGCTTCGAGGGGGAGCCCACACCGTTCGGCGTGCTCGACGACGCGTACGAGGAGGGCCGGCGGCCGGGCGAGCCCGTGCACGAGGGCTGGCTCGTGCGGGGCGCGCAGCGCACGCCCGTGCCCGCGCCGAGCGGCGGGCACCACGAGATCTACCCGGCGCTCGCCGCGTGGGTCCGGGGTGACGCCCCCGCTCCGGTCGACCCCGCGGACACCGTGGCGACGGCCCGCGTGCTGGACGCCGCGCTCGCGTCCGCGCAGCGCCACGCGGTGGTCCCGCTCGGCTGACGGACCCGGTGGGCGACCCGGTCGCCCAGCCGCCTGTGGATGACGCCCGACGCGCTCGGGCGCGATCGGGTTCCATGCGGTCCATGGACGCACGGGTGGACCCAGCGCTGGACCCAGCGGTGGACAGGGCGCTCGCCGCGGCGGGCTTCCGCGCGGCGGCACGGGACGTGCACGGCTCGTGGCACGCCGTCGCGCTGGACGGCTCGGACCGCGCCGTCGAGATGCACGTGCTGCCGCGCGACGCGACGACGACCGCGCGGGCGCACGCCCTGCAGTCCGCCCGGCACGAGCACCTCGCACGCGTGCTCGAGGTCGTCGTGCTCGACGAGGCACGGCTCGGCGTCTTCGCCGACCACGTCGAAGGCCTGCCGCTCGACCGGCTGTGCGCGGCGCGCGAGCCGCTCGAGCCGGGGGAGGCCGCCACCGTCGCGATCCCCGTCGCGCAGGCGCTCGAGGCGCTGCACGCCGCCGGGGTGCAGCACGGCGCGGTGACGGCCGGCGCGGTCGTCGTCGGGCACGACGGCCGGCCGGTGCTCGCGGGCCTGGGCGCCGCGCTGCGCCACGTGCCGCGTGCGCACGACGAGTCCGCCGAGGACGTGCGCGCGCTGCTCGCGGCCGTGCTCTCGTACCTGGCGGTCGCGCGCGAGCCGACGGTCCCGGGAGACGGGTTGCGCGCCGCGCTCGAGGACCTGTGGCACGAGACCGCGCCCGCGGCGGGCCGGGTCGTCGACCGCTGCTTCCGGGCCGCGGTGCCGTGCGCGCTGCGCCTGCCCGCGGCGCCGGACCTCACGGCGCCGCGCCGGACCGCTCCGGGGGCCGACGAGGCCGGCGCTCCCACGCGCAGCATCGCCGCGCTGCGTGACGGAGGTCGAGGAGGGGCGGGCGCGCACCGCGTGCCACGGGGGGCACGAGAGTCGCGGACGCGCGCCCGGGTGGTGCGACCCGTGCTCATCGGTGCCCTCGCGCTCGGCCTCGCCGCCGCCGGGACCGCCGTGGTGCTCGTCGCCCCGTGGCGCGGCACGACGGACGGCGGACCCGCCGCGGCGTCCGTGCCCTCGACGCCCGCCCTCGCCGGGACGGTCCCGGGGGCGGGGTCCGGGCACGGGTCGCGGCGTCTCGCGCCCGACGACGCGGCGGTCGCGCTCACGCAGCGGCGCGCGGCGCTGCTCGAGGCGGGCGAGCGCGCGGCGCTGGAGCAGGTCGAGGTCGAGGGGTCGCCCGCGCACGAGGCCGACGAGCGGATGCTCGCGAGCCTCGGCGACGACCGGGTCGCGGGGCTCGAGGTGACGGTCACGCGCGTCGAGGCCCTGGACGACGGCACGGGGGACGAGGCACGGGTGCGGCTCACGAGCACGACGAGCGCGTACGAGCGCGTCGCGCCCGACGGGACGCGCCGCGCCGGCGGGCCGGCTGCGACGTCCACGGTCGTGCTCGTCCTGCGGTGGACCGAGCACGGCTGGCGGGTCTGGGACGTCGCCGCGGGGGCGTGACGCTCAGGAACCTCCCGCGGCCCAGCGTGCTGCCGTGTCGAGGTCGGCGTGCTCGGCGACGAAGCCGCTCGCGTCGAGGACGGCCGGGACGGCGCGCACCGAGCCGAGCACCTCCGAGGCGAAGTCCCGCAGCGCGAGCCGCAGCGCGAACGCGGGCACCGGGACCACGGCGGGTCGGCCGAGGGCCCGCGCGAGCGCGGCCACGACGTCCGCGTTCCGGTCGGCGTGCGCGACGAGGTTGACCGGCCCCGCGACGTCGGCCGTGAGCAGGTGCTCGATCGCCCGCACCTCGTCGTGCAGCGTGATCCACGGCCAGAACTGACGGCCCGACCCGAGCCGCCCACCGAGCCCCGCGCGCAGCACGGGCCACAGCGGGCGCAGCGCCCCGCCGCCCCGGCCGAGCACGACGCCCGTGCGCAGGAGGACCACGCGCGCGCCCGCCTCGCGCGCGGGGGTCGTCGCCTCCTCCCACTGCCGGACGACCTCGGCGAAGAACGTCGTGCCCAGCGGCTCGGTCTCGTCGACCTCGGTCTCGCCGCGGTCCCCGTACGCGCCGATGCCCGAGGCCTGCAGGAGCGCGGGGCGCTCGCCGGCGAGCCCGGCGATCATGCGCGCGAGCAGCCCCGCAGTGTCGACGCGCGAGGCGAGCACGTCCCGCTTGCGTGCCGCCGTCAGGGGCCGGGTGCCCGGGTTGGTGCCCGCGAGGTCGACCACGGCGTCGATCCCGAGGAGCGTCGCGGGGTCGAGCTCGCCGCGCGCCGGGTCCCACGTGACCTCGTCGGGACCCGTCGGGGACCGGCGCACGAGCACGCGCACGTCGTGGCCCGCATCCCGCAGCCGCGTGAGCAGCGCCGTGCCGATGAAGCCGTGCGAGCCCGCGACCAGGATGTGCATGCCCGTCACCTTAGGCAGCGGGCGACCCGCGCGCCCGTCCGTCGCAGGACCGGCACCGGGAACGCCGAAGGCCCGGCCCCCGAGGGGACCGGGCCTCGCGACGAGAGGTTTCGCGACGAGAGGTTTCGCGACGAGAGGTCAGAGACCGAGCTCGGCCTCGAACGCGCCCTCCTCGAGGCGGGCCTTGACCGCCGACAGGTAGCGCGACGCGTCCGCGCCGTCGACCAGACGGTGGTCGTAGGACAGGCACAGGTAGCACATGGAGCGCACCGTGATGACGTCCTCGCCCTCCGGGCCCTTGACCACGGCGGGGCGCTTGACGATCGCGCCCGTGCCGAGGATCGCGGACGTCCCGACCGGGACGATCGGCGTGTCGATGATCGCGCCGCCCGAGCCCGTGTTCGTGACCGTGAACGTCGCGCCCGACAGCTCGTCCGGCGAGACCTTGTTGCCGCGCGTGCGCGTCGCGAGGTCCGCGATCTTGCGCGACAGGCCGGCGAGGTTGAGGTCGCCCGCGTCGCGGATGACCGGCACGACGAGGCCGCGCTCGGTGTCGACCGCGATGCCGACGTTCTCCTGGCCGTGGTACGTGATCTGGTTGCCCTCGAGGACGCCGTTGATCTTCGGGAACGCCTTGAGGCCCTCGATCGCGGCGAGCACGAAGAACGGCAGGAACGTGAGGTTGGTGCCCTCGCGCGCCTTGAAGTCCTCCTTCGCGGCGGCGCGCAGACGCGCGATCTTGGTCACGTCGACCTCGACCACCGTCGTGAGCTGCGCCTGCGTGTGCAGCGCCTCGACCATGCGCTCGGCGATGATCTGGCGCAGGCGGCTCGCCTTCTCGGTCGTGCCGCGCAGCGGCGAGACCGCCGGGACCTTGGGGGCGGCCGGGGCGGCGGCGGGTGCAGCCGCCGCGGCGGGTGCCGCCTTCGCGGCCTCGGCCTTCGCCGCGGCCTCGAGGACGTCCTCCTTGCGGATGCGACCGCCCACGCCCGTGCCCGTCAGGGTCGCGACGTCGACGCCCTTCTCCGCCGCGAGCTTGCGCACGAGCGGCGTGAGGTAGCCACCGGCAGCCGCGGGAGCGGCCGGAGCGGCGGCCGGCGGGACCGCGGCAGCCGGGGCAGCGGGCGCCGGAGCGGGCGCCGCCGGAGCCGCCGGAGCAGCGGGCGCCTCCGCGGCCGGCGCGGGGGCGGGCTCGGGCGTCGCGGGAACCGGGGCGGGCTGCGCCGGCGCGGCGGGGGCCTCGGCCGGGGCGGAGGCGGCGCCGGAGCCGACGCGCGCGAGCACGGCGCCCACCTCGACGGTCTCGTCCTCCTGGACCAGGATCTCGACGAGCGTGCCGGCGACCGGCGACGGGATCTCCGTGTCGACCTTGTCGGTCGAGATCTCGAGCAGCGGCTCGTCGACCTCGACGGTGTCGCCGACGGACTTGAGCCAGCGCGTCACGGTGCCCTCGGTCACGGACTCGCCCAGGGCGGGCAGCGTGACGTCCTCCGTGTCGCCCGAGGGGGCACCCGAGGAGTCGCCCGAGGCCTGCGGGGCAGCGGCGGCCGGCGCGGGCGCCGCCTCCTCGTGCTCCTCGACGGACTGCTGCGCGGGGGCCGCCTCGGCGGCGGGCTCCTCGGCGGGCGCCTGCTGGGCGGGCGCCTCGTCGGCGGGGGCCTGCTCGGCCGCCTGCTCGGGCGCACCCTCGCCGGAGCCGATGACCGCGAGCGTCGCGCCGACCTCGACCGTCTCGTCCTCCTGGACCAGGATCTGCTCGAGCACGCCGGCGAACGGCGAGGGGATCTCGGTGTCGACCTTGTCGGTCGAGATCTCGAGCAGGGGCTCGTCGACCTCGACGGTGTCGCCGACGTTCTTGAGCCAGCGGGTGACGGTGCCCTCGGTGACGGACTCACCGAGCGCAGGAAGCTGCACGTTCTGGGACATGACCGCGTCGTCTCCTTCGATTCCAGGTCAGTTGTGGGCGTGCAGCGGCTTGCCGGCGAGAGCCAGGTGGGCCTCGCCGAGCGCCTCGTTCTGCGTCGGGTGGGCGTGGACCAGGGCGGCGACGTCCTCCGGGTACGCCTCCCAGTTCACGATGAGCTGACCCTCGCCGATGAGCTCGCCGACGCGCGCGCCGATCATGTGCACGCCGACGACGGGGCCGTCCTTCTGGCGCACGAGCTTCACGAAGCCCTGCGTGCCGAGGATCTTGCTCTTGCCGTTGCCGGCGAGGTTGTACTCGAGCGTCTCGACGCCGTCCGCGCCGTACAGCTCCTTGGCGCGCGCCTCCGTGACGCCGACCGAGGCGACCTCGGGCTCGGAGTACGTGACGCGCGGGATGCCGGACTCGACGATCGGCGCGGGGTTCAGGCCGCAGATCTGCTCGGCGACGAAGATGCCCTGCGCGAAGCCGCGGTGCGCGAGCTGCAGGCCGGGGACGATGTCGCCGACGGCCCAGATGTTCGCGACGCCCGTGTGCAGCTTCTCGTCGGTGATCACGAAGCCGCGGTCGAGCGTGATGCCCTGCTCCTCGAAGCCGAGGCCCGAGGTGCTCGGCCCGCGGCCGACCGCGACGAGCAGCACGTCGGCGTCGAACGTCTTGCCGTCCTCGAGCGAGACGTGCACGCCGTTGTCGTCCTGCGTGACGCCGGAGAACCGGACGCCCAGGTTGAAGTTGATGCCGCGCTTGCGGAACGCGCGCTCGAACGCCTTGGACAGCGCCTCGTCCTCGTTCGGGACCAGGTGGGGGAGCGCCTCGATGATGGTGACGTCCGCGCCGAACGACTTCCAGACCGACGCGAACTCCGAGCCGATCACGCCGCCGCCGAGGATGATCGCGGACTGCGGGACCCAGTCGAGCTTCAGGGCCTGGTCGGACGTCATGACCCGGCCGCCGATCTCGAGGCCCGGCAGCGAGCGCGCGTAGGAGCCGGTGCCGAGCACGATGTGCTCGCCCGTCAGGGTCTGGCCGTCGACCTCGACGGTGTTCGGCCCGGTGAGCTTGCCGTAGCCCTCGACGACCGTGATCTTGCGGGACTTGATCAGCCCCTGCAGGCCCTTGTAGAGCCCGCCGATCACCGAGTCCTTGTACTGGTTGACGCCCGCCATGTCGACGTGGTCGAGCGTGGTGTGCACGCCGTAGTGCGCACCCTCTCGAGCGTTGTCGGCCAGCTCGGCGGCGTGCAGCAGCGCCTTGGTGGGGATGCAGCCCTTGTGCAGGCAGGTGCCGCCGACCTTGTCGGCCTCGACGAGGGCGACGTTCTTGCCGAGCTGGGCCGCGCGCAGGGCGGCCGCGTAGCCACCGCTTCCCGCTCCCAGGACGACGATGTCGAAGGCGGTGCCGGTGGTCTCGGCCACGTGCAGACTCCTCAGCTTCATACGACAGGATGGCAGGCCGCGCACGCGAGGTGTGGGTCTGTCGAGTCGGCGACCATCTTGTCATCACCGCTGCGACGGATCGACCGTAGCCGCTCGGCGGCCGGTGTGACGCTCGGAACAGTCATCCCAGGTCTGCCGGGTCCACCGCCGGCCGGTCGCCCGGCGCGGGTCAGGACGACGCCGCGCGGCGCCGTTCGACGCGCTGGCGGGCGTTCCAGTCGCGCACGCGCTGCGGGTAGCCCGTGCGCTGCACGTCGTACACCGGGATGCCGAGCGTGGCCGCGAGCTGCGCGGCGGCGCGCGCGTCGGGGACGCGACGCCGCGTCCACTCGCCGTCGGTCGCCACGAGCATGACGGTCGTCGGCGTCACGTTGGTCTGCGGCTCGACGTACGCCTCGACGCCGACGCGCGTGCGCACGAACTCGTGCAGGTGCGCGAGCGTGGCCTCGCGCGCCTCCTTGGCCGAGGGCGCGGGCTCACCGCCGGGCGCGGCGGCCTGGCGGTTGCGTCGCGGGGACAGGCGGCGGAACAGACCCATGCCGCGAGGGTAGCCGTGCGACCTGGGACACGGCCGCGGTTCGGTCCGACGACGTGCCGGGACGTGCGTCGGACCGAACCGCGGCCGAGTGCGGGTCAGGTCAGGCGTACGACTCGATCAGCGCCAGGAGCGTGCGCACCCCGACACCGGTGCCACCCACGGGCGTGTAGTCGTGCGCGCTCTTCTCGTTGAACGCGGGGCCAGCGATGTCGAGGTGCGCCCACGACGACTCGCCGACGAACTCGCGCAGGAACACGCCGGCGGACAGCATGCCGCCCCAGCGCTCACCGATGTTCGCGATGTCGGCGATCTTCGACTTCAGGCCCGCGCGCAGCTCGTCGGGCAGCGGCATGGGCCAGAACAGCTCGCCGGACTCGCCCGCGGCGGCGACCACGCGCTCGCGCGCGTCGTCGGTGCCCATGACGGCGGACACGCGGTGGCCCAGCGCGACGACCTGCGCGCCCGTCAGGGTGGCGATGTCGAGCACGACGTCGGGCTTCTCCTCGAGCGCCGCGACGAGGCCGTCGGCCATGACGAGGCGGCCCTCGGCGTCGGTGTTGAGGACCTCGACGGTCGTGCCGCCGCGGATCGTGATGACGTCGGACGGGCGCTGGGCCGTGCCCGACGGCATGTTCTCGGCGAGGCACAGCCACCCGGTCACGGCGACGGGCAGGCCGAGCCGCGCGGCGGCGACGACGGTGTGCAGCACCGCGGCCGCGCCCGCCATGTCGGACTTCATGGCCTCCATGCCGGCCGCGGGCTTGATCGAGATGCCGCCCGAGTCGAACGTGATGCCCTTGCCGACGAGAGCGACGGTCGCCCGCGGCTTCGACGGCGCGTACGCGACGCGGACGAGGCGCGGGGGCCGGGCCGAGCCCTGGCCGACGCCGACCAGCCCGCCGTAGCCGCCGCCGGCGAGCGCCTTCTCGTCGAGCACGGTGACCTTGACGCCCTTGACGCCCTTGGTCGCGGTCTTCGCCTCGTCGGCGAACACGGCCGGGTACAGGTCGTTCGGCGCGGTGTTGACCAGGTCGCGGGTCGCGTGCACCGCGGCGGCGACGACCTCGGCGCGCGCGAGCGCCTCCTGCGCGGCCTTGTCGCGGTCGCGGTCGGTCACGAGCTCGACGCGCGACACGGGAGCGTCGTGCAGCGAGTGGTAGCGGCTGAACGCGTACGCGCCGAGCAGCGCGCCCTCGGCGACCGCGCCGACCGACGCGGCGTCGGGCGTGGGCAGCGCGAGCGCGACCGACTCGAGCCCGGCGAGCTCGCGCGTCGCGGCACCCGCGGCGCGGCGCAGCGCCTCGCGCCCGGCGGGGGAGCCGTCGAGCGGGGCGTCGCCGACACCCGTCACGACGATCGTCGTGGCCTTGATCCCGGTCCCGGGCAGGCGACGGACCTCGTCGACCGCGCCCGTGATCCCGAGGCGCTTCGCGTCGCGCGCGAGGAGCTGCACGAGCTCCTTGGGGAGCCAGTCGGCGGACACCGCACCGACCGCGGAACCGCGCGGTCGGACGGCCACGACGAGGGCGTCGACGGCGAGCTGGGCGGGGTTCTTCGAGGTCAGTGAGATCACGCGACGATCGTAACCGCGCGAGGGTGCCGTGCCCCGGGACGTGCGCCGGGACGCGCGCCCCGGGAACGCCGCGGCGGTGGGAGGGGTCGGCGTCGGGCGGGTAGGTTGTGCAGCCGTGAACCTCGTCCTCGCCGCGCTCGTCGCCCTGCTCTGCGCGGCTCTCGCCGGCTGGGCCCTGTGGTTCGTCGTGCGGGACCGCGCGGTCGTGCTCCGCCAGCTGTGGGGCGCCGCGGTCGTGGAGGGCGTGCTCGTCGTGCAGGCCGTGGTCCTCGCGGTCGTGCAGGCGACGGGCGGGCACGACGTCGACGGCGTGCTGATCTGGGGCTACGTCATCACGCAGCTGATCATCCTGCCGCTCGCCGCGGCCTGGGCGTTCGCCGAGCGCACGCGCTGGAGCTCGGTCGTGCTGCTGGTGGCGACGTTCACCGTCGCGTTCCTGGAGCTGAGGCTCCTGCAGATCTGGGGGACCCTGTGACCGAGCCGACCGGGGGCGCGACGGCCGGCCCGTCCGGTGCGCCGACGCACCGCTCGACGGGCTCGGGCGCGGGACGTCTGCTCGTGGCGGTGTACGGCGTGCTCGCCCTCGCGGCGACGGCGCGCGGCCTGTACCAGGTGACGACCAAGCTCGACGAGGCGCCGCTCGCGTACGCGCTGTCGCTGCTCGCAGGCATCGTGTACGTCGTGGCAACGGTCGCGCTCGCGCGGGACCTGCGCCGTCTCGCGTGGG
This sequence comes from Cellulomonas palmilytica, assembly GCF_021590045.1. Classification (NCBI taxonomy): domain Bacteria; kingdom Bacillati; phylum Actinomycetota; class Actinomycetes; order Micrococcales; family Cellulomonadaceae; genus Cellulomonas; species Cellulomonas palmilytica. The sequence goes on along the minus strand of NZ_CP062221.1, from coordinate 2,882,743 downwards.
TCACGGTCGGCTTCGAGCTCGTCGGGGTGCTGACGGTGGGCACGCTGTCGCTCGTCGACGTGGGCGACTTCCCCGACGAGACCGTGTGGTCGCAGTTCGGCGCGGGCTACGGGTACGTCCCGCTCGTGCTGCCGTTCCTCGGGCTGTGGTGGTTGTGGCGCACGGGCCGGACGGGCCGGGCGGCGGACCTGGACACGCCCGACGACGCGGCCCCGCCGACCGTAGGGTGAGCGCGTGTACCGCCTCCTGTTCGACCTGGTCTTCCGGCGTATGGACCCCGAGCGCGCGCACGAGGTCGCGTTCGGCCTGATCTCGTTCGTCGGGCGGGCGCCCCTGCTGCGCCGGCTCGTCGCCCCGCTGTTCGCGGTCCCGCGCAGCGGCGCGGTGCGCGTGTGGGGACGCGACCTGCCCGGCCGGTTCGGGCTCGCGGCGGGCTTCGACAAGAACGCCCGCGCGGTCGAGGGCCTGGCGATGCTCGGGTTCTCGTTCGTCGAGATCGGCACGGTCACGGCGCAGGCGCAGCCCGGCAACGAGGCGCCCCGCCTGTGGCGCGTGCTGGACCGCCGCGCGCTGCGCAACCGGATGGGCTTCAACAACGAGGGGTCGCAGGTCGTCGCGCGCCGCCTCGAGCGGCTGCGCAGCACGCCGCACGGGCGCTCGCTCGTCGTCGGCGTCAACATCGGCAAGACGAAGGTGACGCCCGCGCAGGAGGCGGCCGCGGACTATGCGACGAGCGCGTCGCGGCTCGCGCCGTACGCGGACTACCTCGTCGTCAACGTGTCCTCGCCCAACACGCCGGGCCTGCGCGACCTGCAGTCGGTCGAGGCGCTGCGCCCGATCCTCGAGGCGGTCCGCACGGCCGCGGACGAGGCGACCGCGGCGGCCGCGGTCAACCCGGTGCCGCTGCTCGTGAAGATCGCGCCGGACCTGTCGGACGAGGACGTCGACGCGGTCGCCGACCTGGCTGCCGAGCTCGGGCTCGACGGCGTGGTCGCGGTGAACACGACGATCGGCCACGACCTGGGCCCCGGCGGCCTGTCCGGCCCGCCGGTGCTCGCGCGCGGCCTCGACGTCGTCGCGCGGCTGCGCACGCGGCTCGGCGAGGACGCCGTGATCATCGGGGTGGGCGGCATCACGACGCCCGCCGACGCGCGCGAGTACCTGGCGGTCGGCGCGACGCTCGTGCAGGGGTACACCGCGTTCATCTACGAGGGCCCCGCGTGGGCGGCGCGCGTCGGACGCGCGCTGGCGACCGACGCCCGACGGGGGCAGGCGGCGTGAGCACGCTGCGTCCGCAGTGGGAGTGGCTGCTGTCCGGGCCGTCGGGTCCGGTGGACCGGCCGGTCAGCCCGGTGTTCGGCAACCGGTACGACGCCGAGCAGTGGCTCGGCGAGCACTGGCGCACGCTCGCCGAGCAGGGCGTGACGTCCGCGTCGCTTCGCCAGGAGGACCGACCCGTCGGGCCGCAGATCCCGCTGCCGCGCGTCTGACGCGTCAGACCACGACGAGCGACGGCTCGGCCCGGGCCGGCTCGCGGTCGGCCGCGCCGAGCTCCGCCCAGGCACGCGCGAGGCCGTCGACGGCGCGCTCGAGCCGCGCGGGCGGCTCGGTGAACGGGACGCGCAGGTAGCGCTCGAGCCCGGGCTCCACGCCGAACACCGGACCGGCCGCGACGCGCACGCCGTGCCGCGGCGCGAGCGCGGCGAGCGCCGACGAGACGGGCGCACCCAGGTCGACCCACAGCGCGAGGCCGCCGGGCGGCAGGTTCGGGGTCCAGCCGGGCAGCCGCTGCGCGAGCAGGTCCCGCAGCAGGTCACGGCGCTCGCGCAGCATCACCCGGCGCTGCGTCAGGACCGCGTCGCGGTCGGCGAGCAGGCGTGCGACGACGAGCTGGTCGATCACCGACGAGCCGATGTCGACGTGCGCGCGCTGCGCCGTCAGTCGGCCGACGAGGTCGCGGTGCGCGCGCACCCAGCCGATCCGCAGCCCGCCCCAGAACGTCTTGGACGCCGATCCGAGGCACGCGACGTGGGTGCCCGCCCCGTCGCCCGCGAACGACGCGGGTTCGGGGCCGTCCAGCGTGAGGTCGGTCAGCGCCTCGTCGCCGACGACGAGCGTGCGCGTGCGCTGCGCGAGGTCGCGCACGCGGGCGCGGTCGTCGGCCGACAGCGACGTGCCCGTGGGGTTACGGTGGTCGGGGATGAGGTACGCGAGCCGCGGCGAGGCCTGGCGGACGGTCGACGCGAGCAGGTCGAGGTCGATGCCGTCGGGTCCCGACGGGACCGCGACGGGGCGCGCGGAGGCGGCCCGGACCGCGTCGAGCGCGTGCGGGTACGTCGGGTGCTCCAGGAGGACGCGGTCGCCCGGACCGGCGTGCGCGGCGACGAGCAGGTGGATCGCCTCCTGGCCCCCGGTGGTGACGAGCACCTGGTCGGGGCTGGTGGGGGTGCCGCGCTCGGTGTAGCGCGCGGCGATCGCCTCGCGCAGCTCGGGCAGGCCTGCGGGGGAGTAGCCGGTGGTCGGCAGGTACCGGGGCAGGAGGTCGAGCGCGTCGCGCACCGCGTCGTGCAGGCCCTCGGGCGCCTGCGGGGCCGCCGTGGTGAGGTCGACGACGTCGTCGTCGAGGTTCGTCGGCCGCGTGAGGGGCGCGCCCGGGCGGGGGAGACGCTCGGGCAGGGTGGTGACCGTGCCGGAGCCGCGGCGCGAGACCAGGTACCCCTCGTCGCGCAGCGCGTCGTACGCCGCGGTCGTCGTCGTCCGCGAGACCTGCAGCGCGTCGGCGAGCTCGCGCTCGCTGGGCAGGCGCGTGCGCAGCGGGAGCGACCCGGAGAGCACGGCCTGGCGCAGCGCGTCGGCGAGCGCCGCGTAGGCCGCACCGGGCCGCGACCAGGCGCCGATGATCGTCGCGACGCCGTGGCCGGAGATCCGGCGGTCGCTCGTGAGATCGGTCATGGGGCCACTCTTGCAGAAGTGGCCCTGGATTCGGTAGCCACTGGTCGCCAGATTGGGGCCATGGAGATGGTGATGGCCGCGGCGGGTGTGCTCGTCGCGCTGGTGGCAGCGTTGGGGAGGGTCGTCCGCGGGGACGGATCGCGAGGCCGCGGGGCCGGTGCGGGCGCGGCGAGCCGGGACTGGGCGGAGGGCACCACCCTCGAGCTGCCGCGCAGCACGTCGGCGTCGTCGGCGAGGATGGGCTCGTGATCCCCGCCCCCGCCGGTCGTCGCCTCGTGCGCCTCGCAGTCGGCCTCGTCCTCTACTCCGTGTCGATCGCGATGCTCGTGGACGCCGGGCTGGGCAACATGCCGTGGGACGTGCTGAGCCAGGGCGTGGCCCGCCGCACGGGCGCGAGCTTCGGCACCGTCACGCTGGCCATCAGCGCCCTCGTGCTCGCGTGCTGGATCCCGCTGCGGCAGCGACCCGGCTTCGGGACGATCGCCAACGTGCTCGTCATCGGCGTGCTCGTCGACCCGTTCCTCGCGCTGCTCGACGGCGTGGGCGACCTGGGGCTCGGCTGGCGCGTGCTCGTCGCGGCCGCGGGGATCGCGCTCAACGGCCTCGCCACCGCGCTCTACGTGGGCGCTGGCCTCGGACCGGGCCCGCGCGACGGGCTCATGACGGGCCTCGTCGCGCGCACGGGGTGGTCGGTCGCGGTCGTGCGCACGTCCATCGAGGTCGTCGTCGTGGTGACCGGGATGCTGCTCGGCGGGCGATTCGGGGTGGCGACGATCGCGTACGCGCTGCTCGTCGGACCGCTCGTGCACGTGCTGCTGCCGCGCCTGCGCGTCGAGGCCCCGACCGTGGACGTCGTCGTGGTGGACGCCCGGGACGAGGCCGGGCCGACCGTCGACCACGACGACCGGCCCGACCGGGCACGCGCGCCCGAGGTGTCCTGACCCGGCAGGTCAGCGCGACGCGGGCGAGGACTTGGCGGTCTCGCCCGGGTCCCGCACGACGCTGTCGCCCAGCACCTCGTCGATGCGGGCCAGCAGCTCGTCGGGGATCGTGACGCCCGACGCCTTGACGTTCTCCGCGACCTGCTCGGGGCGCGACGCGCCGATGATCGCCGCGGCGACGTTGTCGTTCTGCAGCACCCACGCGACAGCGAGCTGCGCCATCGTCAGGCCCAGCTCGTCCGCGACCGGGCGCAGCTGCTGCACGCGCTCGAGCGTCGTCTGGTTCTCCAGGAAGCCGCCGATCATGCGCGCGCCGCCCTTCTCGTCGGTGCCGCGCGACCCGGCGGGCGCCGGCTGGCCGGGCAGGTACTTGCCCGTCAGGACGCCCTGGGCGACCGGCGACCACACGATCTGCGACAGGCCCTCCTCGCGCGACGCGGGGACGACCTCCTCCTCGATGACGCGCCACAGCATCGAGTACTGCGGCTGGCTCGAGACCAGCGGGACGCGCAGCTCGCGCGCCAGTGCCGCGCCCGCGCGGATCTGGTCCGCGGTCCACTCGCTGACGCCGATGTACAGGGCCTTGCCCTGACGCACGACGTCCGCGAACGCGACCATCGTCTCCTCGAGCGGCGTCGAGTGGTCGAACCGGTGGGCCTGGTAGACGTCCACGTAGTCCGTCTGCAGGCGCTGCAGCGAGCCGTCGATCGACTCGAGGATGTGCTTGCGCGACAGGCCGGAGTCGTTCGCGCCCTTGGGGCCGGTGGGCCAGTAGACCTTGGTGAGGATCTCGAGCGACTGGCGGCGCTCGCCCTTCAGCGCCTCGCCGAGGACGGTCTCCGCCGCGGTGTTCGCGTACACGTCGGCCGTGTCGAACGTCGTGATACCGGCGTCGAGCGCGGCGCGCACGCACGCCCTGGCGGTGTCGTTCTCGACCTGCGAGCCGTGCGTCAGCCAGTTGCCGTAGATGATCTCGGTGACCTTCAGGCCGGAGCGGCCCAGGAATCGGTAGTTGACCATGGGCTCACCCTAGGCCGTCGCTCGAACCGATTCGACCGGGGGCGCGCGGCACCCGTCACTCGGGGTAGGCGCGACGCTTCACCTGCGGCTTGGGCAGCCGCGAGCGGCGCAGCTGGAACGCGCGCATCACGGCGTACATGAGCGTGCCGCGCGGCACCTCGCCGAACTTCGCGATGATCCGCCGCTTGATGCGGAACCACAGCACGACGGCGTCGATGATCGAGGCGATGACGTACGCGTACAGCCCGAACAGCGCGATCACCGAGACGTACGCGTTGATCTGCGCGAACGAGAGCTGCACGACCAGACACACGGCCGCGATCGGCAGGAACCACTCGCCGAGGTTGTAGCGCGCGTCGACGTAGTCGCGCACGTAGCGGCGCACCGGACCGCGGTCGCGCGGCGGCATCGCCTTCTCGTCGCCCGCCTGCAGCGCCTTGTACTCGCGGTCCCGCTGCTCGCGCTGCGCGGCCCGTGCGGCCTTCGCGGCGCTCTGGCGGTCGGAAGGGACCAGCGGGCGCCGGTTGGCGGCCTCGGCCTCCTTGCGGCGCGGAGTCGGGCGGCCCTTGCCCTCCTCGATGATGCCGACCGGCACGTCGTCGACCGGGCCGGGGGTCGTCACAGGGGGCTTCTGGCGTCCGAACACCCTTCCAGGGTAGTCGAGTAGCGTGGCTGGCCGTGACGAACGACCACGCCCTTCCCGCCCTTCCCACCCCCGAGCGTGTCGCGGAGCTGCGCGCGCGCACGGCGGCCGCCTTCCCCGCGCTGCGCGCCGAGCTCGAGACGCTCGTGCGCATCCCGAGCGTCTCCAACGCCGAGTTCGACCAGGCGCACGTCGCGGCGAGCGCGGCGCACGTCGCCGAGCTGCTGCGGGGCGCCGGCCTGCCCGACGTGCGCGTGGTCCACGCGGCGGGCGCCGACGGTCGTCGCGGCCGCCCCGCGGTCCTCGCCACGCGCCCCGCCGCCCCGGGCGCGCCGACCGTGCTGCTGTACGCGCACCACGACGTGCAGCCCCCGGGCGACGACGCCGAGTGGCAGACCGCTCCGTTCGAGCCCGTCGAGCGCGACGGGCGCCTGTACGGGCGCGGCGCGGCCGACGACAAGGCCGGGATCGTCGCGCACCTCGGCGCGCTGCGCGTGCTCGGCGACGAGCTCGGCGTCGGCCTCGTCGTGTTCGTCGAGGGCGAGGAGGAGATCGGCTCGCCCACGTTCGCGGACTTCCTGAAGGCGCACCACGACGAGCTCGCGGTCGCCGACGTCATGGTCGTCGCGGACTCGTCGAACTGGGCGGTCGGGACGCCCGGCCTGACGACGTCGCTGCGTGGCCTGGTCGACCTCGAGGTCGAGGTCCAGGCCGTCGACCACGCGATCCACTCCGGCATGTACGGCGGCCCGGTCCTCGACGCGCCGACCCTGCTCGCGCGCCTGGTCGCGACGCTGCACGACGAGAACGGTGACGTCGCGGTCGCCGGCCTGCACCGCGCCGCCGACCCGGCCGTCGACTACGACGAGGCCGCGCTGCGTGCCGACGCTGGTGTGCTCGACGGCGTGCGCCTCGCCGGCACCGGCCCGCTCACCGCGCGGCTGTGGACGCGTCCGGCGATCAGCGTGATCGGGTTCGACGCGCCGCGTGTCGCGAGCGCGTCCAACACCATCGCCCCTCGCGCCACGGCGAAGCTGTCGGTCCGCATCGCGCCCGGCAGCGACCCCGCGGAGGCGATGGCGGCGATGCGCGCTCACCTCGAGGCGCACGCGCCGTTCGGCGCCCGCGTCACCGTGCGCGAGGGCGAGCAGGGCAAGCCGTTCCAGGCGCCGGCCGACTCGCCCGCGATGCAGGCCGCGCGCTGGGCGTTCGCGCAGTCGTGGGGGACCGAGCCGGTCGACATCGGCATCGGCGGCTCGATCCCGTTCATCGCGGACCTGCTCGAGCTGCGGCCCGACGCGGCGATCCTCGTCACCGGCGTCGAGGACCCGGACTCGCGTGCGCACGGCGCCAACGAGTCGGTGCACCTGGGCGAGCTCGAGAAGGTCGTCCTGGCCGAGGCGCTCCTGCTGGACCGCCTGGCGCACTGACCTCGGCGTCGACCTCGACGCCGTCTCCCGACGACCCGCGCGGCGCGTGCTGCGCGGGTCGTCGCGCGTCCGGGCTCTCGCGGCCGGTTCAGCGGGCGGCGACGTCCACCGCTCGTGCCCACGCCATGACGTCGTCGGGGACCGGCGGGCTCGGCACCGGGGCGCCGGCGAGGAGCTCGACCACGTCGGGCGCCGCGACGCGGGTGCCGTCGCGCCCGAGGAACCGCCCGGCGACCACACCGCGCGCGACGTGCTCGGGCCGCCCGTCCTTCCCGCGCCGCGAGAACGACTGCTCGAGGTAGACCACGCGCGCGTCCCAGCCGAGCAGCGTCGTCGTGATCTCGAACCGCTGACGGAACGTGAGCGAGCGGCGGTACTTGATGGTCTGCGCGGCGACCACGGGGTACCAGCCGCGTTCGTTGAGCGCGGCGAAGGACCCGAGGTCCGCGAGGTAGTTCGACCGGGCCACGTCCATGCACTGCAGGTAGATGCCGTTGTTGACGTGGCGGTACAGGTCGAGGTCGGACAGGTGCACGCGCATGCGCGTGACCGACGGGCTGAACAGGTCCTGACCGGGGACCGCGCGGCGCGGACGGAACGTGGCGGCCGCGAGCTGGAGGGTGCGGATCACGTCGCGATGTTACTCAGCGGTACGTCCGGGTGCTGTCGTGCGCCGTCGGGGCGCGACCCGGACCCGGTCACACGGGCGGGCGCGGGTCGTACTGGATGCCGCGCCGCACGCCGCGCGCCGCATCGACCGAGTCGAGCCGCGCGACCAGGTGCAGCGCCATGTCGATGCCCGCGGAGACGCCCGCGGACGTGACCACGTCGCCGTCGTCGACGAACCGCGCCTCGCGGTCGACCTGCACGCTCGGGTCGATCTCGGTCAGCAGGTCGAGCGAGGCCCAGTGCGTCGTCGCCGGTCGGCCCGCGAGCAGACCCGCCGCCGCGAGCACGAGCGACCCGGTGCACACGCTCGCGACCAGCGGCGTGCTCGCGCGCATCCTCCGCACCCACGCGAGGTGCTCCTCGTCGCGCAGGAGCGCGCGCGTGCCCTGACCGCCCGGGTACAGCAGCACGTGCAGGTCCTCGACGTCGTCGGCGCCGAGGTCGGGCACCAGGCCGAGCCCCTTCGCGCAGCGCACGGCGCGGCCGTCGGCCGAGAACGTCACGACCTCGGTGTCCGAGCGCACGTGGTGCGCCCACGACGCGAGCACGTCGTACGGCCCGACGACGTCGAGCTCCTCGCAGCCGTCGAACACGAACAGGCCGATGCGCACGGGCTTCTCGGTGGACACGACTCCTCCTGGGTGCCGGGCCGGGGACGAGCGGGCGGACTGCTGCCGGTCAGTAGCCGGGCAGGGCGAGCATCTGGTCGAGCGCGACGCGCGCCCAGTGCGCGTCGTCCGGGTCGACGACGACCCGGTTCACGACCCGCCCCGCGGCGAGCGACTCGAGCGTCCACACCAGGTGCGGCAGGTCGATGCGGTTCATCGTCGAGCAGAAGCACACCGTCGAGTCGAGGTAGTGCACCGTCTTGTCCGGGTGGGCGGCGGCGAGGCGCCGCACCAGGTTCAGCTCGGTGCCGATCGCCCACGACGAGCCCGCGGGGGCCGCGTCGAGCGCCTTGATGATGTACTCCGTCGAGCCGACCATGTCCGCGGCCGTGACGACCTCGTGCTTGCACTCGGGGTGCACCAGGACCGTGACTCCCGGGTCCGCCGCGCGCACGTCCGCGACGTTCTGCGCCGAGAACCGTCCGTGCACCGAGCAGTGCCCGCGCCACAGGATCATCCGCGCGTCGCGCAGCTGCTGGGCCGTGAGGCCGCCGCCGGGTCGCCGCGGGTCGAACACGACGCAGTCGTCGAGCGACAGGCCGAGCTGCTGCACCGCGGTGTTGCGGCCGAGATGCTGGTCGGGCATGAACAGCACCTTGCCGGTGCCGTCGACGCCGCCGACCTTGTCGAACGCCCAGCGCAGCGCGACGTGCGCGTTGGACGACGTGCAGACCGTGCCGCCGTGGCGGCCCGTGAACGCCTTGATCGCCGCCGTCGAGTTCATGTAGGTGACCGGGACGGTGTCGTCCGCGACGCCCGCGTCGACGAGCACGTCCCACGCGTCCTCGACCTGGTCGATGGCGGCCATGTCGGCCATCGAGCAGCCCGCCGCGAGGTCCGGGAGGACGACCTGCTGCGCGTCGGACGTGAGGATGTCCGCGGACTCGGCCATGAAGTGCACGCCGCAGAACACGACGAACTCCGCCTCGGGACGCGCCGCGGCCTCGCGGGCGAGCTTGAACGAGTCGCCCGTGACGTCGGCGAACGCGATCACCTCGTCGCGCTGGTAGTGGTGGCCGAGCACGAACGCGCGGTCGCCGAGCGCCGCACGCGCCGCACGGGCACGCTCGACGAGGTCCGGGTCGCTTGGGGCGGGCAGGGCGCCCGCGCACTCGACACCGCGCTCGGACGCGAGGTCCACGCCGCGGCCCAGCAGGAGCAGGGCGGAGGGGGCGGGCTCGACGAACGCGCGAGAGGCCGGCGCGGACGTGCCAGGGGTCGTCAGGCTCACGGGCCGATCCTCGCACAACGCGCCCGCGCGCCCGCGAGGCCTTCGCCCCGCTGTGGGCGTGGGCGACGTCACACATCGGCCGCGCGTGCGACGATGCGCGGCGTGCGAGTGCTGGTGGCCCCCGACTGCTTCGGCTCGAGCCTGACGTCCGCGCAGGCCACGTCGACCGTCGTCGACGCGTGGCGCACGGCCGCACCGCACGACGAGGTGACGGGCTGCCCGCTGTCGGACGGCGGGCCCGGCTTCGTCGAGACGCTGCGCACGACGCTCGGCGGCGAGCTCGTCGCGGTGACCGTCCCGGGACCCCTCGGCGACCCCGCCCCGGCCGCGGTGCTCGTCGTCGACGACGAGCGCGGACGCACCGCTTACGTCGAGTCGGCGCACGCCGTCGGCCTCCCGCTCGTCCCCGCCGAGCGGCGGGACCCGACGCGGACGACGACCCGCGGCCTCGGCGAGCTGCTCGCCGCCGCGCGCGCCACGGGCGCCGGCCGCGTCGTCGTCGGGCTGGGCGGGTCCGCGACCAACGACGCCGGCGCGGGCCTGCTCGTCGGGCTCGGCCACCCGGACCCGCGCGGCGTGCTCGCGCACGGCGGCGGCGCGCTCGTGGGCGTGCGCCCCGACGACCTGGGCGGGCTGCGTGCACTGCGCGACGCGTGGCGCGGCGTGGAGCTGCTGGTGGCGACCGACGTCGACGTCCCGCTGCTCGGCCTGCAGGGCGCGAGCGCGGGATTCGCGCCGCAGAAGGGCGCGACCCCCGAGCAGGCGCAGGACCTCGAGCGCGCGCTCGCCACGTTCTCGCGTGCCGCGGTCGACGCGCTCGGCGCAGACCTGCGACCCGATCTGCTCGCCGGCGCGGCGGGTGCGGCCGCGGCGGCCAAGCGCCTGACGCACGCCCCGGGCGCCGGCGCGGCCGGGGGCCTGGGCTTCGGCCTCGCGCTCCTCGGTGGACGCGTCGTGCCGGGCGCTGCGCTCGTCGCGGACACCGTGGGCCTCGACGCGCGCATCGCGGCGAGCGACCTCGTCGTGACGGGGGAGGGGCGGTTCGACTGGCAGTCGCTGCACGGCAAGGTCGCCGCGCTCGTCGCGCAGCGCGCCCTGCCGTACGCGGTCCCGACGATCGTCGTCGCCGGTCAGGTCGAGGTGGGCCGCCGCGAGTGGGCGGCCGCGGGGCTCGCGGGCGCGTACGCGGTCGCCGACCGCGACGACCTCGTCGCCGCCGCGCTCGCCGACCCGACGGGCACGCTCGCGGCGCGGGTCGCCCGCGTCGCGCGGACCTGGTCACCCGCCTGACCGCCGCCGCCCCGGGGCGCCGGCCGCGACGCGCTGTGGCATCCGTCTCGGTCGCGCGGTGCGTCGCGCGCGCGGGCGTACGCTGGTGGCGAGGATCCGCGCCAGCCGCCGGGAACATCTGCGACCGCGCCGTGGTTGGGTCCTGCGAAGAACGTTCGTCTTCCGTCAGGAGTGCCCATGAGCGAGACCACCGAGGTCGCCACGCACGGCGTGAACCTCACCGACGTCGCGGCGGACAAGGTTCGCAGCCTGCTCGAGCAGGAGGGTCGCGACGACCTGCGGCTCCGCGTGGCCGTGCAGCCCGGTGGCTGCTCCGGCCTCATCTACCAGCTGTACTTCGACGAGCGCCTGCTCGACGGTGACGCGGTGCGCGACTACGACGGCGTCGAGGTCGTCGTGGACCGCATGTCCGTGCCGTACCTCGAGGGCGCGACGATCGACTTCGCGGACACGATCGAGAAGCAGGGCTTCACGATCGACAACCCGAACGCGGGCAGCGCCTGCGCGTGCGGCGGCTCCTTCAGCTGACGCCTCGGACCTCGCACGACGAAGGCCCGTTCCTCGCCCCCGGCGAGCGAGCGGGCCTTCGTCGTTCCTGCGGGAGCGCCCGTCACACCACGCCGAGGCTCGCGCGCAGGTCCGCGACGACGCCCGGCAGCACGGCCAGGAAGTCGGCGACGTCCTGGGGCGTGGTGGCGTGGTGCAGCGCCACGCGCACGTTGCCCTGCGTGAGGGCGCCCATCGCGGCGAGCACGTGCGACGGCTCGAGCGTGCTCGACGAGCACGCGGACCCCGAGCCCACCGCGAAGCCCCGGCGGTCGAGCTCGGAGACGATCGCCTCGCCGTCCACGTACAGGCACGAGAACGTCAGCACGTGGGGGAGCCGGCGCACCGGGTCGCCGACGACGTCGACGTCGGGAACGCGTGCGGCGACCGTGCCCCGCAGCTCGTCGACGAGCGGGCGCAGCCGCCGGTCGCGGTCGGCCGCCGTCGCCGTCGCGTCCTGCAACGCCACCGCCGCCGCGAGCGCGGCCGGGACCGACACGCCGCCGGGGAACCACCGGTCCTCGTCCTGCGGCCAGTCCGGCGCGCGCCGTACGCCCGGGCGCGTGACGAGCACGCCGAGACCGCCGGGGCCGCCCCAGTCGCCCGGGTCCGCCGCGAGCAGGTCCCACGACGAGCCCGTGGGCACGTGCCCCACGCTCGCGCCCGCGTCGACGAGCAGCGGCACGCCCGCCTCCCGGGCGGCCGCGTGCACGGCGTCGAGGGGCTGGAGCGTGCCGACCTCGCCGTTCGCGTGCTGGAGGGCGGCGAGCGCCACGCCGGGCGCCCGCAGAGCGGCGGCGAACGTGTCGGGGTCCACGGCGCCCGTGCGGTCCACCGGCACCGTGCGGTGCTCGCCCTGCGCGCGCTGCGCCACGAAGCCCGCCGCGTGCAGCACCGCGGCGCGCTCCACGGCGCTCGTCACCACGTCGGCGCCCACGCGCCGCCGGCCGCGCGCGACCATCAGCACCGCGGCGTGCAGCGCGGCCGTGTGCGACGGGGCCAGGTCGACGTCCTGCGTGCGCGCGCCGAGCGCACCCGCGATCGCCTCGCGCGCCCCGTCGAGCAACGCGCGGGCGCGACGGCCCTCCGCGTGCAGCCGCCGCGGGTCCGCCCAGCCCTGGTCGAGGGCCTCGACGAACGCGGCCCGTGCGCTCGGCAGCAGGGGAGCACGGCCGCCTGCGTCGAGCACGACGCGCCGGGGAGCGGGAGCCGACCGGAGGTCGGTCCGCTCGTGAGGGCGGTCGTCGGGGCGGTCGTCGTCGGGACCCGTGCCCGGGGCACGCGACGCGCCGAGGTCCGCCGGCTGCTCCTCGTCCACGGCGACACCGTAGCCGGGCCATCACCGGGCCGGGGCATGCGTACGCGTGCACAGGTGTACCGGCGGTCGAGCACGCGACCGACCCGTGCGGGTGAAGTGTGACGGTGCTGACACGGCGTCGTCATCGCGCGCCACGAGCGACGGACAGGTCGGTTCGCGCGCTAGGCTGCTCGGGTCGAGGACGAAGGTCCCAGGTGCGTGACGCCCTCCCGGGTGCCGCGGACCGCGGGACGCGAGCGAGAGGTCCCCCGTTGCACCCGGAAACCCCCCGCCGGACGCGGCGCCCGGCCCTGAAGTGGGCAGGCATCGCGGCCGTCGCAGCTGTGGCACTGAGCGGATGCTCCGAGCAGGTCGAGCGCGGCTGGCTGCCCGGCAGCTCTGACGCCGAGGTCACGAACCAGACGGGCCGCATCGCGGACCTGTGGGTCGGCTCGTGGATCGCCGCGCTGATCGTCGGCCTCATCACGTGGGGCCTGATGCTCTGGTGCGTCGCCGTGTACCGCAAGCGCAAGTCGGACGACGTGCTGCCGGTCCAGCTCCGCTACCACGTGCCGCTCGAGATCATGTACGTGATCCTCCCGATCGTCATGATCGGCGTGCTGTTCTACTACACGAACCGCGACATGACCGAGATCAACGACACGTCCGGCGAGGCCGACGTGCACGTGCAGGCCATCGGCAAGCAGTGGAGCTGGGACTTCAACTACCTCGACGACGACGTGTTCGACACGGGCCAGCACGCCCAGAACGTCGGCACGACCGAGGGCGTCCTCGACGACCAGATCACCCTCTACCTGCCCGTCGGCGAGACGGTCGAGTTCACGCTCGACTCGCGCGACGTCATCCACTCGTTCTGGGTGCCGGCGTTCCTCTACAAGATGGACATGATCCCGGGGAAGACGAACCACTTCCAGGTCACGCCCGAGCAGGAGGGGCTCTACCGCGGCAAGTGCGCCGAGCTCTGCGGCGAGGAGCACTCCTCGATGCTCTTCAACGTGAAGGTCGTCTCGCGCGAGGAGTACGACGCGCACATCGACGAGCTCCGTGAGAAGGGGCAGACGGGTGCGCTGGGGCTCGAGTACAGCCGCAAGCAGGACCTGAACAGCACGAAGTGGGAGGACGAGAACTGATGGCCGCGGTCGTGGAGAACATCCCGGGCCTGGCGCCGTCGCGCCAGAGCCTCGGTCGCACCGTGGTCAAGTGGGTCACGTCCACCGACCACAAGACGATCGGGTACATGTACCTGATCACGAGCGTGATCTGGTTCGTCGTCGGCGGCCTCCTGGCGCTCCTCATCCGCGCCGAGCTGTTCACGCCCGGCATGGACCTGTTCCAGTCCAAGGAGCAGTACAACCAGGCGTTCACGATGCACGGCACGATCATGCTGCTGCTGTTCGCGACACCGCTGTTCGCGGGCTTCGCCAACGTGATCATGCCGCTGCAGATCGGTGCGCCCGACGTGGCGTTCCCGCGCCTGAACATGTTCGCGTTCTGGCTGTTCTTCTTCGGTGGCCTCATCGCCGCCGGGGGCTTCCTCACGCCGCAGGGCGCCGCGTCGTTCGGGTGGTTCGCCTACGCTCCGCTGTCGAACACCGTGTACTCGCCGGGCCTCGGCGGTGACCTGTGGGTCTTCGGTCTCGCCCTCGGTGGCTTCGGCACGATCCTCGGTGCCGTCAACTTCATCACCACGATCGTCACGATGCGTGCGCCCGGCATGACGATGTTCCGGATGCCGATCTTCACGTGGAACACCCTCGTGACGTCGCTGCTCGTGCTCATGGCGTTCCCGCCGCTGGCCGCCGCGCTGTTCGCGCTCGGCGCCGACCGCCGCCTCGGCGCGCAGGTCTTCAACCCCGAGAACGGGGGAGCGCTGCTCTGGCAGCACCTGTTCTGGTTCTTCGGGCACCCCGAGGTCTACATCATCGCCCTGCCGTTCTTCGGCATCGTGACCGAGATCCTGCCGGTGTTCAGCCGCAAGCCGATCTTCGGCTACAAGGGTCTCGTCTACGCCACCATCGCGATCGCGGCCCTCTCGGTGACCGTGTGGGCCCACCACATGTACGTCACGGGCTCGGTGCTGCTGCCGTTCTTCGCGTTCATGACGATGCTGATCGCGGTGCCGACCGGTGTGAAGTTCTTCAACTGGATCGGCACGATGTGGCGCGGGAAGCTCACGTTCGAGACCCCGATGCTCTGGGCCATCGGCTTCCTCGTGACGTTCCTCTTCGGCGGCCTGACGGGCATCATCCTGTCCAGCCCGGCGCTCGACTTCCACCTGTCCGACACCTACTTCGTGGTGGCGCACTTCCACTACGTCGTGTTCGGGACGGTCGTGTTCGCGATGTTCGCCGGCTTCTACTTCTGGTGGCCGAAGTTCACCGGGAAGATGCTGAACGAGCGCCTCGGCAAGATCCACTTCTGGACGCTGTTCATCGGCTTCCACACCACGTTCCTGGTGCAGCACTGGCTCGGCGTCATCGGCATGCCGCGTCGGTACGCGGACTACGCCGAGGCCGACGGCTTCACGTGGATGAACCAGCTGTCGACCGTCGGTGCGATCATCCTCGGCGCCTCGATGCTGCCGTTCTTCTGGAACGTGTACACCACGGCGCGGAACGCGCCGAAGGTCACCGTCGACGACCCGTGGGGCTTCGGCGCCTCGCTCGAGTGGGCCACGTCCTGCCCGCCGCCGCGGCACAACTTCACGTCGCTTCCCCGCATCCGCTCGGAGCGCCCCGCGTTCGACCTGCACCACCCGGAGGTCGCCGCGATGGACTTCGTCGAGCCGGACCCGGGCCCGCTCGACTGGGAGGCCCAGCGCACGGGTGAGGTCAGCACGGCCGCCGAGCGCGTCGCGAACGGCACCGGTGAGCCCGAGCAGTCCACGACGACGATCGTCGACGAGCCCCGCACGAACCCGAACGAGGAGGGCACGAAGTGAAGCTCGAGGCCAAGCTCTTCGGTTACGGGATCGCGTTCTTCGTCCCCGTCGGCCTCGTCTACGCGCTCTGGAGCGACGGCGAGCCCGTCGGCACCGTCGCCATCCCGCTCGTCGGCGGCCTCGTCGGGATGATCGGCGCGTACTTCGCGCTCCTCGCGCGGCGCATCGACCCTCGCCCCGAGGACGACGAGCACGGCGAGATCGAGCAGGGCGCCGGCGACCAGGGCGTGTACGCGCCGTGGTCCTGGTGGCCGCTCGCCATCGGCGCCGCGTCCGCGATCACGTTCCTCGGCCTCGCGGTCGGGTGGTGGCTGGTCGGCGTCGGCGCCGTGATCGGCGTGATCGGTCTCGTCGGCTGGGTGTTCGAGTTCTCTCGCGGACAGCACGCGCACTGACGTCAGCACGACTCACGAGGCCCCGACCGGCTAGGCCGGCCGGGGCCTCGTCATTCGTGTCGTCGTCGGCTCACTCGAGCTCGACGCCCTGACCGTCCACCCCGCCCTTCCGCCGCCTCAGCGCGCCCGAAGCCGGAGCGATCGCAGGGTCGTGGGGATCCCTGACCGTCGATCCCGTCCTTCCTCCGGCTCAGCCCGGCCGGAGCCGGAGCAACCGCGGGGTCGTCGGGACCCTGGCCGGCGACCCCGTCCTTCCTCCGGCTCAGCGCCCCTGGAGCCGGAGGAATCGCGGGGTGGGCGGGTGTGGGCGGCCCGCTGGCGCCGCTGCGGCCCGTCAGGACGGCCAGATGTGGTCTCCCGGTGCTCGGGGACGCCGAAGGCCGCCACACGGTGCGTGGCGGCCTTCGAGAGGAGTGCGTCAGACGGTCGGGACGATGAGGCCCGCAGTCTGCGAACGCGCACGCTCGAAGCGCGCAGCAGCGTCCGCCCAGTTGACGATGTTCCACCACGCCTTGACGTAGTCCGCCTTGACGTTGACGTAGTCGAGGTAGAACGCGTGCTCCCACATGTCGAGCACGACGATCGGCACGAGGCCGAGCGGGAAGTTGCTCTGCTGGTCGTAGAGCTGGAAGATCGCGAGCTTCTGCCCGACCGAGTCCCAGCCGAGGATCGACCAGCCGGAGCCCTGGATGCCCACGGCGTTGGCGGCGAAGTGCTTCTGGAAGCCGTCGAACGACCCGAAGAACTCGTCGATCGCCGCGGCGAGCTCGCCCGTAGGCTTGTCGCCGCCCTCGGGGGAGAGGTTCTGCCAGAAGACCGAGTGGTTCACGTGGCCACCGAGGTTGAACGCGAGGTTCTTCTCGTGGAGGTTGACCGCACCGAGGTCACCGGACTCGCGTGCCTCGGCCAGCTTCTCGAGCGCCGTGTTGGCGCCGGTGACGTAGGCGGCGTGGTGCTTGTCGTGGTGCAGCTCCATGATCCGGCCGGAGATGTGCGGCTCGAGGGCCGCGTAGTCGTACGGCAGGTCCGGAAGCGTGTAGTCAGCCATGCGTGAGTACCTCTCCTGCGTCGTGCGGGAACGAGCAGCTCCCGCTGGGTACGAGTAGGGCGGCCCGCCGGAGTGGCGAGCCGCCCGACCCAGTCAACTCTCGTCCGGGATCAGTGATTCCGCTCGTCGGCGGTCGTCTCGGATGCTGGAGACCCGGCGCCGACCTGCGCGGGGACCCCGTGGGAGCCCTCGACGGCGTGGTCGTCGTGGTGGCCGTGCGCCGCGTGCGCGGCGGCCAGCTCGGCCGGCGTGACGGGCTCGACACGGTCCTCGTAGAACAGCTGCGAGAGCCGCTGCCGCAGGCGGTCCGCCTTGTACCCCTTGCGGCGCACGCCGCGCGAGTCCTCGGCGGGCTCGATCTCGAGCGGGCGGATGGCCTCGTGCTGCACGCGGAGCCAGCGCTCGTGCGCGTCCAGCGGCTTGTGGACCTCGATGTACTCACCGGACGCGTAGCGCACGATGCGTCCGGTCTCGTGGCCGTGCAGCACCAGCTCGCGGTCCTTGCGCTGGAGCCCGAGGCAGATGCGCTTGGTGACGACGAACGCGAACCACGGGCCGAGGAAGATCAGCACGCGGAACGCCCACGTGATGTCGTTGATCGACAGGTGGAAGTGCGTCGCGATGAGGTCGTTCGACCCCGCGAGCACGAGGATCGCGAACGCCACGAGGAGCGAGACGCCGAACGCGGTGCGGAACGGGCGGTTGCGCGGGCGGTCGAGCACGTGGTGCTCGCTCTTGTCGCCGGTGGCGAACGACTCGATGAACGGGTACGCACCCAGCAGCGTGAAGAGGATGCCGGGGACCACCATGGCCGGGATGATCACGTTCAGGCTGAGCGTGTAGCTGCCGAGCATGATCTCCGTCTGCCCCGGCATCAGTCGCAGGGACCCTTCGAGGAACAGCATGTACCAGTCGGGCTGGGCACCCGCGGACACCGGCGACGGGTCGTACGGTCCGTAGTTCCACACGGGGTTGATCGACATCGTGCCCGCCATGAGCGCGATGACGCCGAACACCACGAAGAAGTTGAACAGCAGCTTGCCCGCGTACGCCGGCAGGGCGGGGTAGCCCACGACGTTGGTGTTGGTGCGGCCCGAGCCCGGGTACTGCGTGTGCTTGTGCATCACCATGAGGAACAGGTGCAGGCCGATGAGCGCGAGGATCAGGCCGGGCACGAGCAGGATGTGCACGGTGAACAGGCGCGGGATGAGGTCCGTGCCGGGGAACTCGCCGCCGAAGACGAAGTACGACAGGTACGACCCGATGATCGGGATCGCCTTGACGACGCCGTCGGTGATGCGCAGGCCGTTGCCGGAGAGCACGTCGTCGGGGAGCGAGTAGCCGGAGAAGCCGGCGGCGAGGCCGAGGATCAGCAGCACGAAGCCGACGAGCCAGTTGATCTCGCGCGGCTTGCGGAACGCGCCGGTGAAGAAGACGCGGAACATGTGGACCACGATCGACGCCATGAAGATCAGCGCCGCCCAGTGGTGGATCTGCCGCATGAGCAGACCGCCGCGGACCTCGAACGACAGGCGCAGCGTCGAGGAGAACGCCTCGGACATCTCGACGCCGTTCATCGACGGCCAGGGGCCCTCGTAGTGCGTCTCGGCCATGCTCGGCACGAAGAACAGCGTCAGGAACACGCCCGAGACGAGCAGCGTGACGAAGCTGTAGAGCGCGATCTCACCGAGGAAGAACGACCAGTGGTCCGGGAAGACCTTGCGTGCGAAGAACTTGACCGCGTTGCCGATGCCGGTGCGCTGGTCCAGGTAGTCCGCCGTGGCGCCCGCGGCCTTGGCGCCGCGCGTGGGGGCAGTCTTGAGCTCGCTCACTTGGTCGCACGCTCCCAGAAGCTCGGGCCGATGGGCTCGGCGAAGTCGCCCTGCGCGACGAGGTAGCCCTCGTCGTCCACGGTGATCGGCAGCTGCGGGAGCGGACGCTTGGCGGGGCCGAAGACGACCTTGCAGCTGTCGGCCACGTCGAACGTCGACTGGTGGCAGGGGCAGAGCAGGTGGTGGGTCTGCTGCTCGTACAGGGCCACGGGGCAGCCCACGTGCGTGCAGATCTTCGAGTAGGCGACGATGCCGTCGTGCGACCAGGTCTCACCCTCGGGCGACTGGTCGGACTTGAGGTCGCGCGGGTCGAGGCGCACCAGCAGGACGACGGCCTTGGCCTTCTCGTCGAGCTTGCCCTCGTGCAGGTCGTTGAGGCCCTCGGGGATGACGTGCCACACGTCGCCGATCGTGACGTCCGACGCCTTGATCGGGCGGCCGGTCGGGTCGGTCGCGAGGCGCGTGCCCTTCTTCCAGATCGTGTGCTTGAACTTGCGCACGTTCCAGTCCTCGCCGACGTTGCCGATCAGCGGGACGAGGATCGACAGCGGGAAGAGTGCGAGCGCCGTGACACCCGCGCCGATGATCGCGCCACGGCGCGTGAGGCCGGAGTCCTCGCCGCCGTCCTTGAGCATCTGGACGGCGACCTCGCGGGTCTCGTCCGAGGAGCGCAGCTCGTGCCGCTCCTCGACGTACTCGCGGTTGCTCATGAGCAGCTTGATGTAGTAGTTGCCGCCGATGCCGATCCCGAGCAGGCAGACCGCGAGGCCCACGCCGAGGACGAGGTTGGACAGGCGCATCGAGCCGACGGTCTCGCCGGGCGGGAGCGCGAAGTACGCCCAGATCACCGCGATGGTGCCGAGGATCGACAGGGTCAGCAGCAGGAGGACCTGGCGCTCCACGCGCTTCGAGACGCGGGGGTCGACGTCGGCCTGGCGCGGCTTGTGCTCGTGCAGACCCGGGTTCTCGAACCGCGCGGGCGCCGCGCCCTGCGCGCCGGAGACCGTGATCTCCTGGTGGGAGTCGTGGGGGGTGCTCACGAGGACTTCGCTCCGATCCAGACAGAGATGCCGAGCAGCAGGCCGAGGCCGACGACCCAGGCCCACAGGCCCTCGCTCACGGGGCCGAGCGAGCCGAGGTCGAGACCGCCGGGCGAGCCGTTGCCCTGCTCGTCGATGAACGCGATGATGTCGCGCTTCTCCTCGGGCGTGAGGTTCGCGTCGTTGAACACCGGCATCGACTGCGGGCCCGTGAGCATCGCCTCGTAGAGGTGCGTCGGCGTGGTGTCCCACAGGTTCGGGGCGAACTTGCCCTGCGAGAGGGCACCGCCCGCGCCGATGGCGTTGTGGCACATCGCGCAGTTGGTGCGGAAGAGCGCCATGCCGGAGGCCGAGTCGCCGAGGGCGGGGTCGACCATCTCCGCCGTCGGGATGGACGGGCCCGCGCCGAGCGACGCGACGTACGCCGCGAGCTGCGCGATCTGCTCGTCCGTGAACTGCACGGGCTTCGCCTGGGCCTGCGGCCCGCTCATCTGCATCGGCATGCGACCGGTGCCGACCTGGAAGTCGACGGCTGCGGCGCCCACACCGATCAGCGACGGGGCGCTGTCGGTGCCGGCCGCGGACGGTCCGTGGCAGGTGGAGCAGTTGGCCTGGAACAGCTTCTCGCCGGCGGCGATGTCGTCAGCGGTCGCGGTCTTCGTGGCGGCCTGGGCCGACGAAGGGGCGACCACGGCGTACACCGCACCGACCAGCAGCAGCGCCAGCAGGAGCAGCAAGGCCGGTGCACGCCGGTCGTGCCTGCGGGCTGCGAGTGCCTTCACGGATCGATCCTCGTCTCGCAAGTAAGGGGGCAGGGGCGGGGCTGCGTCAGCGCAGCGGGTAGTCAGCGCAGCAGGTAGATGACCGCGAACAGCGCGATCCACACGACGTCGACGAAGTGCCAGTAGTACGACGTCACGATCGCGGTGGTCGCCTCGTGGTGACCGAACCGCTTGGCCGAGAACGAGCGGCCCAGCAGGAACAGGAAGGCGATGAGACCGCCCACGACGTGCAGGCCGTGGAAGCCGGTCGTCAGGTAGAAGACCGAGCCGTACGGGCTGGACGAGATCGTCAGGCCCTCGTGCACCAGCTCGGCGTACTCGTAGACCTGGCCGCCGATGAAGAACGCGCCCATGACGTACGTGAGCGTCATCCACTCGTTCATGCCCCAGCGGTTGACCTGCAGGAGCGAGCCGCTGCGTACGGGCTGGAAGCGCTCGGCGGCCCACACGCCCATCTGGCACGTCACCGACGACAGCACCAGGACGGTCGTGTTGATCGCCGCGAAGGTCAGGTTGAGCTTGGCGGTCTGCTCCGCGAACTCCTCGGGCACCGCGGCGCGCACCGTGAAGTACATGGCGAAGAGGCCGGCGAAGAACATCAGCTCGCTGGCGAGCCACACGATCGTGCCGACCGACACAGGGTTCGGTCGGTTGACGCTCACGTGGGGGGCAGAGCGAGGGGCAGCCGTTGCGGTCGACACGGTCGCCATTATGGCCGATCCGAGGTCCGCATGGGTCATTGGGCCCAGGCGCGGCGGGCGGTAAATGTCACACCGTCATGATCTCGGGGCCTTCCGGACGTCGCGACGGGGCCGCGGAGCGGCCGTGCGTCGCCCGTGGAGACGAGGTGAACACGGGGTGCGGCCCGTCGCGGGTGCACGTGACGCGCCCCACACGGTCCACCTCCCGTCCGGGTCGTCGTGTCCTGCGTCACGTCGTGCCAAGATTCCTTCGACGCACGTCGACGACGAGTGAGGAAGCACCATGAGCACCGCCCAGGACCAGGCCGCCGCGACCCACGGACCGCGGATCGTCCTCTACAGCGACGACGTGGACGTGCGCGCCCAGGTGCGGCTCGCGCTCGGCCCGCGCCTGCAGCACGGCGCGCCCGCGATCGACTGGGTCGAGGCGGCCACCCCGGCCGCGGTCGTCGCCGCGACCGAGGCCGGCGGCGTCGACCTGCTCGTGCTCGACGGCGAGGCCGACAAGCTCGGCGGCATGGGCCTGGGCCGTCAGCTCAAGGAGGAGGTCTACCGCTGTCCTCCGGTGCTCGTGCTCACGGGGCGCCCGCAGGACGCGTGGCTCGCCTCGTGGTCGAACGCCGACGCGACCGTGAGCCGCCCCCTCGACCCGCTGGAGCTGCACCGCACGGTCGTCGAGCTGCTCGCCGCGCAGGCCGTCGCCGGATGAGCCCCGCCACCACCTGGCCCGACCTGCTGACGGGTCTCGTCGCGCGTCAGGACCTCACGGCGGAGCAGACGTCGTGGGCGATGGACGAGATCATGCGCGGCGAGGCGTCGCCCGTGCAGATCGCGGGCTTCCTCGTGGGTCTGCGCGCCAAGGGGGAGACGGTCGAGGAGCTCATCGGGCTCGCCGAGACGATGCTCGCGCACGCGCACCGCATCGAGGTGCCCGGGCGCACGGTGGACATCGTCGGGACCGGCGGCGACCGCGCGCACACGGTGAACATCTCGACGATGGCGTCGCTCGTCATCGCGGGCACGGGCCTGCGCGTGGTCAAGCACGGCAACCGCGCGGCGTCGTCGTCGTCGGGCTCCGCGGACGTCCTCGAGCAGCTCGGCATCCGGCTGGACCACACTCCCGAGCGGGTCGCGCAGATCGCGACCGAGGCCGGCATCACGTTCTGCTTCGCGCAGGTGTTCCACCCGTCGTTCCGGCACACCGCGGTCGCCCGCGCGGGGCTGGGCATCGCGACGGCGTTCAACTTCCTCGGCCCGCTCACCAACCCCGCGCAGCCTCCGGCCGCCGCGATCGGCGTGGGTGACGGCCGCATGGGACCGCTCATCGCGGGCGTGCTCGCCCGCCGGGGCGTGAGCGCGCTCGTGTTCCGTGGCGAGGACGGTCTGGACGAGATCGCGCCGACCGCCGCGACACGCATCTGGCAGGTCGCCGACGGGCGGGTCGACGAGCACGTCGTCGACTGGGGGGACCTCGGGGTCGCGCGCGTCGAGCTGGCCTCGCTGCGGGGCGCCGACGCGGCGCACAACGCGGGGGTCGCCCGAGCGCTGCTCGACGGAGAGCCGGGACCGGTGCGCGAGACCGTGCTGCTCAACGCCGCCGCGGCGCTCGTCGCGGACGGCACCCTGCCCGGCACGGGCGAGGGCACGCTCCTCGAGCGGCTGGCCGCGGGCGTGGAGCACGCGCGCACGGCCGTCGACTCGGGAGCCGCACGCGAGTCGCTCGAGCGCTGGCGCCGCGCGAGCGCCTGAGCCGACTCGGCCTCAGCGACCGGGGACGAGGACCAGGACCGGCGTGGGTCGCGGTGCGCGGCGGGTCCGCCCGCGCGCACCGCGCCGCGGTCAGTCCTCGAGCCCGAGCGCGAACGCCTGGTCGAGGTCGTGCTGGCTGTACGTGCGGAACGCGATGTACGTCTGCGTGCGCAGCACGCCCTCGACCTTGCTCACCCGGTCGGCGATGACATCGGCGAGGTCGTCGTGCTCGCGCACGCGGACGAGGGCGATGAGGTCCACCTCGCCGGTCACCGAGTAGACCTCGCTGACGCCGCGGATGTCGGCGATCTGCGAGGCCACCTCGGGGATCCGGGCGGCGTCGGTCTCGATGAGGACGATGGCGGTCAGCATGAGCGCCATCATGCCGCGCGGGGGTCAGGCGGTGCGCGGCATCGCGTCCGGCGCGTCGGCGACGACCCGCTCGAGGTCGACGGGCGTCGCCGCGTCGTCGCGACCCGCGACCCGGCCGTGGGGCGGCACGGCACGGCCCGTCACCGCCGCCGCGTGCGCCGCGATCGCGGCTGCGGGCTCGACGTCGCCGAGTGCGGTCCGCACCGGCAGTGCCCACACCCCGACGACGTCGACGATCCGCACGCCGGGCCGCTCGAGCCAGTCGAGGACGAGGTCGGCCTCCTCGGGGTGGGCGGCAGCGGCCGGGGCGACCGGCACGGGCACGTGCTCGGCGGTCGCCCGCAGCGTCGCGATGGTCGGCCGCGGGTCGGTCGTCCGGTCGACGCGTGCGGTCGCCGCGAGCCGGCCGTGGCGGACGAGGACGATCTCCCAGCCCCCGTCGTCGCTGCGGCGCGCCGCGACGACCTCCGCGCAGCGCGCGACCGGACCCACGCGCTGCGCGCGGGCGGCGCCGCGCAGGAACGCCCCCAGGCGGTCGCGTACGGTCGCGGCCTCCTCGTAGCGCTGCTGCGCGACGAGTGCCTCGATGCGCTCGGCGTGGGCCCCGACGACGGGCGCGGGGTCGCCGAGCATCGCGGCCCGCACCCGGTCGGTCACCGAGGCGTAGGCATGGGCGTCCTGCCCGCCGACGCACGGCGCGCCGCACCGCCCCATGTCGGCGAGCGCGCACGCGGACGCCCCGGGAGCGGCCACGAGCGGCAGCCGGCGTGTGCACTGCCGCACCGGGAAGGACTCCTGCAGCGCCTCGAGCGCGAGCTGCGCGGAGCCCTGCGAGCCGAACGGGCCGATGTACGCGGCGCCCGGCTCGTCGCGAACCTCGCGCACGACGGACAGGCGCGGGTAGGGCTCGCTCGTCAGCCGGACCCAGGGCATCCGTTCGGGGAAGCGGGACCGGCGGTTGTAGCGGGGGGAGTGCTCCGCGATGAGCCGCAGCTCGCGCACGCGTGCCTCGAGCGGCGTCGCGCACACCACCGGGTCGACGCGTTCGGCGATGCGCACCATCTCCTGGATGCGGCCGCGCTTCTCGGACGACGTGAAGTACGAGCGCACGCGGGTGCGCAGCGACGTCGTCGACGTCCCGACGTAGAGGACCTCCTCGTTCGGGCCGCGGAACAGGTACACGCCGGGCGCGTCGGGCAGGCCGTCCGCGAGGGTGCGCTTGCGCCGCACCTCCTGCGGTACCGGGTCGGTCGCGGTCGCGAGGTCCTCGAGGTGGGTGACGCCGAGCGGACCGAGGCGGCCGAGCAGCGCGTGCAGCACGTCGACCGTGGCGCGGGCGTCCTCGAGCGCGCGGTGGTTGGGCGTGACCTGCGCGCCGAACAGCGCGGCGAGCGTCCCGAGCTTGTGGTTGGGCGCCTCGTCGCGCGTCACGACGCGGCGCGCGAGCCGCACCGTGTCGACCACGCGGTAGCCCGGCCACGCGTGCCCGGTGCGGGCCGCGGCGGCGCGCAGGAACCCCACGTCGAACGGCGCGTTGTGCGCCACGAGCACGCTGCCGTGCGCGAACTCCAGGAACGAGGGCAGGACCTCCTCGATCGGCGGTGCGCCGACGAGCATGGACGACGTGATGCCCGTGAGCACCTGGATGAACGGGGGGACCGGCCCGCCTGGGTCGACGAGCGTCTGGAACTCGCCGAGCACCTCGCCGCCGCGCACCTTGACCGCGCCGATCTCGGTGATGCCGCACTCCGCGGGGGTCCCACCCGTCGTCTCGAGGTCGACGACCACGAACGTCACCTCGGCGAGCGGGGTGCCGATCTCGTCGAGCGCGAGCTGCACGGGTGTGGGGCCGCCCGTCTTCGGTCCGCCCGTCGTCGGACCGCCCGTCGTCGCGCCGCCCTCTCCCGGCCCCGGCACCGGGTCGCCCACCCAGACGGGGCGCAGGCGGTGCAGGCTCGAACGCATGTCCCGGACCGTACCCCGGCGTTCCGACACGCCCCGTCGGCCCCGCCGCGCGTGTCGCGCACCGCGCGCCCTAGGGTGACGCCATGGTCGACGACGCGCAGGTCCCGGCGTCGCTGCGGGCCGAGCTCGTCGCGGTCGCCGCGCGCACGCTCGCGGGGTACGACCCGAGCGCGGTGCCGCCCGCGCTCCGGCGCGTCGCGGCGTTCGCCCCGGCGAAGCGCGCGACGGCGGGGGCCGTCCCGTTGTGGGGAGCCCTGGCCGACGAGCACTTCCGCTCGCGCACCGCGCGGACCTGGGCGGGGGAGCACCCGGACCTCGCGGCGGCGCTGGGTGTCGCCGAGCACGACGAGGCCGTCGGGCCCGAAGACCGTGAGGACGGGTCCGGCGACGGCGAGCCGGACGGCGAGCCGGCCCGGCCCGACGACGAGCGTGCAGGCGAGGACGCTCCCGCGCCTCCGGCTGCACCGCAGCCCTCGCTCGCCGCGGCGGCGGGGGCGTGGCTCCTGGGCGCGGACTGGCGGGCGCTGCTCCCGGCCGCGGCACCCGAGGCCCGAGCCGCGGGGGCCGGTGCGCCGTCCGACACCGTGGCGCGGCTGTCCGACGAGCTCGACCGGGCCCGAGCCGAGCGCGACGCCGCGCTCGAGGAGGTCGCGACGCTGCGCAAGCAGGCCCGCAAGCTGCGCTCGGACGCGGACCGCGCGCGTGCGGAGGGCCGCCGCGCGCTCGAGCAGGCCGCCGAGGAGCTCGCGCAGGCGCGCGCGGCGCGGGACGAGGCCGCGACGGCGCTCGAGGTCGCGGGCGACGAGCGGCGCGCGGCCGACGCGGAGCGGACCGCGGCACGCGCCGAGCTCCGGGTCGCCCGCAAGCTCGCGGACGCACGCGTGCGGCTGCTGCTCGACACGATCGTGGACGCCGCGAGCGGGCTGCGCACCGAGCTCGCCCTCCCGCCGACCACCGACCTGCCCGCCGACCTCGTCGCGCCGCCGCAGGAGGCCGCTCCGGCACGCCTCGGCTCGCGCGGCCGGCACGTCGACGACCCGGGGTTGCTGGACGAGCTGCTGCGCCAGCCGCGCGCGCACCTCGTCGTCGACGGGTACAACGTGACGAAGACGGGTTACGCCGAGCTCACGCTGGAGCGTCAGCGGCGCCTGCTCGTCGACGGTCTCGCGGGCCTGGCGACGCGCACGGGTGCGGAGGTCACGTGCTGCTTCGACGGCCGGCCGACGCCGCTCGCGCCGGGCACCCTCGCGCACGGCGTGCGGGTGCGGTTCTCGGTGGGGGAGATCGCCGACGACCTCATCCGCCGGCTCGTGCAGGCCGAGCCCGTGGGTCGCGTGGTGGTCGTCGTGACGAGCGACCAGGAGGTCGCCCGCGACGTCGAGGCCCGCGGCGCGTACGTGGTGCCGTCGGCGACGCTCGTCGCGCGGCTGCGGCACTCCTGACGGGAGCGCGGGGTCCGTCCGACGGACGTCCGCGCGGCGTGTCACCGGGCGTGTCGGAGGTCGGTCCTAGCGTCCGGCTCATGATCATCGACTGCGAGGGGTGTGTCGCCGGACCGGCCGCGTGCGGCGACTGCGTCGTCACGTTCGTGCTCGAGGTGCCGCGACGACGCGGCGCCGGCGGTGCGGGCGGGGACGACGGTCGGGTCGCGGACGTGCGCGAGCGGCCGCCGGTGTTCGAGCTCGACGAGGCGGAGCGAGCGGCGCTCGGCACGTTGTCGCAGCTGCGGCTCGTGCCGCCGCTGCGGATGGCCGAGGGCGGGTGAGGCCGTACGGCGAAGACGCCGGACGGGCGGGAGGTCCGTGGACCTCCCGCCCGTCCGGGGCTCGCTCTCGACGCGCCGTCAGCCGACGTCGTGCCCGCCGGTCGTCGGGTCGTACAGCGCCTCGACGTCCGCGGCGAAGTCCTTGAGGACGAGGGCGCGCTTCACGCTGAGCTTGGGCGTGAGGTAGCCGTTCGCGATCGTGAGGTCGGTGTCGAGGATGCGGTAGCGGCGGATCGACTCGGCGCGCGAGACGGCCTTGTTCGCGCGCGCGACGGCCTTGTCGATGGACGCGAGCACGTCGGGGTCCTTCGCGGCCTCCTCGAGCGTGAGGGCCGGCTTGCCGTGCGCCGTCAGCCAGCCGGGCACACCTTCGGGGTCGAGCGTCACGAGCGCCCCGATGTACGCGCGCTGGTCGCCGACGACCACGACCTGGCTGATGAGCGGGTGCCCGCGCAGCCGGTCCTCGAGCACCGCGGGTGCGACGTTCTTGCCGCCGGCGGTGACGATGATCTCCTTCTTGCGGCCCGTGATGGCCAGGAAGCCCTCGTCGTCGAGCGACCCGAGGTCGCCCGTGCGGAACCACCCGTCCGTCAGCGACTCCGCGGTCGCGGCCTCGTTGTCGTGGTAGCCGCGGAACACCTGGATGCCCTTGACCTCGACCTCGCCGTCCTCCGCGATCCGCACGGACGTGCCGGGCAGCGGCACGCCGACGGTCCCGATCTTCGTCCGCGCGGGGAGGTTCACCGTGGCGGGGGCGGTCGTCTCGGTGAGGCCGTAGCCCTCGAGCACGTGGAGGCCGACGCCGCGGTAGAAGTGCCCGAGGCGCTCGCCGAGCGGCGCGCCGCCCGAGATCGCCCAGCGTGCCTGGCCGCCGAGCAGCGCCCGGATCTTGTGGAGCACCAGCACGTCGGCGACCTTGTGCTGCAGGCGCAGCCACGGGCTCGGGCCCTTCGGGTCGTCCAGGGCGCGCGAGTAGACGATCGAGGTCTTCGCCGCGCGCTGGAAGATCGCGGCCTTGCCGCCCGCGGCGGCCTTCTGCTCGGCGCCGTTGTAGACCTTCTCGAACACGCGGGGGACCGCCAGCACGAACGTCGGCCGGAAGCTGCCGAGGTCCTCGATCAGCGTGCGCGTGTCGGACGAGTGCCCGAGGACCGCGCCCGCGGGGATGCACAGCACGTGGATGAACCGCGCGAACACGTGCGCCATCGGCAGGAACAGCAGCGTGCGCGCGCCCGGGTCGGAGACGACCTCCTGGAGCCCCTCGACCGCGTTGACGGTGAGCTCGTAGAAGTTCCCGTGCGTCAGCTCGACGCCCTTGGGGCGGCCGGTCGTGCCGGAGGTGTAGATGACGGTCGCGATGCTCGACAGGTCCGCGACCGACCGGCGGCGCGCGACCTCGTCGTCGGCGACCTCCGCCCCCGCGGCGACCAGCGTCTCGATCGCACCGTCGTCGATCGTCAGGACCTCGCGCAGGTCGGGCGCCTCCGCGCGGACCTCGTCGACGGTCGCGGCGTTGGCGGCGCTCTCGACGACGAGCACGGACACGCCCGCGTCGGTGAGGATCCAGGAGACCTGCTCGGCCGACGACGTCTCGTAGATCGGCACGGTGACGGCGCCCGCCGCCCAGATCGCCCAGTCGAGGAGCGTCCACTCGTAGCGCGTGCGCGACATGATCCCGACGCGGTCGCCCGGTGCGACGCCCTTGGCGACCAGGCCCTTCGCGACGGCGACGATCTCGGCGTCGAGCTCGCGCGTGGTGATCGGGATCCAGGGGCCGCTCTGCTCGGTCTTGTGCTCCACGACCACGCCGTCCGGGTCGGCCGCGAGCCGTTCCGCGAACAGGTCGTTGAGGTTGCGATCGCGCGGGATCTCGACGAGCAACGGTGTGCTGAACTCGACCATTCTGGCTCCATTGGCAGAGGCGACGGGTCCGACGAGGATACGGGACGTCCGTCCAGGTCGTCGGCCACCCGCACGCGTTAACCTCGCGTGGTCGCCCGGACGGACTCGCGTACGAGCGTGCCCGGGTTGGCGCTAGCGTGGGGGCGCCGGGCGCACGCCGTCAACGACGGCCTCGCAGCCGTCGCGGCCGAACCACCGGCGTCACCGGCGGAACCACCGGCCGGACGACCGGCCGAACCACCGGCCACGGCGTCAGCCGCGGCCGCAGCACACACTTCATCGGGAGCACGAGACGCATGCACGCCATCGGGGTGGACATCGGCGGGACGAAGATCGCCGTCGGTGTGGTCGACGACGAGGGTCGGATCCTGGCGAAGACGCGCCGTGACACCGAGCCCGACGACGTCGCGAGCATCGACGCGGCGATCGCGGACGCGTACGCGGAGCTCGCGGCCCAGCACAAGGTCGGTGCGATCGGCCTCGCCGCCGCCGGGTTCGTCGCGGCGGACCGGTCGGGCGTGCTGTTCGCGCCGAACATCGCGTGGCGCGAGTACCCGCTGCGCGACCGGATCGCGGCGCTCGTCGAGGACAGGGTCGAGATCGTCGTCGAGAACGACGCGAACGCCGCGGGCTGGGCCGAGTTCCGCTTCGGCGCGGCGCGCGACGTGGACGACATGCTGACGCTGACGATCGGCACGGGCCTCGGCGGTGCGGTCGTGTCCAACGGCACGCTGGTGCGCGGCTTCGCCGGCGTCGCGGCCGAGGTCGGCCACATGCGCGTCGTCCCCGGCGGGCACTACTGCGGCTGCGGCCACGAGGGCTGCTGGGAGCAGTACGCGTCGGGCAGCGCGCTCGTGCGCGACGCGCAGGCCGCCGCCGTGGCGTACCCGGACCGCGCGGTCCGCATCCTCGAGCTCGCGGGCGGCTCGGCCGAGAAGATCGTCGGCCCCCACGTCACGCAGGCGGCTCAGGAGGGCGACGAGCTCGCGGTGCAGCTCCTCGCGGAGCTGGGCCGGTGGGTCGGCGAGGGCGCGGCGTCCGTCGCGGCGCTGCTCGACCCCGCGATGATCGTGATCGGTGGCGGCGTGGCCGCAGCCGGGGACCTCGTCCTCGAGCCTGCGCGCAAGGGCTTCGCCGACCAGCTCTCGGCGCGCGGCCACCGTCCCGAGGCGACGATCGTCGTCGCGTCGATGGGCAACGACGCGGGCATCGTCGGCGCGGCCGACCTCGCCCGGCTCTGACGCCCGCCGGTCCGGCGGTCAGACGACCGCGCCGTCGTCGTCCTGGCGCTCGCGGCGCTGCGGCATCCGCCACAGCAGCACCGCGACGCCCAGGACGAAGACGATGCACGCGGCCTGCACGAGGGCGGCGGGGGCGTCGCGCCACACGATGAGGATGACGAGCAGCAGCAGGGGCATCCCGGCTGCCGCGAACCAGGCCATGGTGAGCAGCGGGTCGCCGCCGAGCACGGGGCCCGGCTCGGGCGGCACGAAACCCTCCTGCGCGTCGACGTCGTCCTCGGCGTCGTCGTACTGGGAGGTGCCGTCCCAGTCGCGACCGCTCGCCGACGCGAGCGGGTCGCTCGGCGCGTCGGGCCCGGGGGCGGGGCGCACGACGCGCGCCCGGTCGAACGGCGAGTCGACGCCCGGCGCCACCGGGAAGTCGAGGCCGCCGCGGGACGCGGTCTCCGCCGCGCTCTCGACGTCCTCGAGCTGCGCGACGATCCGCGCCCAGTCGTCGTCGTCGACCGGCGCGTCCGGGTCCGGACGGGTGGTGCCGGCCGCGTCGGCGGTGGGGACGTCCGCGGCGTCCTGCCCGGAGCCCGCCTCGGGCGCCGGCTCGACACGCTCGTCCGAGCGCTCGTCCCAGGGCTCGTCCGGGCTGTCGTCCGGGCGCTCGTCGGGTCGGTCGGAGCGAGCAGCCATGAGAGCACTCTAGAGTCGGACCAGCGGTCCTGGCGGTCCGCACGGGCGGCCGAGGGTCGTCCGGCGGCGAGCGCCGCCGACGGTGCAGGAAGGTGAACCCTTGTTCTACTGGTTGATGAAGCGGATCTTCGTGGGTCCGTTGCTGCACCTCGTGTACCGGCCGTGGATCCGCGGTGAGCAGAACATCCCCGCGGAGGGCGCGGCGATCCTGGCGAGCAACCACCTCGCGGTGATCGACTCGTTCTTCCTGCCGCTGATGCTGGACCGAGAGCTCGTGTTCATCGGCAAGCAGGAGTACTTCTCCGGCCGCGGCATCAAGGGCCGGCTCACCGCGGGTTTCATGCGCGGGGTCGGGACGATCCCGGTCGACCGCGGCGGCGGCAAGGCGTCCGAGGCGGCCCTGCGCACGGGTCTGCGGCGCCTGCAGGAGGGAGACCTGTTCGGGATCTACCCCGAGGGCACCCGCAGCCCCGACGGCCGGCTGTACCGCGGGAAGACCGGTGTCGCGCGCCTCGCGCTCGAGTCGGGTGCGCCCGTGATCCCCGTGGCGATGATCGGCACGAACGTCGCGCAGCCGCTGGGGCGCACGATCCCGAAGATCATGCGCATCGGCATGGTCGTGGGCGAGCCGTTGGACTTCTCGCGCTACAAGGGCATGGAGAACGACCGCTTCATCCTGCGGTCGGTCACCGACGAGATCATGTACGCGATCATGAGCCTGTCCGGCCAGGAGTACGTGGACGTGTACGCGGCGACCCAGAAGGCCCGCATCGCGGCGGGTGTCGCCGACGAGAAGCCCGCGGACACCGAGCCGCGCGCGGCCGCGCCGGGCGGTCGCCCCGTGCCCGACGTCCAGGTTCCGGTCCCTCCGAAGGACGAGGGCGAGCCGTCAGTAGGATGACCCGGACGCCCGTCGCGCACGGTCGTCGTCGTCGAGCCGCGGGACGTGACCGCGTGCCCGGCCCCGTGTCCAGCCGATAGTCCCGCTAGTCCCGCCGTCCCCCGTAGAAGGTCCCGGTCGCGCCTCGCGTCCGCCGCCTAGGGTCACCGGCGTCCCGCAGGGTCGTCCTGCAGCTCAACGGAAGGTGCCTGTCATGTCGGTCCGTCGCGTCGCCCTCCTCACCGCGGGTGGCTTCGCCCCGTGCCTCTCGTCCGCCGTCGGTGGCCTCATCGAGCGCTACACCGAGATCGCTCCGGACGTCGAGATCATCGCGTACGAGCACGGGTACTACGGGCTGCTGCGCGGCGACAAGATCGTCATCGACGCGGAGACCCGCAAGAAGGCCGGGATCCTGCACCGCTTCGGCGGCTCGCCGATCGGCAACTCGCGCGTCAAGCTCACGAACGCCAAGGACTGCGTCAAGCGCGGCCTCGTCGCCGAGGGCCAGGACCCGCTGCAGGTCGCCGCCGAGCAGCTCAAGGCGGACGGCGTCGACGTGCTGCACACGATCGGCGGCGACGACACGAACACCACCGCGGCGGACCTCGCGGCGTACCTCGCGGAGAACGACTACGGGCTGACCGTCGTCGGCCTGCCGAAGACGATCGACAACGACGTGGTGCCGATCCGCCAGTCGCTGGGCGCCTGGACCGCCGCCGAGGAGGCCGCGGGCTTCGCCGCGAACATCATCGGCGAGCACCGCAGCGGCCCGCGCATGCTGATCGTGCACGAGGTCATGGGCCGGCACTGCGGCTGGCTCACCGCCGCGGCCGCGGTCGAGTACCGCAAGTGGCTCGACCAGCAGGAGTGGGTGCCCGGCATCGGCCTGTCGCGCGAGCGCTGGGACGTGCACGCCGTCTTCGTGCCCGAGCTCGCGATCGACATCGACGCCGAGGCGGAGCGCCTCAAGGGCATCATGGACTCGCAGGGCAACGTCAACATCTTCCTGTCGGAGGGTGCGGGCATGCACGAGATCGTCGACCAGCTCACCGCGGCGGGCACGCCCCCGGAGCGCGACCCGTTCGGTCACGTCAAGCTCGACACGATCAACCCGGGTCAGTGGTTCGCGAAGCAGTTCGCCGAGAAGCTGGGCGCCGAGAAGGTCATGGTCCAGAAGTCCGGCTACTACTCGCGCGCCGCGGCGGCCAACGCCGAGGACCTGCGCCTCATCAAGTCCATGACGGACCTCGCGGTCGAGTGCGCGCTGCGCGGCGAGGCCGGCGTCATCGGTCACGACGAGGAGCGCGGCGACGTGCTGCGTGCGATCGAGTTCCCGCGCATCGCGGGCGGCAAGGCGTTCGACGTCTCGCAGCCCTGGTTCGGTGAGCTGCTGGCGGACATCGGCCAGCCGTTGGTCCCGGCGAGTCACGCATGAGCGTCACGCCCGACCCCACGGTCGTCGAGGGCCTCGACGCCTGGCGGTCGCTGCCCACGCTCCAGCAGCCGGTCTGGCCCGACAAGGACGCGCTGAGGCGCGCGACCGACAAGCTCGCGTCGCTGCCGCCGCTCGTCTTCGCGGGCGAGGCCGACGCGCTGCGCGCTCAGCTCGCCGCCGCGGGCCGGGGTGAGGCGTTCGTCCTCGTCGGCGGGGACTGCGCCGAGACGTTCGCCGACGCGACGGCCGACAACATCCGCAACAAGATCAAGACGATCCTGCAGATGGCCGTCGTGCTGACGTACGGCGCGAGCATGCCGGTCGTGAAGATCGGGCGCATGGCGGGGCAGTACGCCAAGCCGCGCTCGTCGGACACCGAGACGCGCGACGGGGTGACGCTGCCGGCGTTCCGCGGCGACATCGTCAACGGGTTCGACTTCACGCCCGAGGCGCGCACGCCGGACCCGCAGCGGCTGCTGGAGGCGTACCACACGTCGGCGGCGACGCTGAACCTCATCCGGGCGTTCACCACGGGGGGCTTCGCGTCGCTGCTGCGGGTGCACGAGTGGAACCGGGGCTTCACGCAGACGCCCGCGTACGCACGGTACGAGGTGCTGGCCGCCGAGATCGACCGGGCCATCCGGTTCATGGCGGCGTGCGGTGCCGACTTCGACCAGCTGCGCACGGTTGACTTCTACTCGAGCCACGAGGGGCTGCTGCTCGACTACGAGCGTCCGCTCACGCGGATCGACTCGCGCACGGGCCTGCCGTACGACTGCTCGGCGCACTTCGTGTGGATCGGCGAGCGCACGCGTCAGCTGGACGGCGCGCACGTGGACTTCTTCTCGCGTCTGCAGAACCCGATCGGCGTGAAGCTCGGCCCGACGGCATCGGCGGACGACGCGCTCGCGCTGCTCGACAAGCTGAACCCGACGGGTGAGGCCGGCCGGATCACGTTCGTGACCCGCATGGGTGCGAGCAAGGTCCGCGACCTGCTGCCGGGCCTGGTCGAGAAGGTCGCGGCCGACGGCCGCCCGGTCACGTGGGTGTGCGACCCGATGCACGGCAACGGCATCACGTCCGCGACGGGGTACAAGACCCGCCGCTTCTCGGACGTCATGGACGAGGTCGCGGGGTTCTTCGAGGTGCACCGCGCGCTCGGCACGGTCCCGGGTGGTCTGCTCATCGAGCTCACCGGTGACGACGTGACCGAGGTGCTCGGCGGCTCGGTCGAGATCGACGACGAGCGGCTCGCGGAGCGGTACGAGACGCTCGTCGACCCGCGGCTCAACCACCAGCAGTCGCTCGAGCTCGCGTTCCAGGTCGGGGAGCTGCTGCGCTCGTCCTGACCTCCGACGGGCGGCACGACGAACGGCACGAACGGCACAGGGCCGGATCCGCTCCCGGGCGGGTCCGGCCCATCGTCGTCCCAGCCGTCGGGTGCTTCGCGGGGTCGTCAGGTGATGGTGAGGACGATGACGGTTCCCTTGGGGTGCATGGACCCGCCGCCGGGCTCCTGACCGACCACGAAGCCGAGGCCGAAGTACGTCGCCGCGTGCCGGACCTCGACCTCGAACCCGGCCGCCTTGAGCGTGTCCGTCGCGGACCCGATGCCGTTGCGCATGACGTTCGGCACCTCGAACAGCTCGGGGCCCTTCGACACGACGAGCGTCACGGTGTCGCCGCGGTGGCCCTTGGTGCCGCCCTCGGGGGACTGCCGGATCACCGCCCCGGCCTTCACCGTCGAGCTGAACTCCTCGGTCGTCCTGACCTTGAGGCCGTCCTCCTTGAGCTGCTTGGAGGCGGTCTTGGCGTCGGCGCCGACCTGCGACGTGATCGTCACCGGCGCGGGGCCCTTGGAGGTCGTGAGGGTGACGACGGTGTGGCGGACGGTGCGCTCGCCCGCCTTGGCGGATGTCCCGTCCGGGAGCACCGCCGAGACGACGACGCCGAGCCCCGCCTTGTCGTCGTACACCGGGTCGGCGTAGTCGACCTCGAGGTCCGCGTCCACGAGGGCCGCCTCGGCGTCGGCCTGGAGCGCGCCGACGACGCCGTCGGGCAGGTCCACGTAGTCCGGACCCTTGGAGATCGTGACCTCGACCGTGCCGTCCTTGCGGACCTTGTCGCCGGGCGCGGGCACGCTCGTGACGACGAGCCCCTTGTCGACGTCGCTCGAGAACTCCGAGGTCGTCGTGGACTCGAGGCCGACCGCGTGGAGCGCGGCGCGTGCCGCCTCCGCGCTCGTCCCGGCGATCTCGGGCACGGTCGTGTACGCGCCGGGCCCGGCCGCGACGTACCACCAGCCGGCGCCGCCGAGCCCGAGGGCCACCAGGACGGCGAGCACCGCGGCGAGCAGCCGCCGGCGAGCGCGGCGCGCGGGCGGGGGCGGTGGGGGCGGGGTGGCGGGCGTGATCGCGCGGGGCGTGACGGCGCGGGGCCCGCCGAGCCCGATCGGCAGCGCGACGGTCGAGCCGCGCGGCAGGTCCGCGATGCGGACGGTCGAGCCGTCGGCGTGCTCGTCAGACCTGTCGTCGGACCTGTCGTCGGACTCGGTGCGCTCGTCGTCGGGCAGCGGCGTCTCGTCGGGGTCCGTCGCGGCGGGCAGCACGATCGACGGGGCGACGTCGGCACGCCGTGCGAGCGTCGCGTCGTCGAGCTCGGCGCGCGCGCGGCGCAGCAGGCCCACTGCGGCCGCGGCGTCGACGGGGCGGTCGTCGGCGTCGCGCGCGGCGAGTGCGCGGACCAGGTCGTCGATCTCGACCGGCAGCCAGTCGGCGTCGTCGGACGGCGCGGGCAGGTCGCTGTTGACGTGCTGGTAGGCGACCTGGATGGGCGTCTCGCCGACGAACGGCTGCCGGCCGGTGAGCATCTCGAACAGGAGGATCCCGCACGCGTACACGTCGGTGCGGGCGTCGCTCGCTCCGCGCACCACGAGCTCGGGTGCGAGGTAGGCGACCGTGCCCAGGACCGTGCCGGTCGTGGTGGACGTGACCTCGGTGACGGCGCGGGCGAGCCCGAAGTCGGCGAGCTTGATGCGCCCGTCCGTCGCGAGCAGCACGTTCTCGGGCTTGATGTCGCGGTGCACGAGGTCGCCCCGGTGCGCCGCGGCGAGCGCGTCGAGCACCGACTCGGTGATGCGCAGGGCCTCGGCGACCGTGAGCGCACCCTGCTCGGCGAGCCGTCGGCGCAGGTTGGACCCGTCGACGTACTCCATCGTGAGGTAGCTGGTCTCGCCGTCGACCCCCTGGTCGAACACCGCGACGAGGCCCGGGTGGGTCAGCCGGGCGGCCGCGCGCGCCTCGCGCCGGAACCGTGCGACGAAGTCCGCGCCGGACGAGCCCTCCGCGAGGTGCGGGTGCATGACCTTGAGCGCGACGTCACGGTCGAGCCGACGGTCCACCGCGAGGTACACGGTCGCCATGCCGCCGCGCGCGATGCGGGACACGACCTCGTACCGGCCGTCGACCAGACGGCCGACGAGCGGATCGGTGACGGCGGTTCCCACGCGGCGAGTCTACGTTCGGCGGGCGCCCGGTCCGGGTATTGGGGCGAGCGTCACGCGCGCGTCGTCGTCCCGTGCCGTGCCGTGCGGTGACCGGTCACGGGACCGGTCAGCGGAAGCGGGCCATCAGGGTCTGGACGTTCGCGGCGTAGCGGCGCGTGTCCGAGAACATGCCGTACTTCCGCACCGACGCGGCACCCTGGTAGTAGCCCGCGATCGCGCTGGGCAGGTCCGGGGACATGCGCACCAGGGCGCGCAGGATCACGACGCCGGCCGTGACGTTGTCGTCCGGGTCCAGCAGGTTGAGCTGGCGTCCGACGATGCTCGACGCCCAGTCGCCCGAGCTCGGGATGACCTGCATGGTGCCGATCGCGTTGGCGGGGGAGACCGCGGTGTGGTTGAACCCCGACTCCTGGAACGCGATGGCCTGCGCCAGCGCGGGGTCGAGCCCGTAGGCGCGTGCGGTCGCGGCGACCTTGGCCTGCATCTGCGCCTTGGACGGGACGCCGGCCGCGAGCAGGGCGCGCTTGTTGGCGTTCGCGGCGTCGACGACGTCGCGCGCGTACGTGCGGCCCTCGAACGTCGACCCGACGAGCGGGCGGCCCGTCGTGGGCGCGGGCGAGGAGGACGCGGTCCCGCCCACGCGCAGCGTCTGGCCGATCCGGATCATCGCGTTCGGGCCGAGCCCGTTGGCCGAGACGACCGCCGAGACGCTCGTGCCGAACCGCGCCGCGATGGCCGAGACCGTGTCGCCCGCACGGACCGTGTAGGTCGAGGACGGCGTGCTCGTGCGGGCGCGCGGAGCGGCGCCGGAGCCGGTGCCGGGGATGGTGAGCGTCTGGCCCTCGATGATGAGGCCGTCGGCGCGCAGGTGGTTCGCCGCGATGATCGCCCTGACGGTCGTGCCGGTCCGCGCCGCGATGCCGGAGACGGTCTCGCCGGCGCGCACGACGTGGCGTGCCGCCTGCGGGGGCGCGCTCGGCGTGCGCGCGGTCGAGCGGGAGGTGGCGCTCGGGATGGTGAGGACCTGCCCGGCGCGGATGCGCGAGGGGTCGGCGAGCGCGTTGGCGCGCGTGATGGCGGCGATGCTCGACCCGGTGCGCGTCGCGATGTGGCTCACGGTGTCGCCGTCGCGCACGGTGTACGAGTCGTCCGCGTGGGCCGCCCCGGACGTGGAGACCGAGATCGCGACGAGCGCGAGCGTGGCGCCCGTGCCGCTCGCGGCCCGGCGTGCGGTCCGACGACGACCGGCACGCTCGGAGCGGTCCTGCTCACGGCGTGCGGCTGCGGTGCTCGAGGCCATGACGCCCCCCTGAACGATGTGACACGAGTCAAGAGACGTGACTGGTGTGGCTGATGTGACAGAAGTGAAACTAGCCGACACGCCGAGAGCGCGAAACCCCGCGTGTCGCGTGCCACCCGGACGGCGGCACGCCACGACCGCCTCTCACGCACCCGCCGGGCCCCTGCGGCGCGCCGCTCCCGTGCTCCCGACGCGGGCGCGCGCTGCGTAGGCTGACCCCGTGAGCGAGACCCTCGACCCGCACGCGGCTGCCGCCGACGCCCTCGTCGACTCCTGGTTGACCCTGCCCGACGTCGCCGAGCGCGTCGGCCTGGACGTCGGCAAGGTCCGGCGCCTGGTCCAGGAGCGCAAGCTCGTCGGGATCCGGCGCGGAGAGCCGCGCGTCCTGTCCGTCCCGGAGAAGTTCCTCGTCGAGGGGCAGTCGGACCACCCGGCTGCGGTGGGCGCGTGGAGCCCGCTGCCGTGGCTGCAGGGCACGATCACCGTCCTCGCCGACGCCGGGTTCTCCGACGCCGAGGCGATCGCGTGGCTCTTCACGCCTGACGACACGCTCCCGGGCACGCCGATCGACGCGCTGCGCGCCGGTCAGAAGACCGAGATCCGGCGCCGCGCGCAGGCCGAGCTCTAGCCCCGCCGGCGGGGGCCGGGACGCACACCGGTCGCCGTCAGACGTGCCGGTCGACCGCCGCGTGCGCGAGGCGCGTGAGCACGTCCGCGGCGTCCGTCGGCCACGGCTGCGCGGCGACGAGCGCGAGCGCCTCGCCCGCGAGCTCGCCGATGAGGCGCTCGACCTCGTCGACCGCACCCGTCGCCCGGATCGCCTCGGCCACGCGCGCGACCCGCGCGTCGTCGAGCGTGCGGTCGCCGAGGCACGCGCCGAGCAGGTCGCCCGTCGCGGGGTCGCCGTGCTCGCGCGCGCGTCGCACGGCGCGTGCGACGAGGACCGTGCGCTTGCCCTCGCGGACGTCGTCGCCCGCGGGCTTGCCCGTCGTCGCCGGGTCGCCGAACACGCCGAGCACGTCGTCGCGCAGCTGGAACGCCTCACCGAGCGGCAGGCCGATCGCGCGCACGGTCGCGAGCCGGTCGTCGTCGGCGTCCGCCAGCGCCGCGCCGAGCGAGAGCGGGTGCTCGACGCTGTAGCGCGCCGACTTCGCGCGGATCACCTCGCGCGCCCGCTCCTCGTCGGCCGCCGGGTCGCGGCCCCACGGCTGGGACTGCGCGAGGACGTCGAGGTACTGACCCACGGTCACCTCGGTGCGCATGAGGTCGAAGACCGCGCGCGCCCGCTGCTGCCGCGCGCGGGGGAGCGTCTCGACCGCGAGCGCGAACTCCTGCTCGCTCGCGACGAGCGCGAGGTCGCCCAGGAGGATCGCCGCCGACGCGCCGAACCGGACCGCGTCGCCCTGCAGGCCGAGCTCGTCGTGCAGGTCGGCGAACGCACGGTGGGCGGCGGGCCGGCCTCGGCGCGTGTCCGAGTCGTCCATGACGTCGTCGTGGAACAGCGCGGCCGCCTGGAACAGCTCCAGCGCCGCGCCCACGCGCAGGACGGCCGCGGCGTCCGGGCCGGTGGGGTCGCCGCCGTGCGCGCGCCACGA
This sequence comes from Cellulomonas palmilytica, assembly GCF_021590045.1. Taxonomy (NCBI): domain Bacteria; kingdom Bacillati; phylum Actinomycetota; class Actinomycetes; order Micrococcales; family Cellulomonadaceae; genus Cellulomonas; species Cellulomonas palmilytica. The sequence continues at coordinate 2,842,903 of NZ_CP062221.1, read as the reverse complement.
CCACCAGCAGAACGCGGCGCGCAGGCGCTTGCCGCCCGACAGCATCCCCTCGACGGCGTCGGCGAGGCGGTGGGCGTCGGAGCTGATCGCGTCGAGCGTGCCGCGCAGCTGGACGACGTGCTGCGCGAGCAGCTCGTCGACCACGCCGCGGACCCCTTCGAGGTCGACGAGCGTGCGGACGTCGCTCGCGCCGGACGGGGATGCCGGGGACGCCGGGGACGTCGGGGACTGCGCGGGGCTGCTCACCACGGCAGCCTAGGGGACCACCACGCGGCCGCCGAGCGTGAGCGTGCGGACCCCGTCGCGGTCGAGCACCGCGACGGTGAGGACCTCGCCGGACTCGCGCGCGAACGTGGACTCCGCCGCGACGCCCGTCGGCGGCGTCGCGACCGGCGCCTCCGTGAAGCCCGCCTTCGTGAGCGCCTCCCGCAGGTCGGCCATGAGCTCGTCGGCCGCGAGGGACGTGCGCAGGTTGAGGCTGAGCGTCGTCGTCCCGTCGTCGCCGTCCGGCTCGGCGGACGACACGAGGATCTGCGCGTCGGACGGCAGCGGCACCAGGTCCGGCGGGAAGTCCTCGGCGAGCTCACCGACGACCGCGTGCTCGTCGTCGGGCGCCTCGAACGTCGCCTCGGGCGTGGCCTCGGGCTCGGCCAGCAGGGAGTGCTCGTCGGCGTCGAGCGTCGGGTCCAGGCGCGCGGGCTGCGAGCTCGCGCACCCGCTCACGGCGAGCAGTGCGGCGACCGCCACGGCGGCGGTGCGGGTCGTGGTCCGGAGCACCGCGACAGCCTAGCCGCGACCCGACCCCAGGCCGCCGTGCCGTGCGCACGTTCCACAGGTCGGGGGAGCGGCGCCCCATGCGCGACCCGGGTGCGGTGGGCTGCCGTCATGACGGCGACCACGACGCTGCGGGTGAACGAGCCCCGCGAGATCCTCTCCCTGCTCCCGTACCGGCTCGGCTTCCGACCGCGCGACAGCGCGGTCGCGGTGAGCCTGCGCGCACCCCGCGGTCGTGTCGGCGTCGTGATGCGCGTCGACCTGCCCGCGCTCGCCGACCCCGACGTGGGCGCGCAGGTGGCCCGCGCGACCGTGGCGGTCATGGGGCGCGACCGGGCGCAGGGCACGCTGCTCGTCGTCTACACCGACGCGGACCCCCGCATGGCGGACGACGACGAGGCCCGCGCGCTCGCACGAGCGGTCGCGCACTACCGCGAGGCCGCTGACGCTCCGCTCGGCGAGGTCGCGGTGTGGGTCGTGACGTCGACCGGGTACCTGTCGTACGACTGCGCGCGCTCGTGCTGCCCGCCCGGTGGCCGGCCGCTGCGCGAGCTCGAGTCGACGCAGGTCTCGGCGCGCATGGTGCTCGAGGGCGCGACGGTCGCGAGCTCGCGCGACGACCTCGTGCGCATCCCGCTCGCGGACCCGCAGCGCCGGCGCGTCGTGGCGCGCGCCCGGCAGCGCTGGGAGCGTCGCGCCGCGCAGGCGCGCGCCGACGGCCCGGCCGCGTGCGAGCAGTGGCGCCTGGGTGCCGTCGCGGCCTGGCGGTCCGCCGTCGACCTCGTCGCGGGTCGCGCGCCGGCGGGGACTCCCGCGCCGTGGGGCAGGCTCGAGGCGGGCCTGCAGGACCGTCGGGTCCGTGACGCGGTGCTCGCGTCGTTCGTGCCCGGCGTCGGTGACCTGCCTGAGCGCAGCGTCCGCGGCGAGCGGCCGAGCGTCGCGGTCGACGCGGCGATGCAGCAGGTCACCGCCCGGATCGTGCGCTCGGGCTCGGCGCTCCCGCCGCCCGAGCCGCTGGTCCGGCTGCACGAGGAGACGCTCGAGGCGCTCGTGGCGCACGGCCGGCGCGACACCCAGGCGCCCGCGCTGTGCCTGCTCGCGCTGCTCGCGTGGTGGCGCGGCGACGGGGCACGGGCGCAGATCCTCCTCGACCGCGCGCTGCACGACGACCCGGACTACCGGCTCGCGGTCCTGCTGGGCTCCGCCCTCTCGGCCGGGCTGGGGCCGGGGTGGACGCGCGACGACGCCCACGAGCCGGACCCCGGTGACGCCGTGACCGGCGCGGACGCGGGCCACGACGACCACGCGCCGGACCCCGGGGACCGGGGCGGGCCGCCGGTGTAGCCGGACGAGGCGGGACGAGTCGACCGTCCGCGGCGGGAACGACGCGCGTCAGCGCAGGTGGAGCCGGGGGCCGCGCGGCGGTACGGTCCTCGCACGGGCGACGGAAGGGGCTCAGCATGGGCATCGTGGTCGGCTACCTGGCGACGCCGGAGGGCCGCGCCGCGCTGGACGCGGCGGTGCAGGAGGCGAGCATCCGCGGCCGGAGCGTGGTGGTCGTGGTGAGCTCGCGCGCCGACGAGCGCGCCGAGCAGCGTGCCCTGCTCGAGTCGGAGCTCGCGGGCGTGGACGCGGACCTCACGGAGCGCGGCGTGCCGCACGAGGTGCGGCTGCTCGACGGCGGCGACGTCGCCGACGACCTCATCGCGACCGCCGAGGAGACCGGGGCCGAGCTCGTCGTGATCGGGCTGCGCCAGCGCAGCCCCGTGGGCAAGCTCATCCTCGGGGCGAACGCGCAGCGCGTGCTGTTCGACGCGCCCTGCCCGGTCCTGACGGTCAAGCCCAAGGACTGACCGCAAGGACTGACCGCAAGGACTGACCGCAAGGACTGACCGCAAGGACTGACCGCAAGGACTGACCGCGAGGACTGGCGCGGATGCTCGCTCCGGGACGCGCACCGGAGCGCCGGCTGGGCCGTTCGGGTGAACGCGCGGGTACCCGAGCCCGTCGGGAATCCTGCGGGCGGTCCGCGCGTTGGGTGGGGTGGACGTCCCGGCGTCGCCACCGACCCGGCCGCGTGAGAGGACGCCACCCGTGCGCCGCGCGCGCCGACGAGGGTTCGCCCCGCTCGTCCCCCCGCGGCCGCGACGAGCATCCTGCCGAGCGCTCCCACCCGGTCGTCGCGCACACGTGTGCGCAGGACGACTCGGCGGTGGCCGCGGCTCGGTACAATATCCGTCTACCACCCGGCCTCGTCGCCGGTGTCGTGCTGCCGAAAGGTCGTTCGTGTCGTCCCAGACCCCGCATCCCGCACTCCCTCGTGAGTTCGAGCACCCTGCGCTGCAGGACCTCGTGGTCAGGGGCCGTACCCACGGCTCCGTCGGAGCCGCCGAGGTCCGCTCGGCGTGCGAGCAGGCCGGCGTCGAGGACGCCAAGCGGCTGAAGGCCGTCGTGCGTGGCCTCGCCACCGCCGGCGTCACGGTGAGCGACGCGGTCGCGCCGAAGGTCGCCGCCGCGACGAGCGCCAAGACGCGCACCACCGCGAAGGCCGCCGTCGCGAAGACCGCGACGAAGCCGGCCGCGAAGGCCGTCAAGGCGGTTGCTGCCGCCGACGAGGAGGAGACGGGCGCCACGCCCGCCGCCGCGCGTGCCGCGAAGGCGAAGCCCGCTGCCAAGTCGGCGGCGAAGGGCGGCACGAAGACCACCGCCAAGGGCGCGAAGACCGCGGCCAAGGGCAAGGACGACGACGAGCCCGCCGAGGACGACGAGGACGTCGAGATCGAGGAGATCGACGAGGCGGACCTCGAGGTCGACGCCGAGGCCGAGGTCGAGGCGGACGCCGACGCGAGCGACGACGACGCCGAGGAGGAGAAGCCGGCCGCGCCGGCGGCGGCGAAGGCGACCGAGGAGTCCGAGGACTCGGGCTTCGTCTACTCCGACGCGGACGACGACGACGCCCCCGCGCAGCAGGTCGTCACCGCGGGTGCCACGGCTGACCCGGTCAAGGACTACCTCAAGCAGATCGGCAAGGTCGCGCTGCTGAACGCGGAGCAGGAGGTCGAGCTCGCCAAGCGCATCGAGGCCGGCCTGTTCGCGGAGGAGCGCCTCGGCTCGGGCGTCGCGATGGAGCCCAAGCTGCGCCGCGAGCTCGAGTGGATCGCGGGTGACGGCCGTCGCGCCAAGAACCACCTGCTCGAGGCCAACCTGCGCCTCGTCGTCTCGCTCGCCAAGCGGTACACCGGCCGCGGCATGCTGTTCCTGGACCTGATCCAGGAGGGCAACCTGGGCCTCATCCGCGCGGTCGAGAAGTTCGACTACACCAAGGGCTACAAGTTCTCGACGTACGCCACGTGGTGGATCCGCCAGGCCATCACGCGTGCGATGGCCGACCAGGCGCGCACCATCCGCATCCCGGTGCACATGGTCGAGGTCATCAACAAGCTCGCGCGCGTGCAGCGCCAGATGCTCCAGGACCTGGGCCGCGAGCCCACGCCGGAGGAGCTGGCCAAGGAGCTGGACATGACGCCCGAGAAGGTCGTCGAGGTCCAGAAGTACGGCCGCGAGCCGATCTCGCTGCACACGCCCCTCGGTGAGGACGGCGACAGCGAGTTCGGTGACCTCATCGAGGACTCCGAGGCCGTCGTGCCCGCGGACGCGGTGAGCTTCACGCTCCTGCAGGAGCAGCTCCACCAGGTGCTCGACACGCTCTCCGAGCGTGAGGCGGGCGTCGTCTCGATGCGCTTCGGCCTCACCGACGGCCAGCCGAAGACGCTCGACGAGATCGGCAAGGTCTACGGCGTGACGCGTGAGCGCATCCGTCAGATCGAGTCGAAGACGATGTCGAAGCTGCGCCACCCGTCGCGCTCGCAGGTCCTGCGCGACTACCTGGACTGATCGACGACCGCGCGGTCGCCCCGCGCGTGTCGCACGTCGCGAGCCCTCGCACCCACGGGTGCGGGGGCTCGCGTGCGTCCCGAGGTGCGTGCCAAGGTCGTGACGGGGCCGTCGTCGACCGGCGCACACGGGGTGCGGCACAGGTGGCGCGTGAGGAGCGGGCGATGCGGGCGAAGCGTTGGGTGGTGCTGTACGAGTCGGGACCGGACATCGTGCGGCGGACCGAGCCGTACATGGCCGAGCACGTCGCCAACTTCGAGCGGCTCGCCGCGTCGGGGGAGCTCGTCAGCATCGGGACGTTCGCCGACCCGCAGGCGGACGGTGCGATGACGGTGCTGGTGTCGCTGGACGCCGCGCGGCGATTCGTCGAGGGTGACCCGTTCGTGCGCGAGGGGCTGGTGCGCTACCGGGTGCTGGAGTGGACGGACCTGTACGCCCGCGAACCGTCCGGGCCCGGCGACGCCTAGGCGGACGTGCGTGAGGAGAGGCCGAACGACACGAGGCCCGGACCTGTGCGGTCCGGGCCCCGTCGTCGAGGTCGCGTCAGCGGGCTGCGCCGGCGCCGTGCTCCTCGAGGAGTCGGTCGGTCTCGTCGTGCACCTCGGTCGCCAGGGCGGCGAACTTGGGCGCGTGCTCGCGCGCGTGGTGCGCGCAGAACAGCAGCTCGCCCACGGGGAGCACCACGCGGACATAGGCCTGTGCGCCGCACCGGTCGCAGCGGTCGGCGGCGGTGAGGGGCTGGGTCGTCGTCGCTGTCACGCTCCCATACAACCATCCGGGGGCGAGATCCATCCCCTCGGAGGCGGGTGGTTCGCTCACCGCGTACCCAAACGTCACACGATCGTGACGGACGCGACACGCAAGGGACCTTCGGCACGGGGTCGCGCAGGTCGGGACGGCCCGGCCGGGCGTCGTGCGCACCGCCGAGCCGCACGCCGTGCGGCATGGCGGCGAGGGAGGGTGGGTGGGCGCGGCTACCATCGCACGCGTGACGACGACCTCCTCGCGCTCGGACTACACCGCTCGGCACCTGTCGGTGCTCGAAGGTCTCGAGGCCGTCCGCAAGCGCCCCGGCATGTACATCGGCACGACCGACAGCCGCGGGCTCATGCACTGCCTCTGGGAGATCATCGACAACGCGGTCGACGAGGCCCTCGCCGGGCACGGCGACCGGATCGAGGTCGTGCTGCACGCCGACACCTCCGTCGAGGTCCGCGACAACGCACGCGGCATCCCGGTCGACGTCGAGCCGAAGACCGGTCTGACGGGTGTCGAGGTCGTGTTCACGAAGCTGCACGCGGGCGGCAAGTTCGGCGGCGGGTCGTACGGCGCGTCGGGCGGTCTGCACGGCGTGGGTGCCTCGGTCGTCAACGCGCTGTCGTCGCGCCTGGACGTCGAGGTCGACCGCGACGGCAGGACGCACTGCATGACGTTCCACCGCGGCGAGCCGGGCGTCTACGACGACGCGGCGGGGCGCACGCCCGAGTCGCCGTTCGAGCCGTTCGTCTCGGGCTCCGAGCTCGCGGTCGTCGGCAAGGTCGCCAAGGCCCGCACCGGGACGCGCGTGCGGTACTGGGCGGACCGGCAGATCTTCCCCAAGTCCGCGGTGTTCGCGTACGACGAGCTCGTCACGCGCGCGAGGCAGACGAGCTTCCTGGTGCCGGGGCTGACGATCGTCGTGCGCGACGAGCGCGGGCTCGCGGGCACCCCGGGCGAGCACGGGCCGCACGAGGAGACGTTCTGCCACACGGGTGGCGTCGTGGACTTCGTCGACCACCTCGCGCCCGACGCGCCCGTGACCGAGACGTGGCACCTGACGGGCTCCGGGTCGTTCACCGAGACGGTCCCCGTGCTCGACGAGAAGGGCCACATGACGCCGCGCGAGGTGCAGCGCACGTGCGAGGTGGACGTCGCGCTGCGCTGGGGGACGGGCTACGACACCGAGCTGCGGACGTTCGTCAACATCATCTCGACGCCCAAGGGCGGCACGCACCAGGCCGGGTTCGAGTCCGGGCTGCTCAAGACGCTGCGCAAGCAGGTCGAGGCCAACGCACGCAAGCTGAAGATCAGCGCGAAGGACGCGGCGACCGAGCGCATCGAGAAGGAGGACGTGCTCGCGGGGATGACCGCGGTGCTCACGGTGCGCCTCGCGGAGCCGCAGTTCGAGGGCCAGACCAAGGAGGTCCTGGGCACCGGTCCCGTGCGCGGGATCGTGAGCAAGGTCGTCGAGAAGGAGATCACCGCGCTGTTCTCCTCGACGAAGCGCGAGCACAAGGCGCACACGGCGGCGCTGCTCGAGAAGGTCGTCGGTGAGATGCGCGCGCGCCTGTCCGCGCGCAAGCAGAAGGAGATCTCGCGCCGCAAGAACGCGCTCGAGTCGTCGTCGCTGCCGGCCAAGCTCGCGGACTGCCGGATCGACGACGTGGAGCGCAGCGAGCTGTTCATCGTCGAGGGGGACTCGGCGCTCGGCACGGCCAAGCTCGCGCGCTCGTCGGACTTCCAGGCGCTCCTGCCGATCCGCGGCAAGATCCTCAACGTCCAGAAGGCGTCCGTCACGGACATGCTGAAGAACGCGGAGTGCGCCGCGATCATCCAGGTGATCGGCGCGGGGTCGGGGCGCACGTTCGACCTCGAGGCGGCGCGCTACGGGAAGATCGTGCTGATGACGGACGCCGACGTCGACGGCGCGCACATCCGCACGCTGCTGCTGACGCTGTTCTTCCGGTACATGCGCCCCCTCGTCGAGAACGGCCGCGTGTACGCGGCGGTCCCGCCGCTGCACCGCATCGAGCTCACGGGCGTGCGCGGCGACGGCGACAAGTACATCTACACGTACTCCGAGGCCGAGCTCGCGGCGACGCTCAAGAAGCTCGACAAGGCCGGCAAGCGCTACAAGGACGACATCCAGCGCTACAAGGGCCTCGGTGAGATGGACGCCGACCAGCTCGCGGAGACGACGATGGACCCGCGCCACCGGACGCTGCGCCGGGTGACGGTCGAGGCGGCGCAGCGCGCCGAGGAGATCTTCGAGCTCCTCATGGGATCGGACGTCGCGCCGCGCAAGGACTTCATCGTCGCGGGCGCGCACGCGCTCGACCGCGCACGCATCGACGCCTGACGCTTCGCCTTATCCGGTTGCCCAGGACGCGCCCCGGGACCGAGGCTGTGCCCATGTCCACCGACACCACCGCGCTGCGCCCGATCGCCGAGCGCGCCCAGGCGCCCGCCACGGTCCGGGTGCCGTCCGACGCGTCCGGGCTGTCCTGGCGTCCGCTCGCGCCGTCCGACATCCCGTCGCTGACCCGGCTGGTCAACGACATCGAGGTCGCCGACGCCGAGCCGTTCCGCACCTCGACCGAGGAGGTCGCCGAACGGTTCGAGGGCTCCGACAAGGACATCGCGAAGGACACGCTCGCGGGGGTCGACGCGTCCGGTGAGCTGCGCGCGTGGGCGTTCGTCGTCCAGCCGTCCGGTGACGTGAGCGTCGTGCGGACGTTCCTCGAGGGCGGGGTGCACCCGCAGTGGCGCGGCCGCGGCATCGGGCGCGAGCTGCTCGCGTGGGAGGTCGACCGCGCGCGGCAGCTGCTCGCCGCGACGGGCAAGGACGTCCCGGGGCGCATCGGAGCGTTCGCGTCGGAGCAGGCGACCGCCACGATCGCCCTCCTGCAGGCTGCGGGACTGACGCCCGTGCGCGCCTACCACGAGATGCGCCGACCGCTCGACGTCGCACTCCCGGACGCGACGATGCCCGACGGGGTGCGCGTGGAGAGCTGGTCCGACGCGCGCGACGAGCCCACGCGGCTCGCGCACAACGAGGCGTTCGCGTCGCACTGGGGGAGCCAGCCGCGCACCCCGGAGTCGTGGCAGGAGGGGCGCGCCCAGTTCGCGCCGGCGTGGAGCCTGCTCGCGGTCGACGAGGCGAGCGACGAGGTCGCGGGCTACCTGGTCGCCGGACGCTACGAGCAGGACTGGGAGGTCGCCGGCTACAGCTCGGGCTACGTCGAGCTGCTCGGCGTGCGCCCCGCGTGGCGCGGGCGGGGGATCGCGCCGGCGCTGCTGACCGCGTTCATGGGTCGGCTGCGCGACGAGGGGATCCAGTTCGCGGAGCTCGGCGTCGACACGGAGAACCGCTCGGGGGCCCTCGGGCTGTACACCGGGCTCGGCTTCGAGGCGTTCCACGGCTCGAAGCTGTACTCGATCGAGCTCTGAGCGACGCGCGACGGCACGCCCTGACCAGGCGTGCCGTCGTCCCGGGTGCCGGAGGTAGCATCGCGTCCGGCGGACGACGAGGTCCGCCGTCGTGCTGCCGGGGTACCGGCGGGAAGGACGCCCGATGCCCTCGTCGGCCGTGCTGCGGTCGTGGTCCGTCGCCTACGTCGTGCTCGTCGCGACGCACCTCGGTGCGCTGCTCGCGGACGCCGACCCGCTCGCCGACGTGACGCAGTGCCTCCTGATGCCCGCCCTCGCCGGTGTGCTCGTCGCCGCGACCCGCTGGCCGCGGGGGCACGTGGTGACGTGGGCGCTCGCGGCTCTCGGGGCGTCGTTCCTCGGCGACGCGGTGCCGCGGCTGCTCACGGGGGACGCGGCGTTCCTCGCGATGGTCGGGTGCTTCCTTCTCGCGCAGGTCGCGTACGTGGTCGCGTTCGCGCCGCGCGTGCGCCGCAGCGTCGTGCGCACGGCACCGGCGTGGCTCGCGGCGTACGCCGTCGTGCTCGTCGTGCTCGTGGCGGTGTGCGCGCCGCACGCGGGGACGCTGCTCGTGCCCGTCGCCGTGTACGGCGGCGTGCTGACCGCGATGGCGGTGCTCGCGACGGGGCTCGGGCGGGTCGGGGCGGTCGGCGGCGCGGTGTTCCTGGTGTCGGACGCGCTCATCGCGCTCGGTCGGTTCGTGCCCGGCTGGGACCTCGCGGGGCACGACGTGTGGGTCATGCTCACCTACACCGTCGGTCAGGCGCTGCTCGTCGTGGCGGTCGCACGCGACAACCGGGAGCGTCGCCGCGCGCGTCCCGTCGTCCGCGTGGTGCGCCCGGCGTCGCCGCGCGACGTGGACAACGTGGTCGCGCTCGTCGCGGTGCGCCGCGGCCTACGGGTCTGAGCACGAGCCCGCCGCGGCGCACCGGGGTGCGGTGAGGCTCAGCCGATGGCGTGCACGGGCGCGTGGAGCGCGACGCCCGACATGTCACGTCGCGGGTCGAGGGCCGGCAGCTCGACGGGCTGACCCGCCGAACCGCACGCCCACGCGGGCGCCACGCCGACCCACGCGAGCAGGAGCGCGTCCTCGCCCTTGAGGAACCGGTGCGAACGCACACCGCCCGTCGCGCGGCCCTTGCCCGGGTAGACCTCGAACGGCGAGACCTTCGCCGAGCCGGCCTGCGTGCCGGGCAGCGCCGACGACGAGCCCGCGACGGTCACGACGACGGCCTCGCCGACGCGGGCGGCGGGCACGCCCGCGAACGCCACGACGCGCTGGCCCGCGGCGAGCTTGATGCCCGCCATGCCCCCGGCGGAACGGCCCTGCGGCCGGACCTGCGAGGCCGCGAAGTGCAGCAGCGACGCGTCCGACGAGACGAGCACGAGCTCGTCGTCGTCCGCGACGTGCGCGGCGCCGACGACCTCGTCGCCGTCCTTGAGGGAGACGACCTCCCACGCGTCCTTGTTGTTCGGCACGTCGCCGGCGGCGACGCGCTTGACCACGCCCTGCGCGGTGGCGAGCGCGAGCGTCGGGGCGTCGTCGGCGAGGGACGCGAGCGCGACGACGCGCTCACCCGGCTCGAGCGCGACGACCTCGCCGAGCGGCACGCCGCCGCCGAGCGACGGCGCACCGTTCGTCGGGGGCAGCGCCGGCAGGTCGAGCACCGACAGGCGGACCATGCGCCCGCGCGACGTGACCACCCCGATCTCGGCGCGCGCGGTCGTCGCGACGACCGAGGCGAGCACGTCGTGCTTCGAGCGGCGCGCGTCGGCCGCGCGCTCGACGGGCTCGTCGGTCGCGGTGCGCGCGAGCAGGCCGGTGCCGGACAGCAGCGCCCAGCACGGGGTGTCGGCGATCTCGAGCGAGGGCGCCGCCGCCGCGCGCGAGCCCTTCGCGGCCGGCGCGCCGGTCAGCGCGGTGCCGCCCGCGGACTCGAGCAGGATCGTGCGGCGCGGCGTGCCGTACGTCGCGGCGGCCTGCTCCATCTCGTCGGACACCAGCGTGCGCAGGCGCGCGTCGTCGGCGAGCACCGCGCGCAGCTCGGCGATCTCCGACTCCAGCTGCTCCTTCTCGCGCTCGAGCTCGAGACGCGAGAACTTCGTGAGGCGGCGCAGGCGCAGCTCGAGGATGTACTCGGCCTGCGGCTCGGACAGGTCGAACACGACGCGCAGGCGCGAGCGCGCGGCCTCGGCGTCGTCGGACGAGCGGATGACCTGGATGACCTCGTCGATGTCGAGGATCGCGACCAGCAGGCCCTCGACGAGGTGCAGGCGCTCGAGGCGCTTGTCGAGCCGGTGCTGCGAGCGGCGGCGCACGACCGAGAGCCGGTGCCCGACCCACACCTCGAGCAGCTCGCGCAGGCCGAGCGTGCGCGGCTGGCCGTCCACGAGCGCGACGTTGTTGATCGAGAACGAGTCCTCGAGCGGCGTCGCGCGGTACAGCTGCTCGAGCACCGCGTCGGGGTCGAAGCCCGTCTTGACCTCGATGACCAGGCGCAGGCCGTGCGCGCGGTCCGTGAGGTCGACGACGTCCGAGATGCCGGAGAGCTTCTTGGCCTGCACGCCCTCCTTGATCTTCTCGATGACCTTCTCGGGACCGACCGTGTACGGCAGCTCGGTCACGACGATGCCCTTGCGGCGCGGCGTGACGTTCTCGATGCGCGCGGTCGCGCGCGTGCGGAACGCGCCACGTCCCGTGCGGTACGCGTCGCGCACGCCGTCGAGCCCGACGATCTTGCCGCCCGTCGGCAGGTCCGGCCCCGGCACGAACCGCATGAGGTCCTCGAGCGTCGCGTCGGGGTGCATCACGAGGTGGCGCGCGGCGGCGACGACCTCGACGAGGTTGTGCGGCGCCATGTTCGTCGCCATGCCGACCGCGATGCCGGACGCGCCGTTGACCAGCAGGTTCGGCAGCGCCGCGGGCAGCACCTCGGGCTGGGTGAGCTTGTTGTCGTAGTTCGGCACGAAGTCGACGACGTCCTCGTCGAGGTCCGCGGTCATCGCGGTCGCGGCCGGGGCCATGCGGGCCTCGGTGTACCGGGGCGCGGCCGGGCCGTCGTCGAGCGAGCCGAAGTTGCCGTGCCCGTCGACCAGCGGCAGGCGCAGGCTGAACGGCTGCGCGAGGCGCACCATCGCGTCGTAGATCGCCGCGTCGCCGTGCGGGTGCAGCTTGCCCATGACCTCGCCGACGACGCGCGCCGACTTCACGTACGGCCGGTCGGGGCGCAGGCCCATGTCGGCCATCTGGAACAGGATGCGCCGCTGCACGGGCTTGAGGCCGTCGCGCGCGTCGGGCAGCGCGCGCGAGTAGATGACCGAGTACGCGTACTCGAGGAACGAGCCCTCCATCTCGGTCGCGACGTCGATGTCGACGATCTTCTCGACGAGGTCCTCGGGCGGGAGGTTCGGGGTCGCGGGGCGACGCGCCATGGGTGGATGCGCTCCTCGGGTGCTACGGACGGCTGCGTGGGCCGGGCCGGGCCGGCCCACGGTCGACGCACATTGTCGCCCGAACCGGGAGGTGGCCGTGCCAGGCGCGCGGGATCGCTAGCCTGACGGGATGGACGAGCAGGCGGCCCGCGAGGAGGCGGAGGCCCGGTACCCGGCCGCGTGGGAGGCCGACGTCGTCCTCCAGGACGGCGGGACCGCACGCGTGCGGCCGATCCTCCCGTCGGACGCGGACGCGCTGCAGGCGTTCCACGTCGCGCAGTCCGAGCGCTCCACGTACCTGCGGTTCTTCGCGCACCTCGAGCGACTGCCCGAGAGGGACCTGCGCCGGCTCGTGACGGTCGACCACGACGCGCGCGTCGCGCTCGTCGCGACCGTCGCGGACGACGAGCCGCCCGGCTACCGGATCATCGGCGTCGCCCGGTACGACCGGCTCGACGACGACGAGGCCGAGGTCGCGTTCAACGTGTCCGACGCGCACCAGGGCCGCGGCGTCGGGTCGGTGCTGCTCGAGCACCTCGCCGCGGCGGCGCGCGAGCGCGGCGTGCGCCGGTTCGTCGCGGAGGTCCTGCCGCAGAACGGCCGCATGCTCGCGGTGTTCCGCGACGCGGGGTACGAGGTCCGCCAGCACGCCGAGGACGGTGTGGTCGCGCTCGGGTTCGACATCGACCCCACCGACCGTTCGCTCGCGGTCATGGCGGACCGCGAGCACCGCTCGGAGGCCCGCTCGATGCGCGCCGTGCTCGGCGCGCGCTCGGTGCTCGTCGTCGGACCCGTGCTGCCGGGCACCGCGCACCCGCGGCCGCTGCACGTGGGGATCGCCCGCGCGCTCGTCGCGCACCTCGCGCTCGCGGACCCGAACGTCCGCGTGCAGTCCGTGGGCACCGACCCGCTGCCGGACGAGCCGAGCGACGCCGACACCGACGCCGGCCGGTCCGCAGGCATCGCTGCCGCGTTCGCGCACGTCACCGGACCCGTCGACCTCGCCGTCCTCGCGGTCCCCGCGGCGAGCGCGCCCGCCGTCGTGCGCGCGGTCGCGCAGACGGGCGCGCGTGCGGTGGTCCTGACGAGCACGGGGTACGCCGAGACGGGACCCGACGGGCTCGCGCTGCAGCGCGAGGTGCTCGCCGCCGCGCACGGCGCCGGCCTGCGCGTCATCGGGCCGGGCTCCTACGGCGTCGTGTCGCTCGGTGAGGACGGGGCGCTCAACGCCTCGCTCGCCGACGAGCTGCCGCAGCCCGGACGCCTCGGCCTGTTCAGCCAGTCCGCCGCGCTCGCCGTGCCGCTGCTGGCCGCCGTGCGTCGCCGGGGGCTCGGGCTCGCCGAGTTCGTCTCCGCCGGGCACCGCGCGGACGTGTCGGGCAACGACCTCATGCAGTTCTGGGCCGACGACGAGGGCACGGACGTCGTCGGGCTCTACCTCGAGTCGATCGGCAACCCGCGCAAGTTCTCCCGCGTCGCGCGGCGCCTCGCGCTCGCCAAGCCCGTGATCGTGCTGACCGCCGGACGCTCGGGGCACGTCGTGCCGCCCGGGCACGCGGTCCGCGCGACGCAGGCGCCCGCGCGCGTCGTCGACGAGCTCATGCGCCAGTCGGGCGTGATCCGGGTCGAGAACACGCACCAGATGCTCGACGTCGCGCAGGTGCTGACCGCGCAGCCGCTGCCCGCCGGCCGGCGCGTCGCCGTGGTGTCGAGCTCGTCGTCGGTCGCGGCGCTCGTCGCCGAGGCGGCGTCCTCCGCCGGGCTCGTCGTCGCGGGCGCCCAGGTGCTGCCCGAGGACGCGACCGACGAGGCCGCCGAGGCCCAGGTGCGGGCCGCGCTCGAGGACGACGACGTGGACGTCGTCATCGTCGTGCGGATCCCGCTCGTCGGCGGGCCCGACCTCGCGTTCGCGCGGACCGTCGCACGCGTCGCCGCGACCAGCGGCAAGACCGTCGTGGCGTGCATGCTCGGCCTGCACGGCGTGACCGACGCGCTCACGGCACCCGACGCCGACGGGACGCCGCGCACCGTCCCGGCGTACGCGACCCCCGAGGACGCCGCGCTCGCGCTGGGCCGCGCCGCGCGCTACGCCGCGTGGCGCGCACGCGACCACGGCCTGCCGCTGCACCCCGAGGGCGCGGACCTGCGCGCCGCGGGCCGTCTCGTGCGCGGGTGGCTGGCCACGGCGACGGAGGTGGCGGGGGAGCGCGAGGTCGTCCTGACCGCACCGCAGGCCGCGCAGCTCCTCGCGACCGTCGGCGTGCACGTCCTGCCGTCGACCCCCGTGCACGACGCCGACGAGGCGGTCGCCGCCGCCCGGGCGATCGGGTACCCCGTCGCGCTCAAGACGACGGTCCCGGCGCTGCGGCACCGCGCCGACCTCGGCGGCATCCGGCTCGACGTGGCCGACGACGTGGAGCTGCGCGCCGACGTCGCGGAGGTGCTCGCGCTCGCGGCGCAGCACCGCGGTGAGCCGGGCGCCGCGCCGCTGGAGGTGCAGGCGATGGCGCCGCGCGGCTCGTCGTGCGTGCTGCGCACCGTCGAGGACCCGCTGTACGGGCCGGTGCTCAGCCTCGGGATGTCGGGCGACGCGTCCGACCTGCTCGGGGACGTGTCCTACGGCATCCCGCCGCTCACCGACGTGGACGTGGCCGACCTCGTGCGGGCGCCGCGCGCCGCGCCGCGGCTGTTCGGGTACCGCGGCCTGCCGCCGCTCGACGTCGCGGCGCTCGAGGACGTCGTCGCACGCGTCGCGGTGCTGTCCGACGCGCTGCCCGAGATCCGCGGCCTCGAGCTCAACCCGGTCGTCGTCGCCGAACGGGGCGCGGTCGCGCTCGCGGCCCGGGCCACGCTCGCGCACGCCGACCGCGCCGACACGACCCGCCGCCTGCAGCGCGGCTGACCCCCGTGTGTCCACACGCACGTCCCGGACGCTGGGGCGCAGCGGCCGACCGGTGCGAGGATGTGCAGATGCCCGCAGCTTCTCGCTCCCTCCACGAGGACCTGTACCGCGCCGGGTACTACCCGGAGCTCGTCGCCGACGTCCTCGACGTCGCGCTCGCCGACGAGCCGGTCATGGCGCACCTCGTCCACCCCGAGACGACGTTCGACTCCGCCGAGGTGCGCCGGCACGTGACGGTGCTCGTCCTGACGCCCACGCGCCTCGTGTGCGCGCACGTGGACGACCACCCCGCCGACTCCGAGCACCCGTCGTCCGCGGCGTCCGCCACCACCGAGTCCGTGCCGCTGAGCGAGCTGCGCTCGGTCGTCCTCACGCACGTCGTGGAGCGGCCCGAGCGGCACAGCGCGGGCAAGCCGACGCTCGAGCTCACGCTCGCGATCGGGTGGGGTGCGGTGTCCCGCGTCGACCTCGAGCCCGCGTCGTGCGGTGACCCCGCGTGCGAGGCGGACCACGGCTACACCGGCACGCTCGCGCCCGACGACGTCGTGGTCCGCGTGAGCGCCGCGGCCGAGGGCTCCGAGTCCGTGCGCGCCGCGACGCAGTTCGCGCGCACGCTGTCCGCGGCGAGCGCGCGGCGCTGACGTGGTGACCGACGTGGAGGGCCGTGCGCTGCCCACGGCCCTCGTGCAGGCCGTCGAGCGGCACGGGTTCGTGCTGCCCGGCGCCGACGCGCGTGCCGGGCTGGGCTCGGTCCTCGTCGCCGCCGCCGGCTCGGTGCTGACCGGCACGTCGCCCGCGGGTGCGGCGTCGCTCGACGGCGTCGTCGGCGCGTGGACGACCGCGCAGGAACGCCTCGGCGTGCCGACCGCGCCGCGCGTGTGCGTCGTGCTCGTCGACGGGCTCGGCCACCTCAACCTGGCCGAGCGCAGCGGGCACGCGCCGTTCCTGCGCCGCGCGAGCGCGGGCAGCGAGCCCGTCACCAGCACGTTCCCCTCGACGACCGCCACGGCGCTCGGCACGTTCGGCACGGGCGTCGCACCCGGCGGCACCGGGATGCTCGGCTACACCGTGCGCGTGCCGGGCACCGGTGCGCTCGCGAACCTCGTGCAGTGGAGCGGTGCGCCCGAGCCCGAGGAGTTCCAGCCGCACGCGAGCACCCTCGAGCTGCTCGTGGGCGCCGGGGTACCGGTCACGAGCGTCGGACCCGCGCGGTTCGCGGGGTCGGGGCTCACGCGCGCCGCGCTGCGCGGCGCGCACTACGTGCCCGCCGAGTCGCTCGCCGACCGCGTCGACGCCGCGCTGCGGGCGCTGCGCGAACCCGGGCTGGCGTACCTGTACTGGGGGGACGTCGACAAGGTCGGCCACCACCAGGGCGTCGGGTCCCACGCGTGGGGCGACGCCCTCGCGGACGCCGACGCCGAGATCGCCCGGCTCGCGCGGTCGCTCCCGCGCGGCACCGTGCTCGTCGTGACCGCCGACCACGGCATGGTCGACGTCGACCCGGCGCAGCGCTGGGACGTCGCGACCGACCCGCGCCTGGCCGCGGACGTCGCGCTCGTCGCGGGTGAGCCGCGCGCGAGCCACGTGCACGTCGAGCCGGGTGTGCCCCTCGAGCGCGTGCGCGACACGTGGCGCGACGTGCTCGGCGACGCCGCGCTCGTCCTCACGCGCGACGAGGTCGTGGGCGCCGGGCTGCTCGGCCCCGTCACGGACCGCGTGCTGCCCGTCGTCGGGGACCTCATGGTCGCCATGACGGGCGCCGCGACCGTCGTCGACACCCGCACGCAGACCGCCGCGTCGCTCGACATGGTCGGCGTGCACGGGTCGCTCACGCCGCAGGAGATGCTCGTGCCGTGCATCGTCGTGGCATGACGACGGGCGCGGCGCGTCTGGGAGGATGTGCGGCGCACCCGGGACGCGCGCGGTGCGTCCCGGACCAGGACTGGCACGAGGGGTGGGCGTAGCGGTGGCCGAGCTGGTGTTCTTCTCGGGCACGATGGACTGCGGGAAGTCGACCCTCGCGCTCCAGATGCACCACAACCACGCCGCGCGCGGGCGTGACGGCCTGCTGTTCACGCGGCAGGACCGCGCGGGTTCCGCGACGATCTCGTCGCGCCTCGGCCTCACCAAGCGCGCGTACGAGGTCGACGACCGCACCGACTTCTGGGCCGAGGTGCTCGGGCGGCGCACGCAGGGCCGGCCCGTGGACTACCTCATCGGCGACGAGGCGCAGTTCTACACCGCGGCGCAGGTCGAGCAGCTCGCGCGCGTCGTCGACGAGCTCGGCGTCGACGCGTACGCGTTCGGCATCTCCTCGGACTTCCGCGCGCGGCTGTTCCCGGGGGCGCAGCGGCTCGTCGAGCTCGCGGACCGCGTCGAGATCCTCCAGGTGCGCGCCCTGTGCTGGTGCGGCGCGCGGGCGACGCACAACGCGCGCACCGTCGACGGCGTCATGGTCGTCGAGGGCGAGCAGGTCGTCGTCGGTGACGTCGCCGGGGCGTCCGACCCGCACCACGGCGAGGTGCAGTACGAGGTGCTGTGCCGCCGTCACCACATGCGCCGCATGACGGCCGCGGCGTCGCGCGCGCTCGCTCCGGACGCGGCACCCACGCCCGAGCCGTTCCTCGCGGAGCAGCCGACGCTCGACGTCTGACGACGTGCGCCCGGGTCAGCGCCCCGGGCGTCGGGTCACTCGGGGCGGGCCCCGAACACGATCTCGTCCCAGCTCGGCACCTTCGCGCGGCCCTTGCGCGCGCGGGGGCGCTCCTCGGCGACCGGCTCGGTCTCGGCAGGCTCCGGGGGCGCGGTCTCGTCGGCCACCGCCACCGACGACGCGGCCTCGTCCGACGCCTTGCCCGCCGCCGTACCCGTCGACCTGCCCGGCGCCTTCGCCCGCGACCCGCCCGACGGCCTGTCCGACGCCCTGTCCGGCGCCCTGTCCGACGACCGCTCGGACGCCTCGGTGGCGGAGCGGTCGTCCGGCGAGCCCACCGGAGGCATCGAGGGGCGACGCGGGTGCAGCACGACGGCCTCGCGCTGCGGGTCGGCGTCCGCCGGGTGCGCGCCCGGGACGTCGTCGAGGCGCGTGAAGTCGAACGCGTGCTGCGGCCCGAACCCCTCGAACGCGCCGTCCTCCTCGTCGTCCTCACCCTCGGCGACGGTCTGCCGCACGCCGCGGCGCGCCTGCAGGTCGTCGAGCAGGGCGTGCGTGCGCGCGTCCGCGTCCACCGCGGGCTGCTCGTGCGTGTCGTCGTCCAACGGACCGTCGCCGACGTGGCGCACCGAGCCGACCGACTCGAAGTCGAACACGACGTCGCGGACCGCCGACAGGTGCCGGCGCGCGACGGGCTCGTCGGGCAGCTCCGTCTCGGACAGCCACCGCGCCTCGTCCTCGTCCGCGACGAGCGTGCGCGCGCCCGGGTCGAACGTCCAGCGCGCCTCGCGCGGCGTGTCGTCGACCGTGAACCGGGCGAGCACGTACCACGGCCCGTGCGGCTCGCGGGCCGCGTCCCACGCGAGCGAGCCGAGGTCCACACCGCGCGCCGCGAGGCGGTCGGTGACGAGGTCGCCCAGCACCGGGGCGCCGTGGTCGCGGCCGACACGCGTCGCGCGCGCCTGCTCCGCGACGTACTCGCGCTCGGCGATGACCGGGCCCTCGTAGCGGCGCACGTGCGCGACGGGCAGGCCCGACGCGTCGGCGACCTCCTGCGTGGTCGCGCCTGCGCGGATGCGCGCCTGGATCTCGCGCGGGCTGAGCGTGCCCGCGCCCTCGGCGCGCAGCTGCTCGAGCTGCGGGCGGTCGCGGCGCACCGCGGCGCGCAGCGGCTCGTCGATGCGGACGCGGAAGCGCTGGCCGTCCGCGCGCGCGAGCACCAGGTGCTCGCCGTCGTCGTGCAGGCCCACCAGCTCGAGCTCGTCCATGCGTCCTCCTACTGCGTCACGGTCGAGGGTGCCACCTTCTGCACGCCTCGCGGCGGAGGTGCGCCCGGTGTGCCGCCGGTCGTCGCGATCGTCACATCTCGCCACACCTCGCGTCGGCCCGGGCACGGCCGACGTCCCGCGTCGTCACGCCGCCCGCGCCCCCCGACTGCCATCATGCCCTCGTGGTCCAGGACATCCCGTTCGAACCGGTGCTCGAGATCATCGGCGTGCTCGTCGGCGCGATGTCCGGGGCCCTCGCCGCGGTGCGCAAGCAGTTCGACGTGTTCGGGATCGTCGTCCTCGGCTGGGCCGCGGGACTCGGCGGCGGCATGCTGCGTGACGTCCTGATCGGCGCGGTGCCGCCCGTGGGGATCTCCGACTGGCGGCTCATCACGACGGCCGTGCTCGGCGCGTTCGTCATGTACTTCTTCCACCCGCGCCTGCAGCGGGCCCGCCGGTTCATCGTGGTGCTCGACGCGGGTGCGCTCGCCGTGTTCACGGTCGTCGGCACCGTCAAGGGACTCGAGTACGGCACCACGGCCGTCGCCGCGGTCATCGTCGGCGTCATGACGGGTGCGGGCGGGGGAGTGCTGCGCGACGTGCTGTCGGGCGAGGTGCCCGTGGTGCTGCACGACCGCCAGCTCTACGCGATCCCCTCGATGCTCGGCGCGGTCGTCGTCGCGGCGTGCTGGTTCGCCGGGTGGCGCTCGCCCGTCGTCCTGTCCGCCGTGGTCGTCGGCATCTTCGCGCTGCGCGTGCTGTCGCTGCGGTTCAAGCTGCACGCTCCGGGACCGTGGCGGGGGCGGCCGGGCGGGCAGGCAGGATGGTCGCCATGACGACACCCGCACCGCACGACGTCCAGGCCCTCGTCGACACGGCCGCCACCCTCGCGCGCGAGGCCGGCGCGCTCGTCCACGACGGACGCCCCGACACCGTCCAGGTGCACGCGACCAAGTCGAGCCCGGTGGACGTCGTCACCGCGATGGACCTGGCGTCGGAGGCGCTGCTGCGCCGCCGGATCGCCGAGCTGCGGCCCGGCGACGGGATCCTCGGCGAGGAGCAGGGGTACGAGCCCGGCACGACGGGCGTCACGTGGGTCGTCGACCCGATCGACGGGACCGTGAACTACCTGTACGGGCTCTCGTCGTGGTCGGTGTCGGTGGCCGCGGTCGTGGGCGAGCCCGGGGCGCCGCTCGACGTCGCGCCGACGCCTCGGACGTGGACGGTCCTCGCGGGCGCGGTGCACGCACCGGTCGAGGGGCGCACGTTCCTCGCGGGGCGCGGGCTCGGCGCGACGCGTGACGGCGTGCCGGTGCGCGTGAACGAGGCGAGGCCGCTCGAGCGCTGCCTCATCGGGACGGGCTTCGGGTACCTCGTGGAGCGGCGCCGGGCGCAGGCCGCGATCGTCGCGGAGCTGCTCCCGCTCGTGCGCGACATCCGCCGGCTCGGCTCCGCCGCGCTCGACCTGTGCGCGGTCGCGTCGGGCGGTCTCGACCTCTACTACGAGCGCGGGCTGCAGCCGTGGGACCTCGCCGCGGCGTCGCTCGTCGCGCAGGAGGCGGGCGCGGTCGTCACGGGTCTGGGAGGGCGTCCGGCGGACCAGGAGATGACCGTCGCCGGGCCGCGCGGCGGCGTGGAGCCGCTGGTAGCGTTCCTCGCGGCGAAGGGTGCCGACACGACGGCGTGACCGGTATCACTCGTCCGAGTGATACCGAGTGCGCAGGTTGCACTCGCACCGGTCCCGGAAGTGGTGCACAATCCCCTCCGCGCGGGAACAAACGGCTCCAGTCATGCATTGATCACGCGTACTCATCAGCCAAGCAACACCAAGACGGAGTGTGACGCCCCACATGGCTACCGACTACGACGCCCCGCGCAAGACCGAGGAGGACCTCAGCGAGGACTCCCTGCAGGAGCTCCAGGCGCGACGTGCGGACAAGAACTCGGGCGTGGTCGACGAGGACGAGACCGAGGCCGCGGAAGGGTTCGAGCTCCCGGGCGCCGACCTGTCCGGCGAGGAGCTCTCGGTCCGCGTCCTGCCGCGCCAGGCGGACGAGTTCACGTGCTCGCGCTGCTTCCTCGTCCATCACCGCAGCCAGCTCGCGTACGAGCGCGACGGCCAGCAGGTCTGCTCGGAGTGCGCCGCCTGACCTCAGGCGTCACGCGTTCCGTACACGTACGGCCGGTCCCGACGGGGCCGGCCGTCGTCGTACCGGGCCCTCGTCGTACCCGGCCCGCCCGCGGTCGCGGGTCAGTCGCGCGTGAGCGCCGCGACGAGCGCCGCCGGGCGACGCGTCGAGACGACCCAGTACGGCGTCGGGTCGGCCGGGTCGTCGACGTCGACGCGCACCGCCGTGCGGATCCACCCGCGCAGGCACACGTAGGCGCGTGCGTCGAGACCGGGGCCGAGGGCCTCGCGCAGCGCGGGTCCCTCGAGCGCGACCGGGTCGCGCAGGAGGTCGAGCGGGATGTGCGCCGGTCCCGCGTGCAGCTCGCCGCCGTGCACCCGCACGCGCGGCGTCCACCGCAGCACCAGCACGACCGTGACGACCGCGACGACGAGCGCGACGACCGTCGCGAGCACGAGGTCCACCGGCAGCAGCGCGATCCACACCGTCACGACGAGCCCGGCGACCGCCACCCAGCCCAGCGGGGCGAGGCTCAGCGCCTCGTCGAAGGACGCGCCCGTCGCGGCAGGGGTGCGCGGGGTGTGCGGGCTCCGCGTCGCGTCGGCAGGTGCCGGGCGTGCGGGGTCGGGGCTCGCGGGCGTGGCAGCGGACATGGCACCAGCATCCCAGACCCGGGCCGGTAGGGTCGGCGCCGTGACGACCGACCCCGCGCTCGAGGTGCTGCTGGTGCGCCTCGACCCCGACCTGCCCGTCCCGTCGTACGCCCACCCGGGCGACGCGGGTGCCGACCTCGTGACCAGGGTCGACGTCGTGATCCCGCCGCAGGGCCGGGTCACGGTGCCGACGGGCACGGCGATCGCGCTGCCCGACGGGTACGCGGCGTTCGTGCACCCCCGTTCGGGGCTCGCGGCGCGCCACGGCCTGACGATCGTCAACGCGCCGGGCACCGTCGACGCGGGCTACCGCGGCGAGATCGCGGTGACCCTGCTCAACACGGACGTCGAGCACCCGGTCGAGCTGCACCGCGGCGACCGTGTCGCGCAGCTCGTCGTGCAGAAGGTCGAGCGCGTGCGCTTCGTCGAGGTCGAGCGTCTGCCCGGCTCGCACCGCGGCGAGGGCGGGTTCGGGTCGAGCGGCGGCTGGAAGGTCGGGGGCTCGGCACCCGCGGAGCAGGCCGCGGGCTCGGACGCCTGACCGTGGCCCCGCGGGCGGCTAGGTTCGTGGCGCCGCGCGGGCTAGTGTCGAACGAGGAGCACCGGTGCAGGCTGCCCGCCGCTGGACGGCGCGGGCACGCGACGGGCGCGCGAGCGCTCGAGGAGGAGTGACACGTGGCGATTTTCCGGCGCCGCCCCAAGGGCGACGACGAGCCTCAGGTGACCGAGGAGCAGGTCGAGGCGCAGGCGAGCGCGGGCCAGGAGGCCGAGGGCGTCGACGACGACGCCGCTGAGGCCACGGCCGCGGGCACCGGCACCGACGGCCGGCCGGCGCACGGACCGTGGGACGCCGCCGACGAGGCCACGGCGCTGCCGCGGCTCGACCTCGGCGCGCTGCACATCCCCGGGGTGCCCGGCATGGAGCTGCGCATGGAGGTCGACAAGACCACCAACGCGGTCTCGGCCGCGGCCGTCTCGATCGACGGGTCGACGCTGCAGCTGCAGGCGTACGCCGCGCCCCGCAGCGAGGGCATCTGGGACGAGATCCGTCAGGAGATCCAGCAGTCGGTGGTGCAGCAGGGCGGTGCCGCCGACGACCTGCCCGGCCCGTTCGGGCGCGAGCTGCTCGCGCGGCTCCCCGCGCGCACACCCGAGGGTCGGACCGCCCACCGCCCCGCGCGGTTCCTGGGCGTCGACGGTCCGCGCTGGTTCCTGCGCGGGGTCATCACGGGCCGTGCCGCCGTCGAGCCGGACGCCGCGCAGGTGCTCGAGCGCGTGTTCGGCGAGGTCGTCGTGGTGCGCGGGACCGACGCGCGTCCGCCGCGCGACCTGCTGACCCTCACCCTGCCGAACCGGCAGGGGCCGGGTGCCCCGGCGGTCGAGGAGCCGCCCGCGGCGCAGGAGCCCGACTTCGACCCGCTGACGCGGGGTCCGGAGATCACGGAGATCCGATGACGCTCAAGGAGCTGCTGCACTCGCTCTCGGCCTCCCAGGCCGAGGTCGAGGCCGCCGAGGAGCGCGTCGAGGCCGGGCGGTCCGTCGGCTGCACCTCGGTCGACAGCGCCGCGCTGCGGCGTCGCGCCAAGGTGAGCGGCGTGCTGCGCTCCGTGACGTTCCGACCCCGGCAGGGCGTGCCCGCGCTCGAGGCCGAGCTGTACGACGGCTCGGGCTCGCTGTCGCTGGTGTGGCTGGGTCGCCGCGAGATCGCGGGCATCGTGCCCGGGCGCCGTCTGACGGCCGAGGGCATGGTGTGCCTCGTCGACGGTCGGCGCACGATCTTCAACCCCCGCTACGAGCTGCGTCCCCGGCCGGGCGAGTGAGCACGCCCGACGAGCGGCCGCCGGCCGCACCGCTCGACAAGGTGGACGACACGGTGGGCGGCGCGGTGGACGGCAAGGTGGACGGCGTGGTCGACGGCGTGGTCCCGCCCGAGGAGGGCGGCCGCGGCATGCGCGCGCTGACGTCCGACACGTTCTCCGCGATGGACGCGATCGGCGGTGCGCGCGGCGTCGTCGAGTCCGTCGCGCCGGGTCTGCTGTTCGTCGTGGTGTACCTCGCGACGGGTCAGCAGCTGCGGCCCGCCCTGATCGCGGCGGCCGGTGCCGCGCTGCTCGCGGTCGTCGTGCGGCTCGTGCAGCGCACGCCGGTCACGCAGGCGCTGTCGGGCGTGATCGGCGTCGGCATCGGCGTGGTGTGGGCGTGGCGCACGGGCGACGCGAGCGACTACTTCGCGTACGGGCTGTGGGTCAACGCGGCGTACCTCGTCGGGACGCTCGCGACCGTCCTGGTCGGCTGGCCGCTCGTCGGTCTCGTCATGGGGCTGTTCGCCGCGGACGGGCCGCTGTCGGGCGGGCCGTGGCGCAACGTCGTCGCGTGGCGTGAGGACCGCGAGCTGCGTCGCATCTACACGCTCGCGACGCTGCCGTGGGTCGCGATGTTCGCACTGCGGCTCGTCGTGCAGGTCCCGCTCTACCTCAACGACGACGTCGCGTGGCTCGGCACGGCCAAGCTCGCGATGGGCGTCCCGCTGACCGCGCTCGTGCTGTGGATCAGCTGGGTGCTGGTGCGCCCCGCGCAACAGCTCGTCAGGGCGCGGGCTGCGCAGGAGCACCCGGAGCAGGAACCTTCGTCGCACCCGTGAGGAGCGCCTCGAGCGCACCCTCGTCGGCGTCGCGGCTCGTGACGAACAGCAGCTCGTCGCGGCCCTCCAGCGTGTCGTCCACGCTCGGGGCGATCGGGCGGCCGTCGCGCACGATGCACGCGAGCACCACCTCGGTGGGCCAGGCGACCTGACCCACGCGGACGCCGACGAGCGGAGCGTCCTGGGGGAGGGTGATCTCGAGGATGTCCGCGCCCGACTGGTGGAACGTGAAGATGCGCACCAGGTCGCCGACCGCGACGGCCTCCTCGACCATCGCCGTCATGATGCGCGGCGTCGACACCGCGACGTCCACGCCCCACGCCTCGTCGAACATCCACTCGTTCTTCGGGTTGTTCACGCGTGCGACGGTGCGGGGGACGCCGAACTCGGTCTTCGCGAGCAGCGAGATGACGAGGTTGGCCTTGTCGTCGCCCGTCGCGGCGACCATGACGTCGCACTCGTCGGCCCGCGCCTCGCGCAGGGTCGGCAGCTCGCACGCGTCGGCGAGCAGCCAGTCGGCCTCCGCGACCTGCGCGACGCGCATCGCGGTCGGCTGCCGGTCGATGAGTGTGACGTCGTGCTCGTGCGCGAGCAGCTCGCGCGCGATCGACCGGCCCACCGAGCCGGCCCCGGCGATGACGACCCTCACTCGGACACCCCCGGCTCGGCGGTCAGCACGCGCTCGACGTGCGGGAGCGCGTCGACGCGCGCCATGACGTGCACGACGTCGTTCTCCTGCAGCACGGTCGTCGTGTCCGGGAGCACGCCGTCGCCGTACCGCGTGAGGTACGCGACGCGCACGCCGGCGGCCGCCTCGAGCTGCGTGACGGGACGGCCCACCCAGCCGCTGTGCACGTCGACCTGCGCGAGCGTGAGCTGCCCCGACGAGTCGCGGAACTCGTCCGTCGCGCCCAGCGGCAGCAGGCGGCGCAGCACCTGGTGCGCGGTCCAGCGGACGGTCGCGACGGTCGGGATGCCGAGCCGCTGGTAGATCTCGGCCCGGTGCGGGTCGTAGATGCGGGCGACGACGTTCTCGATCTTGTAGGTCTCGCGCGCGACGCGCGCGGCGAGGATGTTCGAGTTGTCGCCGTCGGCGACGGCCGCGAAGCCGTACGCGTCGTCGATACCGGCCTTCACGAGGGTGTCCCGGTCGAAGCCGAGACCCGTGACCTTGTGGCCCGCGAAGGAGCCCGACAGGCGTCGGAACGCCTCCGGGTTCTGGTCGATCACGGCGACGGAGTGGCCGTGCTCCTCGAGCGTCTGCGCGAGGTTCGCGCCCACCCGGCCGCAGCCCATGATGACGAAGTGCACAGCGCGTCACGCTATACCCCTGCTCGCGCGCCCGCAGCCACGGGTCCGCACCGCACGCGCCGCGCGTGGTGCGCCTACGATGGTGCCTCGTGTCGGACCTCGCGGATGCCGCAAAGCGATTGCTGCTCGGACGCCCGGTCCGCAGCGACCGGCTCGGCCACACGCTCCTGCCGAAGCGCATCGCCCTCCCGGTGTTCGCGTCCGACGCCCTCTCGTCCGTCGCGTACGCCCCCGACGAGATCCTCCTGACGCTCTCGCTGGCCGGCATGTCGGCGCTCGTGATCTCGCCGTGGGTCGGCGTGGCCGTCGCGCTGGTCATGCTGACGGTCGTCGCGAGCTACCGGCAGAACGTGCACGCGTACCCGTCGGGCGGCGGGGACTACGAGGTCGCGACGGTCAACCTCGGGCCGAACGCGGGCGTCACGGTCGCGAGCGCGCTGCTCGTCGACTACGTGCTGACGGTCGCGGTGTCGATCTCGTCGGGTGCGCAGTACGCCGCCGCGGCGTTCCCGGCCCTCAAGGGCCACGAGGCGATGCTCGCGATCGGGCTCGTCGTGCTGCTGACCCTCGTCAACCTGCGCGGCGTCAAGGAGTCGGGCAGCGCGTTCGCGGTCCCGGTGTACCTGTTCATGCTGGCGATCGGCCTGATCGCGGTGGTCGGGTCGGTGCGCTACGCGCTCGGCACGCTGCCCGTCGCGGAGAGCGCCGGCTTCGACGTGGCGCCCGAGGCCGGGTTCGAGAACGGGCTCACGGGCCTCGCCGGGTTCTTCCTGGTGCTGCGGTCGTTCGCATCCGGATGCGCGGCGCTCACGGGTGTCGAGGCGATCAGCAACGGCGTGCCCGCGTTCCGCAAGCCCAAGTCCCGCAACGCGGCGACCACGCTCGCGCTGCTCGGTGCGATCTCGGTGACGATGATCCTGTCGATCCTCATGCTCGCGCGCGCCACGGGCGTGAAGTTCGTCGACGACCCGCACGAGCAGCTGCTGCGCGACGGCGTGCCGGTGGGACCCGACTACGAGCAGCACCCCGTGATCGCCCAGCTCGCGTCGGCGGTGTTCGAGGGGATGCCGGTCATGGTCGCGGTCATCGCGATCGTCACGGGCCTGATCCTCGTGCTCGCGGCGAACACGGCGTTCAACGGGTTCCCGGTGCTCGGCTCGATCCTCGCGCGCGACGGCTACCTGCCGCGCCAGCTGCACACGCGCGGCGACCGGCTCGCGTTCTCCAACGGCATCGTCACGCTCTCCGTCGTCGCGATCGGGCTCATCTGGGCGTTCGACGCCGAGGTCACGCGCCTGATCCAGCTCTACATCGTCGGCGTGTTCGTCTCGTTCACGCTGAGCCAGCTCGGCATGGTCCGGCACTGGACGCGCGCGCTGCGCACCGAGCCGAACCCGACGACGCGTGCACGCATGAAGCGCTCGCGCGTCGTCAACGCGATCGGGCTGGGGATGACCGCGACCGTGCTCCTGGTCGTGCTGGTCACGAAGTTCACGCACGGCGCCTGGATCGCGATCCTCGCGATGATCGTGGTGTTCGTGCTCATGCAGGCGATCCACCGGCACTACGCGGCCGTGCGGCGCGAGCTCGCCCTCGGGGCGGACGCGGCCGCGGCACGTGCCCTGCCGAGCCGGGTGCACGCGATCGTCCTGGTCTCGCACCTGCACCGCCCGACGATGCGCGCGATCGCGTACGCGCGCGCGGCGCGGCCGCAGGTGCTCGAGGCCGTGACCGTGGGTGTCGACGAGGAGGACGTCGCGCGGCTGCGCGAGCAGTGGGACGCGATGGACCTGCCCGTGCCGCTGCGCGTGCTCGACTCGCCGTTCCGCGAGATCACGCGCCCGGTGCTGCAGTACGTGCGCTCGGTGCGTCGCGACAGTCCGCGCGACCTCGTCGTCGTGTACATCCCCGAGTACGTCGTCGGGCACTGGTGGGAGCAGCTGCTGCACAACCAGAGCGCGCTGCGGCTCAAGGGGCGCCTGCTGTTCACGCCGGGCGTGGTCGTCGCGTCCGTGCCGTGGCAGCTCGCGTCGTCCGAGGGCCACACGGGCCTCGAGGACCACGTGCGTCCGGCGGTGCCGCGTGACTGACCGCCCGAACGGGCAGCTGCCCGACCGACCCGACGGCGCCGACACGCGCGCCGAGGACCAGAAGGAGACCGTCATCGAGCTCGAGATCGAGCGGGTCGCGCACGGCGGCCACTGCGTCGCACGGCACGAGGGGCGCGTGGTGTTCGTGCGGCACACGCTGCCGGGCGAGCGCGTGCGCGCGCGGCTCACGGACGCCGAGCCGGACGCCACGTTCTGGCGCGCGGACGCCGTCGAGGTCCTGGACGCCTCGCCCGACCGCGTGGCGAGTGCGTGGCCGGCGGCCGGGCCGGACGGGGTCGGCGGCGGCGAGCTCGCGCACGTCGCGCTCCCGGCGCAGCGGGCGTGGAAGGCCGCGGTGCTGCGCGAGCAGCTGCAGCGCCTCGGGCACGTCGAGCGCGACGTCGTCGTGCACGCCGCGCCGGGCGACGACGAGCGCGGCGGCCTCGCGTGGCGCACGCGCATCGACCTGGTGACGGACGCCGAGGGCCGCGCCGGCATGCGCCGCCACCGCTCGCACGACGTCCTCGCGCTCGGGTCGATGCCGCTCGCGGTCGAGGCGATCGCCGAGCTCGACCTGTTCTCCCGGCGCTGGCCGGCGGGCGTGCACGTCGAGGCGGTCGCGCCCGTCGGCGGTGACCGGCCGCTGGTGCTCGTCGACGGCACGCCGTTCGACCTCGGCCGGCGCCGCCCGGACACGCGGCCGAACGCGCGCTCGTCGGTGCGCGAGGTCGTCGAGGCAGCGGGGTCCCGGTGGGAGTACCGCGTGGCCGCCGCGGGGTTCTGGCAGGTCCACCGCGCGGCGCCCGCGACGCTCGTCGACGCGGTGCTGGGCGGCGTCGGCGACGTCGCCGGGGCCACCGTGGTCGACCTGTACGCGGGGGCGGGCCTGTTCACGGCACCGCTCGCTGACGCCGTCGGGCCGCAGGGGAGCGTCGTGTCGGTCGAGGGCGACGCGCGCGCCGTGCGCGACGCGCGGCGCAACCTGCACGACCGCGACCAGGTGACGCTGCACGTCGGCGACGTCGCGCGCACGCTCACGGGCCACCGCGGGCAGGAGCCCGCGGTGGCGCACGCGGACGTCGTCGTGCTGGACCCGCCGCGTGCGGGCGCGGGCCGCAAGGTCGTCGACGCGCTCGCCTCGCTGGCCCCGCAGCGCGTCGTGTACGTCGCGTGCGACCCGGCCGCGCTCGGCCGGGACGTGGCGCTGCTCGGCGCCGCGGGGTACGAGCTCGTCGACGTCGCGGGCTACGACCTGTTCCCGATGACGCACCACGTCGAGGCGGTCGCGGTCTTCTCCCGCTGACCCCCGCACGTAGCGCGGCGCCCGCCGGTCCGTGGACCGGCGGGCGCCGCTGCGTGGGAGGGGTCAGACGACCTTCGCGGTGGTGGCCGACGAGCGCGACTGCGAGACGTAGCCCGACAGCGAGCCCGTCACGCGCACGTGCAGGCGCGCCCCGCGGTCGGCCTTCTTCACGACGTACGTCTTGCCCGTCGCGCCGGAGATCGCGGTGCCGTTGCGGTACCACCGGTAGGTGAACGTGATGCCCGAGGGCTTCCACGTGCCGACCTTGGCGGTGAGCGTCCTGCCGACCTTCGCGGTGCCGCTGACGGTCGGCGTCGCGGGCACGAGGACGCCCTTGACCGTGGCCGTGGCGGCCGACGTGCGCGAGGCCGTCTCGTAGCCCGCGCGCGAGCCCGTGACCTTGACCTTGACCCTTGTGCCGCGGTCGGCGGCCTTGAGCGTGTAGGTCTTGCCGGTCGCGCCGCTGATCGCGGTGCTCCCGCGGTACCACTGGTAGGTGAACGTCGTCGGCGTGGGCGTCCACGTGCCGACCTTCGCGGTGAGGGTCTGCCCGACGACCGCGGTGCCCGCGACGGTCGGCGTCGCCGGCGTGAACGCCAGGCCGGGCACCCGTACGGTCGCCCGCGCGACGCGCTCGCCCGCGCCGCTCGTCGAGAACGCGCCCCGGACCTCGATGGTCGCGGTGCGGTGCGCCGTCGTCACGGCGAGCGTCGTGCCCCAGCCGGCGGGGACGCCGTTCACGAACCACTGGAACCACGCGGACGACCCGGCGGGGGAGAGCGCGCCGTGCGAGGCGGTGAGGGTCTTGCCGGGGGCAGGGGTCCCCGTGATCGTCAGGGGAGACGCCGTCGTGGGAGCCGTGCGGCCGACCGCGCCCAGCGTCGACAGCCGGGTCGCCGGGGCGTACCCGCTGCGTGTGCCCGTGACCTGGACGCCGACCTGCTTGCCCGCGTGGGCGCTCGTCGTCGTGAACGTCGTGCCCGTCGCGCCAGGGATCAGCTGCTGGCCGCCGGTCTCCGACCACGTGTACCACTGGTAGCTCAGGGAGACGGTCCCGGGGCCCCACGTGCCGGGGACCGCGGTGAGCGTCGAGCCCGTGTCGGTGGCGCCGACGACCGCGGGGTAGCCGAGCGTCAGGGCCTTGCCCGCATCGGGCATCTCGACGACGAGGTCGCGCCGCTGGCCCACGTCGGTGAAGGTGATGTCGCTCGCCTGAGCGAGCGTGGCGCCGGAGTCCTGCGTCCGGCTCCAGCAGCCGTCGAGGTGCCGTCGCGTGGGCATCCACGTGCCGCCGCCCTCGTCGGCCGGCTGGTACCAGGAGTCGGAGAAGCACAGGCGCCACGTCGTGCCCGGGTCGGCGGGGAACCACATGCGGCCGCCCTCGTCGGTGAGCAGCGGCCCGTACTGCCGGCCGAGCCACGCACCGGTGTCCGGGTGCTGCTCGTAGACGTCCCACGCGATGTTCCGCAGCGGGTCCCCGTTCTCGTCGACCGCGTGCCCGACGAAGCCCGACGTCGGCCGCAGCCGGAACGTCACGCCGGTGACGTCGCTCGTGCCCGTCTCGAACGTCGTCCACCCCTCGACACCCGAGGTGCCGTTCCACGTCTGGTGCCGCCACAGGTCGTCGGCCGCCCAGTCGTCGTCGACCGAGAGCTCGCTGCGCCCGGGCGTGACCTGCGTGACGGTGAAACGTCCGTCGCTCGCGGTCGTGGCGGACCGCATGAGGCCGCCCCCGTCCGGCACGACCGAGACCACGAGGCCCGCGATGGGCTGGTCGGCCTGGTCGGTCACGCGGCCGGAGACGGAGATGGTGTCGGCGGCCTGGGCGGGCAGCGTGGGCGCCAGGGTCGCGACGAGCAGGGCGGCGACGGCCGCGGCGACCCTGCGTCGTCGTCGCGGGGGAGTGCCGGTCGTGTCAGGCAGGTGCACGGTGTGTCCTCAGGGTCGGTCGGGGGTGGCCAGGGCCCTCGGGGGCTGCGTCATCGTATGCCTGCATACAGCACGAAAGGCCCGGGTTCCTCCCGCGCTGCACGGTTCACCCGACCGGGTGTCCGCCGGGTGGCGTCCGCGCTGCCGTGCGCGCGGGCGTGCGCGCGCCTAGCGTGGAGGCGGGCCCGGTCGGTGGCCGGCCGGTGCCCGCACACGAGCCGAGAGGAGCCGGGCATGAGCGAGCAGGACGCGGCCCACAAGCTGGCCGAGGCGCGTCGCGTCGCGACGGAGGAGCTGTTCAAGCAGGGCACGCCGGAGTACGACCAGCGCGCGCACCAGCGTGCCGTCGAGGCGGAGCGCAAGGCCGCCGAGGCGGCCCAGGCCGCGAAGTCCTCCGGGGAGCACTGACCCGCGTCGTGCGCGCGGCCGGGTGCCGCGACGCCGACGAGGGGACGACGAGGGCCGACGAGGGCCGGGCGACTGCGGATGCCCGGCCCTCGTGCTCGGTGTGCGCGAGGGTGCGTCGGGTGCGCTCGTCGGGACGGCCGGCGGGACCAGGACGCGCCGTGAGACGGACGTGCACGAGACCCCCCGACGATGTATCTTGACGTCGAGATAACTGGCCGCACGACGGGCGTCGGCACGGCCTAGGCTGGCACCGACGCCCCTGCGGTCCGAGGACCCCATCCCCGGCGCACTCGCCCAGAAGGAGCCGCCCAGTGAGCACCGTCGACAGCTTCGGATCCAAGGGAACGCTGCAGGTCGGTGACGCCTCGTACGAGGTGTACCGCCTGTCCGCCGTCCCCGGACTGGAGCGACTGCCCTTCAGCCTCAAGGTCCTCGCCGAGAACCTGCTGCGCACGGAGGACGGCGCGAACATCACGGCGGACCACATCAACGCGCTCGCCGCGTGGGACCCCGACGCGCAGCCCGACACCGAGATCCAGTTCACGCCCGCGCGCGTGATCATGCAGGACTTCACCGGTGTGCCGTGCGTCGTCGACCTCGCGACCATGCGCGAGGCC
This sequence comes from Cellulomonas palmilytica, assembly GCF_021590045.1. Taxonomy (NCBI): domain Bacteria; kingdom Bacillati; phylum Actinomycetota; class Actinomycetes; order Micrococcales; family Cellulomonadaceae; genus Cellulomonas; species Cellulomonas palmilytica. The sequence goes on along the minus strand of NZ_CP062221.1, from coordinate 2,810,711 downwards.
GTCGCCGAGCTCGGGGGCGACCCCGAGCGCATCAACCCGCTCGCGCCCGCCGAGATGGTCATCGACCACTCCGTGCAGATCGACGTCGCCGGCCGCGCCGACGCGTTCGAGCGCAACGTCGAGCTCGAGTACCAGCGCAACCGCGAGCGCTACCAGTTCCTGCGCTGGGGCCAGACCGCGTTCGACGACTTCAAGGTCGTCCCGCCGGGCACCGGCATCGTGCACCAGGTCAACATCGAGTACCTGGCCCGCGGCGTCATGGTCCGCGACGGCAAGGCGTACCCCGACACGTGCGTCGGCACCGACTCGCACACGACGATGGTCAACGGCCTCGGCGTGCTCGGCTGGGGCGTCGGCGGCATCGAGGCCGAGGCCGCGATGCTCGGCCAGCCGGTGTCGATGCTCATCCCGCGCGTCGTCGGCTTCAAGCTCACGGGCAACATCCCCGCGGGCGTGACCGCGACCGACGTGGTGCTCACCATCACCCAGAAGCTGCGCCAGCACGGTGTCGTCGGCAAGTTCGTCGAGTTCTACGGCGAGGGCGTCGCGGCCGTGCCGCTCGCCAACCGCGCGACCATCGGCAACATGAGCCCCGAGTTCGGCTCGACGGTGGCGATCTTCCCGATCGACGGCGTGACGATCGACTACCTGCGCCTGACCGGCCGTTCCGAGGAGCAGCTCGCGCTCGTCGAGTCGTACGCCAAGGAGCAGGGCCTGTGGCTCGACCCCACGGCCGAGGGCTACACCGAGCCCGTGTACTCCGAGTACCTCGAGCTCGACCTGTCGACGGTCGTCCCGTCGATCGCCGGCCCGAAGCGTCCGCAGGACCGCATCGAGCTGTCGAAGGCCAAGGAGCAGTTCCAGCGCGACCTGCCCACCTACGCGCCCGAGCTCAACCAGGTCGACGAGGCCGAGCGCGAGTCGTTCCCGGCGTCCGACTCGCCCGCGATCTCGTCGTCGGCGAGCCGCACGTTCTCCGTGACGGACTCCGAGGGCCGCTCGTTCGAGCTGTTCCACGGCGCGGTCGCGATCGCGTCGATCACGTCGTGCACCAACACGTCGAACCCGTCGGTCATGCTCGCCGCCGCGCTGCTCGCGAAGAACGCGGTCGAGAAGGGCCTGACCGCCAAGCCGTGGGTCAAGACGTCGATGGCGCCCGGCTCGCAGGTCGTGACGAACTACTACGAGAAGGCCGGCCTGTGGCCGTACCTCGAGAAGCTCGGCTTCCACCTCGTCGGCTACGGCTGCGCGACCTGCATCGGCAACTCGGGCCCGCTCGACGAGAAGGTCTCGGCGGCCGTGCAGGAGCACGACCTCGCCGTCGCCGCGGTGCTGTCCGGCAACCGCAACTTCGAGGGCCGCATCAACCCCGACGTGAAGATGAACTACCTCGCGTCGCCGCCGCTGGTCATCGCGTACGCGCTCGCCGGCACGATGGACTTCGACTTCGACGCCGACCCGCTGGGTCGCACCGAGGACGGGCAGCCGATCTTCCTCAAGGACATCTGGCCGGCCCCCGAGCAGGTGCAGGCGACGATCGACGCGTCGATCGACCGCAAGATGTTCGAGGACGACTACGCCGACGTGTTCGCCGGCGACGAGCGGTGGCGCGGCCTCGACACCCCCGAGGGCAACGTCTTCTCGTGGGACCCGCAGTCGACGTACGTGCGCAAGCCCCCGTACTTCGAGGGCATGGGCGCGGCGCCCGAGCCCGTGACCGACATCTCCGGTGCGCGCGTCCTGGCGAAGCTCGGGGACTCGGTCACCACGGACCACATCAGCCCCGCGGGGTCGATCAAGCCCGACAGCCCGGCGGGCCTCTACCTCGCCGAGCACGGTGTCGAGCGTCGTGACTTCAACTCCTACGGCTCGCGCCGCGGCAACCACGAGGTCATGATCCGCGGCACGTTCGCGAACATCCGCCTGCGCAACCAGCTCGTCCCCGGCGTCGAGGGCGGGTTCACCAAGAACCTGCTCACGGGCGAGGACACGACGATCTACGACGCGTCGGTCGCGTACCAGGCCGCAGGCGTCCCGCTCGTCGTCCTCGGCGGCAAGGAGTACGGCTCGGGGTCGTCGCGCGACTGGGCCGCCAAGGGCACGCGCCTGCTCGGTGTCCGCGCCGTCATCACCGAGTCGTTCGAGCGCATCCACCGCTCCAACCTCATCGGGATGGGCGTCCTGCCGCTGCAGTTCCCGGAGGGCGAGTCCGCCGACTCGCTCGGCCTGGACGGCACCGAGACGTTCGACATCGCCGGTGTCACCGCGCTCAACGACGGCGTGACGCCGCGCACCGTCAAGGTCACCGCGACGAAGGCCGACGGCGCGGTCGTCGAGTTCGACGCGGTCGTGCGCATCGACACCCCTGGCGAGGCGGACTACTACCGCAACGGCGGCATCCTGCAGTACGTCCTGCGCCAGGTCGCCGGCGTCGCCTGACGCACCACGCGCCACCGCACGAGGCCCGCTCCCGCACCCAGCGGGGGCGGGCCTCGTCGTCCACGGGATGCAAGAGTCGTGCGCCTCGCGACACCGGGGGGCATGAGGGCGTCGTGGGCGGTCGTCGTGGTCGGGGTGTTCGCGCTGACGGCGTGCGGGTCGCAAGCGGAGCCGCGGGCTGAGGTCGTCATGGGCGAGGGGGAGTTCGTGCCCGTCGCGCTCGCGGACGCGTCTGCGGCGGGTGACGTGGTGGCGGCGTCGTGGGAGCTGGGTTTCCTGGCGCTGCGCGCGGGGCAGGACGACGAGGCGGGCGGCGTGGTGGTGTCGCCGTCGAGCCTGGTGAGCGCGCTGGCGATGGTCGCCGAGGGCGCGGTCGGCGAGGAGGCGGCGCCGTTCGACGCGGCGTTGGGCGCATCCGGCGACGACCGCACCGACGCCGTCTCGGCACTGCTCGCCGCACTGGCCCGCTACGAGGGTGACCCAGCGACGGTGCAGGACGACGAGCTGCCCGCGACCCCGGTGCTGCACACCGCGCAGCGGGTGGTGCTCGACGACGGTGCGGTGCCGCGGCAGGAGTACCTCGACCGGCTCGTGCGCGGGTACGACGCCGGCGTCACGGTCGCCGACCTCGGCTCGGACGCGCTGCACGACGCGCTCGACCCCTGGGTGAAGGAGCACACGGGTGGCCTCGTGCCGCGCAGCGCGCTGAGCCCCGACCCGGGTCTCGACCTCGTCGTGCAGGACGCGGTGGTCCTGGCCGCGGCGTGGGAGGAGCCGTTCGCGGAGATGCTGACGTACGACGAGTCGTTCTCCACGGCGGCGGGGCGCGTCGTCGAGACGCCCATGATGCACGCGGACCGGTCGCTCGCCGTCGTCGAGCACGACGGATGGACGGCCGTGCGCCTGCCCTACACCGACGACCTCGCGGCGGACCTGCTCCTGCCGCCCGCGGGCTCGGCGGCGGCGGACGCACCGGCCCAGGCGGACGCGGCGCTCGTGGCGAGCCTGTCGGTCGCGCTCGACGAGCAGGAGCGGCGGCTCGCGCGGATCGCGCTGCCGGTGCTGGACCTGACGACCGCGACGGACCTGATGCCGCTGCTGACCGACCTCGGGATCGCCGGCTCCGCGCTGTCGGGCCTCGTGGACGAGTCGGTCGTCATCAGCCAGGGCGCGCAGCAGGCGGTGCTGCAGGTCGACGAAGAGGGGACACGGGCCGCCGCGGTCACCGAGATCGCGGCGGGTGCGGCCGCGCCGCCGGAGCCGCAGCTGCAGGTGCGGTTCGACCGGCCGTTCCTGTTCGTCGCGCGGGACGGCACGACGGGATGGCCGGTGTTCCTCGCTGCGGTGACCGACCCGTCGGCCTGACGCCCGGTGCAGGGTTCGTCGCAGCGGCGACACCTGGGGGTATGAGGACGTCGTGGGCGGTCGTGGTGGTCGGGGTGCTGGCGCTGACAGCGTGCGGGTCGCCGCAGGCCGAGCCGCGGGCTGAGCTCGTCGTGGGCGAGGGGGAGTACGTGCCCGTCGCGCTCGCGGACGCGTCGGCGGTGGGTGACGTGGTGGCGGCGTCGTGGGAGCTGGGGTTCCGCGCGCTGCGTGCGGGCGGGGACGACGAGGCGGGTGGCGTGGTGGTGTCGCCGTCGAGCCTGGTGAGCGCGCTGGCGATGGTCGCCGAGGGCGCGGTGGACGGCGAGTCGGCGCCGTTCGACGCGGCGTTGGGCGCATCCGGCGACGACCGCACCGACGCGGTGTCCGCGCTGCTCGCCGCGCTCGCGCGCCACGAGGGCGACCCGGCCACGGTGCAGGCCGACGAGCTGCCCGCGACCCCGGTGCTGCACACCGCGCAGCGGGTCGTCCTCGACGACGACTCGGTCCCGCGGCAGGAGTACCTCGACCGGCTCGTGCGCGGCTACGACGCCGGCGTCGCGGTCGCCGACCTCGGCTCGGACGCGCTGCACGACGCGCTCGACCCCTGGGTGAAGGAGCACTCGGGCGGTCTGGTGCCGCGCAGCGCGCTCGAGCCCGACCCCGACATGCGGGCCGCGCTGCAGGACGCCGTGGTGCTCGCGGCGCGGTGGCAGCAGCCGTTCCTCGAGATGGAGACGGCGGACCTGCCGTTCGTCACGGCGTCAGGCGAGCAGGTCGACGTCCCCACCATGGGGGCGGACCTCGCCGTCGCCGTCGTCCGGCGGGACGGGTGGACCGCGGTGCGGCTGCCCTACGCCGAGGACCTCGCGGCCGACCTCCTGCTGCCGCCGGCCGGCGCGGGGTCGCCCGCCGAGGCGGACCCCGCCGTGGTGGCCGCGCTCGGCGTCGCGCTCGACGGGCAGGCGCCGAGCTCCGTCCACGTCGAGGTGCCGACGCTCGACCTGCGGACCACGACCGACCTCATGCCGGTGCTGTCCGACCTCGGGATCACCGCAGCGGACCTCACGGGTCTCGTGGACCGCGGCGTGCGGGTCGGGCAGGCCGTGCAGCAGGCGGTGCTGCAGGTCGACGAGGAGGGCACGCGGGCCGCGGCGGTCACGGAGGTCGCGATGCTCGAGTCGGCGGGCATGCTGCCGGGCCTGGACGTGCGGTTCGACCGGCCGTTCCTGTTCGTCGTGCGCGACGGCACGACCGGCTGGCCGGTGTTCCTCGCCTCGGTCACCGACCCGTCGGTGTGACCCTCACGACGACGTGACCTGCGCGTACGCGCGCGACACGAGCGACTCCAGCACCGCGAGGTCCACGGTCGCGAGGTCCTTCACGTAGAGGCACGACGCCCCGAGCCGGTGCGGGCCGAGGGCGGCGAGCTCGTCGTCGTAGCCGTCGAACCCGTACGGGAAGTACAGCGTCGTCGCGGTCGAGCGAGGGGAGAACCCCGCGGCCGGCGCGTCGCCCTCGCGCCCGGACGCGTACCGGTAGTGGTAGCTGCCGAACCCGACGATGGACGGTCCCCACATCACCGGTCGCTCGCCGGTCACCCGCCCGAACAGCTCGAGCAGGGTGTGCGCGTCGCGCCGCCGCACGGCGTGCGGGACCGCGTCGACGAACGCGAGCGGGTCCGCGTCGGTGGGGACGGTGACGGGGGAGTCGGCCATGCGCCCAGTGTGACCCGCCGGGCCGGGGGACGACACGCGCCACGCACGACGAGGGCCCCTGCCCGCCGGGGGAAGCGGGAGGGGCCCTCGTCGAGGGTGGTGCGGTGCGTCAGGCAGCCGAGGCGGCGAGCTCCGGCGCGGCGGTCTCGGACTCGTCGGCCGGCGCGAGCTTGCGGATCGCGACGCCGACGATGGCGAGGACGACACCCAGGCCCATGACCAGCAGCGCGACACCGAAGGCCACGACCGACGTGAACAGCGAGGCCCGCAGGAAGGAGCCGTTCATCGCGGTCGCACGCAGCGGGTCGTCCTTGTCGAGCTCGGCGTAGGTCTTGCCGCCGGTCGCCTTGAGCGCGTGCTCCTTGATGATGTCGGCCTGGGCGAAGGCCTCCCACGGAGTGTCGACCGCGCCGCCGGCGAACGCCGCGGCGTCGTCGGAGACGGTGATGTTCTCGGCCTTGAGGTTGACCGACACGGCCGTCCAGGTCGTGGCGCCGGCGACGAAGAAGATCGCGCCGAAGATGATGACGATGAGGCCCAGCAGGCGGGGGAGCTTGGTGGTGGAAGCGGTCGGCGTCGACATCGTGAAGTCCTTGTCTGATCCCTCGGTCGGAGCTTGTGGCTCCGGCGAACCGGTCCGGCTCGCTGAACTGATCGTTCACCCCCGAAGACGCGTCGACCTGGGACCAACGGTCCATGTGCGTCGGGTCACATGTGGACGTGTATACGGCCCGGAGGCGCTGGTCAGGTCGCTGCGAACGGCCCTGCGACCGGTGCCGCGACCGGCCCTGGGGCCTCGTCGGCGAGCTGCGCGGCGGCGTGCCGACCGACGTCCGCCATGAGCGGGTAGTCCTCGGGATGGGCGAGGAAGACCGGCACGAGAGCGGCCGCCCACGCACGCGCGCGTCGCCACGTCGCGTCGTCCCACCCCTGCAACGTGGCGGTGCGGGCGACGAAGGCCGCACGGCCCGCGGCGTCGAACGTGAGCCACGCGGTCGCGAGGTCGCTCGCGGGGTCGCCGTGCCCGAGGTCACCGAAGTCGAGGAGCGCCGCGAGACGGTCACCGTCGCTGAGCAGGTTGCCCGGGTGCGGGTCGCCGTGCACCCAGACGGGCGGACGGTCCCACGCGGGCGCGGCGAGGCCGTCGCGCCACGCGTCGAGCAGCGCGGCACGGTGCGGGATCCCGGGCGCGTCGGCGAGCCGCTTCTCGACGACCTCGGCGCGAGCCGCCAGCGGGACTCCGCGGTACGGGTTGACCGGCGCGTCGGCCGGTGCGGGCTCGTGCACGGCGGCCAGGGCCTGCGCGAGCTCGCGCGCCCACGTGGTGCGGCCGGAGACGTCGGTCGCGGCGACGACCGTGCCCGCGAACCACGGGACGACGGTCCACCGCCAGGGGTAGAGCCCCGACGGGCGCCCCGTGCGCACCGGTGCCGGGACGGGTACGGGGACACGCGCGGCGAGCGCCGGCAGCCAGCGGTGCTCGTTCACGACGAGCGGCGCGCTCACCTCACGGACCGGGAACCGCACCGCGAGCGTGTCGCCGAGCCGCCACGTGATGTTGTCCCAGCCGTGCACGCGCCCGTGCAGGGGCAGGCGCGCGAGGTCCGGGTGCTGCTCCGCGAGCAGGTCGCGCGCGAGCGCGGCGCTCACCTCGACCTCGATCAGCGGGTGGTGCGGGCCGCTCACGACCCCGACCCGCGCGGCTCGAACCGGCGCGTCTCGAACGCGCGCCGGCGGTCCCACGGCACGGTCCACCCCAGCGCGTCGAGGATCCCGTCCAGCACGAGCGCCGTGAACCCCCAGACCAGCACGCCGTCCCCCACGACGAACGCGGGCGTCCGCAGGCGGCCGCGCACCCCGGCGTGCTCCACGACGCCGCGTCGCGCGGGGTCGAGCAGCTCGGCCACCGGCGTGCGGAACACCTCGACCGCCTCGCGGTGGTCGACGGCCGCGACCTGCGACGGGCGCGCCCACCACGCGACGACCGGCGTCACCAGGTTGTCGCTCACCGGCAGCGGCACGTCGGCGAGCGAGCCCAGCACCTCGACGCCCGCCGGGTCGAGCCCGGTCTCCTCGACCGCCTCGCGCACCGCGGCCTCACGCGGGCCCGCGTCCTGCAGGTCGACACCGCCGCCCGGGAACGCGACCTGTCCCGGGTGGTGCCCGATCGTCGCGGAGCGGCGTTGCAGCAGCACGTCGAGGTCCGCCGGGACGCGAGGCACGCCCGGGGCGTGGGCGGGCAGGTGGTCGAGCACGCCGAACAGCACGAGGACGGCCGCCCGCCGCGCGCGGGCCGGGTCGCGCAGGGCGCGCGCCGCGTCGACGGGCCAGCGCACGCCGCGGTGCACGAGCGCCACGAGCTCGTCCCGCGCGTCCGCAGGGCTCAGGGGGCCGCCGGGCGGGCCGCTCACCCGCGCGTCCGCATCTGCTCGGCGAAGAGCTGGACGACCTTGTGCGCGGCGGGCACGAGCGTCGGCAGCACGCGCGCGCCGTCCGTGCGGATCTGCGCGATCTCGTCGTCCTCCAGGCCGCCGACGAGCCCGGGGGTGCCGAGCCACAGGTCGAGCATCGACGCGTCGACCTCGACGTGGAACTGGACCCCGAGCGCGCTCCCGGCGCGGAACGCCTGCACGGGCGTCGCGTCGGACGACGCGAGCAGCGTCGCACCCGGCGGGAGGTCGACCGCGTCGGAGTGCCAGTGCAGCACCGTCGGGCGCGAGCCGAGCGGCCCGAGCACGAGGTCGTCGTGGTGCACGTCGACGGGGGCGAAGCCGATCTCCGTGCCGTGCCGCCGCAGCAGCCGCGCGCCCAGTGCCATGCCGAGCAGCTGCGCGCCGAGGCACACGCCGAGCACCGGGACGTCGGCCTCGACGGCCGCCGCGAGCAGGGCGCGCTCGGCGGGGAGACCGGGGTGGCCGCGGTCGTCGTCGGCGTCCATGGGACCGCCCATGACGACGAGCCCCGAGATCTCCTCGAGGCCCGGCAGGACCGGGTCCGCGGTGCCGACGACCGTGCGCACGCGCACCGGTGCGTCGAGACCGGGCGCGATCATGCCCGGACCCTCGTAGGGGACGTGCGTGAGGACGAGGACGGGGCGCACGCCTGTCACCACCCGTCCGGGAGGGGGCGACCCTCCTCGTACCCGGCGGCCGACTGGATGCCGACCGCGGCGCGCTCGTGCAGCTCCTCGAGCGTCGCGGCGCCCACGTAGGTCGCCGCGGAACGCACCCCGGACGTGATGTGGTCGATCAGGTCCTCGACGCCGGGTCGTCGCGCGTCGAGGTACATCCGGGACGACGAGATGCCCTCCTCGTACAGGGCCTTGCGTGCGCGCTCGAACGCCGAGCCGCCGCGTGTGCGTGCCGCGACGGCGCGCGCGGACGCCATGCCGAACGACTCCTTGTAGAGCCGGCCCGCGCTGTCCTCGTGCAGGTCGCCGGGGGACTCGTGCGTCCCGGCGAACCACGAGCCGATCATCACCTGCGACGCCCCCGCGGCGAGCGCGAGCGCGACGTCGCGCGGGTGGCGCACGCCGCCGTCCGCCCACACGTGCGCACCGAGCCGGCGCGCCTCCGCGGCGCACTCGAGCACGGCCGAGAACTGCGGCCGACCGACGGCCGTCATCATGCGGGTCGTGCACATCGCACCCGGGCCGACGCCGACCTTGACGATGTCGGCGCCCGCCTCGACGAGGTCTCGCGTGCCCTCCGCGGTGACGACGTTGCCCGCGACGACCGGCACCTGCGGGTCGAGCGCGCGCACCGCGGCGAGCGCGTCGAGCATCTTGCGCTGGTGGCCGTGCGCGGTGTCGACCACGATCGTGTCGATCCCGGCCTCGAGCAGGGCCGCGGCCTTGGCCTTGACGTCGCCGTTGATGCCGACCGCCGCCGCGATGCGCAGCCGGCCGGAGTCGTCGAGCGCCGGGCGGTAGATCGACGAGCGCAGCGCACCGACCTGCGTGAGCACGCCGACGAGCAGCCCGTCGCGCACGACCGGGGAGAACTTGCGGCGGCTCGAGTGCAGCTTCTCGAACGCGGCCTCGAGCCCGTGCACGCCGCCCGCCTCGACGACGTCGAGGTCGACCGTCGTGGGGTGCGCCGTCATGACGTCCTCGACCTGCGTGAAGCGGTCGACGCCCTGGCAGTCGGCCTCGGTCACGACGCCGAGCGGGCGACCGTCCGCCACGACGACCGCGGCGCCGTGCGACCGCTTGCCGATGAGCGTGAGCGCGGTGTGCACCGTGTCGTGCGGGGACACGACGACCGCGCTCTCGACGACGGGGTGCGCGGCCTTGACCGAGCGCACGACGTCCTCGACCACGTCGACGGGGATGTCCTGGGGGATCACGGCCATGCCGCCGCGGCGCGCGACCGTCTCGGCCATGCGGCGGCCCGCGACGGCGGTCATGTTGGCGACGACGACCGGGATCGTCGTGCCGGTGCCGTCGGTCGTGGCGAGGTCGACGTCGAAGCGCGAGGTGACCTCGGACCTCGTCGGGACGAGGAACACGTCGCCGTAGGTCAGGTCGGAGGTGGCCGAGTGGCCGGGCAGGAAGCGCATGAGGGGTTCCCCTTTCCGATGCATGCTACCCGGCAGGCTCCCCGCGGGCTGGTCGTCGGCCGGCCGTCGGAGCCCGTCAGCCGAGCACGTCGACCAGCCAGTCGAACGCGACCGGCAGCGCGCGCAGCACCGAGACGTGCCCGTCGTGCGGGCGCTCCCACAGCTGGGCGTCGGGGAGCAGAGCGAGCAGGCGCCGACTGTGGGTCGCGGGGACCACGCCGTCGCGCCCGCCGTGCACGAGCAGCACCGGTGCGCGCACGTCGGCGGGCGAGAAGCCCCACGGCGAGGCGTACGCGACGTCGTCGTCCACCGCGCCGTCGGGCCAGGCCTCGCCCGCGGGACCCGCGTCGGCGCCGAGCGCGCCCCACGCGCCCTCCAGCACCTGCCAGTCGGCGTCGACGAAGCCTGCGATGCTGCCGTCCTCGACGCCGTCGCGGGCCTCGCGCCCGGACACCGCGGCTCGCAGCGCCACGTCCGACGCCATGCCGGCGGCCCAGTCGAAGCCGTCGTCGAACGGCGCGAGCCCGGCGATGCTGACGACCGCGGCCGTGCGCTCGGGCAGCAGTGCCGCGCACGCGAGCGCGTGCGGCCCGCCGCCGGACGCGCCGACGGACGCCGCGCGCGGGACCTCGAAGGCGTCCAGCACGGCGGCGACGTCCCACGCCGCGGACGCCACGTCGCGCCCGGGGGCGGGCGTCGAGCCGCCGTACGACGGCCGCCCGTACGACACGACGCGCAGCCCGCGCGGCCGCGCCGCGGCGAGCACCGGCTCGAGCAGCGCGCCGGACTGCGGCGTGCCGTGGTGCCAGACGACCACGGGCGCGTCGGGCGAGGCGTCGTCCGCGTGCGCGCGCAGCGTGCGACCGTCGGGCAGGGTGATCGTGCGGGAGGTCGTGGCCACGGCCCGAGTATGCGTGCCCACACGCGCGCCCCGCGGACCGCGGCTCGCTAGGGTCCGGTCATGCTCGTCGCGCTCACCGGGATCGGCCTGGCCACGGCCGCGGGGCTCAACGCCTACATCCCGTTCCTCGTGGTCGCGCTCCTGGCGCGCCTCACGGACGTCGTGACGCTGCCCGACTCGCTGACGTGGATGGAGTCGTGGTGGGCCATCGGGATCGGCACGGTGCTGCTCGTCGCGGACGTCGTGCTCGACAAGGTGCCGGTCGTCGACACGGTCAACGACGCCGTGCAGACCGCCATCCGGCCGCTGTCGGGCGGCGTGGTGTTCGCCGCGACCTCGGCCGCCGCCGACCTCGAGCAGTCGGACTGGGTCGAGCGCCACGCGTGGGTGCCGTTCGTCGCGGGCGTGCTCGTCGCGGGACTCGTGCACGCGGGCAAGGCGACCGTGCGGCCCGTGGTCAACGCGGCGACGCTGGGCGCCGGAGCGCCGGTCGTGTCGACCGTGGAGGACGGCACGTCCGTGGGCCTGAGCCTGGCCGCGGTGTTCGTCCCGCTCCTCGTCCTGGTCCTGCTGGTGGCGCTCGTCGTCGCCTTCGTCATGCTCCGACGACGACGGCGTGCCGCGACGCGCGGCCCCGACCCGGCCTAGAGTGGGACGTCCGCCGTCGCCGCGCCCCACCGGTCACGGGCGAGCGGGCGGGCACACCAGGACGAGGGAGGCAAGGAGCGCGTGGCACGATCGCTGCTGTCGTCGATCCGCACGCCGGCGGACGTCAAGGCCCTGCGCCCCGGCCAGCTCGACGCGCTCGCGCAGGAGATCCGGACGTTCCTGGTCGACCAGGTCGCGCGCACGGGCGGCCACCTGGGACCGAACCTGGGGGTCGTCGAGCTGACGATCGCGCTGCACCGCGTGTTCACCTCGCCGCGGGACACGTTCGTGTTCGACACGGGCCACCAGTCCTACGTGCACAAGCTGCTCACCGGGCGCCAGGACTTCGGCGCGCTGCGGCGTCGCGAGGGCCTGTCGGGGTACCCGAGCCGCGCGGAGTCCGAGCACGACGTCGTCGAGAACTCGCACGCGTCGACGGCGCTGAGCTGGGCGGACGGTCTTGCGAAGGCGAACGAGCTGCAGGGCCGTTCCGACCGGCACGTCGTCGCGCTGATCGGCGACGGCGCCCTCACGGGCGGCATGGCCTGGGAGGCGCTGAACAACATCGCCGCGGCGCAGGACCGCCGGCTGGTCGTCGTGGTCAACGACAACGGCCGCTCCTACGCGCCCACGATCGGCGGCCTCGCGATGCACCTCGACGCGCTGCGCACGACGCAGGGCTACGAGAACGTCCTGTCCTGGGGCAAGCGCACGCTCACGCGCTCGGGCCCGCCCGGGCGCCTCGCGTACGACGCGCTGCACGGCCTGAAGAAGGGCATCAAGGACGTCGTCGCGCCGCAGGGCATGTTCGAGGACCTGGGCCTGAAGTACATCGGTCCGGTCGACGGTCACGACGAGCAGGCGGTCGAGCGCGCGCTGCGCCGCGCGCAGGCGTTCGGCGGTCCGGTGATCGTGCACGTCATCACGGAGAAGGGCCGTGGCTACACGCCCGCCGAGCAGGACGTCGCGGACCGGTTCCACGCGGTCGGCGTGATCCACCCCGAGACGGGTCTGCCGGTCGCGCCGTCGCGGTTCGGCTGGACGAGCGTGTTCGCCGACGAGATCGTCCGCATCGGGCGGCGCCGGCCGGACGTCGTCGCGGTCACCGCGGCGATGCTGCAGCCCGTGGGGCTCGCGCCGTTCGCGGCGGAGTTCCCGGACCGGGTGTTCGACGTGGGCATCGCGGAGCAGCACGCCGCGACGTCGGCCGCGGGCCTCGCGTTCGGCGGCCTGCACCCGGTGGTCGCGGTGTACGCGACGTTCCTCAACCGTGCGTTCGACCAGGTGCTCATGGACGTCGCGCTGCACCGCGCGGGCGTCACGTTCGTGCTCGACCGCGCGGGCATCACGGGCGACGACGGCGCGAGCCACAACGGCATGTGGGACATGGCGATGCTCGCGATCGTGCCCGGTCTGCGGCTCGCGGCACCGCGCGACGAGAAGACGCTGCGCACCGCGCTGCGCGAGGCCGTGGACGTCGACGACTCGCCGACCGTGGTCCGCTACCCCAAGAGCGCGCTGGTCGCGGAGATCCCCGCGATCGAGGACCTCGACGGCCTCGACGTGCTGGCGCGGCACGAGGCGGCCGACGAGGGTGCGCGGCGCGTGCTCGTCGTCGGCGTGGGCTCGATGGTCGGCACCGGGCTCGAGGTGGCCGAGCAGCTCGCGGCGCACGGCGTGCACGTCACGGTCGTCGACCCGCGCTGGGTCCTGCCGGTCCCGGCGGCGCTCACCAAGCTCGTGGGCGAGCACGACCACGTGGTCACGGTCGAGGACGGGCTGGTCGACGGGGGAGTCGGCGCGCACGTCGCGCAGCGGGCGCTCGAGCAGGGCATCGTCGTGCCCGTGCAGTCGTTCGGGGTGCCGCGCGAGTTCCTGCCGCACGCGTCGCGGGACCAGCTCGTCACGGCGTTGCGGCTGACGCCGGGCGACATCACGCGCGACGTCCTGACGGCCCTGTCGCGCCGCTGAGGACCCCGTCCGCGCGAGGCTCTCGGAGCCCCGCGCCGAGCGGTCCGACCTGCGGCGGGACCCCGGGTGTGACCCGGGGCACAGCGGTGTCGGGACCAGGGTCCCGAGACATCCCATCATTTGCTCCGTAGGTTCGTCGTACCGGACCGATTCCACGAGGAGCGAAGATGTCCACCACTGCCGTACCCGGCACCGACAACCTCGAGGCGACGACGCCTGCTGCCTGGGCGGGGTTCGTCACCGGACCTTGGGTCGACCACATCGACGTGCGCGACTTCATCCAGCGCAACTACACGCCCTACGAGGGTGACGCGTCGTTCCTGGCGGGCCCCACGGAGCGCACCACGGGCATCTGGGCGAAGCTCTCGCAGATGTTCCCGGCCGAGCGTGAGAAGGGCGTCTACGACGTCGACGCGAGCACGCCCTCGACCATCACGTCGCACGCCCCCGGGTACATCGCCCAGGACGACGAGGTCATCGTCGGCCTGCAGACCGACGCGCCGCTCAAGCGCGCGATCATGCCGAACGGCGGCTGGCGCATGGTCCAGACCTCGCTGCAGACGTACGGCTACGAGGCGCCGCAGGAGATCGTCGACATCTTCACCAAGTACCGCAAGACGCACAACGACGGCGTCTTCGACGTGTACCCGCCGGCCGTGCGCGCCGCGCGCTCGTCGCACATCATCACGGGCCTGCCGGACGCCTACGGCCGCGGCCGGATCATCGGCGACTACCGCCGCGTGGCGCTGTACGGCGTGGACGCGCTGATCGACGCGAAGAAGCTCGAGAAGGCCGCGCTCGACATGGAGCGCTCCGTCGAGGACGTCATCCGGGCCCGTGAGGAGCTCGCGGAGCAGATCCGCGCGCTCGGCGAGCTCAAGCAGATGGCCGCGTCCTACGGCTACGACATCTCCGGTCCGGCGACGACCGGCCGCGAGGCCGTGCAGTGGCTGTACTTCGGCTACCTCGCCGCGGTGAAGGAGCAGAACGGCGCCGCGATGTCGCTGGGCCGCACCTCGACGTTCCTGGACATCTTCCTCGAGCGCGACCTGGCCGCGGGCACCATCACCGAGGAGCAGGCGCAGGAGATCATCGACGACTTCGTCATCAAGCTGCGCATCGTCCGGTTCCTGCGCACGCCCGAGTACGACAACCTGTTCTCCGGCGACCCGACGTGGGTCACCGAGTCCATCGGTGGCATGGGCGAGGACGGCCGCACGCTCGTCACGAAGAACTCGTTCCGGTTCCTGCAGACCCTGTACAACCTGGGTCCCGCGCCCGAGCCGAACATGACGGTGTTCTGGAGCGACGCGCTGCCCGAGGGCTTCAAGAAGTACTGCGCGCAGGTCTCGATCGACACCTCGGCCGTGCAGTACGAGTCCGACGAGCTCATCCGCGCCGACTGGGGCGACGACGCCGCGATCGCGTGCTGCGTGTCCCCGATGCGGGTCGGCAAGCAGATGCAGTTCTTCGGCGCCCGCGTGAACCTCGCCAAGGCCCTGCTGTACGCGATCAACGGTGGTCGTGACGAGGTCTCCGGCAAGCAGATCGCGCCCGTCTCGGCCCCGGTCGAGGGCGAGTTCCTCGACTACGACGAGGTCGCGGCGAAGTTCGACGTGATGATGGACTGGCTCGCCCAGACCTACGTCGACGCGCTGAACTGCGTGCACTACATGCACGACAAGTACGCGTACGAGCGCATCGAGATGGCGCTGCACGACCGCGAGATCCTGCGCACCATGGCCTGCGGCATCGCCGGCCTGTCGGTCGTGGCGGACTCGCTGTCGGCCATCAAGTACGCCAAGGTGCGCGCGCTGCGCACGGCGGACGGCCTCGTCACCGAGTACCAGGTGGAGGGCGACTTCCCGACGTACGGCAACGACGACGACCGCGCGGACGCCATCGCGGTGCAGCTCGTCGAGACGTTCATGGAGAAGATCCGCAAGAACCCGACGTACCGCGGCGCGCTGCACACGCAGTCCGTGCTGACGATCACGTCGAACGTCGTGTACGGCAAGGCCACGGGCTCGACCCCCGACGGCCGGCGCCACGGCGAGCCGTTCGCGCCGGGTGCGAACCCGATGAACGGGCGTGACACGCACGGCATGCTCGCCTCGGCGCTGTCGGTCGCGAAGCTGCCGTACTCGCAGGCGCAGGACGGCATCTCGCTCACGTCGTCGGTCGTGCCCTCGGGCCTGGGCCGCACGCGGGACGAGCAGGTGGCCAACCTCGTCGGCCTCCTGGACGCGTACACGATGTCGCACGGCTACCACATGAACGTCAACGTGCTGAACCGTGAGACGCTCCTCGACGCGATGGAGCACCCGGAGAACTACCCGCAGCTCACCATCCGCGTGAGCGGCTACGCGGTGAACTTCGTCCGGCTGACGCGCGAGCAGCAGCTCGACGTCCTGTCGCGCACGTTCCACGGCGCGGTCTGACGCACGACGCCCCCGGGGCGGGTCCGGCCCGCTGACACACGGACCCGCCCCGGGGACCCACCCCCCATCCCTGCCGAGCCCCTGGAGACGACGATGAGCACGGTGACCGACCCGCAGGTCGGGGCCCCGGTCGTCCCGCTGGGCATGCCGCTCGTCGGCGGCGCCCACGGACGCGTGCAGGGCGCGGGCACCGAGGGCCTCGAGCACGCCGAGAGCGAGGACCGCTCCGCGCGGCTCGCCGCGGTGCGGGCCGGCGACGTCGGCTCGGTGCACTCCTGGGAGCTCGTCACCGCGGTGGACGGGCCCGGGACGCGCATGACGGTCTTCCTGTCGGGGTGCCCGCTGCGCTGCCTGTACTGCCACAACCCCGACACCATGGAGATGCGACGCGGCACGGACGTCACGTCCGACGAGCTGCTCGCGCGGGTGAGCCGGTACCGCGGCGTCATGCGCGCGACACACGGTGGCCTGACGATCTCCGGCGGCGAGCCGCTGATGCAGCCCGCGTTCGTGCGGCGCCTGCTGCGTGGCGCCAAGGCGATGGACGTGCACACCGCGATCGACACGTCCGGCTACCTGGGTGCGCACTGCACCGACGAGATGCTCGACGACCTCGACCTCGTCCTGCTGGACGTGAAGTCCGGCGATCCCGAGACGTACAAGCGCGTCACGGGGCGTGAGCTGGAGCCGACGCTGCAGTTCGGCCGGCGCCTCGCCGCCCGCGGCGACACCGAGGTCTGGATCCGCTTCGTGCTCGTGCCGGGGCTGACGGACGACGTCGAGAACGTCGAGAAGGTCGCGGAGCACGTCGCGTCGCTCGGCGAGTGCGTGACGCGCGTCGAGGTCCTGCCGTTCCACCAGATGGGCCGCGACAAGTGGGCCGAGCTCGGCATGCGGTACGAGCTCGAGGACACGCAGCCGCCCAGCCCCGAGGTCGTGGAGCGCGTGCGCGGCCAGTTCCGGGCCCGGGGCCTGCAGGTCTTCTAGGACCTCAGAACGCGCTGATCTCCTCCGGCGCGCGCTGCGGGCGGCTCAGGGTCCGCACGAGCGCGTCCTGCCCGTGCCGGCGCAGCGCGAGGTCCGTCAGCAGGGTGAGCACGGGGGACAGGGCCTCGGGCGCGAACCGGGGCGTCGGGACCGACAGGCTCGCCGCGAGGTCGTCGGAGTGCACGACGATCTCGAGGAGGCGGGTCGCGACGAAGTCCTCGACGGCCATCGCGGCGCCCGTCCAGGGCACGACGACGACCGGCGGCGCGGTCAGGAGCGCCGTGTCGAGCCGGGACGCCGCCTCCGCGGCCGCGGCTGCCGCCGCCTGGGGGCCCGCCGCCGCCTGCTCCTCGCCGCGCTCGCGCACGCCGACGTTCGACGGGCCGTCGAGGTCCTCGCGGATCCACACGGCGTTCGCGTAGTGCGTCGAGACGGGGACCGGCTCGCTCAGCCGGGAGTCGCGGGGGTCGTGCGCGGCGAGCGTCTCGACGATCCGCTGGGGCTGGTTCACGAGGTGCCAGGTGAGCGCCCCCACGCTCATCCCGGCGCACGCGGACTCCTCGTGCCATCGCGTCGTGATCTCGGGCCAGGCGACCAGCCCGGCGAGCAGCCGCGACGCGCCGACGACGGCGCGGGGGTCGAGGGAGCCGACGAAGGTCAGATCGGGCCACATGAGGACAACCTTGTCACGTCCGGCGGGCCGCCGGACGGGACCACGCACGCGAGGGCGGTCGCACCATCGGGTGCGACCGCCCTCCGTGGTCCTGCTGGTGGTCCTGCTGGTGGTCGCGCCGGTCAGGCCGTGGGGACGTTCGCCACGCCGTCCGGCAGCAGGCGGCGCCCGAGTACCCGCTCGCTGTAGCCCGTGCGGTCCAGGTACGGCGTCAGGCCGCCCAGGTGGAAGCCCCAGCCCGCGCCCAGGATCATGCACAGGTCGATCTGCTGCGGGGTGGCGACCACGCCCTCGTCGAGCATGTGGCCGACCTCGACCGTGAGGGCGGTGAGCACCGAGTCGAGCACGCCCGCCTCGTCCAGGGGCTCGGCGAGCGGCTCGCCCTCGCGTGCGGCGTCGAACGTCGCCTGGATCGCCGGGTCGACGGGCTTCGGCAGGCCCTTGGCGGCGGCCGGGAGCACGACCTTCGTGCCGTCGGCGACGAGCTTCTCGAGCCCGGGAGAGCGCGGGAACCGATCGCCCAGGTCCTCGCGCAGCGACGTCAGCACGTGCAGGCCCACCGCCGGCCCGACGAGGTCGAACAGCTCGAACGGCGGCATCGGCAGGCCCAGCGGTCGCAGCGCGCGGTCCGCGACCTCGACCGGCGTGCCCTTCTCGACCGCGTCGACGATCACGCCGAGCAGCAGGACGAGCAGACGGTTGACGACGAAGCCGGGATGGTCCGCGACGAGCACCGCGGTCTTGCGGAGCGTGCTCGCGACCGCGAAGCCCGTCGCCAGCGCCTCGGGCGACGTGCGCTCGGCCTGGATGACCTCCACGAGCGGCATCGCCGCGACCGGGTTGAAGAAGTGCAGCCCGACCACGCGCTCGGGGTGCTCCAGGTCCGCGGCCATCTGCGTGATCGACAGCGCGGAGGTGTTCGTCGCGAGCACCGCGTCGGGCGAGACCACCTGCTCGACCTCGGCGAACACACGCTTCTTGAGCGAGAGCACCTCGGTCACGGCCTCGATCACGAGGTCGCACCCCGCGAGGTCCGCGAGGTCCGTGGTGCCGTGCACCGAGCCGAGCAGGCGCGAGGCTGCCGCGTCGGACAGGCGGCCCGACGAGGTCAGCCGCTCGACTCCCGCGCGCACCGCGTCGAGCCCCTTGGCCACGCGCTCGTCGTCGAGGTCGCGCATGACGACCGGCACGCCGAGGCGCTGCGCGAACAGCAGCGCGATCTGCGCGGCCATGAGCCCGGCGCCGACGATCCCGACGCGCGTGACGGGCCGCGCGAGCGACCTGTCGGGCGCGCCGACGGGTCGCTTGCCGCCCGAGACGAGCCCGAACGCGTAGACGGACGCGCGCATCTCGTCGGACAGGATGAGGTCGGCGAGCGCCTCGTCCTCCGCCGTGAACGCCTCCTCGCGCGAGCGGTCGCGGGCGTGCGCGACGAGGTCGAGCGCGCGGTAGGGCGCGGGACGCGACCCGTGGATCGTCGCGTCGAGCCGCGCACGGGCCGCGTCGGTCACCGCGCGCCAGGTCGCCTCGTCGTCCAGCTCGCGGCGCGGCACGACGACCTCGCCGCTGAGCACGCGTGCCGCCCACCGCACCGACTCCTCGAGGAAGTCGGCGGTGTCGAGCACGACGTCGACGAGCCCGATCTGCTGCGCCTGCTGCGCCGTGTACGGCTTGTTCGCCGCGGGGCGCGCGAGGATCACGTCGAGCGCGTCCTGCACGCCGACGAGACGCGGGACCAGGTACGCGCCGCCCCAGCCGGGCACCAGGCCCAGGCTCGTCTCGGGCAGCGCGAGCGCCCGGACGTCCGCGGCGGCCGTGCGGTAGTCGCAGTTGAGCGCGAGCTCGAACCCGCCGCCCAGCGCGACGCCGTTGACGAACGCGAACGTCGGGACGCCCATGTCCTGCAGCAGCCCGTACGCGGCGTGGCCTCCGCGGCCGAGCCGGAGCGCCTCCTCGCGCGTCGTGACGCCCGCGACCTGCGTGAGGTCGGCGCCCGCGGCGAGGTAGTACGGCTTGCCCGTGACCGCGACCGCCTGGACCTCGCCGGCGCGGACGCGCTCGCGCACGGTCGTCAGCGTCGCGGTGAGCTCGGCGATGCCGAGCGGGCCGAACGTCGTCGGCTTGGTGTGGTCCAGGCCGTTGTCGATCGTGACGAGGACGAGCGTGCCCGCGCCGTCCGGGAGGCGGACGTCGCGTGCCAGGGCGTGCGCGACGCGCTCGGCACGCTGCGTGCTGGTGGTGGGCTCGGCGCTCACGGGGCGACCTCCTCGGTGGTCGTCGGCTCGTAGTCGGGGTGGTGCGGGTTCTCCCAGATGACGGTGCCGCCCTGGCCGAGACCGACGCACATCGTCGTGAGGCCGTAGCGGACCTCGGGGCGCTCGGCGAACTGCCGCGCGAGCTGCGTCATGAGGCGCACGCCCGACGAGGCGAGCGGGTGGCCCACGGCGATCGCGCCGCCGTACGGGTTGACGCGCGGGTCGTCGTCGGCGATCCCGAACGCGTCGAGGAACGCGAGCACCTGCACCGCGAACGCCTCGTTGATCTCGAACAAGCCGATGTCGTCGATCGTCAGCCCGGCGCGGGCGAGCGCGCGGCGCGTCGCGGGCACGGGCCCGACGCCCATGATCTCGGGCTCGACGCCCGCGTACGCGAACGAGACGAGCCGCATGCGGACCGGCAGGCCGAGCTCGGCCGCGGTGTCCTCGGCGGCCAGCAGGCACGCGGTCGCGCCGTCGGTCAGCGGAGCGGACGTGCCCGCGGTGACGCGGCCGCCCGGCCGGAACGGCGTCGGCAGCGCGCCGATCGCCTCGACCGTGGTGCCCGGGCGGGGCGGCTCGTCGGCGGTCGCGAGGCCCCAGCCGTGCTCCGGGTCGCGCGTGGCGACCGGGACGAGGTCCGGGTCGATCTGGCCCGCGGCGAGCGCCTCGGCGTACTTGCGCTGGCTCGCGACGCCGTAGGCGTCGGCCCGCTCGCGCGTGAGCCCCGCGTCGCGGTCGTGCAGGTTCTCCGCGGTCACACCCATGTTGAGGGCGTCGGCCGCGACGAGCCGCTCGGACATGAAGCGGGGGTTCGGGTCGGCGTCGAAGCCCATGGGGTGCCGGCCCATGTGCTCGACGCCGCCGGCGAGCGCGACGTCGGCCGCGCCGACGCCGATCTGGCCCGCGAGGTTCGTCACGGCCGTCATGGCGCCGGCGCACATGCGGTCGATCGCGTAGCCGGGCACGGAGCGCGGCAGACCCGCGAGCACGCCGACGGTGCGGCCGAGCGTCAGGCCCTGGTCGCCGGCCTGCGTGGTCGCGGCGATGGCGACCTCGTCGACCCGCTCGGGCGGGAGCTGGGGGTGGCGGCGCAGGAGCTCGCGGACGGTCTTGACCGCGAGGTCGTCGGCGCGCGTGTGGGCGTAGAGGCCGTCGGGACGTGCGCGGCCGAACGGGGTGCGGACCCCGTCGACGAACACGGTGCGACGGACAGCGGGGGCGGCGGGCATCGGGGCCTCCTGAGGGACGACGGTGTCCGGGATGGTCAACGACCGGGAAGCGCTGCTGGTGCCCCGGGACCTGCGAGGACGCCGGGACCTTCGACCCAGGGGGCCGAAGTTACCCGAGAGTAACATCCGCCGCCCGGCGTCGGGTGGGTTCCCGCCGGGGGATCTGCGCTCAGGCCCCGAGCGTGGCGAACGCGGCCGCGAACGGGTCCGCGACGAGCTCGACCTGCCACGCGCGCGCACCGCCCGCCGCGAGGTGCTCGGCGACCGACGCCGCGTCGAGCGAGGCCGGCGGCGACCAGCACAGCCGGCGCAGCAGGTCCGGCTGCAGGAGGTTCTCGACCGGCACCGAGTGCCGCTCCGACAGGCCCGCGACGACGTCGCGTGCGACGGCCAGGCGCGCCGCGGCCGCGGGGTCGCGGTCCGCCCACGCGCGCGGCGGGGGCGGTGCGTCGCTCTTCGGGCCACGCACCGACGGGAGCTCCGAGTCGGGGAGCGCGAGCGCGCGGTCGATCGCGGACTGCCACAGCGGCGCGCGCCGCCGCGTGCCCTTGCCCGAGAACGCGGGCAGCGCGGTCAGCGCCGGGACCCCGCGCGGCAGGGCCTGCGCGGCCGCCACGATCGCCGCGTCCGGCAGCACGCGGCCGGGGGACAGGTCACGCTGGCGCGCGTTCTTGTCGCGCGTCTCCCACAGCTCGCGCACGACCGCGAGACGACGCGCGTCCCGCACCGCGTGCAGGCCCGACACGCGGCGCCACGGCTCGACGCGCGGCGCGGGCGCGGGCGCGGTGCGCACCGCCTCGAACTCCTGCGCGGCCCACTCGGCCTTGCCGCTCACCGCGAGCCGCTCGGCGAGCACCTCGCGCACCTCGACCAGCACCTCGACGTCGAGCGCCGCGTACCGCAGCCACTCCACGGGCAGCGGGCGGGTCGACCAGTCCACGGCCGAGTGCTCCTTGGCGAGCCCCAGGCCGAGCGTGTCCGCGACGACCGCCGCGAGCCCCACGCGCTCCATCCCGAGCAGCCGTGCGGCGAGCTCCGTGTCGAACACGCGCGACGGGTGCATGCCCTGCTCCGCGAGCCCCGGCAGGTCCTGCGACGCCGCGTGCAGCACCCACTCGACGCCGACGAGAGCGTCCGACAGGGCCGACAGGTCCGGCAGCGCGATCGGGTCGATGAGCGCCGTCCCGGCGCCCTCGCGCCGCAGCTGCACGAGGTACGTGCGCTGCCCGTAGCGGTACCCCGACGCGCGCTCGGCGTCGACCGCCACGGGTCCGGTCGCCGCGCCGAACGCCTCGACCACCGCGGCGAGCGCCTCGGGGGTGTCGACCACCGGAGGGACGCCCTCGGCGGGCTCCGTCAGGGCGACGACCTCGACGGTCGGCGCGCTCACGTCCGCCACGCCCTCGTCGTCGGCACCGCCCGTCGCCGAGGAGTCGACGGCAGCGGTGCCGGCGGGCGCGCGCTCGTCGTCCTCAGGTCGCATGCTCCCACCGTAGGCGACGTGGCTGGGCTGCACGGCGAAGCGCGCCGCAAGTCGTGGGACGACAGCCTCAGTCGAGGAGTCCGCCACGGAACGACATCGCGACGAGGTGCGCACGGTCACCCGTGCCGAACTTGCGGGAGATCCGCGCGAGGTGGCTCTTGACCGTCAGCGCCGACAGCCCCAGCTCCTCGCCGATGAGGCGGTTGCTGCGACCCTGCGCGACGAGCTTGAGCACGCTCAGCTCGCGGCTCGTGAGCTCAGGCAGCGTGGGCGCGGGCGGGGGAGCGGCCGGCGTGCGCTGCAGCGAGGGGGCCGTGGCGCCCGCGACGGCGCCACGCACACCACCGGCGAGCAGGACGCCCAGCTCCTGGCGGCTCGCGCGTCGGGTCAGCACGACCACGCGCTGGGTCCCGCGGCGGCGCAGGTTCTGGACCAGCGTGCTCCCGTCGCCGTCGGCGAGCTCCGTCACGACGACGCACATGTGGTGCGCCGCGGCGGGGCGCGTCGCGACCTGGGCCGCCGAGGCAGCAGGACGGGCGACGGGTGCGCGGCGCAGCGGCTCGATGCTCACGACGTGCTGATCGGCACCCCGGTCCGGGGACTTGAGCCCCGCTCGGACGAATCCGTCACTCCGGTGACGTGGCGTGCGGGTGAGGAGCGCGTCAGTGACGCGGGCCGAGCGGCACGACGCCCTCGGGCAGCGGGGGCAGGCCCGCCGCGGTGCACAGCAGCGTCTCCCACGCGCGCAGGTGGTCGCGCAGGTCCTCGTCCGCGGCCGTCCACGACGCGCGGATCTCCAGCTCGGTCTGCTCGGCGCGCACCTCGAGCGCGCCGAAGCTCTGCGACAGCACGCGCGTGACCGTGCCGCCCGCCGCGTGCGCCTCGAGCCCGACGCTCGCGAGCGCGTCGAGGAACCACGTCCACGCGACCTCCGCGAGCAGCGGGTCCGCGCCGACCTCCGTCTCGAGCGTCGCGCGCACGAGCGTCACGAGGCGGAACCGCCCGTCCCACGCCTCCTGCCCCGCGGGGTCGTACAGCACGACGAACCGGCCCGACGCGAGCTCGGCGGCCGCGACGGACCGGCGGGCGGTGCGGACCTCGGCCGTGAGCGCGGCGGAGTACGGCGCGATGCGCGCGGGGCCGGGCACCTCGTCGAGGAGCACCTCGGGACGGACGGTGACGGCGCGCAGCGAGCGCAGGGCCTGGACGAACTCGACTGGCACGTCGTCGGGGCCGGCGGGGGTCATGGTTGCCGAGCGTAGGCAACACCACCCCTGCGGGCGTGCAGGGCGCGCCGAGTGCCTGTGGAGGACGCGCACGCGCCTCGCCGCGACCCGGCTAGCGTCCGTCTACCCGGCCGGGACGGCGGGTCTCACTGCGGGCACGCGGCCCGCGTGGACGTGGGTGACGAGCGACAGGGGGACTGGCGATGAGCGGGGACGGACCACGCACGGGGACGACGAGCGGCGGCTTCGTGCCGCAGGGCCGTCGGGCGGCGCGGCCGGTGGCGCAGCCGCCGGCGGGTGCGCACGCGGCACCCGGTGCTGCGACGGAGCCGGGGGCCACGGCCGCCGCGGGGCGCGCGTGGCACGAGGGCGCGACCGAGCGGATCGCGCAGCAGGTGCAGGACGCCGCGCGTCGCGCCGCGGCGGCCGAGGCGCTGCGCGACGAGCTCGCAGGGCTCACCGCGTCGGCACGCTCGACGCGCGGCGAGGTGCGCGTCGAGGTCGACGCGCGCGGGCGCCTCGTGCGCCTCGCGCTCGCCGACCGGGCGACGTCGCTGCCCGCCGCGACGCTCGCGCGGCTGGTCGAGGACACGGCTCGTGCGGCCGCCCAGCGGGTCGACGCGTCGGCGCTCGCACTCGTCGAGAACCGGCTCGGCGCGGGGTCCGCGCTGCTCGCCGCGATGCGCGAGGACCTCACACGTGCGGCGGTGTGACGGTGAGACATCTTGACCCCTGATCGTCCCGGCGGAGCGACCCGGGCCGCGCACTAGGCTGAGGCGGCACCTCACCCGGCGGCACCGCCGGGACCACGACATCCGGCAGGAGCCACCGGGTCCGTGGCGTCGGTCCCCTCACGAGCCGGGCACGCAGCCGGGCGGAGACGGGACGGCGCGCGCCCGACCTGCCGAGGCGACGAACCGAAGGAGCACCACACAGCATGGTCGACATCGCCCCCGGCGGTCAGGTCGGGATCGCGCAGATCGGCGTGACCGGGCTCGCGGTCATGGGCCGCAACCTGGCGCGCAACTTCGCCCGCAACGGCTTCACGGTGGCCGTGCACAACCGGTCGTGGGAGAAGACGGCCTCGCTGGTCGCCGAGCACGGCGACGAGGGCACGTTCGTGCCGTCGGAGTCGGTCGCGGACTTCGTGGCGTCCCTCGAGCGGCCGCGCAAGGTCGTCGTGATGGTCAAGGCCGGTGCGGCCACGGACGCGGTGATCGACGAGCTCGTGCCGTTCCTGGAGGAGGGCGACATCGTCGTCGACGCCGGGAACGCGCACTTCCCGGACACGGTGCGTCGGGAGAACGCGCTGCGTGCGAAGGGTCTGCACTTCGTCGGGTCCGGGGTCTCGGGCGGTGAGGAGGGCGCGCTCCTCGGCCCGTCGATCATGCCCGGCGGCACCCGTGAGTCGTACGAGTCGCTCGGCCCGATCCTGGAGAAGATCGCGGCGAAGGTCGACGGCGTGCCGTGCTGCACGTACGTGGGCCCCGACGGTGCGGGCCACTTCGTCAAGATGGTGCACAACGGCATCGAGTACGCCGACATGCAGCTCATCGCCGAGGCGTACGACCTGCTCAAGCAGGGCCTGGGTGCGTCGGCGTCGGAGATCGGGCAGATCTTCGCGGAGTGGAACACGGGCGACCTGGAGTCGTTCCTGATCGAGATCACCGCGGACGTGCTGCAGCACGTCGACGCGGCGACGGGGTCGGCGTTCGTCGACATCGTGCTCGACCAGGCGGAGCAGAAGGGCACGGGCCGCTGGACCGTGCAGAACGGTCTGGACCTCGGCGTGCCGATCACGGGCATCGCGGAGGCCACGTTCGCGCGCGCCCTGTCCGGTGGCGTGCCGCAGCGCGAGGCCGCTCGCGGTGTGCTGCCCGCGGCGACCACGCCGTGGGAGATCACCGACCGGGACGCGTTCGTCGAGGACGTGCGCCTGGCGCTGTACGCCTCGAAGGTGGTCGCGTACTCGCAGGGCTTCGACCAGATCGCCGCCGCGTCGCAGCAGTTCGGCTGGGACATCGACCGCGGGGCCATGGCCCGCATCTGGCGCGGCGGGTGCATCATCCGTGCGCGGTTCCTCAACCGCATCACCGAGGCGTACGAGCGCGCCCCGCAGCTGCCGCTGCTGCTCGCCGACGAGTACTTCGCCGGCGCGGTCGGCAACGGCGTGGCGGCGTGGCGTCGGATCGTCGCGGGCGCCGCGCTGCACGGCGTGCCCACCCCGGCGTTCTCCTCCTCGCTCGCGTACTACGACGGCGTGCGGGCCGAGCGCCTGCCCGCCGCCCTCATCCAGGCGCAGCGCGACTTCTTCGGCGCGCACACCTACCGCCGCACCGACCGCGACGGCTCGTTCCACACGCTGTGGTCGGGCGACCGCACCGAGCAGGACGCGTGACCCAGAACAGCACCCACGCCGGGGGTCACGGGACGGACGCGCGTGCGCTCCAGCCCGTGATCCTCGGCGCGGACATCGGTGTCTACGCGCTCGCGCGCTCGTTCCACGAGCAGTACGGCGTGACCTCCGTCGTGGTCGCGGGCGCCGCGCTCGGCCCCGTGCAGCACTCGGGGATCGTCGAGCACGAGATCGTCGCCGACGGGCACGACCCGCGCCAGCTCGTCGACCGCCTGCTGCAGGTCGCGCGCCGCCTGCCCGACCGCCGCCTGCTGCTCATGGCGAACTCGGACTGGCTCGTGCGCGTCGTCGTCGAGCACCGCGCCGAGCTCGAGCCCTTCTACGCGGTGCCGTTCCTCTCGGCGGACCTGCTGGCCCGCATCAGCGACAAGGCGACGTTCGCGGAGATCTGCGCCGAGCTCGACATCTCGGTGCCGCGCACGATCGTCCAGTCCTTCGGCCCGCAGGACCCGGACGTCCCGGTCGACCTGGAGTACCCGCTCATCGCGAAGGCGGCGAGCAGCGCGGACTACCAGGAGGTCGAGTTCGAGGGCAAGAAGAAGGTCTTCGAGATCGCGACCCCCGACGAGCTCTCCACGCTGTGGCGCTCGCTGCGCGCCGCGGGGTACCGCGGCCGGTTCGTCGTGCAGGAGCTCGTGCCGGGCGACGACACGCAGATGCGGTCCGTCACCGCGTACGTCGACCAGCGCGGCCAGGTCACGCTCCTGTGCAGCGCCCACGTGCTGCTCGAGGAGCACACGCCGTCGGGCCTGGGCAACCCCGCCGCGATGATCACGTACCGCGACGACGCGATGCTCGAGCAGGCGCGCCGGTTCCTCACCGCGACGGGCTACGTGGGCTTCGCGAACTTCGACGTCAAGGTCGACCCGCGCACCGGGAAGTTCCGGTTCTTCGAGGTCAACCCGCGCATCGGGCGGAACAACTACTACGTGACCGCCGCGGGGGCGAACCCCGTGCGGTTCGTCGTGGAGGACCGCATCGAGGGCCGAGCCGTCGACCCCGTCGTCGTCGACCGCGAGGTGCTGTACTCGATCGTCCCGCACCGGCTGCTGCTGCGGTACGTCCGCGACCCGCAGCTCGCCGACCGCGTGCGGCGTCTCGTGCGCTCGCGCGCGACAGCCCACCCGCTGCGGTACGGCAAGGACCTCTCGCTGCGTCGGCGGTTCTACGTGCTCGCGGCCGCGGTCAACCAGGTGCGCAAGTTCCGCCGCTGGTACCCGGAGCCCACCGACACGGGCTTCTGAGGCACCCGACCCCGTACCTACGAGGGCCCGACGAGCACGCGCTCGTCGGGCCCTCGCGCGTCCTGTGTCGCCGCGTCCGCCGGCGTCAGCCGAGCTCGGACGTGCCCGAGTACAGGTGCAGCACCGGGATCCGCAGGTCCTCGCGCGCGCGGGACGCCCAGTCGCGGTGGAACGTGTCGAGCCACGCGTGCGGGTACGTCACGATCGCGACCTCGCGTGCGTCCTGCGCGGTCGCGGCGGCGCGGAGCGCGGGCAGCGGGTCGTCGTCGACGACCTCGCCCGTCGCGGTCCGGCCGGCCGCCGCGAACTCCGCGAGCGTCGTCGCGAGCTGCTCGGCGGCCGTCGCGACCGCCTCGCGCTCGGTGGGCTCCTTGCCGCGCAGGCGCTCGAGCGCGCCCTTGATCTCGCCGAGCCCGAGGTTGTCGACGATCGTCGGCAGCAGCGGGCGGTCGCTGTCGGCGGGCACCAGCACGTGGTACGCGAGCTCCTCGTCCTCGTGGAGGGCGAGGAGGTGCTGGACGTCGACGGGCGCGAGGGTGTCCTCGATGAGCACCAGGATCGTGTCGGTCACGTGGCCGAGCCTAGTCATCCGCGCGCGTCCCGGCTGGCCACGCGCAGGTCCCACCTGCCGAGCAGCACGCCGTCGGCGTGCAGCAGCTGCACGAGGCGCGCGGGCAGGGGCGCGCGCAGCCACGGCGCGCCGTCCAGGACGCGCGGCGCGGGACCGCCGACGAGCGTCGGGCTCCACGTGAGGAACAGCTCGTCGACGAGGTCGAGCGTCACGAGCTCGGCGAGCAGGCTCGGCCCGCCCTCGGTCAGCACCGCGGTCAGCCCGCGCTCGGCCAGAGCGTCGAGGCCGCCCCGCAGGTCGACCGCCGAGTGCCCGGCCACGACGAGCCCGTCGCCCAGGCGGTCGCGCAGCGCGTCGACCCGCGGGCTCGTCGCGCACGTGACGACCAGGGGCGGGTGGGCCCCGTCGAGGAGCGCGTCGGGCACGTCGCCGGACCGCGTCACGACGGCAAGTGCGGGGCGGTCGCCGCGGCCGTGCGCGCGGCGCGTCGCGGCCACCGCGGGCGGCAGGTCGAGCTCGCGGTAGCGCTCCTGGCGGACCGTGCCGGCGCCGACGAGCACCACGTCCGCCAGCGCGCGCAGCGCGGTGAACACCCGCAGGTCGGCCGGGCCGTTGATCGAGCCCGTCACGTGGTCCGGGCCGGTCGCGGCGCCGTCGAGCGTCGCGATCATGTTGGCACGCACGGACCGGCCCGGGCCGCGGTCGTCGAGCAGCGCGACGAGCTCCGACTCGTCGTCGCGGGGCTCGAGGCGTGCGGGCGTCGCGGCGGTCGCGTGCAGCAGCACGTCGAGCGCGGGGGAGTCGGTCATGCTCCGACCGTAGGGCGCGCGGGCGTGCGGTGCGGGTCGGTCACGCCGTCGTCGCCGCGTCGTCGTCGCGTCGTCGTCGCCCGACGTCGCCGTCGTCAGGCGTCCGTCGGGACGTCGGCGAGGGCCGCGACGTCGCCCACGACGATCACCGCGGGGTTGGCCACCGCGCGCTCGCGCGCGAGGTCCGCGATGGTCGCGAGCGTGCCGACCGTCGTGCGCTGGCCGGGCAGCGTGCCGCTCTCGACGACGGCGACGGGCGTCCCGGGGTCCGCGCCGTGCTCGACGAGCGCGCGGGCGTACGCCTCGATGCGCGCCACGCCCATGAGGAGCACGAGCGTGCCGCCGAGCCGCGCGAGCGCGGTCCAGTCGGGCTCGGTGTCGTGCGCGGACAGGATCGTGACCTGGCGCGACAGCCCGCGGTGCGTCACGGGGATCCCCGCGGCACCCGGCACGGCGATCGCGCTCGTCACACCCGGCACGACCGTGACGGGGACACCGGCCGCGACGCACGCAGCGACCTCCTCGCCGCCGCGGCCGAGCACGTACGGGTCGCCGCCCTTGAGCCGCACGACGCGCAGCCCGGCGCGGGCTCGCTCGACGAGCAGCGCGTTGATCTGGGACTGCGTGAGCGTGTGCGCGTGCGGCGCCTTGCCCGCCTCGACCACCTCGACGTCGTCGGGCAGCTCGGCGAGCAGCTCGCGCGGCCCGAGCCGGTCGACCACGACGACGTCGGCCTCGGCGAGCGCGCGCCGGCCCTTGGTCGTGATGAGCCCCGGGTCGCCCGGGCCGCCGCCGACGAGCGTGACCGAGCCGGTCGTGGGCGGGCGGTGGTGGCGCAGCGGGAGGCCACCGGTGTCGAGGAGGAGCGAGATGGCGGAGCGCAGCGCCGCGGCACGGCGGGGGTCGCCGCCCGCGTTGACCGCGACCGTGACGTCCCCGGCCCGCGCGACCGCGGGCGTCCACGCGGAGGACGCGGCGTGGTCGTCGGCGCGCACGCACCACACGCGCTCGCGTTCGGCGTCGGCCGCGACCCGCTCGTCGATCGCCCGGACGCCCGTGGCGGTGTGCACGAGCCATGCCCCGGCGAGGTCGCCGGTGGCGTACTCGCGCTGCTCCCAGCGCACGGCGCCGCGCGCGGCGAGAGACGCGAGGTCCTCGCACACCGCGGGCGCGACGACGAGCACGTCACCGCCGTCCTCGACGAGCCGCGCGGCTCGTCGGGCCGCGACCGGACCTCCGCCGACGACGAGCACGCGCCGTCCGCGCAGGTCCAGCAGGAGCGGGTGCATCAGATGCCCGCCCCGGCGAGCCAGTCCGCGTCCGTGGCGTCGTCCTGCGCGGGCTCCGGCGCGAGCCGGTCGAGCAGCGTGGGGCCGACCATGCCCGCGGCGAGGGTCGTGCCGTCGGCCGGGTCGACGAGCAGGAACGCGCCCGTGCCGCGGTGGTCGGCGTAGTCGTCCAGCAGGACGGGCTCGGCGAGCCGGACGCGGACGCGCCCGATCGCGTTGAGCCCGAGGCCCGAGGGCGCGGCGTCCGACGAGGTGTCGGTCGCGTCGACCTGGTGCAGCGTGTCGACGCCGCTGAACAGCTCGACGGTCTGCGTGTCGACGTCGAGGCGCGCGTCGACCTCGCGCAGCAGCGCGCGCACGGTGCGCGTGCCGATGCGCACGAGCAGGCGGGCGCCGAGCACCGAGCGGCGCTCGGACAGCCAGCACACCGTCCCGACGAGGTCCTGCCCGAGCGTCACGGAAGCGCCGGTCGGGACGAGCACGTCGCCGCGGGAGATGTCGAGCTCGTCGGCCAGGCGGACCGTCACCGAGTGCCCGGCCGAGGCCTCGGCGAGCGGGCCGTCGAACGTGTCGATGCCCGTCACGACGCTCGTCTTGCCGGACGGCAGGACCGTGAGCGCGTCGCCCACCCGCACGGTGCCGGACGCGATGCGGCCCGCGTACCCGCGGTAGTCGGGGTGCTCGGCCGTGCGCGGCCGGATCACCACCTGGACCGGCAGGCGCAGGTCGTCGTCGGCGCGCGCGTCCGAGACCGGCACGGTCTCGAGGTGCTCGAGCAGGGTCGGGCCGTCGTACCAGGGGGTGCGCGTCGAGCGGTCGACGACGTTGTCGCCGGCCAGCGCGGACACCGGCACGGCGAGCACGTCCGGCAGCCCGAGCCCCGCCGCGTACGCGGAGAAGTCCTCGGCGATCGACCGGAAGACGGCCTCGTCGAAGTCCACGAGGTCCATCTTGTTGACCGCGAGCAGCACGTGCGGGACGCCGAGCAGCGCGGCGACCGTGGCGTGCCGGCGCGTCTGCTCGAGCACGCCCTTGCGCGCGTCGACGAGCACGATCGCGAGCTGCGCGGTCGACGCGCCGGTGACCATGTTGCGCGTGTACTGCACGTGGCCGGGCGTGTCCGCGAGGACGAACGCGCGCCGCGCGGTGGAGAAGTAGCGGTACGCCACGTCGATCGTGATGCCCTGCTCGCGCTCGGCGCGCAGGCCGTCGGTGAGCAGCGCCAGGTCGACCTCGCCCGCGGCGGCGCCGCGCGCCGCGGTGGCGCGCTCGACGGCCGAGAGCTGGTCGGCCAGCACCGACTTCGTGTCGTACAGCAGGCGGCCGATGAGCGTGGACTTGCCGTCGTCGACCGAGCCGGCGGTCGCGAGGCGCAGCAGCTCGCGCGAGGCGTGCTCGGCGGCGCCCTCGGAGAGCACGGCGGAGGCAGCGGGGGCGGGGGACGTCGTCACGGGTCTCGTCTCGTCGTTCGTCAGGGTGGGACCGGAGGCGGCGGGCATCAGAAGTAGCCCTCCCGCTTGCGGTCCTCCATGGCGGCCTCGGACGCGCGGTCGTCGGCCCGCGTCGCGCCGCGCTCGGTGAGCCGGCTCGCCGCGACCTCGGCGATCACGTCCGCGACGGTCGTCGCGGTCGAGTCCACCGCACCGGTGCAGCTCATGTCGCCCACGGTGCGGTACCGCACGGTACGCGTCTCGAGCCGCTCGTCGGCCCGCGGCCCGCCCCACTCGCCGGGTGCGAGCCACATGCCGTCGCGCGCGAACACCTCGCGGGAGTGCGCGTAGTAGATCGACGGCAGCTCGATGCCCTCGCGCTCGATGTAGCGCCACACGTCGAGCTCGGTCCAGTTCGACAGCGGGAACACGCGCACGTGCTCGCCCGGCTTGTGGCGACCGTTGTACAGGTCCCACAGCTCGGGGCGCTGGCGGCGCGGGTCCCACTGGCCGAACTCGTCGCGCAGCGAGAACACGCGCTCCTTGGCGCGCGCCTTCTCCTCGTCGCGACGCCCGCCGCCGAACACCGCGTCGAACCGGTTGCTCGTGATCGCGTCGAGCAGCGGGACGGTCTGCAGCGGGTTGCGGGACCCGTCGGGCCGCTCCGAGACCCGACCGTCGTCGATCGCGTCCTGCACGTGCGCGACCACGAGGCGCAACCCGTGGCGCTCCACGGTGGCGTCGCGGTAGTCGATGACCTCGGGGAAGTTGTGCCCGGTGTCGACGTGCAGCAGCGCGAACGGGACCGAGGCGGGCCAGAACGCCTTGCGCGCGAGGTGCAGCATGACGATCGAGTCCTTGCCGCCCGAGAACAGCAGCACGGGTCGCTCGAACTCGCCGGCGACCTCGCGCATGACGTGGACCGCCTCCGACTCGAGCGCGTCGAGCTGGGTCAGCCGCGTGGGGGCTGTCGCGGGGGCTGTCGTGGGGGACAGGGGGGAGGCCACCGGCGTGGGGGACGTGGAGCCGAGGGTCGTCGTCATGTGTGCAGACCGCATTCCGTCTTGGAGGTACCGGACCAGCGCCCCGCCCGCGGGTCCTCACCCGGGGCGACGGCGCGCGTGCAGGGGGCGCACCCGATGGAGGCGTACCCGGACTGTCTCAGGGGGTTGAGCACGACGCCGTGGGTCTCGACGTACTCGTCGACCTGGGCCTGGGTCCAGGCGGCGAGGGGGTTGATCTTCACCTTGTCGCGCTTGTGGTCCCAGCCGACGACCGTGATGTCGGTGCGGGTCGGGGCGTCCTCGCGGCGCATGCCGGTGACCCACGCCCGGTACGGCGCGAGGCCGCGCTCGAGCGGCTCGACCTTGCGCAGCGCGCAGCACAGGTTCGGGTCCCGGTCGTGCAGGCGCGGGCCGTGCTCGGCGTCCTGCTCGGCGACCGTGCGCAGCGGCAGGACCGTGCGCAGCCGGATGTCGGTGAAGTCGGCGTAGTAGTCGCGCGTGCCGATCGTCTCCGCGAAGTGGTAGCCGGTGTCGAGGAAGATCACGTCGATCCCGGGCACGGCCTGCGCGGCCATGTGCACGAGGATCTCGTCGCCCATCGAGGAGGCGACGACGAGGTCGCGGCCGAACGTGCGGGCGGCCCACGCGAGGATCTCCTCGGGGTGCGCGTCCTCGAGCTCGACTCCCCCGCGCGTGGCGAGCTCGCGCAGCTCGTCGGGCGACAGGTCCGCGGCGGTCGGGGTCTCGGTGCTCATCGCGCACCCCCTGCGGCCGCCGTCTCGATCGCGGGACGGAGCGAGCGTTCGCCGGGGCTCGCGACCGAGACGAACCGCACCGCGAACGTGCGGGCGCACGAGCGGCACTCCCACTGGCCGTGGGTCTCGCCCGCGGGCCACAGGTCCTCGCTCGCGCAGAACGGGCAGTAGTACGGGACGGCGCGTCCCTCGCCGGAGCCGCTCATCGCAGGTCCTCCTCCGCCGCGCGCTGCACCCACTCGGCGAACAGCTCGCCCTCGAGGCGCTGCTCGTCGTACCGGCGCGTGACGCGCTCGATGTAGTCCGGCAGCTCGGAGGACGGCACGCGCAGGCCGCGCAGCGTCTTGCCGAGCCCGCTGGTGAGGCCGAGCCCGCCGCCGAGGTGGACCTGGTAGCCCTCCTCGCCCTGCGCGAGCGCGCCCTTGAGGCCGATGTCGGCGGTCTGGATGCGGGCGCACGAGTTGGGGCAGCCGTTGACGTTGATCGTGATGGGTTGGTCGAACGTCGGCAGGCGGCGCTCGAGCTCGCCGATCAGGTCGGTCGCCCGGGCCTTGGTCTCGACGATCGCGAGCTTGCAGAACTCGATGCCCGTGCACGCGAGCGTGCCGCGCCGGAACGTCGAGGCGTTGCGCACCTGCAGGCCGAGCGCCTCGAGGCCGTCCACGACCGTGTCGACCTTGTCGCCCGGCACGTCGATGACGACGAGCTTCTGCTCGGTGGTGAGCTGCACGCGGTCGGAGCCCGCGAGCTCGACGAGGTCGGCCACGGCGTCGAGGACCTCGCCCGAGATCCGGCCGACGGCCGGGGCGGCGCCGATGTAGAAGCGGCCGTCCTTCTGCGGGTGCACGCCCACGTGGTCGCGGCGGCCCGTCGGCGGGGGCGGCGGCTCGGGGCCGTCCGGCAGCGCGTACCCGAGGTACTCCTCCTCGAGCACGCGGCGGAACAGCTCCGGCCCCCAGTCGGCGAGCAGGAACTTCAGGCGGGCGCGCGTGCGCAGCCGGCGGTACCCGTAGTCGCGGAAGATCGACGTGACCCCGACCCACACCTCGGGGATCTGCTCGAGCGTGACGAACGCGCCGAGGCGCTTGCCGAGCATGGGGTTGGTAGACAGCGCACCGCCGACCCACAGGTCGAACCCGGGGCCGAGCTCGGGGTGGACCACGCCGACGAACGCGACGTCGTTGATCTCGTGCGCGACGTCCTGGTGGGGCGAGCCGCTGACCGCGGTCTTCCACTTGCGCGGCAGGTTCGAGAACGCCGGGTCGCCGATGTAGCGGCGGTGGATCTCCTCGATCGCGGGCGTGCCGTCGATGATCTCGTCTGCCGCGACGCCCGCGACGGGCGAGCCGATGATGACGCGCGGGACGTCGCCGCACGCCTCCTGCGTCGTGAGGCCGACCGACTCGAGGCGGCGCCAGATCTCGGGCACGTCCTCGATGCGGATCCAGTGCAGCTGGATGTTCTGCCGGTCGGTGATGTCGGCGGTGCCGCGGCCGAACTCGCGCGAGACGCCCGCGACAGTGCGCAGCTGAGCGAGCGACAGCCGGCCGCCGTCGCAGCGCACGCGGAGCATGAAGTACTCGTCCTCGAGCTGCTCGGGCTCGAGCGTGGCGGTCTTGCCGCCGTCGATGCCGGGGCGGCGCTGCGTGTACAGGCCCCACCAGCGCATGCGACCGCGCAGGTCGTCACCGGGGATCGAGGCGAAGCCCTCGTGGGCGTAGATCGTCTCGATGCGGTGCCGGACGGACAGGCCGTCGTCGGCCTGCTTCATCTCCTCGTTGCCGTTGAGCGGCGTCCGCTCGGGGTCGAAGGCCCACTGGCCCTCGGGCTTGGCGGCGGGTGGCGCGATCCGGGTCTGCGCCATGAGGCGCTACCTCCAGGACGTTCACGGGCGTTCGGCTGCGCTCAGGACCCGGCCTGGAGCCGGGTTCATCCCTCTGGGCACAGACCGCGCGCCCAGGGTGGGGGACGGGGCGGGGTCAGTTGCTCCGCAGACAGCAGCACATGCACATGGACGTGCGGGCACGCGCAGCCGACTCGGCACAAGGCCGACAGCACCGCACGAACCCGGACTCGATCACGCGTCGAGGTTCACACGCTGTCGCCCGATCGGGGAGTCCCAGACCGGATGATGAGACGCACATGACACGATGCGGACGCCGGAAGGGTCACGAGGTGGACGTACCCTGGACCACCGTGACGGACCTCCAGCCGGACCCGACGCACGGCCGCGCCGCGGCCGTGCGGTCGCTCGGCGCGACCGTGCCCACGGTCGCGCCCGACCGGCTCGTCGCCGAGCTCGTCCCGCCCCCGCACTTCGCCGGCGCGTCGTTCGAGTCCTACGTGCCGGACCCCGCGCACCCGAGCCAGGCCGCGGCGGTCGAGCGCCTGCGCCGCGCGACCGAGCGGGTCGTCGGGTCGTCCGGCTCGTCGTGGTGGCGCCGCCGGCGCGCGCAGCCTGAGGCGGTCTACCTCGACGGCGGGTTCGGAGTCGGCAAGACGCACCTGCTCGCGGCGCTCGCGCACGCCGTGACCGGCGCGGGCGGGCGGGCCGCGTTCGGCACGTTCGTCGAGTACACCAACCTCGTCGGAGCGCTCGGCTTCCGGCAGACCGTCGCGGCGCTGTCCGCCTACCGCCTGGTGTGCATCGACGAGTTCGAGCTCGACGACCCCGGCGACACCGTCCTCATGTCGCGCCTGCTGCGCGAGCTCGCGGACCACGGGGTCGCGCTCGCGGCGACGTCGAACACGCTGCCCGAGTCGCTCGGGGAGGGCCGGTTCGCCGCGGAGGACTTCCTGCGCGAGATCCAGGCGCTCGCCGCGCGGTTCGACGTGCTGCGCATCGACGGCGAGGACTACCGCCACCGGTCGGTCGAGCACGGCGACGCGCTGGCCGACGACGCGGTGCGCGAGGCCGTGACGGGTCGTCCTGGCGCGACGCTCGACGACTTCTCGGCGCTGCTCGCGCACCTCGCGACCGTGCATCCCTCCAAGTACGGCGCGCTCCTGGACGGCACGGAGGTCGTCGGGCTGACGGGCGTGGGGCCGGTGACGCGCCAGGAGGTGGCGCTGCGGCTGGTCGTGCTGGTGGACCGGCTGTACGACCGCGACGTGCCCGTGCTGCTCGGCGGCGGCGGGACGCAGGGCCTGTTCACCGACGAGATGCTGCGCGGCGGGTACCGCAAGAAGTACTACCGCGCGCTGTCCCGGCTCGGCGCGCTGGCCGCCGCCGGCGCTCGCGCCACCGCCTGACCGACGCCGAATCGATTTGCCGCGCGTTGCCGCGTCCGCGCCCCTTGTTCGTCGGGAAAGCGCAATCCTACGGTGGTGGCCCGACCATCGAAGGTGAGGCATGTGATGAGACGACCAGTCGCAGCGCGACTCGTCGGGCTCGGGGCCACCGTGGCCCTGACCGCGACGCTCGGGCTCGCAGCAGTGTCGACCGGCGCCCAAGCGGCGACGGGACAGGCGACAGGCTTCGCGAGCCTGAACGGAGGGACCACGGGTGGCGCGGGCGGACAGACCGTCACCGCCGGCACGGGCACCGCCATCCACGCGGCACTGTGCAGCCGCGCGAGCTCCAGCACGCCGATCACCATCCAGGTGTCGGGCACGATCACGGTGGGCAACACGGCCAAGGTCTCCGGCTCGAGCTGCAACACCGCTTCCGGGGTGATCGAGCTCAAGGGCATCAGCAACGTCACGATCGTCGGTGTCGGCGGCGCGACGTTCGACCAGATCGGCATCCACATCCGCGACTCGAGCAACATCGTGATCCGCGACGTGACCGTCA
The DNA here is from genome assembly GCF_021590045.1 of Cellulomonas palmilytica. Lineage (NCBI taxonomy): Bacteria > Bacillati > Actinomycetota > Actinomycetes > Micrococcales > Cellulomonadaceae > Cellulomonas > Cellulomonas palmilytica. The sequence continues at coordinate 2,773,504 of NZ_CP062221.1, read as the reverse complement.
AGAACGTCAAGAAGTCCGGCTCGCCGACCTCCAACGGCGGAGACGCGATCGGCATGGAGTCGACCGTCCGCAACGTGTGGGTCGACCACGTGACGCTCGAGGCGTCCGGCGGTGAGGACGAGGGCTACGACGGCCTGTTCGACATGAAGGACGACGTCAAGTACGTGACGCTGTCGTACAGCATCCTGCGCAACTCGGGTCGCGGCGGGCTCATCGGGTCGAGCGAGAGCGACCGGGCGAACTCGTTCATCACGTTCCACCACAACCTGTACTCGAACATCGAGTCCCGCACGCCGCTGCTGCGCGGCGGCGTGGCGCACATGTACGACAACCACTACGTCGGGCTCGGCAAGTCCGGGATCAACTCCCGTGCGGGCGCGCAGGCGAAGGTCGAGAACAACTACTTTGAGGACTCCAAGGACCCGCTCGGCACGTTCTACACCGACGAGGCCGGCACGTGGCAGGTCGCGGGGAACATCTTCGACAACGTGACGTGGTCGTCGCGCGGCACGGACAACAACCCCGCGGGACCCGACGTGCGCTCGACGACGAGCGTGTCCATCCCGTACGCGTACACGCTCGACGCCGCGACGTGCGTGCCCGCCCTCGTCGCCGCGACCGCGGGCGCGAACACGGGGCTGAAGGTCTCCGACGGGAGCTGCTCGCCGCAGACCCCGGACCCGACGACCGACCCCACCGGCGGCCCGACGTCGGAGCCGACCGGTGACCCGACCTCGAACCCGACGTCGAACCCGACCCCCGGTGGTCAGAACCTCAGCATCGGCGCCGGCGCTGACGGCTCGAGCAAGGCCAGCGGCACGAGCTACGGCAACGTCGTCGACGGCAACCGGTCGACGTACTGGTCGCCGAGCGGCTCGACCGGCACGGTCTCGGTCAAGTGGTCGTCGGCGACGACGATCTCGTCGGTCGTCGTCGTGGAGGCGTCGGGCGCGACCGGGCGGCTGGGGTCGTGGAGCCTCGTGAACGCGGACACCGGCGGCGTGCTGACGTCCGGCAGCGGCGCGGGTGTGCTCACGTTCCCGACGACGAGCCTGAAGAAGGTCAGCCTGCAGGTCACCGGCTCGAACGGCGTGCCGCAGATCGCCGAGCTCGAGACGTACGCGGGCACCGTCACGACGCCCGACCCGGAGCCCACCAGCGACCCGACGTCCGACCCGGAGCCCACGGGTGGGCCGCAGCCGAGCGCCGGCACGCTCTACGTGTCGCCGAACGGCAGCGCGGGCGCCGCGGGGACCGAGTCCGCCCCGACGACCCTCGCCTCGGCCGTGAGCAGGGCCGCCTCCGGCGGCGAGATCTTCCTGCGGGGCGGGACCTACCGCCTGTCGGAGACGGTGCTCATCACCGCGGACGGGAAGTCGGGCGACCGCACGCTCCTGTCGGCGTACCCGGGGGAGACGCCCGTGCTGGACTTCTCCGCGCAGAGCGAGCTGTCCACCAACCGCGGGCTGTCGCTCAACGCCGACTACTGGCACCTGTACGGGATCGTCGTGCAGCGCGCGGGCGACAACGGCATCTCGATCGGCGGCAGCAACAACGTCGTCGAGCGGGTGGTGACGCGCCACAACCGCGACACGGGCCTGCAGATCTCAAGGGCGGCGTCCGACACGCCGCGTTCCGACTGGCCGGCGAACAACCTCGTCGTGAGCAGCGAGTCGCACGACAACGTGGACTCCGACGGCGAGGACGCCGACGGCTTCGCGGCCAAGCTCACGGTCGGGTCGGGCAACGTGTTCCGGGACACTGTGTCGCACCACAACATCGACGACGGCTGGGACCTGTACACGAAGTCCGACACCGGTGCGATCGGCCCGGTGACGATCGAGCGCTCGCTCGCGTACGAGAACGGCACGCTGTCCGACGGCAGCCAGGCCGGTGCGGGCGACCGCAACGGCTTCAAGCTCGGCGGTGAGGACATCAAGGTCGACCACGTGGTGCGCAACAGCTACGCGGTCGACAACGGCAAGCACGGGTTCACGTTCAACAGCAACCCGGGCTCCCTGACGATCACGAGCAACGTGGCTGTGGGGAACGCGCAGCGCAACTTCAACTTCGACGGCGGCTCGTCGGTGTTCAGCGGCAACGTCTCGTGCGACTCCGGCTCGAAGGACCGGGTCGTCGGGACGGACCGCGGCGACAACGCGTTCTGGTCCGGCTCGAACGCCTCGGCGTGCTCCGCGTACGACGGCGCCCTGGCGTGGTCGTTCGGCGCGGACGGCGCTCTGCGGGTGACGTTCGGCGGCACGAGCCCGGACCCGGGCCCGACGACGTCGCCCGACCCGGGCCCGACCTCGTCGTCGCCGGCGCCGCCCTCGGACGGCTCCTGCACGGCGGCGGTGACGCAGGTCAACGCGTGGGCCGGGGGCTACCAGGCGACCGTGACGGTCACGGCCCGCGACGGCGCCATCGCGTCGTGGCGGACCACGCACACGCTGTCCGACCCGACCGCGGTGCAGGGCTGGAACGGCACGTTCACGCAGTCCGGGACGGCGTTGACCGTCTCGAGCACGCCGTGGAACGGGGCGCTGCCGCCGGGCGGCACCGCCTCCTACGGCTGGGTCGGCTCGGGCGCCGCACCGTCCGTGCCGACGACGGTCGGCTGCACGACCGGCTGACCGTGCGAGCACGGCGGGGGTCCGGGGCGACGTCCCCGGGCCCCCGCCGTGGTGTCCTCAGCCGTCGGTGCACGCGATCGCGACGAGCGACGGCACGGGCGTGCCGAACCGGTGGGTGGTGGTCGTCACGGACTGCTCGCGCAGGAACGGGGCGAGCTCGACGCGCCCGGACTCGGTGGCCGGGTGGTCCCAGACCGCGACGTCCGGACGACCGCGCGTCGCCTCGGCCAGCGTGCCCGCAGCCGCCCCGAGGAGCCGGACGCGCCCTCCGGCCAGGTCCGCGACGCGTGCCGACCACGCCGCGTCGTCCTCGGTGACCAGCGCGCTCGCGGCGTCCGTCAGCGCGACCGCCAGGGCGTCGGGCAGCGGGAGGGCGGTCGAGACGACGACGTCGGTCCCGGCCGCCGCGGCCGCCGCGACGACGCGCGCGAGGTCCGCGACCGAGCCGGCGGCGGCGAGGCGCACGAGCACCGGCTCGGGCACGGGCCGGTAGCGCAGGACGTTGCTCTCGCACGTGAGCCCCGTGACGTCGCGCGGCGTGAAACGGGTCGCGAGCGCGTGGGCGTCGCTGCGGGCCCCGCGCTCGACGGCGTCGGCCTCGTCGGGCGGCAGGTCGACGTGCGCGGCCGCGACGATCGCGCGCGCGTGCTCGTCGGACACCGGGGCCCCGTCGACGGCGCGCCCGGGCCGCCACGAGACGAGCGTGTCCAGGTAGCCGGGTCCGCCGGCTTTGGCGCCCGGACCCACGGCCGAGCGCTTCCACCCGCCGAACGGCTGGCGGCGCACGATCGCCCCGGTGATGCCGCGGTTCACGTACAGGTTCCCGGCCTGCACGCGCGCGAGCCACGTCGCGATCTCGTCGGGGTCGAGCGAGTGCAGGCCGCTCGTCAGGCCGTAGTCGACGTCGTTCACCACCGCGATCGCCTCGTCGAGGTCCGCAACGGTCATGACTGACAGCACGGGCCCGAAGTACTCGGTGCGGTGCGACCGCGAGCCGCGCCGCACGCCGACGCGCACGCCCGGCGTCCACAGCCGCCCGGCGTCGTCGAGGCGCCGCGGCGCGAGCGCCCACGACTCGCCGGGGTCGAGCTCGGTGAGGCCGCCGAGCAGCTTGCCCGCGGCCGGCTCGACGAGCGGCCCCATCTGCGTGCGCGGGTCGTGCGCCTCGCCGACGACGAGCGACGACGCCGCGTCGAGGAGCTGGTCCCGGAACCGGCGTGAGCGCCCGAGCGACCCGACGAGCACGACGAGCGACGCGGCCGAGCACTTCTGGCCCGCGTGCCCGAACGCGGACGCGACGACGTCCTTGACCGCGAGGTCCAGGTCCGCGCTGGGCGTCACGACGATCGCGTTCTTCCCGCTCGTCTCGGCGAGCAGCCGCAGGTCGGGGCGGAACGAGCGGAACAGCGCCGCGGTGTCGTACGCGCCGGTGAGGATCACCTGGTCGACGCCCGGGTGCGCGACGAGCGTGCGCCCGAGCGTGCCCTCGTCGACCTGCACGAGGTGCAGCACGTCGCGGGGTACCCCCGCCTCCCACAGCAGCTCGGCGAGCAGCGCGCCGCACCGCTGCGACTGGCCCGCGGGCTTGAGCACCACGGCGGACCCGGTCGCGAGCGCGGCGAGCGTCGACCCGGCCGGGATGGCGACGGGGAAGTTCCACGGCGGGGTGACGAGCGTGAGGCCGGCCGGGACGGCGGTCGCGCCGTCCACGTGGTCGAGGTCGCGCGCGAGCTCGGCGTAGTAGTGCGCGAAGTCGACCGCCTCGGACACCTCCGGGTCGCCCTGCTCGAGCGTCTTGCCCGTCTCGGCGGCCATCACCTCCAGCAGCGCGTCACGGTGCTCCTCCAGCACGTCGCCCGCGCGGTGCAGCACGGCCGCGCGCTCGTCGGACGCCAGCGCGGCCCAGCGTCCGCCCGCCTCGCGCGCGGCGGCGACCACGGCGTCGACGTCGTCCGACGAGCGCAGCCACGCACCCGCCGCGGCGTCGACGCCCAGCGTCGAGCCGGGGACGCGCGCGAGCACACCGCGCGCGCGGGCGCGGTTCTCGGCGACGGCCGGGTCGGTGTCGGGCGTGTTGACGAACCGCCCGAGGGCAGGGCGGGGGACCGCGGCGTACCGGTCGGGCACGCGGTGCCTCGTGGGCGCGTCGTCGTCCAGCGCCGCCACTGACGCGAGGAAGCGGTCGCGCTCGCGCGCGAGCAGACGCTCGTCGGACCCCAGGTCGAACACCGCGGACAGGAAGTTCTCGCTCGACGCGCCTTCCTCGAGCCGGCGGATCAGGTAGGCGATCGCGACGTCGAACTCGGCAGGCGCGACGACGGGCGTGTAGAGCAGCAGCCCGCCGACCTCGCGCCGCACGACGTCCGCCTGGCCGGGCGCCATGCCGAGCAGCATCTCGAAGTCGACGCCGTCCCGGACCTCACGCCGACCGGCGAGCAACCACGCGTACGCGACGTCGAACAGGTTGTGACCCGCCACCCCGAGCCGCACGTTGCGCACGCGCTCGGGCGTCAGCGCCCACTCCAGCACGCGCTTGTAGTGCGCATCCGACTCCTGCTTGGTGTGCCACGTGGCGAGTGGCCAGCCGTGCAGCTCGGCCTCGACGCGCTCCATCGGCAGGTTCGCGCCCTTGACGAGCCGCACCTTGACGGCCGTGCCACCGCGTGCGCGACGAGCCGCGGCCCACTCCTGCAGGCGCTGCATCGCGGGCAGCGCGTCGGGCAGGTACGCCTGCAGGACGACGCCCGCCTCGAGGTGCAGGAGATCCGGCTCGTCGAGCAGCCGCTCGAACACCGCGAGCGTCAGGTCCAGGTCGCGGTACTCCTCCATGTCGAGGTTGACGAACGTCGTCGGCGACGACGCCGCCGCCAACCGGTACAGCGGGCGCAGCTGCTCGACGACGTGCGCGACGGTCTCGTCGAACGCCCACGGTGCGTGCGGCGCGACCACCGACGAGACCTTGACCGACACGTAGTCGACGTCGTCGCGCGCGAGCAACGCCATCGTGCCGTCGAGCCGCCGGCGCGCCTCGCGCTCACCGAGCACCGCCTCGCCGAGCAGGTTGATGTTGAGCCGCACGCCCTCGGTCCGCAGCCGCGCGATCGCGCGGCCCAGCCCGCGATCGCTCGCGTCGACCACCAGGTGCCCGACGAGGTGCCGCAGCACCCGCCGCGCCGCTGGAACCACGACGCCCGGCAGCACGGGCGCGAGCGCACCGCCCGCGCGCAGCAGCGCGCGCAGCGGAGGGGCGAGGAAGCGCGGGCCCCGGCGCGCGAGGTCGTGCAACGCGGCCGCCGCGACGCGGTCGTCCTGCGGCCGGATCACCCCGTCGACGAACCCGACGACGAACGCCAGCCCCTCGGGATCACGCAGCGCGGCCGCGAGCTGCGCCGCCGACGCGTCGGGCCGGTGCCCCGCGGACTCTCGCAGCCACCGCTGCACGAGCGCGACCGCCTCGCGCGCGAGCTCGTCGCGCTCGGGGCGCGCCTCCGGTAGGTCCTGAGGGCCGTCGGGGTCGACGTCGGGCGAGAGCGTCATGGCGTTCCTTCGTGAGGGTGCGTCGTGTGGCGGACCGGGGGTGGTGGTCCTGCACCGAGGATGCGGTCTACGTCCCGCTACCGCCAGGTCAACCCCACCGAACGGCTTCCTGATTCGAGCGTCGACTGCACCGTGCACTGTCGGGCGCGAACTCTGCGGTACGACGAAGGTCTCACGACACAGGCGCGGAGCTTCCGCGGAGCGCACTTCTCGCACGCGCAATCGGGTGAACTGCTCGCGCGCATTGAAAGCGGTGTGACCGTGACCGCCACACTCCTCCTGACTTGATGTGTAGTACCCAGCCCGGTGGTTCACGCACCTTGCTGAGGTCGGTGGACCAGGGGGTTACGCGTGCGTGGTTGGAAGCGCGGGCGCCGAGTGGTGGGCGCTGGGGTCGCGGGTGCGCTCGTGGCGGCGGCGGCGTACGCGGCTGTCGACGCGGTTGATGAGGCCGGTCCTGACTGCGGTCGTGTTGAGGCGCCGGACATCGTGGCGGCGTTGCTGCTCGCGCAGGCGTGCGGTCATGACGTGGTGGCGCTCGACTCGCTGGCGCCGCAGTATTCGTTGACGGCGACGCCGCGAGGCACGGTGCGCGAGGACTCGAGCGTGAGTGCGGTCCGGACGCAGGCGTCGGGACGTTGGGCCGCTGTCGATCCGGCGGTCGTCCGTGACGAGGAGACCGGGTCTCTCACGGTCGCTTCGCCCGTGCATCCGATCGAGTTCGCGCCCCAGGACGGCGGTCTCGTCTCCATCGAGAGCGGTTCGGGGAGCGTGACGATCGGTGTGCCAATGGATCTGGGTGAGCCGCGAGCGTCGGGGAGCCGGGTCACGTGGGGTGTGCTCGACGCCGTTGGTGAGCTGATCGACGGGGTGTCGGTGGTGGTGCAGGTCAGTCCGGATGCGTCCGGTGTCGTGCCGACGATCGAGGTGCAGGACCGGGCCGCGTACGAGGAGCTTGTCGCCGCGGTGGGCGAGGTTCGCTTCGATGTCGTCACTTCGGGTGCGCTGAACGCGCTCGGCGATGGTGCCGGGGGGTTCGACATCGTCGACGCGAGCTCGGGTGAGCTGGCGTTCGCGGTGGGTGATGCCCTGCAGTGGGACAGCTCGGGCGGGGAACCTCTCGGTGACGGGCAGGCACCGGATGAGCCGGTCGATGTCGAGCGGCCGAACGAGGGCGATGTCGTTGCCCCGATGGTGGTGGACGTCGTCGACGACGTGACGGTCGCGGTGAGCGTGGACGAGTCGATGGCGACTGACCCTGCGACCACGTGGCCTGTGACGTTCGATCCGTCGGTGACGGGGGTGACGCTCAATCAGTGGGTCGTGGTCCGCAACGTGTCGTCGTGGGGATCGGTGTACGGGTCGAACGACGGCGGGTCGCTGTCGGGCAACGAGGGCGTCGGGTACTGCGCGGTGACCGCGATGGGGTGTACCGCGGTCCACAAGTCACGGATGTTCTGGCAGTTCACGGGCCTGAGCGCTCTGCCGTACATCGCGGCGGACGACGTCGTGTCTGCGCAGTTCCGGGTGCGGGGCACGCACTCGTGGTCGTGCACGATGGGGTCGCTGGACCTTTACCTCAGCGGGGGCATCAGCGCGGACACGACGTGGCCGGGGCCGTCCGACGTGCTCAAGCTCGGCTCGATCAGTCCGAAGCACTACACGGGGTGTGACGGGACGCAGGACGACGAGTGGGACATCCTCGCGGCCGCCCGGCAGTACGCGGGCCAGTACTCGCGCATGACCCTGGGTCTTCGTGCGGCGTCCGAGATCGCGTCGAACTCGTGGTGGCGCTACGACATGGGTTCGGCGACCGTGTCGCTGGAGTACAACCGTGCGCCTGTGGTGAAGACGAGCAGCATGCGGGTGATCGCCGGCACCGAGGTGTTGACCTGCGACGGGGTGATCGCGATCAACACCACGCAGCCCCAGTTGTCGATCGTCGCGGACGACAACGACAACGGCGACAGCGTGGCGGTCACGATGCAGGTCTACGCCAGTGGCAGCGAACTTCTTGAGTGGTCGTACACGTCCCCGTCGGCGGCACCGGGTGCGACGTTCGCCAAGACCGTCAGCCATGGGGTCCTGGGCCAGGGGAGTCACCGCTGGCGTGCGCGGGCACGTGATGCGTCCGGGGTGGTGTCGGCGTGGTCGCCGTGGTGCACGTTCACGATCGACTACACGGCACCGAACCCTCCGACGATCACGCCTGTTCCGGTATCTGCCTCGGATCCTGATGTCGAGGCTGAGTACAAGAACGATGAGGTCGAGCATGGCGGCAAGGGCGTGCGCGGGTGCTTTATCCTCCGGACCGAGGCATCGGACGCAGTTCGGTTCAACTACCGCTGGTCCGACGTGACCAGCGGGTACACGACGGTAGCGGTCGGCCCCGACATGTCCGCGCGCATCTGCACGCTCGACGGCCACCCCACGACGACCGGCACGAACACTCTGACTGTGAGCGCCACGGATCGGGCTCGGAACACCACAGAGTTTTCCGCGGTGCACGTCTTCGAGGTCGCCACAGCGCGCGAAGACGGGGTCTGGTCGTTCGACACGCGAACCGCGACGGTCCCGGATGAGGCGCTGTCGGTCGCTGGTGAGCTGAGCACCGTTGGTCCGTTGACGGTCGCCAACGGGTCGTGGGTGACGGGGCCGCACACGTTGTTCGACTCGCGTGACGGGGACTTCGCGCTGCGCCTGAACGGGACGAGTACCGAGGCGGTGTCGCAGGCCGGGGTGGTGGACACGGCGAAGAGCTTTGTCGTGGCGGCGCATGTGCGGCTGGACGCGACGTCGTCGCAGCGTGTGGCCGTGTCACAGTCCGGCCCGTCGAGCAGCAGCTGGCGGTTGGGGCTGACGACCTCCGGTTGCCCCTCGGGGCGGGCTTCGTGCTGGTCCTTCGAGGCGTTGAGCGCCGGCGGGGTGTCCAAGGCGGTCGTCTCCAGCGTGGCTCCGAGGGCGGGGGAGTGGACTCAGCTGACCGCGGAGTACGACGCGAAGACCCAGCACCTGCGGCTGTGGGTCTGCGACATCGGCACCCCGGAACGTCCGGCACCGGGAGAGCCGGTCCTATCGCAATGGGCCGCACCCTCGAAGCTGCAGCCTGGGACCGGGCCGATCGTCCTTGGCCGCGCTCAGCAGGCCGGGGCCGGCGTCGACCGCTGGAAGGGCGAGATCGACAACGTGCGGATCTTCAAGGGCGAGGTGGTCGCCGACGCGAAGATCCGGCGGATGTGCCAGGGCGCGGAGGCCAACCAGTTCGCCCGCGGCGTTCAGGCGCTCGATCCCACCACCACGGTGGGCCAGTGATGAGGGTGAGGGTCATGCGAGGCAGGCATGGGGGCGTGGTCCGCACCCGACGGCTGGTGTCCGGGATCGCGGCGGGTCTCGCCGTCGTGCTTGCCGGGCAGATCGCTGCTGGCACGGTGGGGGCAGCGGACGAGGCCGCCGAGCCGGCGGACTCGCTGCAGGCGCGCCAGGAGAACATGGCGCAGGTCGTCGCTGGTCTGCCGACCCTCGAGCAGGTGCCGGCCGAGGTCGTCGACCCCGATCCTGCGCAGCTGCCCGCGCAACCGGATGTGCTACCGCTGGAGGACGTGGTCGAGGAGGACCCGGACGACGGCGACGCGGGTGGAGCCGAGCAGGCGCCCGACATCGTCGCGGAGAGCGTCGTGTACGACGTCGGCGGGCGGGTGCCGGCGAACGTCGGTGGACTGGAGCTGACGCTCGACCCCATCGCGGGTGAACCGGCACCTGAGACGGTCGAGATCAGCGTCGCTGACCCTGCCCTGACAGCGCAGTCGGGTCTCACCGGAGTCGTCGTGGAGCTGGCTGACGCCTCGCAGCAACTCGCGCCGAGCTCCGCTGTGGAGGTGCGGCTGTCATACTCGCAGCTCGCCGATCTCGGTGCCGGCGACTGGACGAGCCGTCTGACCCTCTACCAGCAGGTCGAGTGCGGCCCGACCGCCCTGCCGTGCCGCTGGGTCGAGCTCGACGACGTGGTCAACGATCCCGCGCAGCAGACGCTGACCGCGACGGTGGCGCTCACTCAGGGGGAGAGCCTCGCCACGGGTTCCGCGGTGACGCTGGCAGCCGGTGCATCCAGCGACGGTGCCACCGGTGACTGGGGCGCGACCAGCCTGGCGCCGGCTGCGGCGTGGGCCAGCGGCGGGTCTTCGGGTGCGTTCACGTGGACGTACCCGATGGACGTGCCCGACGTCCCCGGCGGGCTGGTCCCGAACGTCGCGCTCACGTACTCCTCGGGCGTCTCCGACGGGCGCACCCCGTCGACGAACAACCAGGCGTCGTGGGTCGGGGAAGGCTTCGAGCTCACGTCGAGCTTCATCGAGCGCAAGTACCTCGCCTGCATGAAGGACCAAGACCCCGTCGACGGCAAGGCCGCGAACAACGCCACCAAGAACACCGGCGACCTGTGCTGGGGCGAGGACACCGCGACCCTCGTCCTGAACGGAAACGCCCTTGAGCTCGTCAAGGACGCCGACGGCGGCTGGCGCCCCAAGAACGACGACGGCACCCGGATCGAGCACGAGACCACCGGCTCTGAAGGCGCGGTCGAGACCTCGCTTCGCGACGACGACGGTGAGTACTGGGTTGTGACGACGTCCGACGGTCTGCGGTACGTCTTCGGCAGCGACCTGGCGCCGAACAAGGCCGATGCGACGAACTCCACGTGGACCGTGCCAGTTTTCGGCAACCACGAGGGCGAGAAGTGCAACAGCGCCCTTCTGGCGGAGTCCATGTGCCGTCAGGCGTGGCGGTGGAACCTGCGCACCGTGACCGACAGGTCAGGCAACACGATGACCTACACCTACGCGCGCGAGCGCGCCGCCTACCGCAGCTACGGGTTGGGCAACGACAAGACGGTCGACTACGACACCGGCGGACACCTGGCGAGCATCACGTACGGCACCAGGTTCGACGATCTCGGCGGTCACGCGCTGGGCAAGGTCGTGTTCGACTCGGCGTTGCGGTGCCGTGCTCAGTCGGGGGGGAACTGCACTCAGACGAAGATGCGGGCGCACGCCGGTCAGTGGCCCGATGCCCCTGCGGACCTGTACTGCGTGCCGGGAGCGTCCAGTTCCACTTGCACGGTCGAGCAGGCCAGCCCCGTCTTCTTCAATCGGTACCGGTTGCGGACCGTGACCACGTACGCGTACGTCGGGTCGCAGTACGAGCCCGTCGACAGCTGGCAGCTCGTGCACGGTTTCGTCGCCCCCGACGGCGGCAGGACCAACGGGCAGGCGGCGAGCGAGATCCTGCAGCTGAGCTCCGTCGCGCGCACGGGGCACGGGTCGCAAGGCTCGACTATGCAGCTGCCGCCGGTGCAGTTCGGCTGGACGCTGCACGCCAACCGTGTCGACACCGCGAACGACGGCCCGTCTGCGATGAAGCGGCCGCGGCTTACGTCCATCCGCAGCGAGTCAGGCGCGACGACGACAGTCAGCTACGCCGCGACCTTCGGGACCGGCAGCACACTGACGTTCCCGGTGAACTGGGACCCCAAGGGCCAGACGAGGGACAAGCCGGACCAGTTCTACAAGTACGTGGTGACGGCGGTCTCGGACAGCGGTGCGTCCAGTGCCGGCGGGGAACGGCTCGTCACGGGGTCGGACTCCGTGGTCACCTCCTACGAGTACGGCGACCCGTTCTGGGCGACGCCGACGGGTCCCCTCGTCGACGAGGACGAGGTCACCAGGTCTGAGTTCCGTGGCTTCGCGCAGGTGACGACGACGTCCGGGGACGAGTCGGCCCAGTCGAAGACGGTCACGAGATTTCTGCAGGGTCGCGATCGATCGGTTGACGCGGGGCCTTCCCCCAGAACCGTCCCTGTGGCCGACCACGAGCGCTTGGCAGGGATGGCGTACTCGCAGGCGACGTTCAACGCGTCCGCGATGGTGTCCCAGACGATCACCGTTCCGGGTGACCTGACGTCCATCACTGCCAGCGACGGGCGCAAGTCCACGCGGATCGGCGCCGTGGCGACCTACGTGAACACCTTCACGGCGTCCGGGGCACTCGAGCGGCAGACGAGGGCGGTCACGAAGTTCGACTCCCTGTCGCGGCCCTCGCAGGTCGACGACGACGGTGCCGTGTGGCAGTCCGGCGGTGTCCTGCCGCCCGCTGACGAAACCTGCACGCGGCAGACCTACGCGGCTGAGCGCACGACCAGCAGCGGGGTGCGCCTGGCCGGTCTGCTGACCCGCGCGCAGGTCGTGGCGGCCGCCTGCACGGATGCGGCCACGGGCCTGGAGACGCTGGTCTCCGACACGCTGACCGACTACGACGCGGCCGGTCGAACGACGGCGACGTGGCAGGTGGACCCGAGTCTGGACCGGACGTCGGGAGTGCTGAACCACCAGACGCACGCGGGTTACCTGCGTACGAGCAGGGTCGTGCAGTACGACAAGTTCGGTCGTCCGCTGGAGGTCGCCGACGCTCAGGACAACCGGACGTTCACGCAGTACAACCCGCCCAGCACCCAGGGCTCAGTGAACGGGATCGTCGAGACCGTCCAGGTGACGGCCCCGGCACCCTCGGCGGGCACGCCGGGCTCCACGACGAGCACCACCCTCGACCCGCTGCGCGGGTCTGTCCTTGCCACGGTGGACGCGAATGGTCGCCAGACCACCGCGGAGTACGACGCCCTGGGCCGTCTGCTCGAGGTGAGATACCCGCAGCACGCGAACGCCGCCAACCCGTCGGTCCAGTACCAGTACACGGTCAAGCCGAACGGCCTGAACGGTGTCGTGACGCGCACGCTCGGTGCGGACGGCGTCACCCAGCACCTCAGCTCGGTGGTCTACGACGGCCTGATGCGCACGATCCAGACCCAGACGGAGAGCCAGGCGGCTGCGAGCAGCGCCACGAGCGCCGCACAGCGTGGGCGGATGGTGACGCACACGCTGTACGACTCCGCCGGGCGCACGTCCCAGGTCCTCGGACCATGGCTCGCCACCAAGGCACCCGCGGCCGGACTGGTCACCACCGCAGGTTCGTACCCCTCAGGGACGACCTACCGGTACGACGCGGCCGGTCGCGTGACAGACGAGATCACCTGGCGCACCAACTCCTCGAACCCCGACTACGAGAAGTTCCGCACGGTCACTGTCTACGACGGCTCCCACACGACGGTCATCCCTCCCCAGGGCGGAACCGCGGTCACGACCGTGGTCGACGCGCAGGGTCGAACCACCACGCTCGCCCAGCACCGCACCCGGCCGGCTCCGGCAGGTTTCAACGCACGCACGGTGCTGGACAGCCAGGTCGTCGCCGCGACGTACGAGTACGACCGGTCGGGCAACCTCGTCTCATTCACGGACAGCGGGGACCTCGCGCGCGGCATCGCGAAGAACACGTGGACCTACGAGTACGACTTCGCGGGGCAGCAGGTCGCAGCGAACGACCCCGATGCCGGCCGAACCACCACGGCCTACGACACTCTGGGCCGGACCACGGCCGTCACCAACGGCGCCGGGCAGACCCTGAGCTACACGTACGACAACCTCGGCCGCAAGCTCACGGTCAGCGACGCCTCTGGCCTGCGCACGTCGTTCACCTACGACACCGCCAAGGACGTCGACGGCAACACGGTCCTGGGCCAGTTGGCTTCGAGCACCCGCCACACGTCGGGTGGTGAGTACGTCTCGCAGGTCCTCGAGTACGACCACGCCTACCGGGCCGTGCGCACGAAGGTCTCGCTGCCCGCGTCCGGTGACCTCGCCGGGTTGACGAAGCGGGAGTTCGTCACCGAGTACGGGTACACCTCCGACGGGCAGGTGCAGACCGTCAAGCTGCCGCAGATCACGCAGGGGGGAGCCAGCGGCGGTGGAACCAAGGTCCTTGGTGCGGAGACCGTCACGACGTACTACGACGCCGCGTCTCGGCCGCAGTGGATGGCCGGCGGGTTCGGGTGGGGCACGTATGTCGCCGAGTCGCGTCGCGACGACTACGGCAACCTCACGGCGCTCGACCTGGGCAACACCTATGGCGCTGTCGCCTCCTACAGGTATGACGAGGTCACCCAGCGCTTGACGGGGATCGCGGTCAAGCGCGAGCAGATCAACGGGACCGACCTGAACGTCGCCTACACCTACGACCAGGCCGGCAACCTCACGTCTGCCACTGACACACCCGGAAACCTCCTGCTCGGCCAGAAGCCGGATCGTCAGTGCTTCACCTACGACGGGTTGCGTCGCCTGACCGCGGCGTGGACGAGCAAGGCGAGCACGTGTGGCAGTGAGCCGACCTCGACGCTCGAGGTCGCCGGCGCGGCCCCGTACTGGGACACCTACGGCTACGACGATCTGGGCAACCGTCGCACCCTGACCGCCCGCCGGGCGGGGTCCTGGGGTTCGTGGACCAGTGGGGCGACGACGACAGACACCACGTACTCCTACGGGCAGGGGCAGGCCGGCCCTCACGCGCTCACCGGGACCAGCACCTCGGTGAACGGGGCGGCGCCCACGACCGCGGGCTACGAGTACGACGCGGCTGGGCGTCAGACCGCCCGGCCGGGTTCGGGGCCGCTGGTGTGGGACGGTGAGGGTGAGCTCACGGCGGTGGGCGCTGCTGGGTCGAGGACCTCGATGGTCTACGACGCGAACGGTGAGCGTCTGACGCGCACGGACTCCTCCGGCACGACGGTGTACCTGCCTGGTGGGCAGGAGATCCGTGTCGAGGACGGCGAGGTCGTCTCCGCGGTGCGGTACTACTCGTTCGACGGGCAGACCGTGGCGGTGCGCACCGGCAAGGGTCTGGGGGCGGTCACGTCCTTGGTCGCGGACCTGCACGGCACGGCCCTGGTGGCGATCGCGAACACCACATGGACCGCGGCCGGGGTCGTCAAGCAGTACACCGACCCGTTCGGCGCGGCCCGCGGCGCGGGCGTCGACGTCCCTGGTGAGCGGCAGTTCCTCGACAAGACCCGAGACGTGAGTACCGGTCTGACGCAGGTCGGTGCCCGCTACTACGACGAGACCACCGGCCGGTTCATCTCCGTCGACCCGGTGCTCGACCTGACCAACCCTCAGCAGTGGAACGCCTACGTCTACGCCAACAACAACCCGACCACCTGGTCGGACCCCACCGGGTTGATGATCAGCTGGGACTGGCTCACCGATCCGATCGCCCGAGCCGGGCGGGGGACTGCGAACTGGTACAGCACGTGGTTGGAGGACTCCGACGGTCAGAGCATCATCGTCAACAGCCTGCAGTCGTGGGGCGCAGGGTCAGCCGACGCCGTGCTGGGTGCGGTCGACCTCGTCACCCCAGGAACCATCGGGCGGTTCGGGAACCCGAACACCAACAGCATCTACGCGTACTCCGACGACTTCGGGGAGTGGACCGGTCTCCACATCCTGATCGGCGGGAACGCGGGCAACGCCGCCAAGGCGACCTCCTACGTCGGTAACCTAGGCGAGAAGGTGCTCGCGGAAGCCGCGGCGTCACTGTCGGCTCGCGCAGCCGTCGAGACGGCCGCAAACACCGCGGGGGATGCGGCCGAGATCATTCAGTCGACGGCGCGTGCTCAGGCTGCTCGTGGAGCTGATGAGTTGGCCGGTGCGCTTTCTCCGGCTGAGCGGGCCGCTATGGAGGCGCAGCCCTGGTTGCGGAATCCGATGCTTGGACAGGCGGTGCATCGCAATACTGCTAGTGCGCTGGATGAGGCGTTCCCGGGGCGGTTCCAGTACAGCACCAGGGGTCCTGACTTCCTGGACACGCTGACGGGCCAGCGGTTGGAGCTGACGACGCCGGGCCAGGTCGGTGCGCATCTTAGGCGTCCGGGGTACGAGGGAGTGACGATGTGCACCTATGTCCTGCCGAGCTGCTGAGATGGACTTCGGTGTGCGTGGCACTGGGTATGAACCGGTGCGGGATGAGGATCGTGTCGTGCTCTCGGGCCAGCGGCTGGTGGCCGTTGATCTGGGGGGTAGGCGCCTGGAGCAGTTCTCGGCGGAGGGGTGTCGGTTCGAGGCGTGCCGGTTCGATGGGGCGGTGATCGAGTCCGCCTCGTTCGGCGCGGGCCGTCTCGTCTCGGAGTACGTGGGGTGCAGCTTCGACGGGGCGAAGTTGCGGATGGGGCCGGGCGGTTACGCGAGGTTCGTTGACTGCACGTTCGAGAACTCCGTCATTGAGCACTGGTTCTGTTTCGCCGTCGAGATCGTTGGGTGCACGTTCTCCGGGCGGCTGAAGAAGGTCGTGTTCAACGGTTCAGTGCCGTCGGACAAGCAGGGAACTGCTGGACGTCGGGTGAATCAGTTCGAGGACAACGACTTCTCGCGAGCCAGGCTCGCTGACGTGGCCTTCCGCACAGGCGTAGACCTGACCAGGCAGCGGCTGCCCTCGGGGGAGGAGTACACCTACCTCGACGATGCTGCTGTTGCAGTTCGCCGAGCCAGGAGCGCCTTCAATGCCTGGGACGACCTTGAGATGAAGAAGCGTGCACGGGGGGTCCTGGCCGTGATGGAAGCGGATGTCGCCGCCGGTCAGCGCCAGCTCTTCGTCCGGGTCGACGACTACCCCCGTGCCTCCCGGCCTGCGATCAGGGCACTGCTGACGGCGGCGCTGCAGGGGTAGTTCAGCTGGCGTCGGTGGTCAGGGCGTGGAGGTTGGTCTTGGTGGCGAGGGCGTCGAGTACTCAGGACTCCCGGGCCTGATCGTCAGCCTGCTCGGCCGGTGAGTGCTTGGCGGGCGTGGTGGCGCAGGAGCGCGCCTTCGATCATGGCGATGACGGTCGTCTTCTCGTCGTCGTCGAGGCTTTCGAGGGCTTCCATGCGCAGGCGGAGCTGGTTGTCGGCCGGGCCGCGCTCATCTTCGTTGAAGACGAGAGCGTCGGTGCTGACTGACAGTGCGACGGCCAGGGCGCGCAGGACGTCCAGGGTGGGCTGGCTGGTGCCGGCTTCGTAGCGGCGGATCTGGGTGACGTGGATGCCGACGGTGTCGGCGAGGGCCTGCTGGGTGAGTCCGCGCTGCTTGCGGACGGCGGCGAGGCGGTGGGCGAAGTCCATGTCTCCGAGCCGGTCGATGAGGGGGCTTGCTGGGGTGTCCATCGTCGCGTCGCCTTCCGTGCTCTGTTGACCCGATAGAGCAGATACTGTATCTCTAGCAGGGCAAGATTTCGTCTTGACCGGTGTTGGAGATCGGGAGGCCCCAGGCGTGGCGCGGATCCCGGAGGCCGAGCTGGCCCGGTTGAAGGCCGAGGTGTCGGTGGCCCGGTTGGTGCAGGGGTGCGGGGTCGAGCTGTCCCGGCAGGGCCGGGACCTGGTGGGTCGGTGCCCGTTCCATGAGGACGGGTCCCCGTCGTTGGTGGTCTCGCCGGGGAAGAACTTGTGGCACTGCCTGGGGGCCTGTCAGGCGGGCGGTGGGCCGGTGGACTGGGTGATGACCGCGCAGGGGGTCTCGTTCCGGCATGCGGTGGAGCTGTTGCGGGAGTCCTCGCCGTCGCTGGGGGTGCTGGCGGAGCCGAAGAGCCCGGGGGTGGGGCCGGTGGTGCGGTCGACGGCTGCGAAGCTGCCGGCGTTGGTGGGCCCGGATGCGGCGGATCGGGTGCTGGTGGGTCAGGTGGTCGCGCACTACGCGGCGGCGCTGGCCGGGCACGAGGTCGCCCAGGGGTTCCTCGCGCGGCGGCGGATCGACCTGCCGGAGGCGCTGGAGGCGTTCAAGGTGGGGGTGGCGGACCGGACGCTGGGTTACCGGTTGCCGTCCTCCCAGGTCAGAGATGGTCGGGCGCTGCGCACGCGGTTGCGGGACCTGGGCCTGGTCAAGGCGTCTGGGCACGAGCACTTCCGTGGCTGTGTGACCTTCCCGGTCCTGGACGGGGCGGGGAACGTGGGGGAGGTTTACGGGCGCCGCCTGGACCCCGCGGTCACCCCCCGGCATCTCTATCTGCCGGGCCCGCACCGCGGGGTCTGGAACCACGGGGTGCTGGCTGCGACGGATGAGCTGATCGTGGCCGAGTCGATCATCGACGCGCTCACGTTGTGGTGCGCGGGGTTCCGGCACGTGACCGCGGCCTACGGCACGTCGGGGTGGACGGGCGAGCACCAGGCCGCGGTGGTCGAGCACGGGGTCGCACGGGTGCTGATCGCGTTCGACGCCGACACCGCCGGGGACACCGGCGCCAAGACCCTCGCGGCCGAGCTGGCGTCGGTCGGGATCGAGTGCTTCCGGGTCGAGCTGCCCCGCGGGATGGACGTCAACGAGGTCGCGGTCGGGGCGAAGAACCCGACCGACGCCCTGGGGCGGGTGCTGCGCAAGGCCGCCTGGATGGGCACCGGGCGGCGCCCACCGGCCGCCCGCACCCGCCAGCATGCTCCGGTCCCGGTTGTTTCACTAGCCGCCTCGTCGCGGCCGGCGCCCGAGCCGCAGCCGGTCGTCGACGAGCCGGTGGTCAGCGTTCCGGCGCCGGTGGTGGCTCCGGGGTTGGACTCCCCGGCCCACGAGGTCGAACCCGTCCAGCCGCGGCCGGTCGAGCCCGAGTCGGAGTCTGTCGAGGCGGAGCCGGCCGCCGGCGTGGCTGCGGGGGCGGTGGTGGGTGGGGAGCTGGTGGTCGAGCTGGGCACGCGCCGGTGGCGGGTCAGGGGCCTGGAGAAGGTGAGCGGGTTCGACGCGTTGCGGGTCAACGTGCTGGTCGCCCGCACCGACCACCCCGGCACGGACGCCACGCCGGGGTTTCATGTCGACACGTTGGACCTGTATTCGGCGCGGGCGCGGGCGGTGTTCGTGGCTGCGGCGGCCGGGGAGCTGCGCGTCGCCCCGGAGGTGGTCAAGGCCGACCTGGGGCGGGTGCTGCTGGCGTGTGAGGCGCGGGCGGAGGAGGTGATCGCCGCCGCGCAGGCCCCGACCAAGCCCGAGGTCACCGTGTCCGGGGCCCGCCGGGCCGCGGCGTTGGACCTGCTGCGCGACCCGAACCTGATCGCCCGGATCGAGGGCGACTTCGCGGCGGTGGGGATGGTCGGGGAAGCAGTCAACTGCCTGGTCGGCTACCTCACCGCCGTGTCCCGGCTGCTACCCAGCCCTCTGGCGGTGATCGTGCAGTCCACCTCCGCGGCGGGGAAGTCGGCGGTGATGGAGGCGGTGCTGGGGTTCGTCCCGGCCGAGGACCGGGTCTCGTTCTCGGCGATGACCGGCCAGAGTCTCTTCTACTTGGGTGAGTCCGACCTGGCCCACAAGGTCCTGTCGATCGCGGAGGAGGAGGGAGCGTCCCGGGCGGCCTACGCGTTGAAGCTGTTGCAGTCCGAGGGGGAGCTGTCGATCGCCTCCACGGGCAAGGACACCGCCTCGGGGCGGTTGGTGACCCACACCTACAAGGTCACCGGGCCGACCGCGATCGTGCTGACCACGACGGCGATCGACGTCGACGAGGAACTGCTGAACAGGTGCCTGGTCCTGACGGTCGATGAGGACCGGGACCAGACCCGCGCCATCCACGCCGCCCAACGCCGCGCGCAGACCCTGGAGGGCCTGGCTGCGCGCACCGCCCGCGAGCAGGTCGTGACGTTGCATCAGGACGCTCAGCGGCTGCTGGAGCCCCTGGCGGTGGTCAACCCGTTCGCCGGCCGGCTCACGTTCGCCGACACCCGCACCCGCACCCGCCGTGACCACGGGAAGTATCTGGGGCTGATCGCGGCGGTGACGTTGCTGCACCAGCACCAGCGCGAGAAGAAGACGACCACGGTCGGCGGGAAGACCGTCGCTTACGTGGAGACCACGATCGGTGACATCGAGGTCGCCCACCGCCTGGCCCACGCCGTGCTGGGCCGGGCGTTGGACGACCTGGCCCCCCAGACGAGGCGCCTGCTGACCGCCGTCCACGGCTACGTCACCGCCGAAGCGCGGCGCCTGGCGGTCCCGGTCGACCTGGTCCGCTTCACCCGCCGTCAGCTGCGCGAGCACCTGGCCGGAGCCGGCGCGGGATGGGGGGACACCCAGCTGAAGGTCCACCTGGCCCGCCTGGTCGACCTCGAGCTCCTGGTCGTCCACCGCCTGACCTCCGGGGCGTTCGGCTACGAGCTCACCTGGACCCCACCCACCACCGAGGCCGGGGGACGGTTCCTGGCCGGCCTGACCGACCCCGCCACACTGCTCGGTGACGCCCCGGCGACGGCCGACGTCCAGGAGCCGGCGACCGGCTACACCACCGGACCGGTCGGGGCCGAGCCCGCGCCGTCCACCTACGACCCCGGACCGGGCGGGGCACCGGGCGCGCTGGTCGGGCCCTGGTCGGGGCCCGGTCGGGGGCCGGTCGGCCCCCGGTCACAGCCCACCGGTGACGCTCAGGACGTGTCCCAGGGCCGGTGGGCCGGTGTCGCGCGGGTCGCGGCGGGGGGCCGGTGATGGGCCGGCGCGGTGTCCACACCCCCCAGACGATCCCCGGGGACCCCGGCGACAGGCACGGGTTCCCCGCGCTCGTCACCGAGTTCTGCACCGACCTGGCCGCGAGGGGTTACTCCCCGGCCACGATCCGGGCCCGCCGCCAGGCCCTGGCCACCCTCGCGGCGTGGTTGGCCGACCGCGGTGTCACCAGGCCCGTGGAGGTGACCCGGCCGATGCTGGTCCGCTACCAACGCCACCTGTTCCACTACCGCAAGACCAACGGCCAGCCCTTGTCGTTCCGGTCCCAGAACGCCCGCCTGCTACCCGTCCGAGCCTTCTTCCGCTGGGCGGTCAAGAACGACCACCTGGCGTCCAACCCCGCCGCGGACCTGGAGCTGCCCAAGGTCGAGCACCGCCTGCCGAAACCCGCCCTGACGGTCGGGGAGGCCGAGCAGGTCCTCGCCATCCCCGACACCACCACCACGGCGGGGTTGCGGGACCGGGCCATCCTGGAGACCTTCTACGGCACCGGGATCCGCCGCGCCGAGCTCGCCCACCTCAACCTGCGAGACCTCGACGTCGAACGCCGCACCCTGACCGTCCGGCAGGGCAAGGGCCGCAAGGACCGCATGATCCCCATCGGACCCCGCGCCCTCGGTTGGATCGACCGCTACCTCACCGCCGCCCGACCCCGGCTGGCCAGCGCGGACGACGACGGGACCCTGTTCCTGACCGTCGACGGCACACCGTTCTCCTTGGACCGGCTCACCCAGCTCGTCCGCGACCACGTCACCGCCTCCGGCGTCGGCAAGCAGGGCGCCTGTCACCTGTTCCGCCACACCCTGGCCACCCTCATGCTCGAGGGCGGGGCCGACATCCGCTACATCCAGGCCATGCTCGGCCACGCCGAGCTGTCCACCACCCAGATCTACACCCAGGTCTCCATCAGGGCCCTGCAAGCCGTGCACGCCGCCACCTTCCCCGCCGCCACCACCCATCCCCCACGACGAGGCCCAGCCCTGGTCACCCTCACCGGTGACGGCCACGACGGTGACGGCGCTGGCACCCCGAAGGTCTCGGCGTCCCAACTGCTTGCTGCTCTTGACCAAGAGATCGAAGAAGAGAACCGCCCCCACCCCGGATCGACCCCGCCGCCCTGACCGGCCCAGGCTGCCACTCCGCTGCCGCCCGCGATCACGGACCACCACAGCCGCTACTCCTCTTGCACTACGTGTTCGCGGCCGCCCCCGTCATCGCCCAGGACGCCCTCCGTCATCGCCCCGGCGGCGCCCGCGTCATCGTTCCGTCATCGCCGCCGTCATCGACACGGGCCTCCCAGAGCCCCGCTCCCGGCCCTGGCGCTGCCAGACTCGACCCCATGACCACCGCGACCCGCCGCGCCCACGCGCCGGCCTGGGTCCTGGCCTTCCTAGCCGCCGTCCTTGCCATCGTCCTCGGCGCGTTCACCGCCGGACCGGCGCCGGCGGCCACGACCTCCACGGCGCAGAACGCCGTCGGGGCCTCAAACACCGCGGCCCAGGTCTCCGTCGAGACTTCGGCGGGCATCACCGCAGGTCAGCGGCTAGGGAACGACCCCCCGCAACCCCGAACCGTGGTGGCTACCGGTGTTGCCGCAAACGTCGCAGTCTCGAAGCCCTTCGCGATGGGGATCAAGGATCACCTGGATGATTTCGCTCTGACCCATGGTGCTGATACGTGGAAGTCGCTGCCGGAGGTGGGGCCGGACGCGCCTCTAGGTGCGTGGAAGGACGGTGTCGTGAGAAAGTTGCGGGATCCGGGTCAGCGCGTTCTGTTCAACCTGGATGGCGTTGACGTCTGGCCGGGCGTGTCCCGGGCGGCCGCGGGTAGGGGCGGTGCGACTGACTGGGAGCTGCTGCAGATTCGAGAGGGCAGCTTCCCGAACCTGGAGTTCTGGCAGAACGGGAAATGTGTTGGGAATCCCTTCGGATGAGTAGTGTCTCGTACCCGGATCGTCTGTTTCAGCTCTGGGAGTACCGCGTTAGCCATGGCGGTCTGATGATCCGCAGCCCCCGTGGGCCGAACACCTCCACGAACGTCGACCTTATCTTCGACGGGGTTGAGTTGCTCTGCTGCGCAAGGATCCTGAGGGGCCTTGAGTTGGTGCGGCCGGAGGAAGGGGATGTTGCCAAGGTCTATGATTTCCTCGGCGAACTTGCAGGGTCGGACGGCGTCTTCGTGTTCGCGTCTGAAGGCGTGCGACACATCGTCGTGGCGTCCTCGTTCCGCGTCGTGGAGCACGAGGGCGACATCTTCGACAGTCCCTTCTGATCTGCTGCGATGCGCCAGCCTGAGCTCACGCATCGTTGTGCTACGAGACGGGCTCGGCGAGGCATGACAGGGTGGCGCCTCGTCCGGGTCCCGGGTCCTAGATCAGGGTGACGGTCCCCAAGACGGCGCACCCGGCTCCGGTCCCGGGCGCCGCAGCTACCGGAATGGTGGCGCTCGGCTGGCGCAGGACACCGCGGTGAGCCCCATGGCTCCGAGAGCGCTTCTCAACCGCCTGCAAGTCTTCGTAGTGCGGAGCCTGACCCGCTTCTACGGACACGTGAGCGGCCGGTCGCAGAGGTCGCGTCCGAGTTGGGGCTCGGGACGCGGCGCTACCTACCGCCGTCGGTGGTGAATCTGCTCACGCTGGCAGCTTGAGGAGAGTCGGCGGGTTACCGTCGAAGACCCTGGAGCAGAACTGCCGACAGATGTTCGCCCGTCACAAGGTGCGGCGGGGCCGGGAGGCCGGAGATGGGTCGCGCGGGAGTAGCACCACCGCCGAGGCGGCAGGGACGACCAGCGTGTCCGGGCCGTCGTAGCGAGCGGGGTCCCATGCCGCCGCGACGACTAGCGGGACATCGGGTTCGAGCGTGACCGCGCGCTCGTCCTCGTCGAGGTTGACCAGGACGCGTGCGTCGCCGCGGCGCAGGTCGAGCAGCCCGCGCCACGGGCCGTCGCTGTCGTCGGGGCCGGACCACGTGAGGTCCGTCGCGGCCAGGTCGCCGGAGGCGAGGTCGGCGGACGAGCGGCGTAGCGCGACGAGCGTGCGGTACCACTCGATGAGGCGGGCGTGGTCGCCGTGCGCGCGCTCGTCGCGGTCCAGGACCGCGGCGTCGCGCGTCGCCGGGTCCTGCGGGTCCGGGACCTCGACCTCGCACCCGTACAGCGCGGCCCAGCCGTGGCCTGCGAACTCGTCGCGGCGGCCGTCGCGCACCGCCTGCGCCAGGTCGGGGTCGGTGAACGACGTGAAGAACGGGAACGGGCGGCGCGTGCCCCACTCCTCGCCCATGAACAGCATGGGCGTGAACGGCGAGAGCAGCAGGAGCGCGGCCTCACACGCGAGCCGGCCGGCGTCGAGCAGCGCCGACGGGCGGTCGCCGATCGCGCGGTTGCCGACCTGGTCGTGGTCCTGCACGAACACCACGAACCGGTGGCCGTCGGTTCCGTCCGGCACGGGCCGGCCCCAGTCACGCTCGCGGAACGTGGAGCGGCCGCCGTCGTGCACGAATACGCGCGTGAGCGCCTTCCGCAACGTCGCGGGCGAGCCGAAGTCGACGTAGTAGCCGTGCCGCTCCCCGGTGACGAGCGCGTGGATCGCGTGGTGCACGTCGTCGGCCCACTGCGCGGTCATGCCCCAGCCGCCCTCGCTCGTCGGCGTGATCGAGACGACGTCGTTGAGGTCGGTCTCGGCGACGAGCGACAGCGGGCGGCCGAGCTCGGCGGACAGCGCCGCGACCTCGTGGGACAGCTCGGACAGCAGGTGGCGGTCCGAGTCGTCGCGCAGCTCGTGCACCGCGTCGAGGCGCAGCGCATCGACGTGGAAGTCCCGCAGCCAGCGCAGCGCGGAGCCGATCAGCCACGCGCGCACCTCGTCGGACCCGGGCTGGTCGAGGTTGATCGCGGAGCCCCACGGCGTGTGGTGCGCGTCGGTCCAGTACGGCCCGAAGTCGCCCACGTACGCGCCGGCGGGTCCCAGGTGGTTGTGCACCACGTCCAGGCACACCGCGAGGCCGTGGGCGTGCGCCGCGTCGACGAAGCGCTGCAGCGCCGCCGGACCGCCGTACGCCTCGTGCACGGCCCACGGGCCCACGCCGTCGTAGCCCCAGCCGCGGTCGCCGTCGAACGGCGCGAGCGGCATGAGCTCCACGACGTCCACGCCGAGGGAGACGAGGTCCTCGAGGTGCTCGCACGCCGCGTCGAGCCTGCCCTCGTCGGTGAACGTCCCGACGTGCAGCTCGTAGATGACGCGGCCGCGCACGTCGACGCCCACCCAGCCGTCGTCGGTCCAGGTGAACCGGGCGGTGTCGAACACGCGGCTCGGGCCGTGCACGCCCGTCGGCTGCCACGCGCTGCGCGGGTCCGGGCGGGCGGGGCCGCCGTCGAGCGAGAACGCGTAGTCCGTGCCGTGCGGCAGGTCCCGGTCGTCGTGCCACCAGCCGCCCTCGGCGGGGGACAGGGCACGCACCTCGCGCGGCGCGTCGTCGGGTCCGACGAGCACGTCGACGCGCCCGGCATCCGGCGCCCACACCTGGACGTGCACCTCAGTCCTCCCGCACCAGGAGCGCGACGGGCAGCCGGTCGAGCACCCCGGCGACGGGCGTCACGCCACCGTCGGTGACGCGACCGGTGAGCGCGTCGCGCCACGTCCCGGGCGGGATCGCGACTGTGTGGTCGGCCCACCCGCCGAGCCGGTCGACCGACGCCGCCAGACGCGTCGCGACGACCGCGACGCGCGGCTCGTCCGCGACCGTGCGCGCGTACGTGACCGCGTGACCCGACGAGTGCGCGAGCGGCACGAACCCCGCGTCCGGCCCGACGAACGCCTCGGGCAGGTCCCGGCGCACGCGCAACGCGCGCGACGTGACGAGCAGCTTCTCGTCCGACAGGTCGCGCGGGCCGGCGCCCGAGTCGAGGCGCTCGAGTCGCGCGACGATCGGTTCGACGTCGACCGGGCGGCGGTTGTCGGGGTCCACGAGCGTGGGGGTGTCGACCTCGCTGCCCTGGTAGACGTCGGGCACGCCGGGCAGCGTGAGCTGCACGAGCTTGGTGCCGAGCACCGCGGCGCGGACCGCGGGGCGCGTGCGCTGCTCCCAGTCCGAGAGGAGCGCGACGACCGTCGGGTCGGTGCACGCGCTCGTCGCGAGGTCGACCACCGCGGCCTCGTACGCCTCGTCGGGCGCGGTCCACCACGTGTGCGTCTTGGCCTCGCGGAGCGACTTCGTCAGGTACTCGACCAGTCGGTCCTGTGCGATCGGACCCTCGGGCGTCCACGTGCCCGCGAGCGTCTGCCACACCCATTGCTCGGCGCGCCCGTCGACGCGCGCGCTGCGCACGGACGCCGTTGCGTCGCGCGCCGCGAGCACGAGGCGCGCCCACTCGGCGGGCAGCTCGCTCAGCACACCGAGCCGCGCGCGCGTGTCCTCGTTGCGCTTGGTGTCGTGCGTCGAGAGCGTGGTCATCGCCAAGGGCGCCGCGACCTGCTGACGCGCCGCCCATGCCGCGAGGTCCGTGGGGGTGAGCGCGAACCGCGACGGCTCGCCACCCACCTCGCACAGCCCGACGAGCTGCGTCCAGCGGTAGTACGCGGTGTCCTCGACGCCCTTGGCCGTGACCGCGCCGCACGTCTGCTGGAACCGCACGACGAGCTCGTCGCGCCGCTCACCGCGCGTGCGGCCCGCACTGCCGACCTCGCGGCCCAGCAGCAGGTCGACGACGACGTCCATCGTCGCGTGACGCTCCGTCGACATCCGGCCCCGGGCGACCGCGGCGGCCCGCTCCAGAGCGGTCACCGAGTCGGAGGGGACGACCTCGCCCGGCACGACGTACGCGCGGTACCGGTCGAACGCGACGAGCAGCTCGACCAGGCACTCGTGCAGCGCGCGCCACGTGTGGTCACGCAGGCGCAGGTCGTCGGCGCAGATGCTCGCCGCGAGCGTCGTCAGCCGGTACACCTCGGCGTACAGCGGACCGTCGACCACCTCGCGCTTGGCCTGCTCGACCACGCGCGCGTAGTCGTCGGACGCCTCGCCGGTGAGCCGGTGCATGAGCGCGCCGAGCGGCGCCGCGCCGCCCGGGTCGACGAACGTCTGCTGGATGCGCCACAGCGCGTCGTAGCCCGTGGTGCCCGCGGTGTCCCAGTCGGCCGGGAGCTCCTCGTCGCCCTCGAGGATCTTCTCGACCACGACCCAGGCGCCGCCGGTCGCCTCGCGCAGCCGCGCCAGGTAGCCCGCCGGGTCCGCCAGACCGTCGGGGTGGTCGATGCGCAGACCGTCGAGCACGCCCTCCTCGAGCAGGTCGAGCACCAGCTCGTGGGTCGCGAGGAACACGTCCGGGTCCTCGACGCGCACCGCGACGAGCGTGCCCACGTCGAAGAACCGGCGGTAGTTGAGCTCCTCGTCGGCCACGCGCCAGTACGCGAGCCGGTAGTGCTGGCGCTCGAGCAGCTCGGCGAGCGGAAGGTGCTCGGTGCCCGCGCGGACGGGGAACACGTGGTCGTGGTAGCGCAGCACCGTGCCGGTGCCGTGCCCCGGGACGTCGGCCTCGGTGAGCTCGAGCTCGCCGCGCGCGAGCACCGCACCGATCCGGTCGCCGAGCACGGGCATGAGCACCGCACCGTCGCCCGCGGACCAGTCGACGTCGAACCACGCCGCATACGGCGAGTCCGCGCCGTCCTCGAGCACCGACCACAGCGCCGCGTTGTGCCACACGGGCGTGGGCACGGCCATGTGGTTGGGCACGATGTCGAGTACGAGGCCCAGACCGGCCGCGTGCGCCACGTCCGCGAGCCGGCGCAGGCCCTCGATGCCGCCCAGGATGGGGGAGACCTCGTCGTGCGCGACGACGTCGTACCCGTGCGTGGAGCCGGGCGCCGCGGTGAGCACGGGGGACAGGTACACGTGGGAGACGCCCAGCGACGCGAGGTACGGCACGCGCTTCGCGACGTCGTCGAACGTGAGGTCCGCGCCGAGCTGCACGCGGTACGTGGACACGGGGACCGGCCGGCCCGGCGCGGGCAGGCGGCGCGTGGGCGTCTGTCGGGTGTCCGTCACGCGGTTCCCCCCGCGGGTGCGTCGGTCGCCTTCTTCCGCGTGCGACGGGCGGGCGTCACACGCGTCGGGGTGACCTTGGCCGACTCGCGCGCCGCCTGCGCGATCGCGCCCGTCCCGGACGGTGCCGGGATCGGCGTGACCGGGGGCCGCGTGAGGACGACCATCGAGTGCCGCGCGAGCGCGAGCTCCTCGCCCGGCAGCGCGGTGTCGCCCGGGTCCACCTGCGAGTCCGTGTCCAGGACCGCGGTCCACTGCTCGCCGTACTCCGAGTCCGGGATCGTGAACGCGGTCGGCTCGGGTGCGCCGTTGAACAGGATCAGGAACGAGTCGTCGACGATCTGCTCGCCGCGCACGTCGGGCTCCGCGATCGCGTCGCCGTTGAGGAACACCTGGACCGCGCGCGCCGACGAGGAGTTCCACTCGTCGTCCGCCATGTGCTCGCCCGACGGCGAGAGCCACGCGATGTCGCGCAGGTCCGACTCGCCGCCGTGGTCGGGCGCGCCCGCGAAGAACCGGCGGCGGCGGAACACGGGGTGCTCGCGGCGCAGCTGCACGACGCGTCGCGCGAACTCCAGCAGCCCGGTCCGCTCGTCGTCGAGGTCCCAGTCGACCCACGACAGCTCGTTGTCCTGGCAGTACACGTTGTTGTTGCCCTGCTGCGTGCGGCCCAGCTCGTCGCCGTGCGCGAGCATCGGGATGCCCTGCGACAGCAGGAGCGTCGCCAGGAAGTTGCGCTGCTGGCGGCCGCGGAGCTTGGTGATCGCCTCGTCGTCGGTCGGGCCCTCCACGCCGCAGTTCCAGGACCGGTTCCAGCCCTCGCCGTCGCGGTTGTCCTCCCCGTTCGCCTCGTTGTGCTTCTCGTTGTACGACACGAGGTCGCGCAGCGTGAAGCCGTCGTGCGCGGTGACGAAGTTGACGCTCGCGATCGGGCGCCGCCCGGTGTGCTCGTACAGGTCCGACGAGCCCGACAGCCGGCTCGCGAACTCCCCGAGCGTGGAGGGCTCCCCGCGCCAGAAGTCGCGCACGGTGTCGCGGTACTTGCCGTTCCACTCCGACCACAGCGGGGGGAAGCCGCCCACCTGGTAGCCGCCGTCGCCGACGTCCCACGGCTCCGCGATGAGCTTGACGCGCGAGATCACCGGGTCCTGGTGGACCAGGTCGAAGAACGCCGACAGGCGGTCGACCTCGTGGAACTGGCGGGCCAGCGTCGCCGCCAGGTCGAACCGGAACCCGTCGACGTGCATCTCGGTCACCCAGTACCGCAGCGAGTCCATGATGAGCTGCAGCACGTGCGGCGAGCGCATGAGCAGCGAGTTGCCCGTGCCCGTCGTGTCGAAGTAGTGCTCCTTCTCGTCGTCGACGAGGCGGTAGTAGTTCGCGTTGTCGATGCCGCGGAAGCTCAGCGTCGGGCCCAGGTGGTTGCCCTCGGCCGTGTGGTTGTAGACGACGTCGAGGATCACCTCGATGTCCGCCGCGTGCAGCTCGCGGACCATCGCCTTGAACTCCTGCACCTGCTGACCCGGCTGCTGGAACGCGGCGTAGGCGTTGTGCGGCGCGAAGAAGCCGATCGTGTTGTAGCCCCAGTAGTTCGACAGGCCCTTCTCCTGCAGGGAGGGGTCGTTGACGAACTGGTGCACGGGCATGAGCTCGATCGCCGTGACGCCGAGCTGCGTGAGGTGCTCGATCACGGCGGGGTGCCCGAGCGCCGCGTACGTGCCGCGCAGTTCCTCCGGGACCGCCGGGTGGAGCTTCGTCAGGCCGCGCACGTGCGCCTCGTAGATCACCGACTCGTGGTACTCGTGCTGCGGCGGGCGGTCGTGCCCCCAGTCGAAGAACGGGTTCACGACGACCGACAGCATCGTGTGCGCGGCCGAGTCGTCCTCGTTGCGCTGCGTCGGGTCGTCGAACCGGTAGGAGTACAGCGACGCGTCACCGTCGACCTGGCCGTGGATGGCCTTCGCGTACGGGTCGAGCAGGAGCTTCGACGGGTCGCAGCGGTGGCCGTTCGCAGGGTCGTACGGTCCGTGCACGCGGTAGCCGTAGAGCTGACCGGGCTGCACGGCCGGCAGGTAGCCGTGCCACACGAACGCGTCGACCTCGACGAGGTCCACGCGCCGTTCGGAGCCGTCCGGGTCGACGAGGCACAGCTCGACGCGTTCGGCCACCTCCGAGAACAGCGCGAAGTTCGTGCCGGCTCCGTTGTAGGTGGCGCCGAGGGGGTAGGGGCGTCCGGGCCAGATGAGCATCGCCCCAGAGTGCCAGCGTCGGCGCAGGTCGGCGCGGTGAGTCGAGGCCGAACAGGTCACATCGCCCGGCCGGGCGCCGCGTCCGCGCCCAGGACTCGCTCGCGCAGGCCTTGCGGCCCGGGACGTGGCCTGCTCGGCTGGGAGCCGACGGACGGAGACGACGATGACCGAGGTGCACGGCGGCACGACGAGCGGCCGCGTGGTGGTCGTGGGGGCCGGGCTGGCCGGCGCGAAGACGGCCGAGGCGCTGCGCGAGCGAGGTTTCGCCGGCGAGGTGGTGCTGCTCGGCGCGGAGGCCGAGCGACCGTACGAGCGCCCGCCGCTCTCGAAGGGCTACCTGACGGGGTCCGACGAGCGCGAGCAGGCGTTCGTGCACGAGCCCGGGTGGTACGCGGCGCACGACGTGGAGCTGCGCACGGGCGTCACGGTCACGCGGGTCGACCGTGGGGCGCGCGAGGTGCACGACGACGGCGGCGGGCGCACCGCGTACGACCACCTCGTCCTCGCGACGGGGTCGCAGCCACGGCGGCTGCCGTCGCCCGGGTCGGACGCGTTCGTGACGCTGCGCACGCTCGACGACAGCGACCGGCTGCGCACGCGGCTCGCCGAGGTCGGCGCCGCGGGCGGGCGCGCGGTCGTCGTCGGCGGCGGCTGGATCGGGCTCGAGGTCGCCGCCGCGGCGCGGGGGTACGGCTGCGAGGTCAGCGTGCTCGTGCGCGAGGAGGCTCCGCTGCTCGCCGTGCTGGGGGAGCGGATGGCGGGGCTGTTCGCCGGGCTGCACCGCGCGAACGGCGTCGACCTGCGCACCCTGGTCGAGGTCGGCTCGGTCGAGCCGGACGGGTCGGGCGGCGCCCGCCTGGGGCTGACCGACGGGACGCAGCTGGTGGCCGCGCTCGTCGTCGTCGGGATCGGTGCGGCTCCCCGTACGGCCCTCGCGCGAGACGCGGGACTCGCGGTCGCGGCCGACGGCGGCGTCGAGGTCGACGCGCACCTGCGCAC
This sequence comes from Cellulomonas palmilytica, assembly GCF_021590045.1. Classification (NCBI taxonomy): domain Bacteria; kingdom Bacillati; phylum Actinomycetota; class Actinomycetes; order Micrococcales; family Cellulomonadaceae; genus Cellulomonas; species Cellulomonas palmilytica. Next base: position 2,742,676 of record NZ_CP062221.1, on the reverse strand, counting down.
GTCCGACCCGCGGGTGCTCGCCGTCGGGGACGTCGCGGCCGTCGCGCACCCGTTCCTCGGCGCGCGCGTGCGTGTCGAGCACTGGGACACCGCGCTGCACCACGGCGAGACCGTCGCCGCGACCGTCCTGGGGCACGACGAGCCCTACGACCGGCTGCCGTACTTCTTCACCGACCAGTACGACCTCGGCATGGAGTACACCGGCTGGGTCGGGCCCGACGGGTACGACGAGGTCGTGGTGCGCGGCGACGAGACCGCGCGCGAGCTCGTCGCGTTCTGGCTGCGTGGCGGGCGCGTGCTCGCCGGCATGAACGTCAACGTGTGGGACGTGGTGGACGACGTGCAGGCGCTCGTCCGGTCACGCGCGGTGGTGCCGGTCGAACGTCTCGCGGACCCGGGCGTCCCGCTCCGGGACCTGCTGCCCTGACCAGGCCGGACGCCGCGCGTCAGTGCACGAGGGCCGGCGCTCCGAGCGTGCGTTCGACCGCACGGCGCACCACCGCGGCGTCGTCGTCCCCGCGCGCCCGCCAGCCCATCTGCTCGACCGCCCCGTTGCCGCGCCGGCGCACGTGCATGAGCTGACGCTCGACGGCCTCGAGGTCGCCGTTCGCGACGAGCGCGTCACGCACGTGGTCGACGAGCTGCTCGACGACGTCCATCGCGGGCGCGGGACGCCAGGTCAGCGGGCTGACGAGCTCGCCGGACAGCCCTGAGCGCGCCGCGCGCCACGCGGCCGTGCGCAGCACCTCGGCGCGCACCGGGTGCTCGTCGCGCGGGCTGCGCACCGCGGTGTCCGCCAGGGCCCGCACGAGCGCGGCCTGCAGCGCGGCGTCCCCGGCGTCGAGGCACACGTCGGCGATGCGCACCTCGACCGTGGGGTAGCGCTGCGACAGGCGCGCGTCGAAGTAGAGCATCCCGTCGTCGAGGATCGTGCCCGAGGCGAGCAGCGCGTCGACGACCGCACGGTAGGTGGCGGCGTCGCCGAACGGTGCCGTCGGACCCGCGGTGGGCCAGCGGCCCCAGACCTGCGAGCGGTAGGACGCGTAGCCGCTCGCCACGCCCTGCCACGTGGGGCTGTTCGCGGACAGCGCGAGCAGCACCGACGTCCACGGGCGCAGATGGTCGAGCACCACGACGCCCTCGTCGTCGTCCGCGACCGAGACGTGCACGTGGCAGCCGCACGTGAGCTGCTCGCGCGCGGTCAGGCCGAACCGCGCGCGGATCTCCTGCGCACGCTTGTCGGGCAGGACGGTCGGGTCGACCTCCTGCGGCGCGGTGCCGAGCGCGGCGATCCGCACCCCCGCGGCCTGCGCGACGCCGTCGACGCGCTCGCGGCCCGCGCGCACCTGGTCGAGCAGCTCGCCCAGGTCCGTGCACGGGTGCGTGGACGTCTCGACCTGCTCGCTCTTGAACTCCTTCTCGACGTCCCCGCCGGGCGTGCTCGTGCTCGTGAGCTCGCGCGCCGCGATGCCGAGCACGGCGGGTGACTGCGCCGCCGGCTCGCCCTCGGGCGTGACCAGCAGGTACTCCTCCTCGACTCCCATGGTTCGCACGGACGCAAGTCTCGGGTCGGACCGCCCGTCCGGCGACCGGAACGGTCCCGCGGCTCTCGTCCCCGAGGTCCACAGGACAGTGGGCGACCCTTTCGGGCGCGTGCGAGCGGGTGACGGCGGCGTCCACCTGACGGGCGACACGCGGGAGCGCGACCACGTCAGACGTGCGCGCTGACCAGGCACGTCATCCGGTGTGACATGGACCACACCGAGCCTCGGTGGACAGATCGCCCGAAGTGTCCGTTAGCGTCGCAGTTGTTCCGCACGGGGCCGGCAGGACGGTTCCCGGGTCACCTCGCCTCTGCTCCGGCAACGGCAGGGAACCCCCGACGACCTGCCCGCCCGCCCCCGTGCACCCGGCGCCACCGCTGCCGTCGAACCGGCACCGGTGGGTCTCCCTCCGGTCGTCGTGCCAGACCGACGGAGGGGGCCCGCATGACCACCACGTTCGACAGGCTCGTGCTCGAGCCACGCCGCACCGACGAACCGCTCGCCCGCCCCGCGCGCTCCACCGAGACGCAGGCGGCGCAGAGCCCGTCGCTCGTCCTCATGGTGCTGCTCGCGAGCGCAGGCATCGTGATCTACGCCGTCTTCCTGCTCAACCCGGAGAACCGCGGCGACTGGCTGCCCTACAGCATGGTCATCGCCGCCGAGACCGTCCTCGTCGTCCACGCGCTCCTCGCGATGTGGACCGTCCTGTCCGCGGGTCACGACCCGCGCGGCTTCACGTTCCACCACGCGCAGGACCGTCTGTACGACGTCGCGGAGATCATGCGCGACCGGGCCGAGGACCGCCCGCAGGACTGGGAGATGTTCCTGCGCGACCGGCCCGTCACGGTCGACGTCCTCATCACGACGTACGGCGAGGACCTCGACACGATCCGCCGCACCGTGACCGCCGCGGTCGCCATGCAGGGCCGGCACCGCACGTGGGTGCTCGACGACGGGCGGTCCGACGAGGTGCGCGACCTCGCCGCCGAGCTCGGCGCGCGCTACGTGCGGCGCCTGTCGTCCAACGGCGCGAAGGCCGGGAACATCAACCACGCGCTGTCGATCACGCGCGGCGACCTGTTCGCGGTCCTCGACGCGGACTTCGTCCCGCACCCCACGTTCCTGCACGAGACCGTGCCGTTCTTCGCCGACGAGCGCGTCGCGTTCGTCCAGACGCCGCAGACGTACGGCAACCTGCACACGGTCATCTCCAAGGGCGCCGCGTACATGCAGGCGGTCTTCTACCGCTTCGTCCAGCCCGGCCGGAACCGGTTCAACGCCGCGTTCTGCGTCGGCACCAACGTCGTGTTCCGGCGCGCCGCCATCGACTCGGTCGGCGGCATCTACTCCGACTCCAAGTCCGAGGACGTGTGGACCTCGCTCATGCTCCACGAGAAGGGCTGGCGCACGGTCTACATCCCCGACGCGCTCGCGGTGGGGGACACGCCCGAGACCATCGAGGCGTACTCGAAGCAGCAGCTGCGCTGGGCGACCGGCGGCTTCGAGATCATGCTCACGCACAACCCGCTGCGCCGGAAGCACCCGCTCACGCTCGACCAGCGCCTGCAGTACACCGTGACGGCGACGCACTACCTCACGGGCATCGCGCCGCTGCTCCTGCTGCTCGTACCACCGCTGCAGATCTACTTCGACCTGACCCCCATGAACCTCACGATCACGCCGCTGACCTGGGTGCTGTACTACGCGGGCTTCTACGTGATGCAGATCTTCCTGGCGTTCTACACGCTCGGGTCGTTCCGCTGGCAGGTGCTGCTGCTCGCGTCGGTGTCGTTCCCGATCTACACCCGCGCGCTCGTCAACGCGCTGCTGCGCCGCGACCAGGCGTGGCACGTGACCGGCTCCAAGGGCGCCTACCGCTCGCCGTTCGCGTTCATCACCACGCAGGTGCTGTTCTTCGAGCTGCTCGCGATCACCACCGCGGTCGGGATCTGGAAGGACGTGTCCAACGGCTACCCGAGCCTCGCGGTCGCGTGGAACGCGACCAACACGCTCATCCTCGGCGGGTTCGTCCTCACCGCGTGGCGCGAGGGGCGGGCCGGACGGCGCGCCGCCCGCGAGCACGCGGCGGCCGAGCGCCAGGAGCACGCGCGCGAGGGTTCCCTCGTGCTGACGACGGGAGGTGCGGCATGACCTGGCGGGTACGGATCAAGCTGTTCGTCGGAACGGTCCTCGTCCTGCTCGTGGCGGCGTACGCCACCTACCACGTGAACGAGACGCGCGGCACGGCCGTGAGCGACTCGGCGCAGATCCTCGGCGAGACGTACGTGGTCGGGACCCCGTACGCGGGCCTCGTCGTCGCGCAGGAGGTCAGCATCGGCGACGTCGTCACCGAGGGGGACCCGCTGTTCGTCATCGACTCCGCCGCGCTCGACCGCGACCTGTCGCTCGGCACCGTGAGCACCGCGGGGCAGGCGACCTCGATCGACGCCGACGGCAACCTCGTCGTGCTCGCCACGCAGGACGGCACCGTCACCGACGTCGCGGCGCGCGCGGGGACGTTCGTCTCCGCGGCGGACCACCTCGCGACCGTCCAGATCGCCGGCTCGCTGTACGTGCAGGCGGAGTACACGCTCACGGCCAAGGAGTACGCGCGCGTCCCCGAGGACGCCGCGGTCACGATCGAGCTGCCCAGCACCGCGACGCTGAAGGGCACCGTGGAGCGCGTGCAGGTCACCACGGTGGGCGGCCAGGCCCTCGCGCTCGTCACGGTCGAGTCGGACGAGCTCGTCGACGGCGAGGAGAACGGGCTCGTCGGGTCCGGGACCCCCGTCACGGCGAGCCTGTCCCTGCGCAACGACGGGGTGGTGACGACCGTCTCCGACGCCGTGACGAGCTACGTGCGGGGGGTGTTCGGGTGACGCGCCGCGCATGGCTCGTCGGGCTCGTCGTGCTCGTCGCCGTGGTCACGGCCGGCGTGGCGCTGCTCGTGAACGACCGCGACCGGGCCGTGGCGGACGGCGGACCGGGCGTCGACCTCCCGGGCCCGCCCGACGCGCGCACGCCTGCGCTCGACACGGCCGGCCTGGTCGCGGCCGTGCCTGCACGCGAGGTCGCGAAGCTCCCGACGGCGCGCGTCGCCGACGGCGTGCTCCCGCAGACCAACCGCTGGTACAGCGGCCTGGTGTTCGGCGACGAACCGGTGTTCGCCCAGCCGCTGTCGTTCCAGCTCACCGGCAGCGGGTTCACGCTCGGGCTGCCGCAGCCCGTCGCCACGGAGAAGACGATCGCGGGACCGCACGTCGTCGCCCTGACCGTGGACGTCGGTGCCTCGTCGGCGGTCGTCAGCGCGGCCGACCCCGTGGGCGTGACGATCGACCTGCTCGACGACGCCGGCGAGGTGCTCGGGCGCGTCGCGCTCGCGGAGGGCTCGCCCGTCGTGACGTTCACCGCCGAGCGCGACGTCACCGTGCGCACGGACGGCGGGCTCACCGCCACGCCCGACGGCCCGGCCGCCGCGCAGGCGGACGTCGCCGGGGTGACGTGGGCGCTCGCCGCGCCCGCGTTCGAGGCCGGCGCCACGTCGCTCGCCGCCGGCGAGGTCGCCGGGTGGTACGCGCTCCCCGAGGGCGCGACCACCACGGCGCAGGACGCGCTCGCGTCCGCCGCGCAGCACCCCGTCGAGTCGGTCGACGTCACGTACGGCGTCGACGACGAGCTGGCGCGCACCACGCTCACGTACCGCACCCGCGGCGGGGACGGAGCGTACGTGCTCTCGCCGCACCACCGCGCGGGCGACCAGCCCGAGCGCGAGGGCTGCGGACTGGGGGAGTACGCGTCGGTCGGCGGACCGCTCGAGCTGTGCGCGGGTTCCGTCCTGTCCGCGTTCGCCCCCACGGTCGCGCCCGCGGGGGTGCCGGACGTGAGCGACGCGTCCGACGAGCAGCGCAGCGCGATCCTGGCGGTGCTCGAGAAGGACGTCGCCGCGACACCGCCGTTCCCGTCCGACACGTACTTCGGCGGCAAGGCGCTGTTCCGGGCCGCGACGCTCGTCGTGCTCGGCGAGCAGCTCGGCGCGGACGACGTCGTCGCCGACCTGCGGGCCACGACCACCGACGCGCTGCGCGAGTGGGCGCAGCCCGACGGCTGCACGCAGCGCGACGCGCGGTGTGTCGTCTACGACCCCGACGCGCGCGCGGCCGTCGGCCTGCAGGCGTCGTTCGGCTCCGACGAGCTCAACGACCACCACTTCCACCACGGCTACCTCCTGGCGGCGGCCGGCCTGCTCGCGGCCGACGACCCCACGCTCGCCGACGACCTCGGCGTGCTCGACCTGCTCGCGGCCGACGTCGCGAACCCCACGGCGACCGACGAGCTGCCGCAGCTGCGCTCGTTCGACCCGTACACGGGGCACTCGTGGGCGTCCGGCCCGTCGCAGTTCGCCGACGGCAACAACCAGGAGTCGAGCTCCGAGGCCGTCAACGCGTGGAACGGGCTCGGGCTGTGGGCGCTCGCCACGGGCCAGGACGAGCTGCGCACCCAGGCGACGTGGCTCGCCTCGACCGAGTCCCTCGCGGCGCGCACATACTGGACCGCGCCCGACCTGGCCGGGGCGGACGGGTTCACGCACGAGGTCGTCTCGCTCGTGTGGGGCGGCAAGCGCGACTACGCGACCTGGTTCAGCCCCGAGCCCGCCGCGATCCTCGGCATCCAGCTCATCCCCATGGGGCCCGCGCAGCGCGCTCTCGCCACCGACGTCGACCCGGAGCGGATCCGCGCCGCGGTCGAGGAGGCGGGGGCCGACGGGACGGACGCGACGTTCGGGGGGTACGTGCTCGCGTACCTCGCGCTCGCGGGGGCCGACGACGCCGCGACCGCGTGGGAGCGCCTGCAGGCGGTACCCGACGAGGCGATCGACGACGGCACGTCACGCGCTGCGCTGCTCGCCTTCGTCGCGTCTCTCGGCTGACGACAGGTCGGCCGGCGGAGGCAGCGCCGGGGGACCGGCGGGCGGGCTCTTCTCCCACGACGCGACGGGGCCGGGCACGACGACGAACGACGGGTGGGCCCGCACGGTGGCCGCGCGCAGCCGGTGCGCGGCCACCGGGTCGCGCACGTCGAGCTTCGCGAGCAGATGGTCGCGCTCGTGCGCGAGCTGGCCGTCGGTCACGACGAGCAGCGTCGCGACGTCGGGCGGCAGCGGCAGCTCCGCGTGCCGGCGCACGGCGATCCGCAGCCGGTCGAACCGGTAGCCGCGCGCGTCGGCCTCGTCGGCCAGCGCCTCGAGGTACGTCCCGACCGCGGCGAGCGGGACCCGCGCGGCACGGAACCGCTCGAGCTGCGGGTGCCGCCCGTACCCGCCCTCGGGGCGGCGCAGCGCGGCCTGCGCGAGCAGCCCCTCGCGCCAGCACGCGACGAGGCCCACGCGGTCGAGGTGCTCGGGGTGCACGGACCACAGCCTCACGCGGCGCCCCCGACCACGCGCGCGAGGATCAGGCCCTGCGTGACGGCGAAGCCCGCGACGAGGTTGAGCCACAGGAAGCGCCGCCAACCGCGGTTGGCGCTCTCGCACTCGTCGTCGGTCACGTCCCGGAACGGCGCGACCGACACCAGGTAGGCGAGCGGGACGGCGGCCGCGAGCAGCGTGGGCCACCCGGCCGTCAGCAGCAGGAGCGCGGCGAGCCCGTAGCCCGCCATCGCGAGGCGGACGGTGCGGCGCGCGCCGAGCACGGTCGCGACCGAGCCGATCCCCGCGCCGCGGTCCGCGCGTACGTCCTGCACCGCGCCGAACGCGTGCGACGCGCAGCCCCACGCCGTGAACGCGAGCAGCGTCGCCACCACGGGCCACGTCCACGCGCCGCCCGCCGCGGCGACGCCGACCACGGCGGGTCCGACGAAGTGGCTCGCCGACGTCACCGAGTCGACGCCCGGACGCTCCTTGAACCGCAGCCGCGGCGCCGAGTAGGCGACCACCGTGAACACGCAGGCCGCGAGCGGGACGAGCGCCCACGCGTGCCCCGCGGCGACGGTCAGCGCCGCGAGCGCGGCGAGGAACGGCACGTTGGTCGCGACGGCCGCGAGGACGGTCGTGCGGTGCCAGCGCGTGTCGAGCACCACGCCCTCGACGCCGCCCTTGCGCGGGTTCGCCAGGTCGGACTCGTGGTCCCACACGTCGTTCAGGCCGTACATCAGCAGGTTGTACGGGACCAGGAAGTAGAGCGTCCCGACGACGAGCAGGGCGTCGACCGCGCCGCCGGCCAGCAGGTAGGCCGCCGCGAACGGGTACGCGGTGTTGATCCAGCTCAGCGGGCGCGACGAGCCGACGACCTGCCGGACGCCGGCCAGCGGGTCGCCCGCGCGGGCGGTCAGGGCGGTCATCGGCGGGCCTCCGACGAGCGGGCGCGGTCGGTGAGCGCGAGCAGCGACGGCAGTGCGAGCGCGGCAGCGAGCGGCCACGCGAGGTCCTCGACCGGGGCGCGGCCCACGCGCGGCCCGACGAGCGCGGCCTCGTCGTACCGGAACAGGTCGGACGCGATCATGAGCGAGTCGAACACCGCCGTGAGCAGGCACAGCGCGGCGGCGGTCAGCCCCAGCACGGCGAGCAGCCGTCCGGGACGCCGCCCGCGGCGCGGCTCGGTGACGACCGCCCAGGCCGCGAGCGCGGCGCACGCCGCGACCACCCCGAGTCCCAGCCCTGCGTACGTCATGAGAGCACCGCGCGTCGCGAGGGCCGCGGGGTCTCATCGAGCGGGGTGTCATCGAGCGGGGCGTCGTCGGGCGGGGCGTCGTCGGCTTCGTCGTCCCCATGCCCCGCGCGGCTCGACGCGGCGGCGACGAGCCGGTCGGCCGCGCCCGCGACCACGAGCGTCACGTACGCGAAGAACACGACGAAGACCACCTCCTCGAGCGGCAGGTGCGGCGCGAGCCACACGCCGAGCAGGGCCGCGGAGTCGCCGCGCCCGTAGAACCCCGCGTCGATCGCGACGACGTCCCACACGAGCAGCAGCGCGGCGCCCGCCAGGCCGACCGCGACGGTGCGGGCACGCCCTCGCGGGTGCCACAGCGCGAGGCGCCACCGCCGGTCGAGCAGCGCGACCGCCGCACCGGCGGCGAGCAGGCACAGCAGGTACGCGCCCCTCACGCGGCCACCTCCCGCAGCAGGGCCGGGACCGGCAGGGGACCGGCGGAGGTGTCGCCGCGCAGCCGCTTGACCGCGAGCTCGGCGCTGATGAGGCACATCGGCAGCCCGATCCCCGGCACCGTCGTGCCGCCCGCGTACAGCAGCCCCGCGACCCGGCGTGAGGCGTTGCGGCCGCGGAAGAACGCGCTCTGCCGCAGCGTGTGCGCCGGACCGAGCGCGCCGCCGCGCCACGACGACAGGTCACGCGCGAAGTCCGCGGGCCCGATGGTGCGCCGCACGACGACGCGCGAGGCGAGGTCCGGGACGTGCGCCCAGTCGGCGAACGTCGCGATCGCGGCGTCCGCGGCGGCCTCGACGGCCGGGTCGCCCGAGCCGTCGATCCCGCCCGCGCCGATCGTGGGGTCGGCCGGGACGGGCACGAGCAGGAACAGCGTCTCGTGGTCGTCGGGCGCGACCCCGCGGTCGGTCCGGGACGGCGCGCACACGTAGAACGAGGCCGGGTCCGGCACGTGCCGGTCCGCACCGAAGATCGCGTCGAAGTTCGTGCGCCAGTCGCGCGTGAACGCGAGGGTGTGGTGCGCCAGGGACGGCAGCCGGCCGCGCACCCCGAGGTGCACGAGCACCGCGCCGAACCCGGGGTCGCGCGCGTCCCACCAGCGCTCGGGGTACGTCGCGAGCTCGGGCGGCAGGATCCGCGTCTCGAGGTCGTGCAGGTCGCCCGCGCCGACGACGACGTCCGCGGTGAGCCGCTCGCCGTCCGCGAGGTCCACCCCGACGACGCGCGCTCGCACGCCGCCGCGGCCGCGCTCGGGGACCGTGGCGACGGCCGTGACCCGCGTGCCGGTGCGGACCTTCACGCCGGCACGCGTCGCGACGCGCAGCAGCGCGTCCACGACCGCGCCGAACCCGCCGCGCGGGTACAGCACACCGGCCTCGAGGTCGGCGTGGCTCATGAGGTGGTACAGCGCGGGCGCCCGGTCGGGCGAGGTACCGAGGAACACCGCGGGGTAGCCGAGCACCTGGCGCGCGCGCTCGTCGGCGAACCGCGACGCGACGAACCGCTCGAGCGACGTGCCGAGCAGCCGGGCCAGGCGCGGCGCGCGGCGCGCGACGTCGCGGCCGAGCAGCCCGCGGGGGCTCGCGAACGTCGTGTAGAGGAAGTGCCGCAGCGCGAGGTCGTACGTCTCGCGCGACGAGTCGAGGTACGCCTCCAGCCGCGCGCCGGAGCCGGGCTCGAGCGTCTCGAACGCCTCGTGCGCCGCACCGGTGCGCACGTCGACGGCCGGTGCGCGGTCCTCGTCGTCGCGCGGCTCGAACAGCACGCGGTACGCGGGGTCCAGGCGGACCAGGTCGAGCTCGTCGTCCGCGCTGGTGCCGCACAGCCGGAAGAAGTGGTCGAACACCTCGGGCATGAGGTACCAGGACGGGCCGAGGTCGAACGTGAACCCGTCGCGCCGCCAGGTCGCCGCGCGGCCGCCCACGTGGTGCTGCTGCTCGACCACCTCGACGTCGTAGCCCTCACGCGCCAGCAGCGCGGACGTCGCGAGCCCGGCGACGCCCGCGCCGATCACGACCGCGCGCGGCCGCGGGGCGGTCACCGCCACCCCGCGGGCAGCAGCGTGCGGGCGACGACGAGCGCCTTGGTCGGCGCGGGCACGCGGACGCGCTCGGTCGCGATGCGCTCCGCGGGTGTCGCGCGCAGGCGCGCCGAGAGCGCGCAGAACAGGTCGTGCGCGGCGCGCACGCCCCGGCGGCTGGACCGCGGCAGCGCCGCGACACCGGCGGCCGCGGCCGCGAGGTCGGCGTCCACGTCGTCGAGCAGCGCGTCGCGCTGCGCGTCCGTCAGTGCGTGCGGGTCGAGCCCGGGGACGTACGCGCGTCCGAGCTGGTCGCGGTCGGCGGCCAGGTCGCGCAGGAAGTTGACCTTCTGGAACGCGGCGCCCAGGCGGCTCGCGGCGGGGGCCAGGCGCTCGTACCCGTGGGCGCGCAGCTCGTCGTCCGCGTCGGGCGCGGCGACGAACACCCGCAGGCACATGAGCCCGACGACCTCGGCCGACCCGTGCACGTACGTCGCGTACGAGCGCGCGTCGTGGTGCGTGGCGTGCAGGTCGGTGCGCATGGACGCGAAGAACGGGCGCACGAGCTCGGGGCCGATGCCGTGCTCGCGTGCCGTCCGGGCGAACGCGTGCACGACGAGGTCCGTCGCGAACCCGGTGCGCAGCGCGCCGAGCGTCTGCTCCTCGAGCGCGTCGAGGTAGGCGGCGCGCTCCTCGACCGTGAGCCCGAGGTCGGGGGCGTCGACGATCTCGTCGGCCACTCGCACGAGCGCGTAGATGGTGCGCACGTGACCGCGGACCGGCTCGCGCAGCAGGCGCGACGCGCGGCCGAACGAGGTGGAGTACTCGTCGACCACGGTCGCCGCGGCGGTGGCCGCGGCGTGCCCGTACCGCGCGGCGCCCCCGGCGGGGACGTGCTCGCGGCTCATGCGGCGACCCGCGGGTCGTCGGCGACGAGCGCGAGCAGCGCCGCCAGGACCTCGTCGGGGAGCCCGGCGGTGCGGGCCACCTCGCGCGCGGCCTCGAGGTGCTGCGCGGCGAGGTCCTCGACGAACGCGCGCGACCCGCACGCCGTCAGCGCGACCCGCACCGCGGCGGCCCGCTCGGCGCTGAGGGCCGGGTCGCCGAGCGCGGCGGCGACCACCGGCCACGCGTCCGTCGTACGGGCGTGCGCGACGAGCGCCGTGACCTTGCCCTCGCGCAGGTCGCCGAGCGCGCTCTTGCCCGTGACCCGCTCGTCGCCGAACACGCCCAGCAGGTCGTCGTGGAGCTGGAACGCGACGCCGACGAGCCGTCCGAGACGGTCGAGCGCCGCGACGACCTCGGCCGGCGCGCCCGCGAGCAGCGCGCCCGCGCGCAGCGGCAGCGCGAACGAGTACGCGGCGGTCTTGAGCTCGGCGACCTGCAGCGCGTCCCCGACGGCCGGCCGCTCGACACGCAGCGCGAGGCGCACGTCGCCGAGCTCCCCGGCCGCGGACAGCGCGACGGTCTCGTCGAGCAGGTCGAGCAGCGCGGCCACGACGTCCGCCGGGGCGGGAACGGTGGCGAACGCGCGGGTCGCCGCGACGAGCGCGAGGTCGCCCGCGAGGATCGCCGCGGCGCGACCGTAGCCGTGCGCCGCGTCCTCGTCGGCGCCGGCGGCCACTGCGCGGCTCGTGAACGTGCCCGCGACGTTCGGGCGGCCCCGCCGCACGTCGTCGGCGTCGATGACGTCGTCGTGCACGACGAACGCGGCGTGCAGGAGCTCGACCGCGTCCGCGACGTGCGTCGCGGCCCGGTGGTCGGTCCCGCCGACCGCGCGGTAGGCGGCGTGCACCAGGTGCGGCCGCACGCCGCGCCCGCCGCGGGTCGCGTCGCCCGCGGCGGCCCACAGCGCCTGGGCGTGCGGATCGCGGGGCAGCAGGCCGGGTCCGGCGCGGAAGACGTCGAGCGGTCCCGGCACGCTCGTCGTGCTCGTCGTCGTGCTGGTCGTCGTGGTCATGAGACGGCCTGTGCGGGTCGCGGGCGCCCGCGGCGCGCGAGGTGAGGCGTCACGTCGTCTCCGTCCCGAGGCCATTCACTAGCCTCTCTAGTTACTTGAGGATCTAGTATGACTCGCATGCCCCGTCCCGCAACCGCAGAGCACTACTGGTACGGCGACGACGCCTCGGCCGCCCAGCTGCTCGAGGCGGTGCGTGCGTTCCGTCGCGCCGACGTGTCGATGCGCCGGCGCACGGCCGCGGGCATGGCGATGAACGAGACCGACATGCGCGCGCTGCAGGTCGTCATCGCGCGCGAGCTCGCCGGCCGCTGCACGAGCCCGCACCACCTCGCGACCGCGCTCGAGATCTCGACCGCCTCGACGACCAAGCTCCTCGACCGGCTCACGGCCTCCGGTCACCTGGTGCGCGAGGCGCACCCGACCGACCGGCGCGGCGTCGTCGTCCGCGCCACGCCGCACGCGCACGACGAGGTGCACGAGCGGCTCGCGGGCATGCACGCGCGCATGGCCGAGGTCGCCGACGCGGTCCCGCGCGCCGCGCGTCCCGCCGTCGTGGCCTTCCTGCGGGGCGTCGCCGCGGTCCTCGACGACGAGAGCGGGATCGCACCGCTCAGCACCACGCCCGGTGAGGCCGGGCGCGGGGTCTGACCGCTCGGCTCAGGCCGCGGGGGCAGGGCCGGTCGAGGCGCGCACGACGAGCTCGGTCGGCATCACCACGTGCTCGGGCGCACCCGGGGCGGCGCCCGGCCGGGACGCCGCGATGGCGTGCTCGATCGCGCGGGCCGTCGCACGGCCCTTGGCCACGAGGTCCTGCCGCACGGTGGTGAGCTGCGGTGTGACGGTGCGGCTCAGGGCGCTGTCGTCGTACCCGACGACCGACACGTCACCGGGCACCGAGAGCCCGAGCTCGTGCGCGACGCGCACGACCGCCGACGCCACGAGGTCCGAGAAGCACAGCACCGCCGTCGGGCGGTGGGGGAGCGTGAGCGCGGTGCGCGCCGCCTCGAGGGCGTCGGCCTCGAGGTTGTCCTTCATGTGCACGGCCACGACGTCGGCGCCCGCGGGGCCCAGCGCGCTCATCCAGCCCTCGACGCGCTCGCGCGACACGAGCCCGACGCCGGCGGTGGCGGGGTCGGGTGCGACCCCGGGCTCCTCGCCCCAGGCCGTCGTCAGGAGCGCGATGCGGCGATGGCCCAGGTCGAGGACGTGCTGCGCGGCGGCGCGCGCGCCCGGGCGGTCGTCGAGCAGGACGCTCGACGCGCGCTCGACCGTGGGTGCCTGGTCGACGAAGACGAGCGGCAGCGACCGGCGCTCGAGCCGCTCGAACGCGGTCGTGTCGGTGACGCACGCGTAGACGAGCGCGGCGTCCATCGGTACGTCGCGGGCCGCGTCCCGCAGGTCGGCGCCCTTCGCGGGCAGGAGCGCGAGCGCGAGGCCGGTGGGCGCGAGGGCCTCGGCCACGGACGCGAAGAACTCGGCGGCGATCGGGTCCCGGAACGCGTTCGCGGGGGACTGCGTGAACAGCACCCCCACCGTCCCGGACGACCCGCGCGCGAGGATCCTGGCGGCCGGGTCGGGCCCGACGTAGCCGAGCTCCTCGGCGGCCGCGAGCACCCTGGTGCGCAGCTCCGCGGAGAGCTGGTCCGGGCGGGAGAACGCGTTCGACACCGTCATGCGGCTCACGCCGACCTTGTCGGCGATCGTCTGCAGCGTGACGCGTCCCACGCCCGTCTCCTGTCGTCCCGGCCCCGCGTCCCGCGCGAGGTCCCGGGCGTCAGGGTAGGCGACATCGGACCCGGCGTGGCCAGGTGGCGTGTCAGGTGCCGTACCTGCTCCGGTGGCCGGACCGGCGTCCGACCCCACCTCCGGGAGGGGAGTCGTGACGCCGGTGCCGGTCATCGGACGAGCGCGGAGCGCTCCGCCGGAGCGATCGCGTCCGCGAGGCGGTGCAGCGACCGGGCGCCGCGGCGGCGGGCGGCCAGGACGCCGCCGTGCACGCCGGACGTCGCGGTGCGGCGGTGCGCGGCGCGCTCGGCGCGGCGCTCGTCGCGGGCGTCGACGACGACGGGGGCGTCCGGGAGGGCGCTGTGCGACTGCGTCAGGGTCGCGCGGCGCGAGTGGAGCAGAGCGAGGGGCGGCTGGCTCAGGTACACGGTCGTTTTCCCTTCTGTACCGGTCAAGCGATGCCCCTGACGCTACGCCTGTGCTCTGTACCGGTCAAGAGATAAGCCAGGAGATGTCGGGACATCGCCCGCTTCCTCCCCGCCGCGCGCGTCCGTGCAGGTCGGGCACGCCCCCGAGCGACCGACATCACCCGCCGCAACTCGACTCAAACGGGGTGGATGCGCTCCCGCAGAGGTCTAGGGTGGCTCCGGTGGTCCGTGCCGGGAGGGGGCTGGGCGTGAGCGAAGAGACGACGAGCGCGAGTCAGGAGGCTCCGGCGCGGGGCAGGCGCACCCGCCGGGAGGTCCTCCGCGAGGTCGTGCTCGTCGTCGGGCTCTACGTCGCGTACTCGGCCACGCGCCTCGCGGCCAGCGGGTCGTGGGACGTCGCCAAGGCGCACGCGCGCGGGATCCTCGACGTGGAGCGCTGGATGCGCATCGACGTCGAGCTCGCGCTCAACACGTTCACGTCGCAGCACCAGTGGTTCGAGATCGCGACGTCGTACTGGTACCAGTCGATGCACTACCTCGTGACGCCCACGGTGCTGATCGTGCTGTTCTTCCGCCGGCCGTTGCTGTACCGCCCCGCGCGCACCGCGCTCATGGGCGCGACCTTCCTCGCGCTGTTCGGCTACTTCTTCTTCCCGACGGCGCCGCCGCGCCTGCTCGGCGAGTACGTCGACACGGTCTCCGAGACGTCCCGGTGGGGCTGGTGGCCGTCGGCCGCCGAGCAGGCTGCCAGCGGGGCGAGCTCCGTCACCAACCAGGTCGCGGCCATGCCGTCCATGCACGTCGGCTGGGCCGTGTGGGTGAGCCTCGTGCTGTGCGTCCTCGTGCGACCGCTGTGGGCGAAGATCGCGGTCTGGGGCTACGCGGTGACCACGACGCTCGTCGTGATGCTCACCGGCAACCACTGGATCCTCGACGCGGTGGCGGGAGCGGCGCTCGTCCTCGGGTGCTGGTGGTTCGCCGGTCACCGCCACGGCCTGTGGGCGCCGCGCGCGCAGGTCGAGGCCGAGCTCGACGAGCTCGTCGGCACCGCCCCGGCCGGGCGACCCGCGGTCGCCGCCGCGGGCGAGGAGGGCCTCGCCCTCGCGGGCGCGACGGAGCCCGCACCCCCGGCCACGGGCCGGGACGACGCCGACGAGGGCACCCGCCCCTGATCGTGTCCGTCCCGGAACGGGACGGCACGGGCGCCGCCACCCGAGGGTCAACTCCGGACAGGCCGCCCACAACGTCCCCGGCATGGCATAGCGTGCTGCCGGACGACGACGCAGGCCGCAGCCCCGGGCTCGACCGCCTCGCACGCCCTGACTGCTTGCCCCCACGCGGAGGTGGACCATGACGGAACCCGCAGCCGGTGCTCCCGCACCCCTGACGCCGCCCCTCGAGCTCGAGGCGCCTGCCCCGCTCGCGCCCGTCGCCCAGACGCAGGCGCCCGCGATGGCGCCGCGCGTCGACGAGGCCGCGCTGCCCGGCCTCGACTCGAAGGTCGAGGCGTACCTCGCCGGGCTCGCGAGCGCGCAGGCGGGCTCGCCTGAGTTCGCGGCCAAGGCCGAGGACGTGCGCACCATGGGCGACGCGGACATCCGCGCCGCGGCCGAGACGTCCAACCGGCTGCTGCAGATGCCCGTCAAGGAGCTGCGCGACGGCGGCGTGTCCGGCACGTCGCAGGTCAGCAGGTCGCTGCTCGACCTGCGCCGCACGGTCGAGGAGCTCGACCCGTCCGAGGCGAGCCTGGGCAAGAAGATCCTGGGCTTCCTGCCGTTCGGGGACAGCATCACCGACTACTTCCGGCGCTACGAGAGCGCGCAGAAGCAGATCGACGCGATCGTCAACGCGCTCTACAACGGCCAGGACGAGCTCCGCAAGGACAACGCCGCGCTCAACCTCGAGAAGCAGCACCTGTGGGCCACGATGGCCCGGCTCAACCAGTACGTGTACGTCGCGGAGAAGCTCGACGCCCAGCTGTCCGCGATGGTCGTCGAGGTCGAGCGGACCGACCCGCAGCGTGCCAAGTCGCTGCGCGAGGACGTCCTGTTCTACGTCCGCCAGAAGCACCAGGACCTGCTCACGCAGCTCGCGGTGTCGATCCAGGGCTACCTGGCGACCGACATCATCATCAAGAACAACGGCGAGCTCATCAAGGGCGTCGACCGCGCGACGACGACGACGGTCGCGGCCCTGCGCACCGCCGTGCTCGTCGCGCAGGCGCTCAACAACCAGAAGCTCGTGCTCGACCAGATCGGCGCGCTCAACGCGACGACGACCGGCATGATCGCGTCGACGTCGAAGATGCTGCGCGAGCAGTCCGTCGCGATCCAGGAGCAGGCCGCGAGCTCGACGCTGGGGCTGCCGCAGTTGCAGCAGTCGTTCAACGACATCTACGCGACCATGGACGCGATCGACGGCTTCAAGGTCAAGGCGCTGGACTCGATGGCCGCGACGATCGGCGTCCTCGAGACCGAGACCACCAAGGCACGTGCGTACCTCGACCGCGTGCAGCAGGCTGACCGGACGGGTGCTGCCGGCGGCTCGCTCGACCTGGGCTGAGGCGTCCATGGGGTGGTGGGGTGACCTCGTCGGCCGGGTGCGCGGGCGCGCCGGGGGCGACCCCGAGCCCGCGCTGCCGGCCGCGGTGCCGACCTCGACGCAGATCGTCGACGCCGTGCACGCGGTGGAGCGGGACGTCGAGGGCCGCGTGCCCGCGGCGGTGACGGCGCGCGTGCACCGGATCGCGCGCGTCGTGGAGGACATGGCGCCGCGGCTCGACCGCCTCGGCATCGGCAGCAGGCAGGCGCACACGGTCGTCGCGACAGCGACGAGCTACCTGCCCGAGGCCGTGGGCGCGTACCTGCGGCTGCCGCGCGACTTCGCGGACCGGCGCGTCGTCGCGCAGGGCAAGACGTCGCTCATGCTGCTGTGCGACCAGCTCGACCTGCTGGGCACCACGCTGACCCAGATCTCGGATGCGGTGTCGCGGCAGGACGCTCGCGCGCTCGTCGCGCACGGGCAGTTCCTCGCCGAGAAGTTCGGCACGTCGTCGCTCGAGGTGCCGCCCGGCGGTCCGGCGGTGGCGTCATGAGCGCGGACGCGCTGCACGCGGCGCTCGAGGGCCTGGTCGCGGTCGGTGAGTCGGCCGGGCTGGCTCCCGCGGACGTGCGCGACGAGGGTGTGCGGCTCGCCGCCGCGGTCGCCGAGGCCGTGCCCGGGGCGGCCGACGCCTGGGTCCGGGCCGTCGGGCACGGCGACGTCCCCGCGTTCTTCACGGCCGCGTCGAGCGCGCGGCGGTGGCGCTCGGCGCCGACCGACCTGCTCGAGCACCTCGTCGTGCACGGGTCGCCGCACGCCGCCGCGTACGCCGCCGCGCTCGCGCGCGTGACGTCGGCCGCGTGCGACCTCGGCGACGCGCCGCTCGACGTCATCGCGCGCGCGTCGACGACCGCGGCCGTGCACCTGGCCGCCGCCCGGGCGGCCGCTCCGGACATGGCCCCGACGAGCCCCGGCCCCGCGGCACGGACTCCCGGTGGGAGCGCCGCGCCCGGCCACCCGTCGTCGCCGGCCCCCGGGCCGGACACCCCGGGTGGTCCCGGCACGTCGGGCTCCACCGCGACGGCGACGCTCGGCACGGCGGCCGCCGCCGAGCCCGAGCCGGACCCGCGCACGCTGGACGAGCTGCTCGCCGAGCTCGACGTGCTCATCGGTCTGCGGCGCGTCAAGCGGGAGATCCGCGAGCAGGCGCAGCTGCTGCGCGTCGAGAAGCTGCGCACCGACGCCGGGCTGACCGCGCCCACGATCACCCGGCACCTCGTGTTCGTCGGGAACCCCGGGACCGGCAAGACGACGGTCGCGCGCCTCGTCGCGGGCATCTACCGCGCGCTGGGACTGCTCTCGAAGGGCCACCTCGTCGAGGTCGACCGCTCCGAGCTCGTCGGCGGGTACCTGGGGCAGACGGCGAACAAGACCGCGGAGGTCGTCGAGAGCGCCGTCGGGGGAGTGCTGTTCGTCGACGAGGCGTACGCGCTCACGGGCGACCAGTACGGCGAGGAGGCCGTCAACACCCTGGTCAAGGACATGGAGGACCACCGCGACGACCTCGTCGTGATCGTCGCGGGCTACCCCGGCCCGATGGCGCGGTTCCTCGCGACCAACCCCGGCCTCGAGAGCCGGTTCTCCACGACGATCACGTTCGACGACTACTCCGACGACGAGCTCACGCGCATCTTCGAGCTCGCGGCGCGCCGGTCGGACTTCGAGCCCGCACCCGAGACGCTCGAGCGCTTCCAGGGCGTCGCCGCGGCTCAGCTGCGCGGCGAGGGGTTCGGCAACGGGCGCTGGGCGCGCAACATGCTCGACAAGGCCGTGCTGCGGCACGCGTGGCGGCTGCGCGACGTGGCCGCGCCGACGGTCGACGAGCTGCGCACGCTGCAGCCCGAGGACCTCGTGGAGCGACCCGACGAGGAGCCGGCCGCAGACGAGCCGGCCGCCGACGAGCCGGCCGCCGACGAGCCGACCGCCGACGAGCCGACCGCGGACGAGCCGGCCGCGGACGAGCCGCTCGACGACGCGGACGCCGACGGGCCGGGCGACGAGAGCACCGACCCGCCCGAGGAGCCGGCACCGGCGCCGGGCGAGGGGCCCGAGGCACGGACCGACGACGAGGAGTCCGCGTGACGACCACACCCGCCCCCGCACCAGCGCCGCCCCCCACCCGCACCGCGACGGCGGGCGTCACCGCCCCGCGGTCCGGTGGCACGGTCACGACCCGCACCGGGTCGACCTCCGCCGCTGTCGCCCCTGCGGGGTCCGCGTCGACGGCGGTCGCACGGCCCGGCCGGTTGCGGCGCACCCCGGCCCGGCTGCGGCTGGCGGCGGCGGTCGCGGTCCTCGCGTGCGCGCTCGTCGCGGTCGGCGGACTGCTCGTCGGGCTGCTGCAGGCGGACGCGCTGCGCTCGGCCGCGGACGACACCGCGCAGCAGGTCCGGACGCTCGACGTGCGCAACGACCTCGTCGCCGCGGACGCGACCGCGACCAACGCGTTCCTCGTCGGTGGTCGCGAGCCGGTCGCGCAACGCGAGCGGTACGACGCGTGGCTCGCGTCCGCGACGAGCGGGCTGACCGCCGTCGCGGGCGCCGACCCGGCCGACGCCGGCCGCCTGCCCGAGGTGAACACGTCGGTGTCGACGTACAGCGGGCTCGTCGAGCAGGCGCGCGCCAACAACCGGCAGGGCTTCCCGGTCGGCGCGGCGTACCTCGAGTCGGCGTCCCAGGAGCTGCGCGCCTCGGCGCTGCCCGGGCTGGACGAGGTCGTGACGGCGAACGCCGCGAGCGTCAGCGACGCGTTCTCGGTCGCGGGCCGCGCGACTCTCGTGCTGCTCGTCGTCGCGGCCGCGCTCGTCGCGCTCGTCGTCGTGCAGATCTGGCTCGCGTCGCGCACGCACCGGCGCCTGAACGTCGGGCTCGTCCTGTCGACGCTCGTGCTGCTCGTCGCGGGCTTCCTGCTCGGCGCGAACCTGGACGGCGGCTCGCAGACCGCGTCGGACGTGCAGGACGGCTCATACGGGCAGACCGTGGCGGTCGCGCGCGCGTACTCGCTGGCGAACGACGCGAAGGCGGCGGAGTCGTTCACGCTGATCAAGCGCGGCTCGGGGCAGGCCTACGAGGAGTCGTACCAGTCGAGCGTCGAGGAGGCCGCGCAGCTGCTCGACGGCGTGGGCGGGTCCGTCCAGGCCACGTTCGACGCGTGGGTGGCGACGCACGACGAGATCCGCGGGCTCGACGACGGCGGCGACTGGGACGCCGCGGTCGCACTCGCGACGTCGACCGACCCGGGCAGCCCGAACGCGCAGTTCGACGCGTTCGCGCAGGAGGCGCAGGCGGCCACGGCCGACTCGAGCGCGCAGGCGCAGGCCGACCTCGAGCGTGCCGCGTCCGCGTCCGCACGTGTCGCCTGGCTCGCGCTCGTCGCGGGCGTGCTGGCCGCGGGAGCCGCGGTGTGGGGCTTCGCGCCGCGACTGAAGGAGTACCGCTGATGACGACGACGCGCGCACCCCGGACGGCGACGCGGCGCGCCGTGCGCACCCTGGCCCTGGTCGCGGCGGGCGTGCTCGTGCTCGCGGGCTGCACCGCGACGCCCGAGCCGGTCGTCCCGGAGCCGTCGGCGACGCCCGAGGCGGCGGCCGCGGCCCCGCGCGCGGCTGCGGCCACGTGCTCCGACCTCACGGCGTCGTACGAGCCCGGTCCGGACGGCGCGAAGGTCTCCGGCAAGGAGCACGTGCAGGCGATCAAGGAGCGCGGCTCCCTGGTCGTCGGCGTCTCCGCCGATACGCTGCTCATGGGCAGCCGCAACCCGATCACGGGCGAGATCGAGGGCTTCGACATCGACATGCTCGAGGCCGTCTCGACCGCGATCTTCGGGTCGCCGGACCACCTGCAGTTCCGCGTGATCACGTCGGGGCAGCGACTCGACGTCCTCAAGAACCACGAGGTCGACCTGGTGGCGCGCGCGTTCTCGATCACGTGCGAGCGGTGGGACGAGATCGCGTTCAGCGCGGAGTACTTCCACTCGGGGCAGAAGGTCCTCGTCCCGCTCGACTCCACGGCGACGGGGATCGACGACCTCGACGGGGCGCGCGTGTGCGCGCCCGAGGGGACGACCACCATCGAGCGGCTCGCGGACTTCCCCGGCGTCGAGGCGGTCGGCGCGCAGACGCACACGCAGTGCCTCGTGCTGTTCCAGCAGGGCAAGGTCGACGCGATCACCGGCGACGACACGATCCTCGCGGGCTTCGCGGCCCAGGACCCGTACGCGAAGGTCGTGGGCGACGCGATCAGCGACGAGCCCTACGGGATCGGCGTGGCCGCGGACCAGGTCGACCTCGTGCGGTACGTGAACGCGGTGCTCGACGAGGTCAAGGCGGACGGCCGGTGGGCGCAGTCGTACGAGCGCTGGCTGGGTGCGCTCGGTGACGCGCCCGCGCCGCCCGAGTCGCTGTACGGACGCACGGCGGGCTCGTCGTGACGCCCGCGGGGACGGTCGACCCTCCGGTCGCCCCGGGGCACCTCGGCGAGGCGATCCCCGCGGCGGACCTGCTGACGTACCTCGCGGCGCTCGAGCGGTGGGCGGCGGACCGGCGTGCGGAGCTCGACCGGCTCGACTCGGCGTCGCGCCAGACGGACAAGCCGGAGGCGTTCACCGCCGACGTCGTGCTCGCGATGACGATGTGGCAGGCGATCCGCGGGCGGCTCGACCGGCTCGTCGAGGTCTGGGACTCGGGGCGCGCCGACGTGCTCGCGCGTGAGCAGATGTCCCAGCTCGTGTGGGGCCGGCTCGACGCGGGCGGCTCGTCGGCGCTCGTCTCGCTCGTCGAGGCGGTGACGCTGTGCGACGCGATGATCGACCAGCTGCGGGACCGGCTCGCGTTCGACCCGGGCGCCGCCGACGAGGCGGCGCGCCTGCGGGCGGTGCGCGCGGCCGTCGTGCGCTGCGAGGACCTGGCGGCCGACGAGGACGCGCTGCGGCGCGTGCGCGAGCTGCGCACGCGTGAGCAGGGGATCACCGCCCAGGCGGCGCGCGGCGCGGACGTGGGCGGGCCGCTCGCCGAGCTCGAGACCGCCGTGGCGCGCGCGGAGCGCGACTTGATCGTGGACGTCTCGCAGCGTCGCACGCTCGCGCGCCAGCGCACCGACGCCGCCGCGCTGCGTGACGCGCTCGAGGAGCGCGAGCCCACGCTGCACGCGCTGGCGGACCGGTGCCGCCGCGAGATCGTCGACCCGCCGCTGCTCGCGGTGCCGGACGTGTCGCGGCTGGGTGACGTGCCGCCGACGCGCGCGGAGGTCGACGCGTTCGTCGAGCGCCTGCGGACCGTGCAGCGCGCGTTCGACGCGGTCGCCGAGGCGTACGGGCGTCCGCTGCGCGAGCGCGCCGAGCTGCGCTACCAGCTCGAGCGCCTGCGGGCGGTGGCCGACGCGAACGGCCGCAGCGCGTCGCCCACGGTGCGTTCCGGGTACGACGAGGCGCGCGACGCCGTGGAGCGCACGCCGTGCGACGTGGTGCTCGCCCGCTTCCTCGTCGAGCAGTACGAGTTCCTCACCCGCGACCTGCCCGTGCACGGGCCGAAGGGAGCCGCGCGATGACCGCCTGCACCGAACCCGGCTGCACCGGGACGTACGAGGACGGCTACTGCGACGTGTGCGGCTCGCCGCAGGCGCCCACGGCCCCCGCCGGGACGGGCGTCACGGCTCCGGCGGGGACGGGAGTCACCGCGGCCCGTGCAGCGTCGGCGACGTCGCTGCTCGGCACGGGCATCGCCGGGACCGCGACGTCCCCGCGCGCCGCGGCCGTGGGTGAGGGCGACCCGGACGCCGAGCGGTCGACCCGCACGGGACGGACCAGCTCGAGCCGGCTGGCGACGGCCGCGCTGGGCTCGGCGCGGACCGCGGCGACGGGCTCGCGCGCGACGCGGCGGCTCGGCACGGGCTCGACCAGGCTTCGCGGCGCGCGCCTCGGCGCGGGCCTCACGACGGTCCCGCCGGTCCCGGTGCGCGACCCGCTGCAGGTCGTCATGGCCGACCCGCAGGTGCCGGAGCGCAAGCGGTTCTGCCCGTCGTGCGGCGCGCCCGTGGGTCGCGAGCGCGACGGCGTGCCGGGACGCACCAAGGGCTTCTGCCCGAAGTGCGGGACGGGCTTCGACTTCGACCCGCGCCTGGCCCCCGGCGACCTCGTCGGCGGCCAGTACGAGGTCGTCGGCTGCCTCGCGCACGGTGGTCTCGGGTGGATCTACCTCGCGCGGGACCAGAACGTCTCGGGCCGGTGGGTCGTGCTCAAGGGCCTGCTCAACGCGGGGGACGCGGACGCCTACGCGGCCGCGATCGCCGAGCGGCAGTTCCTCGCCGAGGTCGAGCACCCGCTGATCGTCGAGATCTACAACTTCGTCATGCACGACGGCGCGGGCTACACCGTCATGGAGTACGTGGGCGGTACGTCGCTCAAGGAGATGCTCACGGCCCGCCGGGAGGCGAACGCGGGCGTGAACGACCCGCTGCCGGTCGCGCACGCGATCGCGCTCGTGCTCGAGGTGCTGCCCGCGTTCGCGTACCTGCACGACGTGGGGCTGCTGTACTGCGACTTCAAGCCGGACAACGTGATCCAGCAGGGCGACGCGGTCAAGCTCATCGACCTGGGCGGCGTGCGCCGGGTCGACGACCTCGACTCGGCGATCTTCGGCACGGTCGGGTACCAGGCGCCCGAGGTCGGGGAGGTCGGCCCGTCGGTCGCGTCCGACGTGTACACGATCGGCCGCACGCTCGTGTCGCTCGTGATCGACTTCCGCGGCAACACCACGACGTACGCCGCCTCGCTGCCTGCCGTCGCGGACACGCCCGTGTTCGCGACGTACGACTCGTTCTACCGTCTGGTCGCCAAGGCGTGCGCGCCGGACCCGTCGGACCGGTTCGCGACCGTCGACGAGCTGCGCACGCAGCTGCTGGGCGTCCTGCGTGAGGTCGTCGCGGCCGACCGCGGCCCGGGCCACCCGGCGCTGCACTCGGCCGCCTCGGTGCTGTTCGACGCGCCGACGACGGACGGCCCGCACGCGCCGCTGCGGTGGGACGAGCTGCCGACGCTCAAGGTCGACGTGCACGACCCTGCGGCGTCCTGGCTCGCGGGCGTGAGCGTCGCGGACCCGCACCAGCGCATCCAGGCGCTCCAGGACGCGCCCGAGGAGACCGTCGAGGTCCGCCTCGCCCGGGCGCGCGCGGGCATCGAGGCGGGCGAGCCGGACGTGGTGCGTGCGGCGCTCGCGCAGGTCCTCGACGCCGACCCGTGGGAGTGGCGCGCGGTCTGGCTCGACGGCCTGGCGCAGCTCGCCGCGGGCGACCCGGTCGCGGCGCGGGCCTCCTTCAACGCGGTGTACGGGCAGGTGCCGGGCGAGCTCGCGCCGAAGCTGGCGCTGGCGGTGGCGTGCGAGCTGTCCGACGAGCCCGAGATCGCCGAGCAGCTCTACGTGATCTGCGCGCGCTCGGACGCCAACTACACGGCGGTCGCCGCGTTCGGGCTGGCGCGGATCCGGCGCGCGGCGGGTGAGCTCGACGGCGCGCTGTCGGCGCTCGACCTGGTGACGCCCACGCGCAGCTCGTTCGCGGAGGCCCGCGTGCAGCGCGCCCGGCTCCTGACCGCGTCGGACCGCGGTGTGGCGGCCCTCGCGGACGCGCTGGCCGGGCTGGAGCGCGTGACGGTCGAGCCGCAGCAGCGCGTGGACCTACGGATCGACGTGTTCACCGCGGCCCTCGCGGAGGTCGGACGCAGCGGTGCGAAGCCGAGCCAGCGGATCGCGGACGTTCCCGTGGACGAGGCGACGCTGCGCGACGCGCTCGAGGCCGCGTACCGCGAGTCCGCGGCGCTCGCGCCGTCGCGTGACGCGCGGATCGCGCTCGTCGACCGCGCCAACGCCGTGCGGCGGTGGACGGCGTGGTGAGCGGGACGACGAGCGCCGCGACGTGCGCCGGGTGCGGGGGAGCGCTGCACGCCGACGACCGGTTCTGCGAGGCGTGCGGGACGCCGGTCGGCACCGGGCAGGCGCTGCCCCCGGTCCCGCCGCCGCCCGCGGCGAAGGTCGCGGACGAGGACGACGACGACGCGCCCCTGCCGGCCGGCGGCGCGGGCGGCTGCCGCGCGTGCGGCGGCACGGTCGCGGCGGACGGCTACTGCGAGCAGTGCGGCACCCCGGCCGCGTCCGAGCGGGACCACTTCGCGCTGAGCCCCGCACCCTGGGTGGGCGGCGTGTGCGACCGGGGCGTGCGGCACGCGCGCAACGAGGACGCGATGGCGTTGGCGGCCTCGGGGTCGTTCGCGGCGCTCGTCGTCTGTGACGGCGTGTCCACGGCGCCCGGGTCGGACGTCGCGAGCCTGGCCGCCGCCGGTGCGGCGCTCGACGTGCTCGTCGCGGGCGGCCCGGAGGGCTCCGCCGCGGTGACCGGCGCCGACCCGGTGCGGCGGGCCGCGTGGTCGGCGCTGCTGGCCCGAGCGGCGGTCGCGGGCGACGACGCCGTGGCGGCGAGCGCGCCCGGCGCGGAGCCCGAGCACGCGCCGTCGTGCACGTTCGTGGCGGCGGTGGTCGACGAGGGCCTGCTCGTCGTCGGCTGGCTCGGCGACTCGCGCGTGTACTGGCTGCCCGACGACGGGACGCCCGAGCAGCTCACGGCCGACGACTCGGGCGCGGGCGAGCTCATGGCGCGGGGCGTGCCGCGCGCGGCGGCCGAGGCGTCGCCGCAGGCGCACGCCATCACGCGCTGGCTCGGACCGGACGCCGAGGACGTCACCGCGCGCACGACCGCCACCGTGGTCGACGGACCGGGCTGGGTGCTCGTCTGCTCCGACGGCCTGTGGAACTACTGCTCCCCGGCGCCCGACGTCGCGCGGCTCGTGCGCGAGCACGCCGAGACGACCGGCCCGGACCCGACCGCGCTGGCCGGCGCGCTCGTCGCCTGGGCGAACGCGCAGGGTGGACGCGACAACGTCACGGCCGCGCTGGCCCGTGTCGGCTAGCCTCGAGCCAGCGCCCGACCCCCTGCCTGCCGGTACCCCGAACGCAACCGACGAAGGAATGAGCGTGGCCGTCTTCACTGCCGAGGTCTTCCAGAACGAGTTCCTGCCCCAGGGCAGCACGGACGTGCACGCGATCGTCACGTTGACGAGCGAGGGGGCGGGGTCCGCAGACACCGCGTCGGGCGGCGTCGCCGAGATCATCATGGTCGACACGTCCGGCTCGATGAGCGGGCGCAACATGGACGCCGCGAAGCACGCGGCGCAGGTCGCGGTCGACCAGATCCCGGACGGAACGTGGTTCGCGATCGTCGGCGGCAGCCACGTCGCGATGCGCGTGTTCCCGTACCCGAACGCGGTGCGGGACATGGTGCAGATGGAGCCGGGTGCGCGGTTCGAGGCCAAGCGCGCGATCGCGTCGCTCCAGCCGTCGGGCGGCACCGCGATGAGCACCTGGCTCTCGCTGGCCGACCGACTGTTCGCGACCGTGCCGCACGCGCCGCAGCGGCACGCGATCCTGCTGACGGACGGCAAGAACGAGTCCGAGCCGCGGCACGCGCTGTCGAACGTGGTCCGTGCGGTCACGGGGCACTTCCAGTGCGACGCGCGCGGGGTGGGCGCGAACTGGCAGGTCGACGAGCTGCGCGAGATCTCCACCGCGCTGCTCGGCACGGTCGACCTCATCGCGAACCCCGACGACATCGCGGCGGACTTCCGCGACCTCGTGCAGCGTTCGATGGCGCGCGGCATCGCGGACGCGGACCTGCGCGTGTGGGCCCCGCAGGGCGCGCAGGTGCTGTTCGTCCGGCAGGTCTCGCCGACCGTGGAGGACCTCACGGCCCGCCGTCGCGAGGTCAACCCGCTGACCGGCGCGTACCCGACGGGCTCGTGGGGCGACGAGTCGCGCGACTACCACGTCGCGGTCCGCGTCCCGTCGAAGCCGGTCGGCTCCGAGCAGCTCGCGGCGCGCGTGCAGATCGCCGTGGGCGGCGAGGTGCTCGCCTCGGGACTGGTGAAGGCGCGCTGGTCCGACGACGACTCGCTCACGGCCCGCATCAGCCCGGAGGTCGCGCACTACACGGGCCAGGCGGAGCTCGCGGTCGCGATCCAGGAGGGTCTCGCGGCGAAGGCCGCGGGCGACGAGGCGACCGCCACGGTCAAGCTCGGCCGCGCGGTGCAGCTCGCGCAGGAGACCGGGAACGACGAGGCGACGAGCCGCCTGCGACGGGTCGTGGAGATCGAGGACCCCGAGCAGGGCACGGTGCGGCTCAAGCGCAACACGGACCGGCTCGACGAGATGGCGCTGGACACCGCGTCGACGAAGACGACCCGGGTGCGCCGGTGAGCACGGTCGTCTGCCCCGAGGGGCACGCCTCGACGTCGACCGACTACTGCGACGTGTGCGGCGCGCCCATCGCGTCGAGCGGTGCCTCGGCACCGGCCGCGACGCCGCAGTCGTCCTGTGCCGCCGCGCCGACGACGTGCCCGCACTGCCAGTCGCCCGCGGCGGCCGGCGCGCTGTTCTGCGAGAACTGCGGCTACGACTTCACGACGGGCGCGACCCCCGCGCCGCTCACCCCACCCCTCGCCGGTTCCGGGCCGGCCCCGGCGTCCGCGGCGTCCGCCGCGACGGGGGAGCACCCCGCGGTCTCGGCGTCCGCAGGGACGTCGCCCGAGCAGGCGGCCTCGTCGCCCGCCGACCCGGACGGCGACCCGCAGTCCGGCGGCGCTCTGCCCACGCCCGCACCGGACGGCCCGGACTCGTGGGTCGCGGAGGTGTGGGTCGACCCCGACTGGTACGCGCTGCAGTCGCCCGAGGACCCGATGCCGTCGGCCGGCCTGCCCGCGCTCGTCCCGCTGCGCACGCGCAGCGTGCTCGTCGGACGCCCGTCGGTGTCCCGCAACATCCACCCGAACATCGACTGCGGCGCGGACTCGGGCGTCTCGCGCCGGCACTGCCAGCTCAACACCGACGGGACGCGCTGGTGGGTGGAGGACCTGCAGTCCTCGAACGGTACGTACGTGGCCCGCGTCGGGGAGCCCCTGCCGCAGGCGCCGATCCCGGTGGGCCAGCGGCACGAGCTCGCGGACGGCGACCGCGTGTACGTCGGCGCGTGGACGCGCATCGTCGTGCGCCGCGCGCTGCCGGGCGAGGTCTGAGCCGACCTCGCACGCCCGACCGGGCTCGTCGGTGAGGTGCGTCCGCCGGGTTCGTCGGGTCGGCTAGGAGCCGATGCGCGCCGTGACGGCCGCCTCGACCTCGGGACGCAACGACTCCGCGAACGTGCGGGTCAGGTGCCCGTGGTCGAAGTACACGATCGCGCCGCCCACCACGTCGTGGCAGCGCTCGTCCCAGCAGAGCACGTGGTCGAGGTCGAGCACTGACACGAGCCCGCTCGGGTCGTCAGCCGCCGCGTCGGCGAGCGGGTCGGGCTCGATCGCGACGTCGGCGGGGTGCGTGCACGACCGCCAGCCACCGCGTTCGCGCGCCACGCAGTCGGGCGCCGGGCCACCGAGGTCGGGCGTGTCGCGCAGCACCAGCACGGGGATGCCCGCTGAGGTCAGACGCTCGAGAAGGCGCCCGTAGGCGGCCCGCTGCTCCGCGCGCTGGTCCTCCTCCGGGACGTCGAGCAGGGGGCGGAACGTTCGCGCCGCCAGCACGGCGAGGTCCGGGTCCTGCGCGACGATCTCGTCGACCGCCCACTGCGTCCACCGGCTGCAGCCCTCGACCGCGGAAGGCCGTGTCACGTCGACCGGGAGATCGACGGGGTAGCACTCGGACGTCAGGTACGTCGTGAGGGACCACCTCTCGCGCTCGACCTGGCCGACGAGCGCGGGCTGCCATTGCCCGGCGTGCGAGTTGCCGAGCAGTGCGATCGTCCGCACGGGGTCGGCGGCGCCGTACGTGCAGGTCCGGCGTGACGAGAACGGTGTGTTGTTCCAGCAGCCGTCGGCGTACAGCTCGCTGCGGTCGCCGGCCGCGGCACCCGGGGCGACGAGCAGGCGCTCGCCGACGGGGTCGCACGCGGGGTCGCGCACCGCCTGCGCGGCGAAGCACGGTTCCTGCCCGGCCTTCGCACGCGCGAACAGGTCCTCCTCGTGCGCGGCACGCGCCGCGCCGATCGCGCCGGCGCCGACCGCGAGCGCCGCGCACACCGCCGCGGCGACCGCGCCGAGCGCGAACGTGCGGGACAGCGAGCCGACGAGCCGTGGGGCGTGCCGTACCGGGTCCTCGACCCAGCGCGTGCTCGCGAACGCCAGGACCAGCGTGACGGCCACGACGCCCGCCAGCCCCCACCCGGTGATCTGCGCACCGAGCGCGAACGGCGCGAGCACCAGCAGGGGCCAGTGCCACAGGTAGACGCCGTACGAGACGTCACCGAGCCGAACGACGGGCCGGCGACCGAGCACCGCGCCCAGCCCGCCGGGGACGTCGTCGGTGGCGCTCGCGACCACGAGCACGGTGCCGAGCGTGGGCACGAGGGCCGAGGTGCCCGGGAAGGCCGTCTCGCCGGTGAACCGCAGCGCGGCGTACACGATCGCGGCGAGCCCCACCCAGCCCGCGACCGCACGCACGCGCACGAGCCCGCGCGTCCGGGCTCCCACGACCGCGACGAGCGCCCCGAGCCCGAGCTCCCACACGCGCGTCGTCGTGACGAAGTACGCACGTGCGGGGTCCGCGGCGGTGAGCGCCGCGCTCCACCACAGCGAGGCGAGCGTCGCGGCCCCGACGAGGCCGCCGGCGACCGCACGCAACCGTCCCGTGCGGCGCGCGACGAGCGCCGCGGCGGCCAGCAGCAGGGGCCACACGAGGTAGAACTGCTCCTCGACCCCGAGCGACCAGAAGTGCTGCGCCGGGCTGGGGGCCGCGTCCGCCCCGAGGTAGTCCGTGGCCTGGTCCGCGAGCTGCCAGTTCTCCCGGACGAGGGTCGCGGCGAGCAGCTCGCGCGCCGCCTGCGTGAGCAGGTGGCTCGGCAGGAGCACGACGCTCGCGACGGTCGTCACGGCGAGCACGGTGGCGGCCGCGGGCAGCAGGCGTCGCACCCGCCGCGCCCAGAACGCCGCGAGCCCGCGCACGTCCGTGGGCGGGTGTCGCAGCAGGTGGGATGTGATGAGGAAGCCGGACACGACGAAGAACACGTCGACGCCCACGTACCCGCCGGGCAGGGCCTGCGGCCACGCGTGGAAGACGACCACGGCGGCGACGGCGACGGCGCGCAGGACCTGGATGTCCCGGCGCGCCGGGGTGCCGCGTCGCTCGCCGGACGGCCGGTCGGGGCCGGACGACGCCGAGCTGCGGGGGAGCGTGGTCGTCGAGGTCATGAGGTCGGGTCGCAGTGAGGGACGGCCTGCGAGGACGCCGGTGCCGGGGACGGCGGACGGACCAGGGTAGGCGTCCGGGGCGGTGCGCGGCTCGTCGGACGCCGTCCGGGCTCCCCCGACACGCCGGGAGATCGGCGTGATCCTGCGGATCGGGCTTGCGTGCCGGGTGCCAGTTGGACTCTGACGCGAAGACTCGGTTAAAGTCTGGGACGCACACGGAACGCCGGTGAGAACCGGAGGGACGTGCAGCGCGGACGTGGCTCAGTGGTAGAGCATCACCTTGCCAAGGTGAGGGTCGCGGGTTCGAATCCCGTCGTCCGCTCGGAGACATCCTTTCGGCCCAGGCCGCTGAGGACTGCGGTCTCAGGGTGGAGTGGCCGAGAGGCGAGGCAGCGGCCTGCAAAGCCGTATACGTGGGTTCGAATCCCATCTCCACCTCGCAGCAACACACCCCCGGGCGATTGGCGCAGCGGTAGCGCGCTTCCCTGACACGGAAGAGGTCACTGGTTCGATCCCAGTATCGCCCACCAGCAAGGCCCCAGGTCGACGACCTGGGGCCTTCGTCGTCCCCGGGTGCGTCATGCCGCGGACGTCGCGCGACGAGGGCCGCCGGGTCGGGTGAGCTCCGTCACGCCCGGACGGTGGGCTCGGGCGGCCGGGCCGGCGCCGGGCCCGAGGTGCCGCCGTCGTCGGCGGGCGCGCCGTCGCTCGTCTGGAACACGCCCGTGAACGAGACCGGTGCACCCAGCGCGGCTGTGAAGGGCTCGTCGCGGTGCTGCCCGGTCACCGGCGGGCCGCTCAGCACCGTGTAGGTGACGCGTCGCGGTTCGATGCTCACCTCGAGCACCGAGCCGCGGATCCGCAGCGGGAACCGCAGCCCCCGCCCGCGGGTGGGGAGCATCGGGTTGAAGCGAGTGCCTCGCCACCGGTAGCCGGCGAAGCCCTGGACGAGCGCCATCCACGTCCCGCCCGCCGACGCGACGTGCACGCCGTCGCCCAGGTTGCCGGCGGTGTCCGCCACGTCCACCGCGACCGCGTCGACCAGGTACTCCTCGGCGGTCCGGTACTTGCCGACGTCGACGGCCGCGATCGCCTGGATGCACTCGGACAGCGAGGAGTCGCCGGTCGTCAGCGCGTCGTAGTAGTCGAAGATGCGCCGGCGCTCCTCGGCCGTGAAGCGGTCGGGCAGCAGCACCGTCGCGAGCACCACGTCGGCCTGCTTGATGACCTGGTGCCGGTAGATGGTGAGCGGGTGGAAGTGCAGCAGGAGCGGGTAGCGGTCCTCCGGCGTCGCGGCGAAGTCCCACACCGGCAGCTCGAGGAAGTTCTCGTCCTGCAGGTGCACGCCCACCCGCTCGTCGTACGGCACGTAGATCCGCTCGGCGGCGGCTCGCCACCGGGCCTCCTCGTCCTCGCGCAGGCCGACGCGCTCCACGAGCCGCTGGAGGTGCACGGGTGACTCCGCGCGCAGCCGGGCCACGGCGTCGGCGGCGGCCCGCATGTTCTCGGCGGCCATGAGGTTCGTGTAGAGGTTGTTGTCGACGACGGTGGAGTACTCGTCCGGTCCGGTGACCTTGTGGATCACGAACCGGCCGTCGTGCCGCTCGGAGAAGAAGCCGAGGTCGACCCACATGCGGGCGGTCTCGACGAGCAGCTCGGCGCCGTGCTCGAACAGCAGCTCGACGTCGCCCGTGACCTCGACGTACTGCTCGAGCGCGTACGCGACGTCGGCGTCGATGTGGTACTGCGCCGTGCCCGCGGCGTAGTACGCGGAGGCCTCCTCGCCGTTGATCGTGCGCCACGGGAACAGCGCTCCCGAGCACCCGACCGCTGCGGCACGGCGACGCGCGTCCGGGAGCATGCGCACGCGGTGCATCAGCAGGCTCCGCGCCACGTCGGGAGAGGTGTGCACGAGGAACGGCAGCAGGTACGCCTCGGTGTCCCAGAAGTAGTGCCCCTCGTACCCCGTCCCGGTGAGGCCCTTGGACGGCACGCCGTGCCCCTCGCTGCGCCAGGACGCCTGGAGCAGGGCGAACTGGCTGACGTGCAGCGCCTGCTGCGCCGCGGCGGCGCCCTCCCACACGACCTCGCTGCGGCCCCAGAACTCGGCGACCTCCCGCTCGTGCTCCGCGACGACCACCGCACGGCCCGCGGCGCGCGCCTGGTGGACCGTGAGGGTGGCCCGGTCGGCCAGCACCGTGCACTCCTCGGCTCCGTAGTGGTAGCCCAGCCACTTGGTGAGCCCGACCGGGACTCCCACCTGCGCGTCCAGCTCGACCACCACGGTCGCGCGCGCCGGGTCGACCGACGTGCGCACGTGCGTGGCGCCGGGAGCGTCGAGCTCGTGGTCCATGGCGGCGGCGACCGCGAGCCCGCTGCTGTGCGTGCGGTACGTGCGCACCACGTGCAGGCCGTCGACCTGCTCGACGTCCTCGCGGAGCCCGCCGTGCGACAGCGTGCGCGTGCGGCGCGGGTCCTGCGCGACGTCGTCGTCGTGCACGGCGAGGACCGGCGTGACGAGCTCGGAGGCGACCAGGAGCCGCGCCGGCGCGTCGAGGGCGGTGACCTCGTAGCGCACGCAGGCGAGGTGGCGACGCGCGAGCGAGACGAGCCGCTCGGTGCGCACGCGGAGCCGTCGACCGTCCCGCAGGCGGTAGACGACCGCGCGGGTGAGCACGCCGCGCCGCATGTCGAGCGTGCGCTCGAACTCGTCGACCTCCGTCGTCGCGCACGTCACCGGCTCCTCGTCGACGAGGAGCCGCAGGACCGTGCCGTCCGGGACGGGCAGGATCGTCTGCCCGGTCGTCGCGAAGCCGAACGCGGGTTCGGGGTAGACGATCGGCCACGTCTCGTGGAAGCCGTTGAGCAGCGTGCCCGGCGTGGCCGCCGGCACGCCCTCCTCGAAGCCGCCACGGATGCCGAGGTAGCCGTTCGCGAGCGCGAAGATGGTCTCGGTCTGCTCGACGTACTCGGGGTTGTACCGGGTCTCGACCACCCGCCACGGGTCGGTGGGGTAGTCCGACGACGACGCCACGATCCGTCGCGCCGCGGCCATCAGGTGGTGCCGGCGCGGACCCGAGCGGTGCACCGCGTCGTCGGGAGCCGCGAGGAGCTCGCCGAGGTCGTCGACGACGAGGTCCGCGCCGTTCGCGAGCAGCGCGGCCGTGTGGTCGTCACGGTTGACGCCGATGACGAGCCCGAAGCCGCCGGCCCTGCCTGCGGCGACCCCGGCGACAGCGTCCTCGACGACGACCGCGCGCCGCGGCACGACGCCCACGCGACGCGCGCCCTCGAGGAAGCCGTCCGGTGCCGGCTTTCCGGGCAGCCCGAGCTCGAGCACGGTCTCGCCGTCCACCCGGGCGTCGAAGAGGTTGGCGATCCCCGCAGCCTCCAGCACGGCGGCGCAGTTGCGGCTGCTCGAGACGACCGCGGTGCGCAGGCCCGCCTCGCGCAGCTCGCGCACCCACGCGACCGAACCGGGGAACGCCTCGACGCCGTTGCGCGCGATCTCGTCCTCGACCAGCAGCTGCTTGCGGTTGCCGAGCCCCCACTCCGACCGCTCGTCGGGTGGCGAGTCGGGCTGTCCGGGCGGCAGCGCGATGCCGCGGGACGCGAGGAAGTCGCGGACGCCGGTCTCGCGGGTCTTGCCGTCCACCGCGGCGGCGTAGTCGGACCGCTCGTCGAAGCGGGGCAGGTGCGTGCCGTGGGCCGCGTCCCACTCCGCCAGGAACTCGTCGAACATCGACTTCCACGCGGCCGCGTGCACCGTGCGGGTGGTCGTCAGGACGCCGTCGAGGTCGAAGAGGACCGCGTCGAAGTCGCGTGGGTCGACGGGCGAGGGCATCGGTCCTCCACGGGCGACGCCCACCGCCTCCCGCCTGGCCGTTCAGCCGGGCCGGGACGTCGCTCGCCACCGATGCTCGTCCTGCGGGCACCGGTCGTCAACCGGGAGGCGCCCGGCTCCCGCCCGCTCGCGCTACCGTGCGCTCATCCACGAGAGCCGCGTCGTCCGCGGCCGGTCCCGACACGGAGGCACGATGGTCACGTGCGTCGCAGCGGTCCGGCGGGTCGCCACGGCGTGCGGCGGGCCGGCGTGAGCGCACCAGAACCCGACGTGCCGGCAGCAGACGGGTCGCGGGCCTGGTGGCGCGGCCGTGCGGTGCGTGCCGGGGCGTGGGTCGTCGTGGCGGCGTGCGCGTGGTTCGCGGTGCAGCGGCTCGTCGGTGCGGTCGACTGGCGCGCGGTCGCCGACGCGTTCACGCACGTGCCGGCGGCCGTGGTCGGGCCGCTCGTCGGCCTGCTGCTCGTGCGGCAGGCGCTCAACGCCGTCCCGCTCGCGTGCTACGTCGAGAACCTGAGCCTGTCGCGCTCGCTGCAGAACGACCTCGCCGCGTACCTCGTCGGGAGCTTCACGCCACCGCCCGCCGACATGGCCGTGCGCGTCGCGATGTTCCGGGCGTGGCGGGTCGACTCGGCACAGGGTCTCGCGGGTGTGGGGCTGAACACCGCGACGTTCTACGCGGTGCGGTTCGGGGTCCCCGTCGTCGGGGTCGCGCTCCTGGCGCTGGGGGACGGCGTCGAGCGGCGCCAGGTCGTCGCCACCGTGCTGTGCGCGCTCGTCGCGGCCGCGTGCTTCGTCGCGCTGGCGCTGCTGCTGCGCTCGGCCGCGCTCGCCGCGTGGATGGGACGCAGCGCCGCGCGCGTCGTCGCCCGGGTGCGGCGCGGCGTGGACCCCGAGTCGTGGGCGGTCTACCTCACCGACCTGCGCGAGCGCACGGCCGACCGGCTGCGTACGGGGCTCGTCCCGTCACTGCTCGCGCTGCTCGGGATGGTCGTCGTCGACGGCCTCATGCTGCACGTCACGCTCCGGGCGGTCGGGGTGCCCGCCTCGGCGCTGTCCCTGGTCGACGTGCTCGCCGTGTTCCTGGTGGCCTACCCGCTGACGCTGCTGCCCCTGTTCGGTCTCGGGGTGATGGACGCGGTGCTCGTGGGGGCGTGGACGACGGTCGCGGGTGCGGCCTTCGAGCCGGACCTCGTGGCCGCGACGCTCGCGTGGCGGGCCCTGACGCTCGTCGGACCGCTCCTGATGGGGCTGGTGGTCGTGGCGGCGTGGCGGTGGCGCGACCGGGACGGCGCGACCACGGACGTCGGCGCCCGCTGAACGCCCTGACCTGCGCGGGAGCGCGGCGGCTACGGTGTGCGCGTGCCCGAGACAGCAGCCAGTGCCCGGTTCGCCGGTCTGCGCCTCGGCGACCTCGTCGAGAGCGTGGACGTGCGCGAGCACCCCGAACGGCTCGCCGAGCCCGGGTGGTGGGTGCTGGTCGGGGAGTTCGAGGGCCGAGTGCGCGCCTGGCGGTTCGCGGACGCGCGTCCCGCCCCCTCGCGCGCGGACCGGACGTGGCTCGGGCCGCACGCAACGGGCTGGTCGAGCTCCCTGGGCCGCGACGCGTACGTCGCGGCCGTCGAGACCGTGCGCGCGCACGTGCGCGAGGGCGACGTCTACCAGGCGAACCTCTGCCGCGTGCTCACGGCGGAGCTCGGGTCCGTCGACGACGTCCCCGACGCGGCCGCGCTCGCTGACGTCCTGGCTGCCGGCAACCCCGCGCCGTACGCGGGCTACGTGCACGTCCCGCGCGGTGCCGACGAGGACGGCGTGTGGGTCGTGACGGCGTCGCCCGAGCTGTTCCTGCGGGTGCAGGACGGCGTGGTGACCTCGGCGCCGATCAAGGGGACCGCGACGACGCGCGACGGGTTGACCCCCAAGGACGTCGCCGAGAACGTGATGATCACCGACCTCGTGCGCAACGACCTGCAGCGCGTGTGCGAGCCGGGCACGGTGGAGGTCACGACGCTCCTGGGCGTCGAGGAGCACCCGGGTCTCGTGCACCTCGTGTCGACCGTGCAGGGCGTGCTGACCCGTCGGCACCGGGCGGTCCGCGCTCTGTGGCCGGCGCTCCTGGAGGCGACGTTCCCGCCCGGCTCGGTGTCCGGCGCGCCGAAGTCCTCGGCGCTGGGCATCATCGACGCGCTCGAGCCCGTCCCCCGCGGGCCGTACTGCGGGCTCGTCGGGTGGTCGCACGTCGCGCCCGACGGGGAAGTGCGAGCCGAGCTCGCGGTGGGCATCCGGACGTTCTGGTGGGAGCCCGACGACGACGGCCGGGGCCGGCTGCGGTTCGGCACCGGGGCCGGCATCACGTGGGGGAGCGACGCGAGTGCCGAGTGGGCCGAGACGGAGCTCAAGGCCGCGCGGCTCGTCGCGCTCGCGTCGCGGACGTGACCGGTGGCGCCGGGATGCCAGACTGACGCCCATGAGCGTCGTGATCTGGACGGACGGCCGGCTGCACGCACCCACGGACCGGATCCTGACCGGTGTCGACCACGGCGTGACCGTCGGTGACGGCGTCTTCGAGACGTGCGCGGTGTACGGCGGGCGCGCCTTCGCGCTCACGCGGCACCTGCGCCGGCTCGAGCGGTCGGCGGCGGGTCTCGGCCTGCCCGCGCCCGACGAGGACGTCGTGCGGGAGGCGGTCGCCGCGGTCCTCGGCGCCGCGCCCGACGCGGGACGGCTGCGCCTGACGTTCACCGGCGGACCCGGGCCGCTCGGGTCGCACCGTGACGCGCCCGACGCGCAGCGCCCGACGCTCGTCGCGCTCGCCGGGCCGGCCACGCGCGCCGCGACGAGCCGCGCGGTACGCGTGCCGTGGGTGCGCAACGAGCGGTCGGCGACCGCCGGGCTCAAGACGACGTCCTACGCGGAGAACGTCGTCGCGCTGGCCGAGGCGCACCGCCGCGGCGCCGACGAGGCCCTGCTCGCCAACACGGTCGGCATGCTGTGCGAGGGGACGGGGTCGAACGTCGTCGTGGAGCGGGACGGCGAGCTCGTGACGCCCCCGCTGTCCAGCGGGTGCCTCGCGGGGATCACGCGCGAGCTGCTGCTCGAGTGGGGCGCCGACGCCGGGCTGCCGGTGCGCGAGGCCGCCGCGGACGAGCTGCCGTACGACGTGCTCGACGACGTGCTGGCGGGCCGTGCGCAGCTCGCGCTCACCGGCTCGATCCGCAACGTGTCGCCCGTGAGCGCGCTCGACGAGCAGGACGTCGTGCCCGGGCCGCTGTCGCGGGCGGCCGCCGAGCTGTTCCAGGCGCGCGCGCTCGACGACCTCGACCCGTGAGCGGCCGGGGCCGCCGGCGCGTCGCAGGCGCGCGTGGCGAGGCGGTCGGGGGAGTGCCCGGCGAGAGCCCCTGGAAGCACGAGGACCTGCCCCGTCGGCGACGACGGGACCGGTCGGATGCTCGGGTGGTCAGGCGGTGAGGAGCGCGGCGATGAACGCCGAGATCTCCGCCTCCATGCGGTCGCTCTCCGCTCCCAGCGGCACGAGCTCCTCGGTGCGGGCGAGGAACCGGACGATGGGCTCGCTGGGGGCGGCGAGCAGCGCGCTGCCCTCCACTCCGCTCAGCGACACGAGTGCGTAGTCGGGATCCTCGTCCCGCCACACCTGGACGTCGCCACTTCCGGCAGGCGCGTCGGATGCCGCGTGCATGCCCATGGAGAGCAGCTCGCGGCCGATGAGCCAGGTCGACATGGTGTGCGGGCCGGTGAAGACCGCGCGCACCGTGTACGGGTCCGACGTCCGGAAGGACAGCTCAGCGCTCACGGGGATGACGCTCGCGTCGCTCCCGATCAGCTGCATGGCGACGACCTCGACGACGTCATACGACGAATGCGTCATCGGGTCCCCTCTTCTCGTCATTCGTGGGCTGTTGGTCCCATCATGGCAGTGCGATTGCCCGATTGGACCTGAACTGCACCCAGGTTCACCCGGTGGGACGCGTTCTGAGCGTGCCCCGTCAGGCTCACGGGTGCCGGTGCGACCTCGTGTGCGGGCCGCCTCCTCACGCGGCTCTGCGGCTGTTCCTTGCGCAATCGGTCACTTCGGGCGTGAACTTGAGGCCCGGGTGCACACTTCTTTGCACCAGTTCCTGACGCCCTGACCCGTTGTGTCCCCGCCTCGTCCGCCGGTCGGTGGCGCGGTCAGGCGCGGCTCGCCGCCGGTCGGGTCCCGAGCCGGTTCCCGCCGGTCGTCGCCGTCACCCGACCGTGGAGGGGCGTCCCCCGGGGCACCGGTTCGGAATCTGCGCGCATCCCGGGTAGCATTCCGTCTGCGCCGCTCACGGGTGGTGCTGGTCGGCCCTGCCGGCCGCGTACGCGGACGACTCGTCGTCGGCGGACGGGCGATTGGCTCAGTGGTAGAGCGCCTCGTTCACACCGAGGAGGTCACTGGTTCGAACCCAGTATCGCCCACCAGCAAGACCGCAGGTCAGAGGCCCTTTCCGAAGCATCGGAAGGGCCTCGTGGCTTGTCCGCGTCCCTACCGTGGCCGACGCGGTTCGCTCTGGTCCGGCCCCCGTCGGTAGTCGCAGCGCAGGTCAGCGCCGGGCCGACCCGCGCAGGTAGCATCGTCGGGTCCCACCGTCCGGTGGTGACGTCCTGCCGCGCGAACGCCGCGCGAGCTGTGCAGAGGAAGGCCCTCACGTGCCCGAGCAGATCGCCCTCACCGTCGACGGAACCGCGACCACGGTGCAGGCGGGCACGACGGGCACGGAGCTGTTCGGCGACCGCAAGGACGTCGTCGTCGTCCGCGTCGACGGCGAGCTGCGCGACCTGCACCTGCCGATCCCCGCGGACGCGGCCGTCGTCGAGCCCGTCTCGGTGCACGAGCCCGACGGGCTCGCGGTGCTGCGGCACAGTGCGGCCCACGTGCTCGCGCAGGCGGTGCAGGAGGTCAACCCGACCGCGAAGCTCGGCATCGGTCCGCCGATCACCGACGGCTTCTACTACGACTTCGACGTCGACACCCCGTTCACGCCCGAGGACCTCAAGGCGATCGAGAAGGTCATGGGCCGCATCGTCAAGGAGGGCCAGACCTTCCGGCGCTGGGACGTGACCGAGGCGCAGGCCCGTGAGGAGCTCGCGGCCGAGCCGTACAAGCTCGAGCTCATCGGGCTCAAGGGCGAGGCGGGCGACACCGACGGCGCGTCGGTCGAGGTCGGGCTCGGCGGGCTGTCGATCTACCAGAACGTGCGCGGCGCCGGCCGGGAGTCCGAGACGGTCGTCTGGCAGGACCT
Organism: Cellulomonas palmilytica; assembly: GCF_021590045.1. Classification (NCBI taxonomy): domain Bacteria; kingdom Bacillati; phylum Actinomycetota; class Actinomycetes; order Micrococcales; family Cellulomonadaceae; genus Cellulomonas; species Cellulomonas palmilytica. The sequence continues at coordinate 2,703,346 of NZ_CP062221.1, read as the reverse complement.
GTGCCGCGGCCCGCACCTGCCGTCCACCCGGCTCATCGGCAACGGGTTCCAGCTGACCCGCTCGGCCGCCGCCTACTGGCGCGGCAGTGAGAAGAACCCGCAGCTGCAGCGCGTGTACGGCACCGCGTGGCCCAGCAAGGACGAGCTCAAGGCGTACCTCGAGCGCATCGCCGAGGCCGAGCGCCGCGACCACCGCAAGCTCGGCAACGAGCTCGACCTGTTCTCGTTCCCCGAGGAGATCGGCTCGGGCCTGGCGGTGTTCCACCCCAAGGGCGGGATCATCCGCATGGAGATGGAGGAGTACTCCCGGCGCCGGCACGTGCAGGCCGGGTACTCGTTCGTGAACTCCCCGCACATCACCAAGGAGCAGCTCTTCCAGATCTCCGGGCACCTGGACTGGTACGCCGACGGCATGTACCCGCCCATGCAGCTCGACGAGGAGCGCGACGCCGCGGGCAACGTCAAGCGGCAGGGGCAGAACTACTACCTCAAGCCCATGAACTGCCCGATGCACAACCTGATCTTCGCGGCGCGCGGCCGTTCGTACCGCGAGCTGCCGCTGCGCCTGTTCGAGTTCGGGACCGTGTACCGGTACGAGAAGTCGGGTGTCGTGCACGGGATGACCCGCGCCCGCGGCTTCACGCAGGACGACGCGCACATCTACTGCACCCGCGAGCAGATGCGCGACGAGCTGACGAGCCTGCTGACGTTCGTCCTCGACCTGCTCAAGGACTACGGGCTCGACGACTTCTACCTCGAGCTGTCGACCCGCAACCCCGAGAAGTCGGTCGGGTCCGACGAGGTGTGGGAGGAGGCCACCGAGACGCTGCGCGAGGTCGCCGAGTCCTCGGGCCTCGAGCTCGTCCCGGACCCGGGTGGCGCCGCGTTCTACGGCCCGAAGATCTCCGTGCAGGCCAAGGACGCGATCGGCCGCACCTGGCAGATGTCGACCATCCAGCTCGACTTCAACCTGCCCGAGCGGTTCGAGCTCGAGTACACCGCGCCCGACGGCACGCGCCAGCGCCCGGTGATGATCCACCGCGCGCTGTTCGGCTCGATCGAGCGGTTCTTCGCGGTCCTCACCGAGCACTACGCCGGCGCGTTCCCCGCGTGGCTCGCGCCCGTGCAGGTGCTCGCGGTCCCGGTCGCGGAGCCGTTCGAGGGCTACCTGGAGGACGTCGTCGCGCAGCTGCGCGCCGAGGGCATCCGCGCCGAGCTCGACCGGTCCGACGACCGCTTCGGCAAGAAGATCCGCAACGCGAGCACGCAGAAGATCCCGTTCGTGCTCATCGCGGGCGGCGAGGACGTCGAGGCGGGTGCCGTGTCCTTCCGGTTCCGTGACGGTCGGCAGGAGAACGGCGTGCCGGTCGCGCAGGCCGTGCAGCGGATCGTCGCGGCGGTGCGCGAGCACGCCCAGGTCTGATGGTCGACCACCGTCACGACGAGCGCGAGGAGCGAGGCGTGGAGCAGGTCGACCCGCACGAGCTGGCCGGCGTGCCCGACGGGTTCCAGCGGCTGTGGACCCCGCACCGCATGGCGTACATCGGCGGGGAGAACAAGCCGATCGACGACGCCGCAGGTCCGGGCTGCCCGTTCTGCCGCATTCCCACGCAGGACGACGAGGCCGGGCTCGTCGTCGCTCGCGGGGAGCTCGCGTACGTCGTCATGAACCTCTACCCGTACAACCCGGGCCACGTGCTCGTGTGCCCGTACCGCCACGTGCCCGACTACACGGACCTCACGGACGCGGAGGTCGCGGAGGTCGGGTCGCTGACACGGACCGCGATGCGCGTGCTGCGGACCGTGATGTCGCCGAGCGGCTTCAACCTGGGGATGAACCAGGGCGACGTCGCGGGAGCCGGCATCGCCGCGCACCTGCACCAGCACGTCGTGCCGCGGTGGGACGGGGACTCGAACTTCCTGCCCGTGGTCGGTCGCAGCCGGGCCCTGCCCGAGCTGCTCGCCGACACGCGGGCGCGTCTCGCGGCCGCGTGGCCGCGGACGTCCACGACCGGGAGATGATCGGCACGTGCTGAACCGACTCCGCGGGGCCATGACCCGCCTGTTCACACCCGTCGCGCGGGCGCTGCTGCGCGCGGGGGTGTCACCCGACGCCGTGACGATCACGGGCACGCTCGTCGTCGTCGTGACCGCTCTGTGGGCGTTCCCGACCGGGCACTTCCTGGCGGGCACGCTCGTCATCGCGGTGTTCGCGCTGACGGACTCGCTCGACGGCGTGATGGCACGGCAGGCCGGTCGGTCGGGCCCGTGGGGTGCGTTCCTCGACTCCACCCTCGACCGCTTCGGTGACGCGGCGATCTTCGGCGGGATCGTGCTGTGGGGGTTCGGGGTCGGTGACGACGAGCTCACCGCGACGCTCGCGCTCGCCGCGCTCGTGCTCGGGTCGGTCGTGCCCTACGCCCGCGCGCGCGCCGAGGGGCTGGGCATGAACGGCTCGGGCGGGATCGCCGAGCGGGCCGACCGCCTGCTCCTCGTGCTCGTCGCGACCGGCCTGGTCGGGTTCGGCCTGCCGGTCGTCGTGCTGACCGTCGTGCTCGGCCTGCTCACGGTCGCGTCCGCCGTGACCGTCGTGCAGCGCATGACGAAGGTGCGCCGCCAGGCGCGCGCCCTGGAGGCCAGCGGACCCGACGCCGCGGGGGCGGGCGCGTGAGCCTCGACGTCGGCGCGCTGTACGCGTTCGCGTGGCGGCACGCGCACCGCGTGCCCGGCGCGGTGCTGCGCGGTGCGGCGAACCTCGCTGCCGACGTCACGTGGTGGCGGCACGGCGAGGGGGTGCGCCGGCTGGAGCGGAACCTCGCGCGCGTGCGGCCGGAGCTCGACGACGCGCAGCTGCGCCGTCTGTCGCGTGCCGCGATGCGCTCCTACCTGCGCTACTTCGCCGAGGCGTTCTCGCTGTCCGGGTCGAGCCGCGAGCAGATCGACGCGCGCGTGCGCGCGGTCGGGCTCGACGCGCTCGTGGCGCACGTCGGGCAGGGCCGCGCCGCGGTGCTCGCGCTCGGGCACCTCGGCAACTGGGACCTCGCGGGCGCGTGGGCGACGCGCAACATCGCGCACGTGACGACCGTCGCCGAGCGGCTCGAGCCGCCGCAGGTCTTCGAGGAGTTCCTGCGGTTCCGTGAGGGCATCGGGCTGACGATCCTCGCCCTCGGGGACGGGGACGTGTTCCGCGAGCTGCTGCGCGTCGCACGCGCGCCGCAGGCCGGGATCATCCCGCTGCTCGCGGACCGCGACCTGACGCACAGCGGCGTCGAGGTCGACCTGTTCGGCCACCGCGCCCGCGTGGCGGCCGGCCCCGCGGCGCTCGCGCTGGCGTCGGGTGCGCCGCTGTTCGCGACCGCGATCACGTACGAGCGCCTGCACGGCGAGCGGCGACGGCGTGCCGGGACGCCGTGGGGCCTGCGCATCGACTTCCTGCCCGTCGAGCCCGTCGGCGCCGACGTGCCGCGTGCCGACCAGGTGCGCGTGCTCACGCAGGCGTGGGTCGACCGGCTCGCCGAGTGCCTGCACCGACGTCCCCAGGACTGGCACATGCTCCAGCGCGTGTTCGTCGAGGACCTGGACCCCGAGCGCTACGCGGCCACGCGCCGGCGTGCCGGCGAGCTCGACGAGCCGGCCGGAACCGCCCGTGCGCACGACGACGGCGCCGCGGGTGCCGGCGACCGGGAGCCCGTCGAGCAGCGGGAGGCGCCGTGACGACCCCGGCGACGCGCCCGCTGCGGGTGGGCATCGTCTGCCCGTACTCCTACGACGTCCCCGGCGGCGTGCAGTTCCACGTGCGGGACCTGGCCGAGGCGCTGCTCGCGCGCGGCCACGAGGTCGAGGTGCTCGCGCCCGCGGACGACGACACGCCCGTCCCGGACTACCTCACGGCGGCAGGCAGGGCGGTGCCGGTCCGCTACAACGGCTCGGTCGCTCGCCTGACGTTCGGGCCGGTGACCGCGGCGCGCACGCGCAAGTGGCTCGAGCAGGGCCGGTTCGACGTGCTGCACCTGCACGAGCCGGTCACGCCGAGCCTGTCGATGCTCGCGCTGTGGATCGCGGACGGCCCGGTCGTCGCGACGTTCCACACCTCGACGGTGCGCTCGCGCTCGCTGCAGGTCGCGTTCCCGCTCGTGCGCCAGTCCCTGGAGAAGATCTCGGCACGTATCGCGGTCTCCGAGGACGCGCGGCGCACGCTCGTCGACCACCTCGGTGGGGACGCCGTGGTGATCCCGAACGGCGTGTACGTCGACACGTTCGAGGCCGCGCAGCCGGACGCGCGCTGGACCGGGACGCCCGACGCGCCGACGATCGCGTTCCTCGGCCGGCTCGACGAGCCCCGCAAGGGCCTCGGCGTGCTGCTCGGCGCGGTGCGCGAGGTGCTCGCGCACGTGCCCGGGGCGCGGTTCCTGGTCGCCGGGCGCGGCGAGACGGGGGAGGAGCAGGCGCGCGAGGTGCTGGGGGAGCAGGCCGGTTCGGTCGAGTTCCTCGGTGGCGTGTCCGACGAGGACAAGGCCCGCCTGCTCGCGTCGGTCGACGTCTACGTCGCGCCTCAGACGGGTGGGGAGAGCTTCGGCATCGTGCTCGTCGAGGCGATGAGCGCGGGTGCCACGGTCGTCGCGAGCGACCTCGGGGCGTTCTCGCGCGTGCTCGACGACGGCGCCGCCGGCGTGCTGTTCCGTACGGGGGACAGCGACGACCTGGCCCGCACGCTCCTGCGCGTGCTCGGCGACGCGGAGCTGCGCGCACGCGTCGAGAAGCACGCGAGCGCCGTCGTGCGCCGGTACGACTGGTCCGCCGTCACCGACCAGGTGCTCGCGGTGTACGAGATGGCCGTGGCGGGCCGGCACGCTCCCGTGGGCGAGGACCCGTCCTCGCTGCGCGGCGCACGGCTCATGGAGCTGCGCCGCGGCAGGGGTGAGGCCCGATGAGGTGGACCGAGGTCGCGGGCGTCGTCGTCGTGGTGCTCGCCGTCCTGGTGTGGTGGGTGTGGGTCGCGGCGTCGCGGCTCGACCGGTTGCACCGCAAGGTCGGCGCGTCGCGCAGCGTCGTGCAGGCGCAGCTCGTGCGGCGCGCGACGGTGGCCGCCGAGCTCGCGACGTCCGGCCTGCTCGACCCGGTGTCGTCGGTGCTCGTGGGCGAGGCGGCGTGGTCGGCGCTCGCGGCGGACAGCGCGGTCGCGCGCCCGGACGTGCCGCCCGAGCTGCTCTCGCTCCTGCTGTCGGACCCGCGCTCGAGCGGCGAGCGGGCCCTGTCCTCACCGACGGGCGACGGGCCGCCGACGCTGGACGAGCTGCGCGAGGAGCGCGGGCAGGTCGAGAGCGAGCTCAGCGCGACGCTGCGCGCGGTCCTCGACGACCGCGACGAGATCGCCGCGATGCGCTCGCTGCCGGGCGGCGACGAGCTGCTCGACGCCCTGAGCTCGGCCTGGTACCGCGCGGAGATCGCGCGCCGGTTCCACAACGAGGCGGTGCTGCAGACGCAGCGCGTGCGCCGTGGCCGGCTCGTGCGGGTCCTGCGGCTCGCGGGCCACGCGCCCGAGCCGCGCACGCTCGAGCTCGACGACGCGTGGCCGGGAGCGCTCGCGCGGCCCGGCGTGGGCTGAGCCGCCGCGGCGGGCCGGCGCGGCGCACGTGAGACACGCGGGCGGCCGCCGCGGGGCCACGCACTAAGATGGCCGGGTTCGGTCCGTCGCGGTGCCCGTCCTCGTGTGGACGACCCGCCCACGCGCGACGGCGCCCCCGACCGCACACCCCGTGACCGCACTTTCACCTGCGAGGCTCGACGTGACCAGCGACATCAGCCAGCCCACCCCCACGAGCGACGCGGCCGGCGTCGTCGGCACCGCGCGCGTCAAGCGCGGGATGGCCGAGATGCTCAAGGGCGGCGTCATCATGGACGTCGTCACCGCGGAGCAGGCGAAGATCGCCGAGGACGCGGGCGCCGTGGCCGTCATGGCCCTCGAGCGCGTCCCGGCGGACATCCGCGCGCAGGGCGGCGTGGCGCGCATGAGCGACCCCGACCTGATCGACGGCATCATCGAGGCCGTCTCCATCCCGGTCATGGCGAAGGCGCGCATCGGCCACTTCGTCGAGGCGCAGGTGCTGCAGAGCCTCGGCGTGGACTACGTCGACGAGTCCGAGGTGCTGACGCCCGCGGACTACGCGCACCACATCGACAAGTGGGCGTTCACCGTGCCGTTCGTGTGCGGTGCGACGAACCTGGGCGAGGCGCTGCGCCGCATCACCGAGGGCGCGGCGATGATCCGCTCGAAGGGTGAGGCCGGCACGGGTGACGTGTCGAACGCGACGACCCACATGCGCACGCTGCGCGACGAGATCCGCCGCCTGACCTCCCTGCCCGAGGACGAGCTGTACCTCGCGGCCAAGGAGCTGCAGGCGCCGTACGAGCTCGTCAAGGAGGTCGCGACCGCGGGCAAGCTCCCGGTCGTGCTGTTCACCGCGGGCGGCATCGCGACGCCGGCCGACGCCGCGATGATGATGCAGCTCGGCGCCGAGGGCGTGTTCGTCGGCTCGGGCATCTTCAAGTCCGGCAACCCGGCCGAGCGCGCGGCTGCCATCGTCAAGGCCACGACGTTCTACGACGACCCCGACGTGATCGCGAAGGTCTCGCGCGGCCTGGGCGAGGCGATGGTCGGCATCAACGTCGACGACGTGCCGGTGCCGCACCGGCTGGCCGAGCGGGGCTGGTGACCTCACCGGTGCCGACGAAGGCCGCGGGCGACGACGAGCCCGCGGCCTTCGTCGCGCCTGCGGGTCCGGACCTCGCGGTGGCCGCGGACGCGACCAGCGACGACGGGCGCCCGGACCACGCGCTGGGACCCGAGTGGACGCGCGGGGCCGACGGCCTGCTGTTCCGCACGGCGGCGCGCGTGATCCTGCTCGACGAGGACGACCGCGTGCTGCTGATCCGGGGCCACGACGCGGACCAGCCCGAGCGCTCGTGGTGGTTCACGATCGGCGGCGGGATCGACGCGGGGGAGTCCGCGCGCGAGGCCGCGGTGCGTGAGGTGCGCGAGGAGACGGGCATCGTGCTGGCCGACGACGCGCTCGTCGGACCGGTGTTCACACGTTCGGCGATCTTCGACTTCTTCTTCGAGCACTGCCGGCAGGACGAGGAGATCTTCCTGGCGCGTGTGGCGTCGACGTCGTTCGTCGCGGAGGACCGTTCGGGCTGGACGGCGCTCGAGCAGGACGTGATCGACGAGCTGCGGTGGTGGTCGTTGCCCGACCTCGCGGCCGTCGAGATCGAGGTGTTCCCGGAGGGGCTGGCCGGGCTCGTCGCGAGCCTGCTCCCGTCGTGGGACGGCGAGACGCGGCACCTGGGCCTCGCGCGCGAGTGAGTCGCCCGTCCGGGTGGCGACCATACTGGTCGGTAACCTGCGCGTGACCTGGGCGGCCTACGGTCGGTGCATGCCCTTCCTGTCCTCGACGTCTCCCGCGCGCGCCATCCCGCGCAGCGGCATCCGGACCCTCATGGAGCTCGCGCTGCGCGACCCGGAGGCGATCCACCTCGAGATCGGCGAGCCGGACGCGCGGCCGCCCGCGCACGTCGTGGAGGCCGTCGCGCGGGCGGCCCGCGACGGTGCGCTCGGCTACACCTCGAGCCTGGGCCTCGAGACGCTGCGGGAGGCCGCGGCGGAGCGCATCGCGCGCCGGTCCGGTGCCCGGGCCGACGCCTCGTCGGTCGTCGTCACGCACGGCGCGATGAGCGGGCTCACGACCGTCATGACCGCGCTCCTCGGCCCCGGCGACGAGGTCCTGCTGCCCGACCCCACCTTCCCGAACTGGGCGATGGCCGCGCGTGCGTGCGGACTGGTGCCCACGACGTACGCGACGCACGCACGCGAGGGCTTCGTCCCGCGCGTCGAGGACGTCGAGGCGGTGATCACGCCGCGCACGCGCGCAATCGTCGTGTGCTCGCCCAACAACCCCACGGGCGCGGTGTACCCCGCCGCGACGCTCGAGGCGCTCGTCGAGCTCGCGCGGCGCCACGACCTGTGGGTGCTGTCCGACGAGTGCTACGAGGCCATCACGTTCGACACCCCGCACGTGAGCCCCGCGGCGTTCGACACCGACGCGCGCGTCCTCGTCTTCCACTCCATGTCCAAGACGTACGCGATGACGGGGTGGCGCGTCGGCCTCGCGCACCTGCCCGACCCGGAGCTCGTCGAGCTCGTCGGGCACGTCGCCGAGGCGACGCTCGCGTGCCCGTCGACCAGCGGGCAGGTCGCCGCGCTCGCCGCCCTGACGGGCTCGCAGGAGTGGGTGCACGACGCGGTCGAGTCGTACTGGGACCGGCGCGACGCCGCGGTCGGGCTGCTCGCCGCGCGCGGGCTGCGGTACTGCGAGCCGGACGGCGCGTTCTACCTCATGGTCGACGTGGGCACGTCCGACACCGACGCGTTCGCGACGCGACTGCTCGAACGGCGGCACGTGGCGGTCGCGCCCGGGTCGACGTTCGGGGAGGGCGCGCACCGCATGGTCCGCGTCAGCCTCGCCGCGCCGCGCGACCGGCTGCTCGAAGGGCTCGCGCGCCTGGCGGACGAGGTCCGACCGGCCGCCGGGAGCTCGCTGCGCGCGGCCGCCGCCCGGTGACCGCCGCGGCCGTCGTGGCCCGAGCCGGGCGGCGTCGTCGGGACGGGGCGCCGGACGTGAACGCGCGCGTGGAGCACCGCCGCGGGCGACCTAGGATCGCCGGGTGACTGTCACCGTCGGTGTCCTGGCCCTGCAGGGGGACGTGCGCGAGCACGCGCACGCGCTGGAGACGGAGGGCGCGCGCGCCGTCCCCGTGCGTCGCGTGTCCGAGCTCGACGCGGTCGACGCGCTCGTCATCCCCGGCGGCGAGTCGACGACGATCGACAAGCTGCTGCGCGCGTTCGACCTGTTCGAGCCGGTGCGTGCGCGGCTGCACGCCGGGATGCCCGCGTACGGCTCCTGCGCGGGCATGATCCTGCTCGCCGACCGGGTGCTGGGCGGCATCGAGGGCCAGCGGACCCTCGGCGGCGTGGACATCACCGTGCGCCGCAACGCGTTCGGCCGGCAGGTCGACTCTTTCGAGACGGACCTCGCGATCGAGGGCGTCGAGGACGGTCCGCTGCACGCCGTGTTCATCCGCGCACCGTGGGTGGAGGAGGTCGGCCCGGCCGCGTCCGTGGTCGGGCGGGTCGAGTCCGGCCCGGCCGCCGGTAGGATCGTCGCGGTCCGCCAGGGACCGCTGCTGGTGACCTCCTTCCATCCCGAGGTGACCGGCGACACCCGGGTGCACCGTCTCTTCGTCCAGATCGTCCGCGACACCCAGGGGTAACGAGCGCATGTCGGGTCACTCCAAGTGGGCCACCACCAAGCACAAGAAGGCCGTGATCGACGCGAAGCGCGGCAAGCTCTTCGCGAAGCTCATCAAGAACATCGAGGTGGCCGCCCGGACGGGCGGTGGTGACCCTGCGGGCAACCCCACGCTGTTCGACGCCATCCAGAAGGCCAAGAAGTCGTCCGTCCCCAACGACAACATCGACCGGGCGGTCAAGCGCGGCTCGGGCCAGGAGGCCGGCGGCGCGGACTACCAGACGATCATGTACGAGGGCTACGGCCCCGGCGGCGTCGCGGTGCTCGTCGAGTGCCTCACCGACAACCGCAACCGCGCTGCGTCCGACGTCCGCGTGGCGTTCACGCGCAACGGCGGCCAGATGGCCGACCCGGGCTCCGTCGCGTACATCTTCAGCCGCAAGGGCGTCGTCATCGTGCCCCAGGAGGGCACCGACGAGGAGGCGGTCATGGAGGCCGTCCTCGAGGCGGGCGGCGAGGAGGTCAACGACCTCGGCGAGTCGTTCGAGGTGCTGAGCGAGGCGACCGACCTCGTGCCCGTGCGCACCGCGCTGCAGGAGGCGGGCATCGACTACGACTCCGCGGACGTCGTGTGGTGGCCGTCCACGCAGATCGAGGTCGACGCCGAGGGCGCCCGCAAGATCCTGCGGCTCATCGACGCGCTCGAGGACTCCGACGACGTGCAGAACGTCTACGCGAACTTCGACGCCTCCGACGAGGTCATGGCGGAGCTCGAGAACGACTGAGCCCGACGCTCGACGAGGGGCGCGCGACCTGCCGGTGGCGCGCCCCTCGCGCGTGTCCGGGCCGCGGTGACCGACTCGCGGCGGCGCGGTGCCCGGTTCGCGGGCGGCGGGGTGCGACGATGCGGACGTGCGAGTCCTCGGTGTCGACCCCGGCCTGACGCGGTGCGGCCTCGGCGTGGTCGACGGCCTGCCGGGACGCCGCGTGCAGCTCGTCGCGGTCGGCGTCGCGACGTCCGTCCCGACGCTCGACGTCGACCAGCGGCTGCTCGTCATCGAGCGGCGGATCGAGGAGTGGCTCGAGGAGCACGCGCCCGACACGGTCGCGGTCGAGCGCGTGTTCGCGCAGCACAACGTGCGCACGGTCATGGGGACCGCGCAGGTCGCGGGCCTCGCGATGGTGGCGGCCGCGCGGCGCCGCATCCCCGTCGCGCTCCACACGCCGTCCGAGGTCAAGGCCGCGGTGACCGGGAGCGGTCGCGCCGACAAGCCGCAGGTGCAGACGATGGTCGCGCGGCTGCTGCGTCTCGACGAGGTGCCTCGACCGGCGGACGCGGCGGACGCGCTGGCCCTCGCGATCTGCCACCTGTGGCGACCGGCGGGTGTGCTCGGCGCCCCGCAGCGGCCGGGTTCCGCCCTGACGCCGGCGCAGCGGGCGTGGGCCGCGGCGGAGCAGGCCGCGCGACGCTGAGCGTGTCGTTCGTACAGATGTTCGCCCCTGTGGGAGAGTGGCCCGGGCAGGTCGTCCCGACGAGCAGCGGACGGCCGTGACGACGAGGGAGGGCGCGTGATCGCCTCGGTGCGCGGGATGGTGCTCGCGGTGCGGCTGGACTCGGCGGTGGTCGAGGTCGGAGGCGTCGGGATGCTCGTGCAGGCGACGCCCGCGACGCTCGCGCAGCTGCGGGTGGGCCAGGAGTCGACGCTGCACACCTCGCTCGTCGTGCGCGAGGACTCGCTCACGCTGTTCGGCTTCGTGGACGACGACGAGCGCGAGGTCTTCGAGACCGTGCAGACGGTCAGCGGCGTCGGCCCGCGCCTCGCCCTGGCGATGCTCGCGGTGCACACGCCGGACGGGCTGCGCCGCGCGGTCGCCGACGAGGACCTCAAGGCGCTCGAGCGCGTGCCGGGCATCGGCCGCAAGGGCGCCCAGCGCATCGTGCTCGAGCTCAAGGACCGCCTCGGCGCCCCGGCCCCGGTCACGGCGGCGGGCGAGGCGCCCGCCGTGCCGCCCGCGGCGGACGACCGGCGCCAGCAGGTCGTCGACGCGCTCGTCGGCCTCGGGTGGAACGTGAAGGTCGCCGAGCAGGCCGTCGCCACCGTTCTCGAGGACGTCGAGGGCCCGCTGCGGGCCGACGAGGTGCCGGGCGTGCTGCGCGCGGCGCTGCGGAGCCTGGGCGGCGGGCGTGGCTGACCGCGACGACGAGCTCTCCGAGCTCGTGACCGAGCGCTTCCCCGCGGAGTCGCTCGTGCACGCAGGCGCGGACGACCTGGAGCGCGCCGCCGAGGCGGCGCTGCGCCCGCGGCGGCTCGCGGAGTTCGTCGGACAGCGGGTGGTGCGCGAGCAGCTCTCGGTGGTCCTGGATGCCGCGCGCGCCCGTGGGCGGGCGCCCGACCACGTGCTGCTGTCCGGCCCGCCCGGACTGGGCAAGACGACGCTCGCGATGATCATCGCGGCCGAGCTCGGCACGTCCCTGCGGGTGACGAGCGGTCCGGCGATCCAGCACGCGGGCGACCTCGCGGCCGTGCTCTCCTCGCTCGAGGAGGGCGAGGTGCTGTTCCTCGACGAGATCCACCGCATCGCGCGCCCCGCCGAGGAGCTGCTGTACGTGGCGATGGAGGACTTCCGCGTCGACGTCGTGGTCGGCAAGGGCGCGGGGGCGTCCGCGATCCCGCTGTCGCTCCCGCCGTTCACCGTGGTCGGCGCCACCACGCGCGCCGGCCTGCTGCCGGCGCCGCTGCGCGACCGCTTCGGCTTCACGGGCCACCTGGACTTCTACGACGCCGACGAGCTCGAGCAGGTGCTGCTGCGCTCGGCCGGGCTGCTCGGTGTGCGGCTCGCGGGTGCCGCGGCGCGGGAGATCGCGTCGCGCTCGCGCGGCACGCCCCGCATCGCGAACCGCCTCCTGCGGCGCGTGCGGGACTGGGCCGAGGTGCGCGGCGACGGCACCCTGAGCCTCGCCGCGGCGCGCGCCGCGCTGGAGGTGTACGAGGTCGACGAGCGCGGCCTCGATCGCCTCGACCGGTCGGTGCTCGAGGCGCTGTGCCTGCGGTTCGGCGGCGGGCCGGTCGGCCTCACGACGCTCGCGGTCGCCGTGGGCGAGGAGCCCGAGACCGTGGAGACGGTCGCCGAGCCCTTCCTGGTGCGCGAGGGGCTCGTCGGACGCACGCCACGCGGTCGGGTGGCGCTGCCGTCCGCCTGGTCCCACCTGGGGCTCGCACCGCCGCAGGACCCGGGGACCCTGTTCGCCTGACCGGCGGTCCTCCTGGGCAGTTCGTCCCGGCCGGACCCGGCACACGGCTGCGTGTGAGAGGCTCCCCGCGGTGCGGGAACCCCTCGCACCTGGACGTGCGTTGGAGCGCTGGGCGCCTGCGCCTAGACTGCCCCGGACACGATCGAACGTGAGGACCCTGTTGTGACTCTGCTCAGCGCCGCGCCCGCGGCCGACACCGCGGCCGCCACCACCGGTGGCGGCGGCTACTCGATGTACCTGATCCTCATCCTCGCGGTCGCCGCGTTCTGGTTCATGTCGCGCAAGAGCCGCAAGCAGCAGCGCGCGCAGCAGGAGTTCCGCAGCACCCTCCAGCCCGGGGACGAGGTCATGACCGCCTCCGGGATGATCGGTGTCGTCGTCGACGTGGACGACGACACGATCACGCTCGAGTCGGCGCCGGGCAGCCGCACCCGGTGGGTCCGCGCCGCGATCGCCAAGAAGGTCGAGGCGCCCGTCGCCGACGACCAGCCGTCCGACGAGGACGGCACCGAGGACGACGAGCCCGCCGACCAGCTCGACGACGAGCCGATCGACGTGCCCGACGACCTGTCGTCGCTGCCGCCCACCCGGGGCGACGACGACACCGACCGGAAGTAGTCCCGCGGTCCGACGAACGGTTCGTCGGACCCAGTCCCCACCGGTCGCACGCGCGACCGGTGCGCGCACGAGAGAAGAACTCCGTTGGCCCCACCCACACGCCGCCGCCGGCCGGTCCGCACGCTGATCACCCTTGTGGTCATCGTGCTCCTGCCGTTCATCGCGGTCTTCATCGGTACGAAGACGTCCGACGCGACCTGGACGCCCAAGCTCGCCCTCGACCTCGAGGGCGGGACGCAGATCATCCTGACCCCGGTGACCACCGACGGCCGTGAGCCGACGTCGGAGGACATCACCCAGGCGATCAACGTCATCAGGCAGCGGGTCGACGGGTCCGGCGTCGCCGAGGCGGAGATCTCCAGCCAGGGCGGCAACAACATCGTCGTCGCGATCCCCGGCAAGGCGTCCGAGGAGACCATCGCGGCGGTCAGCCGGTCGTCGCACATGGAGTTCCGGCCGGTGCTGGTCGAGGAGGTCGCGGTCCCCGCGCAGCCGACCACCGAGCCGAGCGTCGACCCGAGCGCGGACCCCAGCACGGACCCCGACGCCGAGCCGACGGGTGAGGCCGAGGAGGAGCCGACCGCCGAGCCGACGTCCGCCGACGCGACGGTCGAGCCCGCCCCCACGTCGTCGACCGACACGACCGCCGACGCGACGGACGACGAGAGCGCGCCCGCGGTCGCCGCGACGGCCGAGCCGACGCAGGACGCCACCGCGGAGCCGACGCAGGACGCGACCGAGGAGCCCACGCCGGCCGCGACGGCCCCGAGCGAGCCGAGCTCCGCCAGCGACGCGGCGTACTGGATCACGGACGAGATCCAGGCGCAGTACGACGCGCTCGACTGCACCGACCCGGCGAGCCTCGCCGGCGGCATCTCGGGTGACCCGGACAAGGCGTTCGTCACGTGCGGCGTCGACTCCGAGGGCAACGCCTCGATGCTCAAGTACATCCTCGGCCCGGTCGAGATCGACGGCTCCGAGATCTCGTCCGCCGGCTCCGGCCTCGAGACCCTCGCGAACGGTGCGATCGGCAGCCGTTGGATCGTCAACATGGAGTTCACGTCGACGGGTGGGAAGCAGTTCGCGGACGTCACGACCAGGCTCGCGTCGCTCTCGACCCCGCTGAACCAGTTCGCGATGGTCCTCGACGGGCTCGTGATCTCGGCGCCGAGCGTCGACGAGACGATCCCGAACGGCAAGGCGCAGATCTCGGGCAGCTTCAACCAGACGACCGCGGCGTCGCTCGCGAACCGGCTGAACTTCGGTTCGCTGCCGCTGAACTTCGAGGTGCAGTCGGAGCAGCAGATCTCCGCGACGCTCGGCACCGAGCAGCTCCAGAAGGGTCTGCTCGCGGGCGTCATCGGTCTGCTGCTGGTCGTCCTGTACTCGCTGATCCAGTACCGCGCGCTCGGGCTGCTGACGGTCGCGTCGCTGCTCATCGCCGCGACGCTCACGTTCGGCGTGATCGCGATGCTCTCCTGGACGCAGGGCTACCGCCTGTCGCTGCCGGGCGTCGCGGGTCTGATCGTGGCGATCGGTATCACGGCGGACTCGTTCATCGTCTACTTCGAGCGCATCCGTGACGAGCTGCGTGAGGGCCGCACGCTCGGCGCCGCGGTCGAGCGCGGCTGGGCGCGGGCCCGCCGCACGATCCTGGCGTCCGACGCGGTCAACCTCATCGCGGCGATCGTCCTGTACTTCCTCGCGGTCGGCGGTGTGCGCGGTTTCGCGTTCACGCTGGGTCTGACCACGGTCATCGACGTCATCGTGGTGTTCCTGTTCACGCACCCGATGATGGAGCTGCTCGCGAAGACCCGGTTCTTCAACGAGGGCCACCCGGCCTCCGGTCTCGACCCGCGGCGCCTCGGTGTCCCGGGCACGCGCTACGTCGGTCGCGGCAAGGTCGCGATGGGCCGTCGCGAGGACACCGAGCCCGGCGAGGCGCCCGTGGCCGCCGAGGTCCGGACGCCGGTGGCGTCCGGCGTCGGCGGGCGCGGCGACGGACTGACGATCGCGCAGCGCAAGGCGGCGCAGCGTGCGGCGCAGCAGCGCTCCACGCAGGACGCCGCCGACGCACCGATCGACGACGCGACCGGCGACTCGCCGGCCGAGGGGAGCGAGCGCTGATGGCCGCCGGATTCGCCCAGTGGGGCAACGACCTGTACACGGGCCGTCGTTCGTACGACATCGTCGGCCGCCGCAGGATCTTCTACGTGGTCTCGGCGGTCCTCGTCCTGATCTCGGGCTTCCTGCTGTTCAAGCCCGGGCTCAACCCGGGCATCGAGTTCCGCGGCGGGTCGGAGTTCGTCGTCTCGGGCATCGAGGGTGACCGGGACCAGCAGCTCGCGATCGACACGGTGCTGGGGGTGGCGGGCAACGAGTCGCCCGAGGTGACCAACCTCGGCGCCGACTCGCTGCGCATCCAGGTCGCCGAGCTGCCGGACGAGGAGCTCAAGGAGATCGCGGCGGCGCTGCAGAGCGCGTTCGACGTCTCCGCGGACGACATCACGACGCAGTTCGTCGGCCCGACGTGGGGCGCGGACGTGTCCAGCAAGGCCGTCAGCGGCATCGTCGTGTTCCTCGTGTTCGTCTCGCTCGTCATGACCGCGTACTTCCGGAACTGGCGCATGGCGCTCGCCGCGATCATCGCGCTGCTGCACGACCTGGTGATCACGGTCGGCCTCTACGCGGGCGTCGGCTGGGAGGTCACGCCCGCCACGGTGATCGGCTTCCTGACGATCCTCGGGTACTCGATCTACGACACGGTCGTCGTGTTCGACAAGGTGCGTGAGAACACCGCGGACACGCTCGACCAGACGCGGTTCACGTACGCCGAGAAGGCCAACCTGGCGGTCAACCAGACGCTGGTGCGGTCGATCAACACGTCCGTGGTGGCGCTCCTGCCGGTGTCCGCGATCCTGTTCGTCGGTGCGTTCGTCCTCGGTGCCGGCACGCTGCGTGACATCGCGCTCGCGCTGTTCGTCGGCATGCTCGTCGGCGCGTACTCGTCGATCTTCCTCGCGACGCCGCTCGAGGTGAGCCTGCGCGAGCGTGAGCCGCGCATCAAGGCGCACACGGCGAAGGTCCTCGCGTCGCGCGTCCCGGGCGCCGAGGGCGAGGCCGTCGCGGTCGCGTCCGCCGCGCGGGCCGCCGGCCAGCTGCGTCCGGGTGCGCACCAGGGCCAGGCCGCCCAGCCGAAGCGGCGCAAGCCCGCCCGATGAGCGAGACCGTCACCGGTGACCCGGCACGCGACGCCGTCGCGCGCCGGGTCACCGAGCTCGTCCGGCTCGTACCCGACTATCCGCAGCCGGGGGTCCTGTTCCGGGACATCACCCCGCTGCTCGCCGACGCCCGGGCGTTCGCGGACGTCGTGACGGCCATGGCGTCGGTCGCGGGGGAGGTCGACCTCGTCGCGGGGATGGAGGCGCGCGGCTTCCTGCTCGCGGCTCCCGTCGCGACCGCGCTCGGCGCCGGACTCGTGCCGGTCCGCAAGGCCGGCAAGCTGCCCGGGCCGACCGCGTCGGCCACGTACGCGCTCGAGTACGGCGAGGCCGAGATCGAGATCCACCCGGCGACGATCACGCCCGGCGCGCGGGTGCTCGTCGTGGACGACGTGCTCGCGACGGGCGGCACCGCCGCCGCGACGGTCGGCCTGCTGCGGTCCTGCGGCGCGGACGTCGTCGGGCTGTCGTTCCTCGTGGAGCTCGCGGGTCTCGGCGGGCGCGCCCACCTGCCGGGCCTGGCCGTCGACACGGTCGTCACCGTCGACTGACCGTCGGGCGACGCGCCGCCTCCGGCTCGTCCGACCTGCCGGTGCGTCCGTCGCCGGTGTGCCCCGACGGCCGCTCGGCGGGCCGTCGCGCGGTCGACCCTCCTCGCGGACGTAGACTCGTGCGATCCAGCGTGAGCAGCACGGAGGGAGACCGGGTGGCCGAGGACCTCGTCGCGCCCGCCGCGGGCGATCGGTCGCCGTCAGCGGCCCAGCCCACCGGGCCGGCGCCAGCGACCGGCGAGCAGTCGGGCTCGTCGGCGTCCCGCGTACGCGCGCGCCTGACGAGGTTCGGCGGGACGCGCGGTCCCGCGTACCCGGCGCTCGAGCCGGTCCTGCAGGCCGCACGCGCGAACCACCCGAAGGCCGACCTCGGCACGGTCGAGCGCGCGTACGTCGTCGCGGAGCGCGCGCACCGCGGCCAGCTCCGCAAGAGCGGCGACCCGTACATCACGCACCCGGTCGCGGTCGCGACGATCCTCGCCGAGCTCGGCATGACGCCCTCGACGCTCGTCGCGGCGCTCCTGCACGACACGGTCGAGGACACCGAGTACTCGCTCGAGCAGCTGCGGCGCGAGTTCGGTCCCGAGGTCGCGATGCTCGTCGACGGCGTGACGAAGCTCGACAAGGTCACGTACGGCGACGCGGCGCAGGCCGAGACGGTGCGCAAGATGGTCGTCGCGATGGCGCACGACATCCGCGTCCTCGTCATCAAGCTCGCCGACCGCCTGCACAACGCCCGCACCTGGAAGTTCGTCCCGGCGGCGTCCGCGGAGAAGAAGGCGCGCGAGACGCTCGAGATCTACGCGCCGCTGGCCCACCGCCTCGGCATGAACACGATCAAGTGGGAGCTCGAGGACCTGTCGTTCGCGACGCTCTACCCGAAGGTCTACGACGAGATCGTGCACCTCGTCGCCGAGCGTGCGCCGGCCCGCGAGGAGTACCTCGCGGTCGTCCGGGACCAGGTCGGTGCCGACCTGCGTGCGGCGAAGATCAAGGCGACCGTGACCGGTCGCCCGAAGCACTACTACTCGATCTACCAGAAGATGATCGTGCGCGGCCGCGACTTCGCCGACATCTACGACCTGGTGGGTGTGCGCGTCCTGGTCGACACGGTCCGTGACTGCTACGCGGCGCTCGGTGCGCTGCACGCGCGGTGGAACCCGGTGCCCGGCCGGTTCAAGGACTACATCGCGATGCCCAAGTTCAACCTGTACCAGTCGCTGCACACCACCGTGATCGGCCCCGGCGGCAAGCCCGTCGAGATCCAGATCCGCACGCACGACATGCACCGGCGCGCGGAGTACGGCGTCGCGGCGCACTGGAAGTACAAGGAGAACGCGAAGAACAGCGGGGGAGCGCAGGCCGAGGCGCCCGCCGGCGGCGACATGGCGTGGCTGCGCCAGCTCGTCGACTGGCAGCGCGAGACGGCCGACCCCACGGAGTTCCTCGACTCGCTGCGGTTCGAGATCGCCGGGTCCGAGGTGTACGTCTTCACACCCAAGGGCGACGTCATCGCGCTGCCGCAGGGGTCGACACCCGTCGACTTCGCGTACGCGGTGCACACCGAGGTCGGCCACCGGACCATGGGCGCACGCGTCAACGGGCGGCTCGTCCCGCTCGACTCGACGCTCGAGAACGGCGACGTCGTCGACGTCTTCACCTCGAAGTCCGAGACCGCCGGCCCGAGCCGGGACTGGCTGGGCTTCGTCAAGAGCCCCCGTGCGCGCAACAAGATCCGCCAGTGGTTCTCCAAGGAGCGCCGCGAGGAGGCCATCGAGCACGGCAAGGACTCGATCGCCAAGGCGATGCGCAAGCAGAACCTGCCGATGCAGCGCCTGCTGTCGCACGAGTCGCTCGTCGCGCTCGCCACGGAGATGCGGTTCGCGGACGTGTCCGCGCTCTACGCCGCGGTCGGCGAGGGCCAGGTCGCCGCGTCCACCGTCGTGCAGCGACTCGTGCAGGCGCTCGGCGGTGAGACGGGAGCCGAGGAGGACCTCGCCGAGACGGCTCGTCCCGGCCCGACCGCCCGCCGGGTGCGCACGGGCGACCCCGGCGTCGTCGTCCGCGGTGTCGACGACGTGTGGGTCAAGCTCGCCAAGTGCTGCACGCCCGTACCCGGGGACGACATCGTCGGCTTCGTGACGCGCGGCGCCGGCGTGAGCGTGCACCGCACCGACTGCATCAACGTCGAGCAGCTGCGCCAGCAGCCCGAGCGCATGGTCGACGTCGAGTGGAGCCACACGTCCTCGTCGCTGTTCCTCGTGCAGATCCAGGTCGAGGCGCTCGACCGGGCGCGGCTGCTCTCGGACGTCACACGGGTCCTGTCGGACCACCACGTGAACATCCTGTCGGCGTCCGTCTCGACGTCGCGTGACCGGGTGGCGATGTCGCGGTTCGTGTTCGAGATGGCCGAGCCCTCGCACCTCGCGTCGGTGCTCGCGGCGGTGCGCAAGATCGAGGGCGTGTTCGACGTGTACCGCATCACCGGGGCGCGCCCCGACGACGCGCTGCGCTGACGCGCTCAGGACCCGGGTCGCCGGGCCCGGGCGTCACGCCCCGGGCGTCACGTCCCGGGCGCTGTCGCCGGTGCGTCGAACCCCGCCTGGTCCCGAGCAGCCTCGAGCGCGTCGAACGCTCGTCTCACGTGCCGGCGGCCCGTCATCGCGACCAGGCGACCGCGCACGTCGTCGAGGTCCACGCCCGCGGCGGCCAGGGCGACGAGCCGCTCGACCGCGTCCCGGTGGTCGAGCCACCGCGCGACGTCCGCACCCGTCCGGGCGGGCGCGGTGACCGGCACACCGTCGACGATGACGACGTCGTCCGGAGCGAACACCGTCTCGGCGCACGAACGGTCGGGCCGCGCGTCCGGGCGGCGCACACCCACCGGCACGAGCACGCACGCGCGGGCCGGTGCCCGTCCACCGGCGTGGACCCATGCGGCGGCGTCCCGGCCGAGCACGCCGCGCCGGGGCAGCGCCGAGGCGAGGGCGCGGGCGCGGTCGGCGGGATCGGGCGGGCGCTCGGACGTCACCGCGACGTCGTCGGTCAGCGCCACGAGCACGCCGTCGAGCAGCATCCCGACCCACTCGCCGGGCGGCAGGTCGCCGCGGCGCACGAGGCGCGGCAGCACGGACGGGGCGGGAAGGAGCGAGAGGGCGCCGGTCATCCCGTGAGGATGCCCGACGCCCTCCGGCGACGTGCGAGCGCCTGTGGACAGGCGCGAGGGTCAGCCGCGTGCGTCCTGCGCGGCGCGCTGGACCTGCTCGAGCCACGCCCGGCGCGCGTCGAGCGCAGCCTGCGCCTCGTCGATGCGGCGCTGGTCCTTGGCGGCCTTCGCCTTCTCCAGGTCCGCCTCGAGGCCCGCGATGGCCTGCTCGAGCTGCGCGGCCGCACCCTCGGCGCGGGCGCGCGTCTCGGGGTTGGTACGCGTCCACTGCTTCTGCTCGGCGTCGCGGATCGCGTTCTCGACCGCGCGCAGGCGGCCCTCGACACGCTGGATGTCGGCGCGCGGCACCTTGCCCGCGGCCTCCCAGCGGTCCTGGATGCTGCGGATGGCCGCCTTGGCGGCCACGAGGTCGGTGACCGGGACGAGCGCCTCGGCCTCGACCAGGATCGACTCCTTGACCTCGAGGTTCGCCCGGAACTCCGCGTCGGTCGCGGCGTTCTGCGCGTCGCGTGCCGCGAAGAACGCGTCCTGCGCCGCGCGGAACCGGGCCCACAGCGCGTCGTCGTCCGCGCGGCTCGCGCGCCCGGCGGCCTTCCACTGCGTCATGAGGTCACGGAACGCACCCGCCGTGGCACCCCAGTCGGTGCTCGACTGCAGGCTCTCGGCCTCGGCGACCAGACGCTCCTTGGCGGCCTTCGCCTGCGCGTTGGACTGCTCCAGCTGGGCGAAGAAGTGCCGACGCTCACGGTCGAACGTGGTGCGCGCGTGGCTGAACCGCTTCCACAGCGCCTCCTCCGTCGGCCGGTCCAGACGCGGGCCGGAGCGCTGCGCGTCCTTCCACTGGTCGAGCAGGGTGCGCAGCTGCTCGCCCGCGGGCCGCCACTGGATGCGGCTCGGGTCCGTGGCGGCGATCTTCTCGGCCTGCTCGACGATCGCCGTGCGAGCCTCGACCGCCGCGGCGCGCGCGGCCTGGCGCTCGGCCTCGGCCTGCGCGCGACGCTCGGCGGCGACGCCCCGCAGCGCGTCCAGGCGCGCGCGCAGGCCGTCGAGGTCACCCACGGCGGCCGGCTCGGCCGTCTCCTCCGTGAGCTTCGCGAGCGTCTGGTCGATCTCCTTCACCGACAGGTCCGTCGCGCCGAGGCGGGCCTCGAACAGCGCGACCTTGGCCTGCAGGTCGAGGAAGCGGCGGACGTACAGGCCGATGGCCTCCTCGGGCGTGGCGCCCGGGTACTGGCCGACGACGCGCTCGCCCGACGCCTCGCGCACCGTCACGGTGCCCTCGGCGTCGACCGAGCCGAACGTCGCGGCGTGCGCGGCCTCGGCGGCGTCGACCGGGGGGACCGGCGCGACGGCCGGTGCCGTGGCGGCGGCCGGCGCGGCAGGCGCCGCGACCGGGGGGCGCGGGACCGGGCGCGGGCCGGGCTTGACCGAGGCGGGCGTGGGTCGCGGCGTCGGGGCCGGGGCGACCTCGGGCGTGCTCTCCGCGGCCGGCGCCTCGTCGGCGGGAGCCTCGTCGGCGGGAGCCTCGGCGGCCGGGGTCTCCTCGCTCGGCTCGACAGGGGTCTCCTCGGCGGGAGCCTCGTCGGCCGAGGACTCCTCGGCCTGGGACGCCTCGGTGGCGGCCTCGGGAGCGGGCTCGGGAGCGGCCTCGTCGGCGGGCGTCTCCGCGACGGCCTCGACGGGTGTCTCGGTGGTGGTCGGGTCCACGTGCGTCTCGCCTTCGGGAGCGTTCTGCTGCGGCGTCTCGACCTGGTCGGCGGCGGCGTCGGCCGTGCTCGGGGCCGACTGGTCCGGGGTCTGCGTCACTGGATCTTCACTCCCTCGATGATGACGTCGGACACGGGGGAGCCGTCGGTCGACCCGTCCGCAGTGCCCGCGTCGGCGATGGCCGTGACGACGTCCAGACCGGACGTCACCTGGCCGAACACGGTGTAGCCACCCGCCCCGTCGGACGGGATCTTGCTGTCCTCGTACACGAGGAAGAACTGCGAGCCCATCGAGCTGCCGTTGCCGCTCTGGCGCGCCATGGCGATCGTGCCCGCGGGGTACACGTCGTCCGCCGGGGCGTTCTCGACCGGCCCCCACGAGTAGCCCGGACCGCCCAGGCCGGTCCCCTCGGGGTCGCCGCACTGCAGGACGTAGATGCCCTCGGTGGTGAGCCGGTGGCACGTCGTGCCGTCGAAGAACCCGTCCTGCGCGAGCGTCACGAAGTTGGCGACGGCCTGGGGCGCCGCGGCACCGTCGAGGCTGATCCCGAGCGCGCCCTGGCCGAGCGTGATCTCGCCGGTCCACTCGCGGTCCTCGGCGAGCGCCGGGTCGGGGACGAGGTCGGAGTTCGTCGCCTCGGCCGCGGGGGTGGTGGCGGTGGTCGTGTCGCCCGGCTCGGTCGGCGACCCGGCCGTGTCGTCGGACCCGTTCGCGACGACGGCGGCGACGACGCCGATCACGACCACCAGTGCCCCGACGACCGACCCCGCGACGATGCGCTGGCGGCGCTGCCGCGCCTTGGCCTCGGCCTGCCGTGCCTGCCACTTCTCGTACCGGCGGCGCTCGTACTCGCGCTCCCGCTTGTTGGACACCCGCACTCCTCGCGTGACTGTCGATGCACCGTGCGCACGGACGTCTCCCGCACCGTCGCACAGTGGAACCCCGGACAGTCTAGGCAGGTGACAGGGGTGCGCGATCCCCGTGCCGCGCGCTGGGACGGCGTCCGGGTGACACGGGGGTGTCGGACCAGGTCGCGGCGCGCGTCGGCGAGCGCGTCGGCAGGTGTGACGCAGGGCGTCTAGCCTGCGTGTCGTGGAGCTCCTGACGGTCGTGTCCCCGGTGTTCGGCGCCCGCACGAGCGTGCTCGTCGCGGACGACGGCGCGTGCGTCGTCGTGGACGCGGGGGCGCTCGTCGCGGACGCGGTCGTCTCCCTGGTCGAGGAGCGCGGTCTGGTGCCGCAGGGCGTGCTGGTGACGCACGGGCACGCGGACCACGTGTGGGACGCCGGGCCGCTCGCGCGCCGGCTGGGCGTCGCGGTGCACGTCCACGCGCGCGACGCCTACCGGCTCGTCGACCCGTTCGGGACGCTCGGGGTGCTCGGGGGAGCGGCGCACGACCCGTCGGGTCCGCTCGCGCAGTCGCTCGCGGCGGTCGGTGCGGATCCCGCGGCGTACGAGCGCCCCGACGACCTGAGCACGTTCGGCACGCCGTCGGGGGCCGACGAGGGCGCGCGCGAGCGCGACGACGACGTGCGCCTCGAGCTCGGCCCGGTCGTGCTCGTCGCGCGGCACGCCCCGGGTCACACGGAGGGCTCGACGCTCTACCTCGTCGACGGCGTCGCGTTCACGGGCGACGTGCTGTTCGCGGGGACGGTCGGGCGCACCGACCTGCCGGGCGGTGACCCGGAGGTCATGGCGCGCACGCTGCGCGAGGTCGTCGCGCGGCTCGACCCCGCGACGCGGGTGGTGCCGGGGCACGGCCCGACGAGCGACGTGGCCCGTGAGCTCGCGACCAACCCGTTCCTCGCCGGCGGGTTCCCCGCGGGGCGCTGACGCTCGTCCGCGGCTCGCGTCGCGGGCACGGCGGAAACCCGCTGCGTACGTCTGGGAGGATCGGGGGCATGGCGCGACCCACACCCCTGTCCGGATTCCCCGAGTGGCTGCCCGAGGGGCGCATCGTCGAGCAGCACGTGCTCGACGTGCTGCGCCGCACGTTCGAGCTGCACGGGTTCGCGGGCATCGAGACGCGGGCGGTCGAGCCGCTCGACCAGCTGCTGCGCAAGGGTGAGACGTCCAAGGAGGTCTACGTCCTGCGACGCCTGCAGGAGGACCCCGACGCGACGCCCGAGCGCGCGGGCCAGCTCGGCCTGCACTTCGACCTCACGGTGCCGTTCGCGCGGTACGTGCTCGAGAACGCGGGGCACCTCGCGTTCCCGTTCCGGCGGTACCAGATCCAGAAGGTGTGGCGTGGTGAGCGGCCCCAGGACGGCCGGTTCCGTGAGTTCGTGCAGGCGGACATCGACGTCGTCGGCGCGGGCGCGCTGCCGTACCACTACGAGGTCGAGCTCCCGCTCGTCATGGCGGAGGCGCTGACCGCGCTGCGCGAGATCGGGCTGCCGCCCGTGCGGATCCTGGTGAACAACCGCAAGGTCGCGGAGGGCTTCTACCGCGGCATCGGGCTGGACGACGTCGAGGGTGTGCTGCGCAGCATCGACAAGCTCGACAAGATCGGCGCCGACGCGGTCGCCGAGCTGCTCGTCGCGGAGGCGGGTGCGAGCGAGGAGCAGGCGCGCGCGTGCCTGCGGCTCGCGGGGATCAGCGGGACCGACGAGGACGTCGTCGACCGCGTCCTGGAGCTCGCCGCCGAGGTCGGTGCCCGCCACGCGCTGCTCGACGAGGGTCTGGGGGAGCTCGGGCAGCTGGTGCGCGCGGCGCAGGACCGCGCGCCGGGCGTCGTCGTCGCGGACCTGAAGATCGCGCGCGGGCTCGACTACTACACCGGCTCGGTCTACGAGACGGTGCTCGTCGGGCACGAGCAGCTCGGGTCGATCTGCTCGGGCGGCCGGTACGACACGCTCGCGTCCGACGGCGCGACGACGTACCCGGGCGTCGGGCTGTCGATCGGCGTCTCGCGGCTCGTGTCGCGCCTGCTCGGCGCGGGGCTCGTGCGGGCCACGCGCTCGGTGCCGTCCGCGGTGCTCGTCGCGGTGTCGTCGGAGGAGGACCGGCACCGCTCGGACGCGGTCGCCACGGCGCTGCGCGCACGGGGCATCCCGGTCGAGGTCGCGCCGTCCGCGGCGAAGTTCGGCAAGCAGATCCGGCACGCCGACCGTCGCGGCATCCCGTTCGTGTGGTTCCCCGGTCCCGCCGAGGCGGGCGGCGCGGCCGACGAGGTCAAGGACATCCGTTCCGGCGACCAGGTGGCGGCGGACGTCGCGACGTGGAGCCCGCCCGCCGAGGACCTGCACCCGCGCGTCGTCGCCGCGTCGTCGGAGGGCTGACGCGCGTCACCGTCCGACCCGCGCGGCCCGCGCACACCTTGCTCGTCGTGCGTACATGTGTTCGAATCGACGTGTGCGGTGGGACGGTCAGAAGCTCGAGCAGGACGCCGGCGTGCTCCCGGGGCTGGAGCTCGCCGGCCTCGTGCGCACGGTCCGGACACCCGACTTCGCGGGCGTCACGTTCCACGAGGTGCGCGCCCGGACCGCGCTGTCGCACGTGCCCGCCGCCTCGCAGGTCCCGTTCCGATGGACCGTGAACCCGATGCGCGGGTGCCTGCACCGGTGCGTGTACTGCTTCGCGCGGGGCACGCACCGGTACCTGGACCTGGACGCGGGCCGCGACTTCGACACGCAGATCGTCGTGAAGACGAACGTCGCCGACGTGCTGCACGCCGAGGTCCAGCGGCCGTCGTGGGCGCGCGAGCACGTCGCGCTCGGCACGAACACCGACCCGTACCAGCGGGCGGAGGGGCGCTACCGGCTCATGCCGGGTGTGATCGACGCGCTCGCCGGCTCGGGCACGCCGTTCTCGATCCTTACCAAGGGCACGCTCCTGCGGCGGGACCTGCCGCTGCTCGCGGACGTGGACGTGCCGGTCTCGCTCGCGGTGTCGATCGCGGTGCTGGACGACGAGCTGCAGCAGCGGCTCGAGCCCGGCACGCCGACCGCGCGCGCGAGGCTCGACCTGGTGCGGGCGATCCGCGACGCCGGCCTGCCCGTGCACGTCATGGTCGCACCCGTGCTCCCGTGGCTGACGGACTCCACCGACCACCTCGACCGCCTGTTCGCCGAGGTCGCGGCGGCGGGTGCGCAGCGCGCGACGATCCTGCCCCTGCACCTGCGGCCAGGGGCGCGCGAGTGGTTCCTGGCGTGGCTCGAGCGTGAGCGGCCCGACCTGGTCGCCGGGTACGGACGCGTCTACGGGCGCGGGTCGTACGCGCACCGGGAGTACCGCGCGTGGCTCACGTCCCGCGCGCGACCCCTGCTCGCCCGGCACGGGCTCGACCGGAGCGAGCGCCCCGACGACGGGCTGCGCTGGCGGCGCCGCGAGGCGGAGGCCCACGACGTGGCGGCCGAGGTCCAGCCCAGCCTGTTCTGACCCCGCGTCCGTGCCGCTACCCGGACCCGACGACCCGGCGGGTCGGACCCCGGCGCGCAACTATGATCGTCGGGGCCCCGACCACGTGCCGGGTCCCGTGAACCCCGACCCCTGAAGCGAAGGACCTTCCGTGCTGCGCACCCACACCGCCGGCTCGCTGCGGGCCGAGCACATCGGCTCCACCGTCACCCTCACGGGCTGGGTGGACCGTCGGCGCGATCACGGCGGCGTCGCCTTCGTGGACCTGCGGGACGCGTCCGGGATCGCGCAGGTCGTGATCCGGGACGAGGCCGTCGCGCACGGCCTGCGCTCGGAGTACGTCCTGCAGGTCACCGGTGAGGTGGGTCGTCGTCCCGAGGGGAACGAGAACGCGAACCTGGCGACGGGCGAGATCGAGGTCGTCGCGACCGACGTCGTCGTGCTGAACGAGTCCGCGCCGCTGCCGTTCCAGGTGTCGTCGTCGCTCGACGAGACCGTGGGCGAGGAGGCACGTCTCAAGCACCGCTACCTGGACCTGCGTCGCCCGGCCCCGGCGCGTGCGCTGCGCCTGCGTGCCGCGGCGAACCGTGCCGCCCGCGCCGTGCTGGACGCGCACGACTTCGTCGAGATCGAGACGCCCACGCTGACCCGCTCGACCCCCGAGGGCGCGCGCGACTTCCTGGTGCCCGCGCGCCTGTCGCCCGGGAGCTGGTACGCGCTGCCGCAGTCGCCGCAGCTGTTCAAGCAGCTGCTCATGGTCGCCGGCATGGAGCGCTACTACCAGATCGCCCGCTGCTACCGCGACGAGGACTTCCGCGCCGACCGGCAGCCCGAGTTCACCCAGCTCGACGTCGAGATGAGCTTCGTCGAGCAGGACGACGTCATCGCGCTCGCCGAGGAGGTCCTCGTCGCGCTGTGGCGCCTGGTCGACGTCGAGATCCCGACGCCGATCCGCCGCATGACGTTCGCCGAGGCGATGGAGAAGTACGGCTCCGACAAGCCGGACCTGCGCTTCGGTCTCGAGCTCACCGAGCTCACCGACTACTTCAAGGACACCCCGTTCCGCGTGTTCCAGGCGCCGTACGTCGGCGCCGTCGTCCAGCCGGGCGGCGCGTCCACGCCGCGCCGCGGGTTCGACGCGTGGCAGGAGTGGGCCAAGCAGCGCGGTGCCAAGGGCCTCGCGTACGTGACGGTCGGCGAGGACGGCGAGCTCGGCGGGCCGGTCGCCAAGAACATCACCGACGACGAGCGGGCCGGCCTCGCCGCCGCGACGGGCGCGCAGCCGGGCGACGCGATCTTCTTCGCCGCGGGCAAGCAGTCCGAGGCGCGCGCACTCCTGGGCGCGGCGCGCCTCGAGATCGGCCGCCGCGGCGGGCTGATCGACGAGTCGCAGTGGTCGTTCGTGTGGGTGGTCGACGCGCCGCTGTTCAAGCCGACGGGCGAGGACGACGACGTCGCGGTCGGCGGCGGTGCCTGGACGGCCGTGCACCACGCGTTCACGTCCCCGACGCCGGAGTGGATCGACACGTTCGAGCAGGACCCGGGCAACGCGCTCGCGTACGCGTACGACATCGTCTGCAACGGCAACGAGATCGGCGGCGGCTCGATCCGTATCCACCGTCGCGACGTGCAGCAGCGCGTGTTCGAGGTCATGGGCATCGGCCCCGACGAGGCGCAGGAGAAGTTCGGCTTCCTGCTCGACGCGTTCCAGTTCGGCGCGCCGCCGCACGGCGGGATCGCGTTCGGCTGGGACCGCATCGTCGCGCTGCTCACGGCGTCGGAGTCGATCCGCGAGGTCATCGCGTTCCCGAAGTCGGGCGGCGGCTACGACCCGCTCACGCAGGCGCCCGCGCCGATCACGCCGGAGCAGCGCCGCGAGGCAGGTGTGGACGCGAAGCCCAAGGAGGCGAAGCCGGCGGCCGAGCCGACCGCCTGACCCGCGCCGCACGCCGGAGGGCCCGACCTGTCGTCGACGGGTCGGGCCCTCCGGCGTCCGGGGCGCGTGTCAGTGCGTGATCGCGAGGCGCGCGTGGACCCGCTTCGCCCAGCGCGGCGCCCACCAGTTCGCCTCGCCGAGCGCGGTCATGGTCGCGGGCACGAGCACGAGGCGCACGATCGTCGCGTCGATGAGGACGGCGACGGCCAACGCGAAGCCGACCTCCTTGATGACCAGGAGCTGACCCACCATGAACCCGCCGAAGACCAGGATGATGATCGCGGCGGCTGACGTGATGATGCGTCCCGAGCGCTGCAGGCCGAGGCGCACGGCGTCGTCGGTCGAGCGGCCCTGGTCGTGCAGCTCCTTGATGCGCGAGACGAGGAACACCTCGTAGTCCATCGCGAGGCCGAACCCGAACGCGAGCACCAGCGCGAGCACGTACGTCTCGATGCCGCCCGTGGAGACGAAGCCCAGCAGGTCGTCGAGGTACCCGTCCTGGAACGCCCACACGAGCACGCCGACGGACGCGGCGAGCGAGAGGGCGTTCGTCAGCAGCGCCTTGACCGGCAGCACGAACGACCCGGTCATGAGGAAGAGCAGCAGGAGCGTCGCGACGACGACGACGAGCACCGCGAGCGGCGCGTCGTCCTGCAGCGCGGTGACGAAGTCGATCTGGAACGCCGCCTGGCCGGTGACCCACGTGGGGAACCCGGGGTCGACGCCGCGGACAGCGGTGACGACGTCGCGGGCGACGCTCCCGCCCGCGTCGGCGCTGTCCGGTCGCACGCCGATGACGACGTACGGGCCGGACGCGGTCGGGGCGTCCACGGTCGCGACGCCGTCGAGCTCGGCGAGCTCCCGCGCCCAGGCCTCGCCCTGCTCGAGCGAGGTCTCGGCGACGACCGTCACGGCGGGCGACGTCGCGGCGGGGTACTCGCGCGCGAGTGTCTCGACGAACGTGCGCTGCGTGCTCGTCGGCGGCAGCAGGCCGGTCGTCGAGCTGCGCAGCTCGAGGTGCGCGAGGGGGAGCGCGAGGACGAGCAGCACGAGGACGGCGCCACCGAGGAACACCCACGGGTGGCGCTGGACGCGCTCGGCGAAGCGGGAGAACGCGCCCTCCTCGCGCGCGGTGTCCATGGTGCGCGCGAGGATCGCGCGGATCCCCGGGATGCGGGCGAGGAGCCCCGGCCGCAGGAGCCGGCGGCCCGTGAGCGTGAGCAGCGCGGGCACGAGCGTCAGCGCGGTCGCGACCGCGATGAGCACGACGGCCACCCCGCCCGCGCCGATCGCGCGCAGGATGTCGGGCGAGAACACGAGCAGCGAGCTGATCGCGACGGCGACGGTCACGGCGGAGAACGCCACGGTGCGTCCGGCGGTCGCCATGGTCCGCTCGATCGCGGACGCGACGGCCCCGTCGCCGCGCCGCCGCCTCGCGGCCCGCCCGCCGTCGTCGTCGACGAGCCGGTGCAGCTCCTCCCGGAACCGGGAGACGATCAGGAGGCCGTAGTCGATCGACAGGCCGAGACCGAGCACGGTCACGACGTTGACGACCGACGAGTCGACGTCCATGAGGTGGCTGAGGCCGAGGACGGCCGCGAGTCCGCCCGCGATGGACGCGAGCGCACCGGCCATCGGCATCGCGGCGGCGAGGAACCCGCCGAACACCAGGATCATCACCACGAGCGCGAGCGGCAGCGTGACGGCCTCGCCCGTGCGCAGGTCCTCGCGGATCTGCGAGGTGATCTCCTGGACGATCAGCCGTGAGCCGCCCACGACCCCCGTGGCGTCCGGGGCGACGTCGCGCAGCTCGCCGGGCACCTGGCCGAGGCGCCGGGCGACGTCCGCGATCGCGGTGTCGCGTGCCGTGGGGGTCAGCGCGGCGTCGAGGTCGACGACGACGAGGAAGCCGTCGCCCGAGCGTGCGACCAGCGGCGCGGCCGCGGGGCTCTCGACGCCGCCGGGGAGTGCGAGCGGGTCGATCACGGCCTCGACGCCGGCGATCGCCCCGAGCTCGCGGCGCGGTGCGTCGAGCGCGGCCGAGAGCGCGGGGTCCGTGGGGTCGACGCCGGAGACGACCAGGGTCACGGACGCCCCGCCGTCCTGCGACTCCGAGAGCAGGTCGCGGCCCTCGACGCTCTCCGAGCCCGGCACGGTGGGCTCGCCCGTGGTCACGCGGTCGAACACCGACTCGCCCCCCACCGCGCCGACGGCGAACGCGTAGCCGAGCCCGGCGAGGACGAGCCAGACGGCGACGACGGTGCGGGGACGGTGTGCCACGAGGCGGCCGAGTCTGGCGAACACGGCGCCATGCTCGCAGGTCGGCGCACCGACGCGCACACCCGAGCGCCCGGCTGTGGACGACTCGCCGTCCTCGGGGGCGTCGGCCGGGGCGCGTGGCCGGGGGTCGTGGGCGGCGCGACGTACGCTGCGCGCATGGACCTGTTCGACGCGGTCGGATCGACGACCGCAGGCGTGCCCGCGCCGTCGGCCGGGGCCCCGCTCGCCGTGCGGATGCGCCCGCGCTCGCTCGAGGAGGTCGCCGGCCAGTCCCACCTGCTCGTGCCCGGGTCGCCGCTGCGCCGGCTCGTGGAACCGGCGGGGGAGTCGGAGCGCCGCGCCGCGCCGTCGTCGGTCGTGCTCTGGGGCCCTCCCGGCACGGGCAAGACGACGCTGGCGTACCTGGTCGCCTCGACCTCCGGTCGCCGGTTCGTCGAGCTGTCGGCCGTCACCGCGGGCGTCAAGGACGTGCGCCAGGTCGTCGACGACGCGCGTCGTCGGCTCGCCGCGGGCGGGGACGAGACGGTCCTGTTCATCGACGAGGTCCACCGGTTCACCAAGGCGCAGCAGGACGCCCTGCTGCCGAGCGTGGAGAACCGGTGGGTCACGCTGGTGGCGGCGACCACGGAGAACCCCTCGTTCTCGGTGAACTCGCCGCTGCTGTCCCGCTCGCTGCTCCTGACGCTGCAGCCGCTGGGGGTCGACGACGTGCGTGCGCTCGTGCGCCGTGCGGTGGCCGACGAGCGCGGGCTGGCCGGGAGCGTCGCACTCGCCGAGGACGCGGAGGAGCACCTGCTGCGGCTCGCGGGCGGCGACGCGCGCAAGGCGCTGACGATCCTGGAGGCCGCCGCGGGGGCCGCGCTGAGCGACGCCGAGCGGACCGTCGCGGCGGACCCCGATGCGCCCGTGCCGGTGGACCTCGCGACGGTCGAGCGCGCGATCGACGTCGCGGCGGTCCGTTACGACCGCGACGGCGACCAGCACTACGACGTGATCAGCGCGTTCATCAAGTCGATGCGCGGCTCGGACGTCGACGCGTCGCTGCACTACCTCGCGCGGATGATCGCCGCGGGGGAGGACCCGCGGTTCATCGCGCGGCGCATCGTCATCGCCGCCGCGGAGGACGTCGGCATGGCGGACCCGAGCGCGCTGCAGACCGCGGTGGCCGCGGCCCAGGCCGTGCAGCTCATCGGGATGCCGGAGGCACGCATCGTGCTCGCCGAGGCCGTCGTGCACCTGGCGACCGCGCCGAAGTCGAACGCCGCGTACGTCGGGGTGGACCGCGCGCTGGCGGACGTGCGCGCGGGTCGCCTCGGGTCGGTGCCGACGCACCTGCGCGACGCGCACTACCCGGGCGCGCAGCAGCACGGGCACGGGAAGGGGTACGTGTACGCGCACGACGAGCCGCACGGCGTCGCGGCGCAGCAGTACCTGCCGGACGAGCTCGTGGGCTCCCGCTACTACGAGCCGACCGACCGCGGGTACGAGCGTCAGGTGGCCGACCGGCTCGAGCGGATCCGCCAGATCCTCGAGACGTGAGCCACGTCCCAGGCGCGGATTCGTCGCCCGGCCGCGGGTGCGGGTAAGGTTGACCGGTCATGTGCGCCGCCGTGTCCCTCGGGGTCGCGTCGCGCAGGACCACCCTGGGGCCCTAGCCAGGACCGCGCCGCACGAGCACCGATCCGGAGCATCGCTTCCGACGACCGCTCGCCGGCACACGCGTTCCCTCGAAGGTCGGCCCCACGCCGGCGGGCACCGTCCGCCCGGCGTGACGTCAACGAACACGACAGGAAGTACCTCTGTGAGCAGTGTGACCCGTTCGCGCCGCCAGGTCCGCCTGAGCCGCGCCCTCGGCCTGGCCCTGACGCCCAAGGCCGTCAAGCACTTCGAGAAGCGCCCCTACCCGCCCGGTGAGCACGGCCGCGCCCGTCGCCGCACCGAGTCGGACTACGCGGTGCGTCTGCGCGAGAAGCAGCGTCTGCGCGCGCAGTACGCGCTCCGCGAGAAGCAGCTCGCCCGTGCCTACCAGGACGCCCGCAAGGCCCCGGGCCTGACCGGTGAGGCGCTCGTCGAGATCCTCGAGACCCGTCTCGACGCGCTCGTCCTGCGCTCCGGCTTCGCCCGCACGATCCTGCAGGCGCGCCAGGCCGTGACGCACCGTCACATCCTCGTCGACGGCAAGATCGTCGACCGCCCCTCGTTCCGCGTGAAGGTCGGCCAGACCATCCAGGTCAAGCCGAAGAGCCAGGCGACCACGCCGTTCCAGGTCGCCGCCGCCGGCGCGCACCGCGACGTGCTGCCGGCCGTCCCGGGCTACCTCGACGTCCAGCTCGAGAAGCTGTCGGCCGTCCTGGTCCGCGACCCGAAGCGCGCCGAGGTCCCGGTGACCTGCGAGGTCCAGCTCGTCGTCGAGTACTACGCCCGCTGACGCAGCTCGCACCACGTCACGGAGCCCCGTCGCGCGACCTGCGCGGCGGGGCTCCGTCGTCCCCGGAGGGCGGGACGACGCGCCCCCGGGGTACGCGTGGCCGGTGCACGGTCGCGCGCGTGGCCCAGGTAGGGTGCAACAGTCATCGAGGAAGGACGAGGGATGTCGGTCTCTGATGTCGCGGGGCTCATCGCGGCGATCGCCTTCGTGCTGCTCGTCGGCCTGCTCGCGGTCCCGCTGCTCAAGCTGGGACGCGTCCTGGACGAGACGCGCGACTCGGTCAAGGAGCTCACGGACCACACCGTTCCGGTGCTCGACGAGGCCGCCCAGCTCGTCGCGTCCTCGAACGGCCAGCTCGACAACGTCGACAAGGTGACGACGGCCGCGGCGCAGGTGTCGCAGAACGTCTCCGCGCTCACCGCGCTGTTCGCCGCGACCGTCGGCGGCCCGATGGTCAAGGCCGCGGCCTTCTCGTACGGCGTGCGACGCGCGTTCGGCGGGTTCGCCGCCGGGGCGCGCAAGGGCCGCTGATGCGCCGCCTGTTCTGGGTCGGCGTCGGTGTCGCCGTCACCGTCGTCGTGATCCGCAAGGGCCGGGCGGTCGCCGAGGCGTACCTGCCGCAGGGCACGACCGACGTCGTGACGGGCGCCTCGGCGCTCACGCGCGCGTTCGCCACGGCGCGTCACGAGTTCGCCGCCGGCATGGCGGAGCGCGAGGCGCAGCTGCGCAGCGAGCTCGTCGGCGACGTGGACGTCGACGCGGTCCGCGCGGACAAGGACCGCCGGGTCGCCGAGCTGCGCTCCGCCTGGGGCGACGCGCGCGGCGGCGCCCGCCGAGCGCCGCAGCGCGAGCGGCGCGTCCCGCCCGACTGGGCCGGTCCCCTCGAGGACCCGGACGACGACGCCGACGCGGCGTTCTTCTGACCGGACAGACCCCACAGACCCCCGCCGCGCTCGTCGCGCGGCAGCACCCCCGGGCCGCCCGGCCCACCGTCACGACCACCGAGGACATCATGCGTACCGCCGAGATCCGCCAGCGCTGGCTCGACTTCTTCTCCGCCCGCGGCCACGCGGTCGTGCCGTCGGCCCCGCTCATCTCGCCCGACCCGTCGACGCTGTTCGTGATCGCGGGCATGGTGCCGTTCATCCCGTACATGCTCGGTGAGCAGACCCCGCCGTGGCCGCGCGCCACGAGCGTGCAGAAGTGCGTGCGCACGCTCGACATCGAGGAGGTCGGCAAGACCACCCGCCACGGCACGTTCTTCCAGATGAACGGCAACTTCTCCTTCGGCGACTACTTCAAGGAGGGGGCGATCACCTACGCCTGGGAGCTCGTCACGGGCAGCCAGGCGGACGGCGGGTACGGCTTCGACCCCGACTCGATCTGGGTGACGGTCTTCCACGACGACGACGAGGCGGCTGCGCTGTGGAAGCGCATCGCCGGCCTGCCCGACGAGCGCATCCAGCGCCGTGGCATGAAGGACAACTTCTGGTCCACGGGTGCGCGCGGCCCGGCGGGCCCGTGCTCGGAGATCTACGTCGACCGCGGCCCGCAGTACGGCGCCGAGGGGGGCCCGGTCGTCGACGAGGACCGGTACCTCGAGATCTGGAACCTCGTGTTCATGCAGTACGAGCGGGACAACGGCGGCACCAAGGAGTCGTTCCCGATCCTCGGCGACCTCAAGCAGAAGAACATCGACACGGGCATGGGCCTGGAGCGCGTCGCGTACCTGCTGCAGGGCGTCGACAACCTGTACGAGATCGACCAGGTGCGTCCCGTCATCGACGGCGCGGTGCAGATGTCCGGCCGCCGCTACGGCGCCGACCACGACGACGACGTGCGCATGCGGGTCGTGGCCGACCACGTGCGCTCGGGGCTCATGCTCATGGGCGACGGCGTGACGCCGTCGAACGAGGGCCGCGGCTACGTGCTGCGGCGTCTGCTGCGCCGCTCGATCCGCGCGATGCGCCTGCTCGGCGTCGACGACCCGGCGCTGCCCGTCCTGCTGCCAATGAGCCGCGACGCGATGAAGGACTCCTACCCGGAGCTCGAGCGGGAGTTCGACCGCATCAGCCAGGTCGCGTACGCGGAGGAGGAGGCGTTCCGCCGTACCCTCGCTGCGGGCACGACGATCCTCGACACGGCCGTCGCGAGCGCCAAGGCGAGCACGCCGGCCGCCGCGGGCGCTCGTCCCGTGCTCTCGGGTGCGGACGCGTTCCAGCTGCACGACACGTACGGCTTCCCGATCGACCTCACGCTCGAGATGGCCGAGGAGCACGGCGTCGACGTCGACCGCGAGGCGTTCCGCACGCTCATGGCGGAGCAGCGCGCGCGGGCGCGTGCCGACGCCCTCGCCAAGCGCGCCGGTCACGCGAACCTGGTCGCGTACCAGGACCTGCACCAGACGCTCGCGTCGGAGTCGGCGAAGCCCGTGACGTTCGTCGGCTACACCGACGCGCAGGCGCGCGCGAAGGTCGTCGGGCTGCTCGTCGACGGCGTCCCCGCGCCCGCGGCGACCGCCCCGGCGGACGTCGAGGTCGTGCTCGACGTGACGCCGTTCTACGCCGAGGCCGGCGGTCAGCAGGCCGACACCGGCACGATCGTGCTCGACAACGGTGCGCGCATCGAGGTCGACGACGTGCAGGCTCCGCTCAAGGGCCTGTCGGTGCACCACGGCCGCCTGGTCGACGGCACCGTGACGCTCGGCGAGCCCGGGACCGCGTCGATCGACACCGCGCGCCGCCGGGCGATCGCGCGGGCGCACACCGCCACGCACCTGGTGCACAAGGCGCTGCACGAGTCGCTCGGCGAGACCGCCACGCAGGCGGGCTCGCTCAACGCGCCCAGCCGGCTGCGGTTCGACTTCCGCTCGCCGTCCGCCACGCCCTCCGAGGTCGTCGCGGAGATCGAGGCGCGCGTCAACGAGCGCCTGCAGGACGACCTCGAGGTCACGGACTCGATCAAGCCGATCGACGAGGCGCGCGCGATGGGCGCGATGGCGCTGTTCGGCGAGAAGTACGGCAACGAGGTGCGCGTCGTGTCGATCGGCGGTGACTGGTCGCTCGAGCTCTGCGCGGGTACGCACGTGCGCCGCTCCGGCGAGCTCGGGCTCGTCACGCTGCTCTCGGAGTCGGCGATCGGCTCGGGCGTGCGGCGCGTCGACGCCCTCGTCGGCGCGGGCGCGTACGGCTACCAGGCCAAGGAGCGCGCGCTCGTCGGACAGCTCTCGGGCCTGCTGGGCGCGCGTCCCGACGAGCTCGCCGAGCGCGTCTCGGGCCTCATGACCAAGCTCAAGGAGTCCGAGAAGGAGCTCGCGGCGCTGCGCCAGGCGCAGGTCCTGGCCCTCGCGGGCTCGCTCGCCTCGGGTGCCGAGCAGGTCGGTGTCACGCGCGTCGTCGCGCACGACGCGGGGGAGCAGTCGCCCGACGACCTGCGCACGCTCGTGCTCGACGTGCGGTCGCGGCTCGGCGAGTCCGCGCCGAGCGTCGTCGCGGTCGGCGGTGTCGCCAAGGGTCGCCCGGTCGTCGTCGTCGCGACGAACGCCGCGGCGCGCGAGGCGGGCCTCAAGGCCGGTGCGCTTGTCCGCACGGCGTCGCAGGTCCTCGGCGGCGGTGGCGGTGGCAAGGACGACCTCGCGCAGGGCGGCGGCTCCGACGCCGGCAAGCTGGCCGACGCGCTCGCCGCGGTGCGGACCGCGGTCGCGTCCTGATGGCGCACGCGCCGTCCGGCGCGTCCGACCCGGGGACACCTCGGCCGGACGCGCCGGACGACCACGCCGCGCTCGTGCGCGGCCCGCGGCTCGCGGTCGACGTCGGCACGGTGCGGGTCGGCCTCGCGGCCAGCGACCCGGACGGCACCCTCGCGACGCCCGTCGAGACGCTCGCCCGCGACTCGCGCGACCGTCCGGGACGGCTGCCCAAGGACGTCGCACGGATCGTGCGAGAGGCGCGCGAGCGATGTGCGGGGTGTGTGTACGTCGGTCTGCCCCGGCACCTTTCGGGTGCGGAAAGCGCGTCCTCACACTCCGCGCGCGCGTACGCTGGCACACTGGCGCAGGCCGTCGCACCGATCGAGGTGCGGCTGGTCGATGAGCGGATGAGCACGGTGTCCGCGCATCAGGCGCTGTTTGCGTCCGGCCGATCCGGACGCCGCCACCGCGACGTGGTCGACCAGGCCGCAGCGGTGGTGATCCTGCAGTACGCGTTGGACGCCGAGCGTGCGACGGGACACCGTCCCGGAGAACGGGTCGAGGTGGACCCCTCGCTCGGGCCGGCGGGTCAGGGGGCTGTGGGCGACGCGACGGACGACGGTGGAGCGACGCGGACGTGACGGGCGGCAGCCAGACGCAGTGGTGGACGACGGACGGGGCCACGCCCCGCGTCGCCCCGCCCGCGCCCGACCCCGCAGCGCAGCACCAGGCGCAGCAGCGCTCGGCGCAGCCCGCACCGCCGTCGCGGCGCGATCGGCGCTCCGGGCACGAGCGCCAGGTCCGTGAGCGGCAGGAGGGCCGGCGGCGCACGCTCGTCGTGACGCTGGTGGTGCTCGCCCTGCTCGGTGGTGCCGCGTACGTCGTCGCGTCGCTCCTCGCGAGCGACGAGGAGGCGCCGGCGACCCAGGCCGTCGTGAAGGTGTCCGACTTCCCGGGGCCCGGCCACGGATCGGTGCGGGTCACGATCGAGGCGGACGCCGGCGCGGCCGCGATCGGTGCCGCGCTGGTCGAGGCCGGTGTCGTCGCGGACGCGGACACCTTCGCCGAGGTCTACGCGTCGCAGGCCGCGGGCGAGATCGCACCGGGCACGTACGAGCTGGCGCTCGAGATGAGCTCCGCGGACGCGATCGCCGCGCTGCTCGACCCCGCGAGCAAGGCGTCCCTGACGGTGACCCTCGCCGAGGGCCTCGCGTCGTGGCAGATCCTGGCGAAGCTGTCCGAGAAGACGACGATCCCGCTCGCCGACCTGCAGGCCGCGGCCCAGGACCCCGAGGCGATCGGGCTCCCCGCGCAGGCGGGCGGCAAGGTCGAGGGGTGGCTGGCCGCGGGCACCTACGAGGTCGCGTCCGACGCCGGCGCGGCGCAGGTGCTGGCCCAGCTCGTCGCGCGCACGGTCCAGGACCTGACGGACCGCGGCGTCGACCCGGACGTGTGGCAGTCGGTGCTGACCAAGGCGTCGCTCGTCGAACGGGAGATGACCTCCGACGCGATGCGCCCGACGTTCGCGGCGCTCATCGAGAACCGGCTGGACAAGGAGCGTCCGCTCGAGATCCCGGCGACCGTCTCCTACGGTGCGGGGACGACGTCGCCGCCGACCGACGCGATGCGCGCGGCGACCGACAACCCGTTCAACACCTACGCTCACCTCGGTCTGCCGCCGACGCCGATCGCCACACCCGGTGCGGCCTCGCTCGACGCGGTGCTCGCGCCCGCAGACGGCGACTGGCTGTTCTGGACCATGGTCGACGCGGAGACCGGCGAGACCCTGTTCGCGGTGACGTACGACGAGTTCCAGGAGATGGTCGCGGGCATCGACACCGCAGACGACGAGTGAGACGAGCGAGACGGCCGGCGCGGGGGTGGACCCCGTGGCCTGACCGGCAGACCCGACCGTGCAAGACGGCCGACGATGGGGAGAACCCGACGTGAGCGAGAGTCAGACCGAGTGGTGGGCCCCCGCACGCCCTGATGCCGGTGAGGCACCGCAGGCTCGTTCCACGCGTCGCGACAGCCGCGACCGCCGCAAGGCCGCCCGGGCGCGCAAGGCACGGCGGCGCCGCACGACGTGGGTCGTGCTCCTCGTCCTGGTCCTCGTCGGCGGAGCCGGCTACCTGGTGTGGTCGATGCTCGGCGACATGTTCGACGGCGACGGGAAGATCGCGACCGCGACCGACTACCCGGGGCCGGGCCACGGCTCCGTGGAGATCGTGGTCAACCCGGGCGACTCCGGGCAGGCGATCGGCACGACGCTCAAGGACGCGGGCGTGGTCGCCTCCGTCAGCGCGTTCGTCGACGCGTACGACTCGACACCCGGCGCGACCGGCATCCAGCCCGGCACGTACTCGATGCTCCTCGAGATCCCCGCGGCCGACGCCGTGACGGCGCTGCTCAACCCCGCGACACGCGTCGAGGAGAAGCTGGCCGTCCCCGAAGGCCGGCGTGCCACGCAGATCTACGCCCTGATCGGGGACGCCCTGGGTGTGTCCGCCGAGTCGGTCGAGGCGGCGGCCGAGGACACGGCCGCCATCGGCCTGCCCGAGCAGGCCGGCGGCGAGATCGAGGGGTGGCTGTACCCCGCGACGTACGCGGTCCAGCCCGACGACGACGCGACGAGCGTGCTGAAGACGATGGTGAGCAAGACCGTGCAGGTCCTCACCGACCTCGGCGTGCCCGAGGACCAGTGGCAGACCACGCTCATCAAGGCGTCGCTGGTCGAGCGCGAGGGCAAGCTCGACGACGACCGCCCGAAGATCGCGCGCACCATCGAGAACCGCCTCGATCAGGACTGGCGTCTCGACATCGACGCCGCGGTCGCGTACGGCGCGGGCGTGAACGGCACCGAGCTGACGCAGTCGATGCTCGAGGACACGTCCAACCCGTACAACCTGCGCCGCCACAAGGGGCTGCCGCCCACGCCGATCGCCTCGCCCGGCAAGGCGTCCATCAGCGCCGTCATGAACCCCGCGGACGGCGACTGGATGTACTGGTGCACGGTCAACCTCGAGAGCGGCGAGACGTGGTTCAGCGAGACCGAGGCCGAGCACGGCAAGTGCGTCGCGGCCATGAACGAGTGGCTGGCCGAGAACCCGCAGTGAGCACCACGCACGCCGTCCGACGCCGTGCCGCCGTCCTGGGGCACCCCGTCGCGCACTCGCTGTCGCCCACGCTGCACCGCGCCGCGTACGCCGCGCTCGGGCTCGACGACTGGGCCTACGAGGCGCACGACGTCACCGAGGAGCAGCTCGCGGGCTTCGTGGCGGGCCTGCCCGACGAGTGGGTCGGTCTCAGCCTGACCATGCCGCTCAAGCAGACCGTGATCCCCCTGCTCGACCACGTCGAGCCGCTCGCCCAGGTCGTCGGGGCCGTGAACACCGTCCTGCTGCAGGGCAGCGGGCCGGGGCGCACGCTCGTCGGCGCGAACACCGACGTGCACGGGCTCGTCGCGGCCCTGCGGGAGGGACTCGCCCCGGGCGCGACCGTGCGTGAAGCCGTCGTGCTCGGCGCCGGCGCGACCGCCTCGTCGACGCTCGCCGCACTCGCCGAGCTCGGCTGCACGACGCCGCGCGTGCTCGTCCGGTCGGTCGCGCGCGCCGGCGCCCTGCTGCGCGCCGCGCACCGGATGGGCGTCGAGCCGGTCCTGCGGCCGCTCGACGAGGCGCCCGCCGCGTCGCTCGCCGCGGACGTCGTCGTCTCGACGCTCCCGCCGCGTGCCGCCGACCCGATCGCCGAGCGCCTCGACCGGGCGCCCGCCGGGGTGCTGCTCGACGTCGCGTACGACCCGCGCCCGACCGCGCTGCACGCGCGGTGGGTGGAGCTCGGGGGCGTCGCCGTCGGGGGTGAGCGGATGCTCCTGCACCAGGCCGCCGAGCAGGTGCGTCTGATGACGGGCCGCCCGGGCCCCGTCGAGGCGATGGACGCGGCGCTGCAGGCCGCCCTGGACATCACCCCCGCGGGGTGATGGCAGGCCGTCGGACGTGCGCCGACGATGGCGACCGTGGGGGTCGGACCGGCAGCTGAACCGACAGCTGAGCCGACCGTCGAGCCGACACGGAGGCCACGATGACGACGTTCACGGCGTGGAAGTTCGAGACCGAGGACGGCGCGGCCAAGGCCGTCGTCGCGCTCAAGGCCGCCCAGGGTGACGGCCTGGTGAAGCTCGTCGACCACGCGGTGATCGCCTGGCCGAACGGTGAGCAGCGACCCGAGCTGCACCACTCGCGCGACGAGACCAAG
This sequence comes from Cellulomonas palmilytica, assembly GCF_021590045.1. Taxonomy (NCBI): domain Bacteria; kingdom Bacillati; phylum Actinomycetota; class Actinomycetes; order Micrococcales; family Cellulomonadaceae; genus Cellulomonas; species Cellulomonas palmilytica. Next base: position 2,662,580 of record NZ_CP062221.1, on the reverse strand, counting down.
CGTGGCACCGCGTGGGGCGCGTTCTGGGGGCTGCTGTTCGGCGGGCTGTTCTTCGCGCCACTGCTCGGCGCCGCCGTCGGCGCGGGCGCGGGGGCGATCACGAAGTCCGTGGCCGGCGTGGGCATCCCCGAGGAGGACCTGGAGAGCATCCGCGACCAGCTCACCGAGGGGACGTCGCTGCTGTGCGCCGTGACCGAGAACGCGGACATGGACCGGCTCGGCGAGCGGCTCCGCCAGCTCCAGAGCAGCACGCTGGTCGCGACGAACCTCACCGACGCCGAGCGCTCGCTCCTCCTGGAGACGTTCGGCTGACAGCCGACGAGCGGTCGCGGGATGCGGTGCCCCGAGTGGGATTCGAACCCACACTGGATCGGGTTTGAGCCGAACGCCTCTGCCGGTTGGGCTATCGGGGCCAGGCGGTCAGCATATCGGCGTGCGGAGCCGCACCGGACGGCGGTGGCGTGCGTGAACGGGCTCACACGGCGTGCGCGCGGTGCGACGGGACGCGCGGCCATTACGCTGTGTCCGTGACCAAGGACGCCAGCCCCGACCCCGCCCAGGCGAGCCCCGACGCGGTGGACCTGCCCGACACGGGCTCGACCGCCTCGCCGACGAGCGCGCGACCGGCGCGGCGCGCCGTCGTCGCCGAGGACGAGGCGCTCATCCGCATGGACGTCGTCGAGACCCTCCGCGACGGCGGGTTCGACGTCGTCGGCGAGGCGGGCGACGGCGAGCAGGCGATCGCGCTCGCGACCCAGCTCAAGCCCGACGTCGTCGTGATGGACGTGAAGATGCCCGTCCTCGACGGCATCTCCGCGGCCGAGCGGATCGCCAAGGAGCACGTCGCGCCGGTGGTTCTGCTCACGGCGTTCTCGCAGACCGAGCTCGTCGAGCGGGCGCGTGACGCGGGCGCGATGGCGTACGTGGTGAAGCCGTTCAGCCCGGCGGACCTGCTGCCGGCGGTGGAGATCGCGATCTCCCGCTACGCGCAGATCAGCGCGCTCGAGTCGGAGGTCGCGGACCTCGCGGAGCGGTTCGAGACCCGCAAGCGCGTGGACCGGGCCAAGGGCCTGCTCATGACGAAGATGGGCCTCACGGAGCCGGAGTCGTTCCGGTGGATCCAGAAGACGTCGATGGACCGCCGCCTGACCATGCGTGAGGTGGCGGACGCGGTCATCGAGCAGGTCGGCGGGGCGTGACCTCACCTGCTTCACGACGCCCTCGTCGCGACGGCTCCGGCCGGCCGCGACGGGGGCGTCGTCGTCAGGACCGCTCGGGTCCGAGGCGCACGTCGACGACGAGTGCGCGGTGGTCGGACAGCCCGGTGTCGACGCTGCGCGCCGGTCCCAGAGCCGCGACGTCACCCTCGGCAAGCACGTGGTCGATCTGCGCGGTCGGCGCGTGCACGGGGTAGGTGGGCGCGTCGGCGAGCGAACGCAGGCCCGTCGCGGCACGCGCGCTCGCCGGGCCGACGTTGAGGTCGCCCAGGACGACGAGCGGACGCGGGAGGTCCGCGAGCGCGCGTGCGAGGTGGCGTGCCTGCACCACGTTCTGGCCCGCCAGGAACGACAGGTGCGCGCACGCGACGGTGAGCGGGCCGTGCGGCGTGCTGAGCACCGCGACGAGCGCTGCGCGCGGGTGGTCGTGGTGCGGGCGGGGCAGCCGCCCGGCGCGGCGGGTCCAGGTGAGGCCCGGGCGGCGGGGGAGCCGGACCGTGCGCCACTCGAGCACCGGCAGGCGCGACACGAGCGCGACCCCGTACGCCGCGCCCCGCGGCGCTGCGGCGTCGCGCGGCTCGCGCCAGAGCCCGACAGGTCCGCGCAGCGTCACGGCCAGGCGCGCGTCGACCGCTCCCGACGCCTGCGCGGCGACCGCGGTGAGGTCCGCGCGGCCGGAGCGCAGCTGGTGGTGGTCGACCTCCTGCAGCGCCAGCACGTCGGCGTCGAGCTCGCGCACGGCGCGGGCGAACCGTGCGACGTCGACGCGGCGGTCGTCGGCGGTCCGGCCGTGCTGGATGTTGAAGGTCGCGAGGCGCACGCGTCGATTGTCGTCGGCCCGTCACCCGTTCGCGCGCCGTTCGCCGTCTTCGGTGTCGAGATCAGTCGTCTCGCGTCTCGGGCAGGTCCGTTCGAGTGATCCGTTTCATCACGAGTTGGCAACGAAGCGGTGCGCGATCTTGGCGGACACATTCTGGATACAAACCATGGTTACCGTCGCGTCACGTTGTACGGGAACCGGACCCCACCGGCATCCCGGACGCACCCCTCACGGAGAGGTTGGAACGCCCATGGTTCGTTCTCATCACGCGATGAGGGCAGCAGCCCTCGCCGGCGCAGTCGCACTGGCCCTGACCGCCTGCGGGTCGGACGGCTCCTCGGACGACGAGACGCCCGGTGCCGCCGGCACGTCCGCCGCGCCGACCGGCGGTGGCGGCGACGGCGAGCTCGTCATCGGCACGCTGCTGCCGCAGACCGGTTCGCTCGCCTACCTCGGCCCGCCCGAGATCGCCGGCGTGGACCTCGCGGTGAAGGAGATCAACGACAACGGCGGCATCAACGGCAAGGACGTCGTCGTGCACCACGCCGACTCGTCCGACGCCGACCACGGTGACGTCGCGCCCCAGTCGTGGACCGACCTGCAGTCCAAGGGCGTGCAGGCCGTCATCGGCGCCGCGTCCTCGTCGGTCACGCAGCTCGTCGTCGACGACATCACCAACGCCAAGGTCGTCATGATCTCGCCCGCCAACACGGCCACGAGCCTGTCGGGGTACAGCGACTTCTACTTCCGCACCGCGCCGCCGGACACCGTCCAGGGCTCGGCGCTCGGCAACCTCATCCTCGACGACGGCGTGACGAACCTCGGCATCCTCGTCTTCAACGAGGAGTACGGCACGTCGCTGCGCGACGTCGTGAAGTCGACGGTCGAGGCCGCCGGCGCGGTCGTGACCTACGGCAACAAGGACGAGGAGTTCGACCCGACGTCGTCCTCGTTCGCCGACCCGGTCGCGGGCGTCATGACGTCGAACAACGGTGGTGCACCCGAGGCGATCGCGATCATCGCGTTCGAGCAGACCAAGTCGATCGTCCCCGAGCTCGTCGCAGCAGGCTACGAGGGTCGCATCTACATGGTCGACGGCAACACGGCCGACTACTCGAAGGACTTCGAGGCGGGCACGCTCGCCGCGTGGACGTCGCAGGGCACCATCCCCGGCGCGTACCCGAACGACGACTTCAAGGCGCGCATGCTCGAGGTCGACCCCGACCTGACGGACTACGCGTACGGTCCCGAGTCGTACGACGCGGCGATCCTCATCGGTCTCGCGGCCCTCAAGGGCGGCGGCACCGACGGCGCGACGATCCAGCAGAACCTGGCGGCGGTGTCCGGCGCGAACGGCGGCGAGAAGTGCACCGGCTGGAAGGAGTGCGCCGACCTCGTTTCCGCGGGCAAGGACATCGACTACGAGGCCGTCTCGGGTGCGGGTCCGTTCAACGAGGACAACGACCCGTCGTCGGCGTTCATCGGCATCTACGAGTACGGCGACGACAACACGAACACGTGGAAGAAGGCCGTGGAGGGCTCCGTCGAGGGCTGATGCCTCGGTGAGCTGACACGTCGGCCCCGACGGTCGCGGTGACCGTCGGGGCCGACGCGCGTCCGAGTCCGGCTGCGAGGTCCGGCCGCGCAGTCCGGCCGTGCAGTCCGGTCCAGACGTCCGGTCATGTCCGTCGCCGCGCGGACGACACGAGAGGGCTCGACCCCTGGGGGATCGAGCCCTCTCGTCGCTCGTGGGGCGCGGCTCAGCCCGCGGGCTGGTCCTTGTCCTTCGCGGCCGCCTCGACGTCGCTCGCGAGCGTGCCCAGGTAGAGCTCGATGACCTTCGGGTCGTGCATGAGCTCGCGCCCGGGGCCCGAGTAGGCGTTGCGGCCCTGGTCGAGCACGTACGCGCGGTCGCAGATCTGCAGGCATCGACGCGCGTTCTGCTCGACGATGACGATCGACACGCCGGCCTTGTTGATCTTGCGGGTGCGCAGGAACGCCTCGTCCTGGCGGACGGGGGACAGGCCCGCCGAGGGCTCGTCGAGCAGCAGCACGGACGGCTCCATCATGAGCGCGCGGCCCATCGCGACCATCTGCCGCTCGCCGCCCGACAACGAGCCCGCGCGCTGACGGCGACGCTCGCCGAGCGCGGGGAAGATGTCGGTGACGAACTCGAACCGCTCCGCGAACCGCTTGTGGTCCTGGAAGATCCCCATCTGCAGGTTCTCCTCGATCGTGAGCGAGGGGAACACGTTGTTGGTCTGCGGGACGAAGCCGACGCCGCGGCGGACCAGCTTGTCCGCGCGCAGGTTGGTGATCGTGTCGCCGGCGAGCGTGACGCTGCCCTGCCGGATCGGCACGAGCCCGAACAGCGCCTTGAGCAGCGTCGACTTGCCGGCGCCGTTGGGGCCGATGATGCCGACGAGCTCCCCGGGGTGCAGCACCAGGTTGCAGCCGTTGAGGATGTCGACGCCGGGCAGGTAGCCCGCGTACAGGTCGCGCGCGTCGAGCAGCGGCTCGCCGTCGGGAGCGCCGCGGTGGACGTCCGGGGCCGTGGTCTGGGTGGTCACTGCGTCGCCTCCTCGGCCTCGGCCTCTGCCTCGTACTGCTCGACGACGTCGTCCTCGAGCAGCGAGTCGTCGCCCAGGTCGGTGTCGTGGTGCGCACCGAGGTAGGCGTCGACGACGGCCTGGTCCTGCATGATCGTCTCGGGCGGCCCCTCGGCGACGATGCGCCCCTCCGCCATCACGACGACCCAGTCGGAGATGTGGCGCACCATGTGCATGTCGTGCTCGACGAAGAGCACGGTCATGCCCTCGTCGCGCAGCGCCTCGATGTGCCCGAGGAGCGACTGGGTCAGCGCGGGGTTCACGCCGGCCATCGGCTCGTCGAGCATGACCATCGTGGGGCGCGTCATGAGCGCGCGTGCCATCTCCAGCAGCTTGCGCTGCCCGCCCGACAGGCTGCCGGCGAAATCGTCGGCCTTGGTGTCGAGCTTGAAGCGCTCGAGCAGCTCGCGCGCGCGCTCGGTGATCTCGGCCTCCTGCGTCCGCCAGAGCCACGGCAGGAGGGACCCGAGCAGGTTCTCGCCGCGCTGGGCGGTCGCACCGAGGCGCATGTTGTCCATGACGGTCATGCGCGACAGGGCCTTGGTGAGCTGGAACGTGCGCACCATGCCGGCCCCTGCCATGCGCGCCGCCGGCTTGCCGTGGGCCGGGCGGCCCTCGAACGTCCACTCGCCGGCGTCGGCGCGGTCGAACCCCGTCAGGAGGTTGAACAGCGTCGTCTTACCGGCACCGTTCGGGCCGATGAGCGCCGTGATGGCGCCGCGCTGCACCTCGAGGTGCTCGACGTCGACGGCGTTGATGCCGCCGAACGTCCGGCGCACGCCCGAGGCGACGATGATCGGGTCGGGCTTGGATGCGCCCGGCACGCGGGGCACCGCGGCGAGGTCGCGGGCGATGCGCTCGCGCGGGACGACCTGGGGGGCGTCCACGTCGGGCGACCCGGCGTCGGGGGTCGGGGGCGTCTCAGCGGACATCGATCGACAGCTCCTTCTTGTCGCCGAGGATGCCTTGTGGCCGGAAGATCACGAGCAGCATCAGCGTGAGCCCGACGAGCATCCAGGAGAAGGCCTCGGACTGCGTGCTCGAGATGAACGACAGGTCGAGGTCGCGCAGCACGCTCTTGACGAGCATGAACACGGTCCACATGAGCACCGATCCGAGCACGGGTCCGAAGACGGTCGCGGCGCCGCCCAGCAGCAGGATCGTCCAGATGTTGAACGTCATGGTGCGGCCCATCGAGTCGGCCTGCACGGCGGTGGGCAGCGTGTAGAAGATGCCCGCGATCGCGCCGCCGATGCCGCCGAGCACGAGCGCCTGCATCTTGTAGCCGTACACGTTCTTGCCGAGCGCGCGCACCGCGTCCTCGTCCTCGCGCACACCCTTGAGCACGCGGCCCCAGGGCGAGCGCATCCAGCGCCACACGAGCAGGCAGCCGACCGCGACCGCGCTCCACGCGGCGACACGCAGCCACCACGAGCCCGAGGTGCAGTTCGGGTAGGTCCACAGCCAGATCGTCGTGGAGCCGTCCGGGAACGGGCACAACGCCTCGAAGGACTTCTTGAACCCGTCACCTCCCGACAGCCCGGAGTTGCCACCGGTGAGCTCGGTGAGCGAGGTCGAGCGGCTGACGATGCGGACGATCTCCGCGGCGGCGATCGTGACGATCGACAGGTAGTCGCCGCGCAGCTTGAGCGTCGGGATGCCGAGGATGATGCCGAACACGACGGCCGACGCGATCGCGGCGAGCACCGACGCCCAGAACGGCCACCCGGCGATCGCGGTGATCGCGTAGGAGTACGCGCCGAGGAGCACGAAGCCTGCCTGGCCGAAGTTGAGCAGTCCCGTCATGCCGAAGTGCACGTTGAGGCCGATCGCCGCGAGCGCGTAGGCCGCCGTCGCGGGCGCGAACGCCTCGCCGGCGACGTTGGTGAGGATCCGGGTCCAGTCCATGGTGTCCCTCCTGGCCTCAGCCGATCCGGTCCCGGCGGCCCAGGATGCCCTGGGGCCGCACGAGGAGGACGAGGATGAGGATGAGCAGCGCTCCTGCGTACTTCATGTCGGACGGGATGACGAGGCTCGACATCTCGGCGACGACGCCGATGACGATCGACCCGGCGAGCGCACCCCACGCCGTGCCGAGCCCGCCGAGCGTGACGGCCGCGAACATCAGGAGCAGCACGGTGCCGCCCATGTTCCAGGCGGTCGACTGGAAGTACAGGCCGGTGAGCACCCCGCCCAGGGCCGCGAGGCCCGCGGCGCCCGTCCACACGACCCGGATCACGCGCTCGACCCCGATGCCCGACGCGGCGGCGAGCGCCGGGTTGTCGGACACGGCGCGCGTCGCGCGGCCCGTGCGGCTGTAGAGGAGGAACACCGCGACGGCCGCGAGCACGACGACCGCGATCCCCGCCGACACGAGCGCCTGCTGGGTCAGGGAGACCGGCCCGATCGTGACGCGCGTCGGGTTCGTGGTGTCGATGCGCAGGCGCCCGCCCCCGAGCAGGAACTGGAAGAGGTACTGCAGCACCATCGACAGACCGATCGTGACGATCATCTGCTGCGTGAGGCCGATGCGCTTGCGTCGCAGCGGGCGCCAGATCCCCGCGTCCTGCAGCCAGCCCGACGCGGCTCCGACCAGCGTCGCGAGCACGGCCGCGAGCCACAGGTCGAGCCCGACGGTCTGGACGAAGAAGTAGGCGAGGATCGCGCCGAGCGTGACCTGCTCGCCGTGCGCGAAGCTGCTCAGCCCGGTCGTGCCGTAGATGAGCGAGAGACCGACCGACGCGAGCGCCAGGAGCAGCCCGAACACGAGGCCGTTCGCGAACTGCTGCGCGACGCGCTTGCCCGTCACGCCGCCGGTGCTCGAGCCGCCCCCGGAGCTCGGCGCCTCGTCGTCCGGTCCGGACGTCGCTCCCTGCGTGGGTGCGGTCGTCGTGCCGCCGGTCGGCTCGCCGAGCGCGAACAGCGCGCGGGACTGCGAGTTGAGCAGCACCTTGACCGTCCGTGACGTCACGGACGGGTCCCGCAGGCTCTCGCCCTCGGGCAGCGTCGCGGGGTCGATCGTCACCGTGTAGTCCCCGGCGGCGGTGACCGGGACCGACCAGGTGCCGTCGGCCCCCGTCGTCACCTCGACGCTCTCGCCCCCGCCCTCGACGGTGAGGACGACGCCGACCGCCGGCTCGCCGGCGGCCGTCTTGATCGTCCCGAGCACGCACCCGGTCGTCGCGTCAGGGGTGCAGGGCTCCGCGGCGGTCGCGGCTGCCGGTGCCGCGTGCAGGACGACGGCGAGGAGCGCGGCCAGGGCGAGCACGAGCGTGCCTGCCGCGCGCCTGGTGCGCCTCGAGATCGTGTGTCGTGCCGTGCCCGGTGCTCGTCCTGGATGGGCGAGAGCGCTCACCTAGGACCTCCGTCCTGTGCTCGCAACACCGCCCGGGGGGTCAGGCGGTCGTCCTGCGTGGTGCAAGGTGCTGGGTCGTGCTGGTTCCTGCTGGGTCGTGCTGGGTCCTGCTGGTCCGTACGGACACGTGCTCGAGCCGTGCCGGGCGCGAGGCGCGGCCGACGTTAGGCACTGATTGTGTCGATCTCGTTTCGCCTTGCCCAGAGGACGGGCGCGTGTCGCACGATCGGACGCGTGCGGTGCGCGCAGAACGTCCGTCCGGGGTGTGCGGGTGTCGCGCGTGGGCCCGCGGCGAAGTGTCCGGGATCGTCCCGGACGTCGGCTCGGAACGGTCCCGGTGGCCGGTCCGGGGACTAGGCACGGTGGCCCGGTGTGGTCCATGATCGACGTCGGCGCCGTCGTGGGCAGCGGGGCGTGCCGGAGTCCGGATCCCCCTCGTCCGCCGGAGGTGCTCGAAACCGTGCGTCCTGGAGTGCAAGCGCGCGCTGCCCAGCCCGCCGACCTCGACGACCTCGTCCACCTGTGCCTCGAGGCACGCAAGGAGGCGGGGACGGGCGTCCAGCTGTGCACCGACGACACCGAGCGTCTGCGCCGCCAGCTCGGCGCGCTCCTGGGGGTCGACGGCGGGATGGTCCTCGTCGGGACCCTCGACGAGCAGCCCGCGGGTCTCCTCCTGGGGCGTCTCGTCGGCCCGAGCCTGTTCCAGGACGGCACGTCGCTCGCGCTCGAGGCGATCTACGTCGTCGGTACCGCGCGTCGGCGCGGGCTGGGCCACGCGCTGCTCGCGCACGCGGTGTCCCTCGCGGAGCAGAACGGCGCGGCCGAGGTGTACGCGGCGCCGCTGCCCGGTGCACGCGGCATGCAGCGCTTCCTCGCACGGCTCGGGTTCGCCCCCGCGGCGGCGTTCCGGGTGGCCGGGACCGCCGCCCTGCAGCGACGTCTGCAGCACGACGGCGCGACCGTGGTCGCCGCGCGCCGACCGGGTCCGCGCGGGCTCGAGGACCTCATCGCGCGGCGTCGGCAGGCGCGTGCCGCGCGCCAGCCCGCCGAGGCCGAGCAGACCACCTCGCTCGGCCTGCGGATCGACCGGTCTGCCGCGATGCGCCGCCCGACGGCCACGCCCGGCCGCGGCTGGTGACGACGGCTGCCTGACGCGGCCGGTCCCGTGTCAGGCCGCCCCGGGACTCAACGCCCGTCGAGGATCATGCACGTGAGGCGTGCCGTGCACAGCCGGCGGCCGGCCTCGTCGTCGACGACGATCTCGTAGGTCGCGAGCGTCCGTCCCAGGTGCACCGCCTCGGCCGTCCCCGTGACGGTCCCCGACCGCGCGGATCGGTGGTGCGTCGCGTTCAGCTCGATGCCCACGGCGAGGCGACCCGGTCCCGCGTGGGCGACCGCGGCGTACGAGCCGAGCGTCTCGGCGAGCGCGGCGGTCGCGCCGCCGTGCAGGAGGCCGAACGGCTGGGTGTTGCCGGCGACGGGCATGGTCGCCACCGCGCGCTCGGCGCTGACCTCGCGGACGACGATCCCCAGCCGCTCGATGAGCGTGCCCCTCTCGTCGACGAGCGACTCCGGGAGCCCTGATCGGGGGGTCCCGGGGTCGGGGTGTCCGGTGGGCGCGGTCTCGGGCGTGTCGGTCATGGCAGATAGGTTGGCACCCGTGAGCGAGGCACAGCGGGAAGTGGACCAGGACGCGCGCGGCGGGCAGCACGGGGAGCAGGGGCGGGAGCCGGCGCGCCTCCTGCTGATCGACGGCCACTCGATGGCGTACCGGGCGTTCTTCGCGCTGCCGGTGGAGAACTTCGCGACGTCGTCGGGCCAGCCGACGAACGCGGTGTTCGGCTTCACGTCGATGCTCGCCAACCTGCTGCGCGACGAGCAGCCCACGCACGTCGCGGTGGCGTTCGACCTCGGGCGCACGACGTTCCGCACGGAGCAGTACGAGGCGTACAAGGGCACGCGCGACGCGACCCCGGAGCCGTTCCGCGGCCAGGTGGACGTCATCCGGCGCGTGCTGGAGCCGCTGCACATCCCGGTCATCACGAAGGAGCGGTTCGAGGCGGACGACGTGCTCGCGACGCTCGCGACGCAGGCGACCGCGCAGGGCATGCAGGTGCTCATCTGCACCGGCGACCGGGACGCGTTCCAGCTCGTGCGCGACGACGTCACGGTGCTCTACCCGGTGCGCGGTGTCTCCGAGCTCGCGCGCATGACGCCCGAGGCGGTCACGGCCAAGTACGGCGTCCCGCCCGAGCGCTACAGCGACCTCGCGGCTCTCGTCGGCGAGACCTCCGACAACCTGCCGGGCGTCCCCGGCGTCGGACCCAAGACCGCCGCCAAGTGGCTCACGCAGTACGACGGTCTCGAGGGGGTCGTCGCCGCGGCGGACAGGATCACCGGCAAGGCGGGGGAGTCGCTGCGGGCGAACCTCGCGCAGGTCCAGCTCAACCGGCAGCTCAACCAGCTCGTCACGGACCTCGAGCTGCCCCTGGGGCCCGAGGACCTCGAGGCGCGGGCGTGGGACCGCCAGGCGTTGCACACGATCCTCGACGAGCTCGAGTTCCGCACGCTGCGTGACCGCCTCTTCGCGATGCTCCCCGACGAGTCGAGCACGTCGGCGGTCGCCGTCGCGGCGGCGGCGCTCGAGCTCGCCGAGCTCGAGGACGGCGCCCTCGGGGGCTGGCTCGCGGAGCGCTCGGGGACCGTGCTCGGCCTCGACGTGCGCGGGTCGGGCTCGCCCGCGGGCGGCGACGCGTGGGGTGTCGCGGTCGCGGACGCCGACGGTCGCGCCGCCGTGGTGGACCTCGCCGAGGTGGGGCCCGCCGACGAGCAGGCGCTCGCCGGCTGGCTCTCCGACGAGTCGCGCGGCAAGGTCGTGCACGGTGCCAAGGTCGCGGCGCACGCGCTGCGCGGTCGCGGGCTGACGCTCGCCGGCGTGCGGTCGGACACCGAGCTCGCCGCGTACCTGTGCCAGCCCGACCGGCGCGCGTACGACCTGCCGGACCTCGCGATCGGGTACCTGCACCGTGAGCTCGGCGAGGACGAGGCCGCTGCGGGCGGCCAGGGTGCGCTCGACCTCGAGCTCGACGGCACGGGGGAGGACCGTCGGGCCGCGGTCCGCGCGGCGGCGGTCCGGGACCTCGCCGACGTGCTCGCCTCCGAGGTGGACGACCGCGGGGCGGCGCACCTGCTGCGCGACGTGGAGCTGCCGCTGCAGGCCGTGCTGGTGCGCATGGAGGGTGCCGGCATCGCGGTCGACGCGGACTGGCTGCACCACCTCGAGCGCGAGTTCGACGGCGAGGTCACGCGCGCCGCGCAGGAGGCGTACGCGGTGATCGGGCGCGAGGTGAACCTGGGGTCGCCCAAGCAGCTCCAGGAGGTGCTGTTCGACCAGCTCCAGATGCCGAAGACGAAGCGCATCAAGACGGGCTACACGACGGACGCCGCGGCGCTGACGGACCTGTTCGCGCGCACGCAGCACCCCTTCCTCGAGCACCTGCTCGCGCACCGTGACGCGATCCGCCTGCGGCAGACGGTGGAGGGCCTGCAGCGGTCGGTGGCGCCCGACGGCCGGATCCACACGACGTTCCAGCAGACGATCGCCGCGACGGGGCGTCTGTCGTCGACGGACCCGAACCTGCAGAACATCCCGATCCGCACCGAGGCGGGCCGGCAGATCCGGCGGGCGTTCGTGGTCGGCGCGGGGTACGAGACGCTGCTGACGGCGGACTACTCGCAGATCGAGATGCGGATCATGGCGCACCTGTCGGGCGACGAGGGTCTCATCGAGGCGTTCCGCTCGGGCGAGGACCTGCACAGCTACGTCGGGTCGCGCGTGTTCGGCGTGCCGACCGACGCGGTGACGGCCGCGCAGCGCTCGAAGATCAAGGCCATGTCCTACGGGTTGGCGTACGGGCTCTCGTCGTACGGCCTGTCGCAGCAGCTCTCGATCGAGGTGTCCGAGGCCGCCGAGCTCATGAAGGACTACTTCGCGCGCTTCGGCGGCGTGCGCGAGTACCTCACGGGCGTCGTCGACCAGGCGCGTGCGACGGGGTACACCGCGACGATCCTCGACCGCCGGCGCTACCTGCCGGACCTCACGAGCGACAACCGGCAGCGCCGGGAGGCGGCCGAGCGCATGGCGCTCAACGCGCCGATCCAGGGCAGCGCGGCCGACCTCATCAAGCTGGCGATGCTCGGGGTGGATGCCGAGCTGCGCCGCCGAGGCCTGGCCTCGCGGATGCTCCTGCAGGTCCACGACGAGCTCGTCGTCGAGGTTGCCCCGGGCGAGCGGGACGAGGTCGAGGCGCTCGTCCGTGAGCAGATGGCGGCGGCCGACGCGTCGCTGCCCGACGGTCGGCTCGATGTCCCCCTCGACGTGAGCGTCGGCGTCGGAGCGAGCTGGCACGAGGCGGGTCACTGACCTCGACGGCAGGTCGCTCGGCCCATCGGTGGTGGGACGACTGTTTCGGTCGCCGTGTGTTTCTTTTCGGTGAAATGTCGGGTGTGTCTCTCGGCCCGACGGCGTGTCGTGGGTCACACTCGTGGCCGGCGGCAACGGTGCCGTTCGCCCGTTCGGGAGGAGACGCGTGTGTCAGAGATGATCGACGAACCACCGCAGACCCCGTACCAGGTGGTGCAGGACAGTCCTGACTTCCAGGCGTTGCGCAGCCGGTTCCGGCGCTTCGTCTTCCCCATGACCGCCCTGTTCCTGGTGTGGTACTTCGTCTACGTCCTGCTCGCGAACTACGCGCACGACTTCATGGCCACCAAGGTGTGGGGGAACATCACCGTCGGCCTGCTGTTCGGCCTCGGGCAGTTCGTCTCCACGTTCGCGATCACGATGATCTACGCGCGGTGGGCGAACGACCGGCAGGACCCGGTCGCCGAGGACCTGCGCGCGAAGATCGAGGACGGCGAGCTCGGGTCGGGTGAGCACGCATGAGCGGGCTCCAGGGGGCGGCGGTCCTCGCCGCCGAGTCCGAGACCGTCGGCGAGCCGATCGTCAACATCGGGATCTTCGCGCTGTTCGTCCTGGTGACGCTCGTCATCGTGTTCCGGGCGTCGCGCAACAACAAGACGGCGGCGGACTACTACGCCGCGGGACGCTCGTTCACCGGCCCGCAGAACGGGACCGCGATCGCGGGCGACTATCTCTCGGCCGCGTCCTTCCTGGGCATCTGCGGCGCGATCGCGCTCAACGGGTACGACGGCTTCCTGTACTCGATCGGCTTCCTGGTCGCGTGGCTCGTCGCACTCCTGCTCGTCGCCGAGCTGCTGCGCAACACGGGCCGGTTCACCATGGCGGACGTCCTGTCCTTCCGGCTCAAGCAGCGGCCGGTGCGGATGGCGGCGGCGCTGTCGACGCTCGCGGTCGTGTTCTTCTACCTGCTGGCCCAGATGGCCGGCGCGGGCGGGCTCGTCGCGCTGCTGCTCGGCATCGAGGGCGTGGCGGCGCAGGGCGTCGTCATCGCGGTCGTCGGCGCGCTCATGATCCTGTACGTGCTCGTCGGCGGCATGAAGGGCACCACCTGGGTGCAGATCATCAAGGCCGTCCTGCTCATCCTGGGCGCCGGCGTCATGACGCTGTGGGTGCTCGCGAAGTTCGGGTTCAGCCTGTCCGAGGTCATGCAGGGCGCGGTCGACGCCGCGGGCGAGGGCGGCGAGGCGCTGCTCGGCCCCGGCAAGCAGTACGGCGCGAGCGCCACCAGCCAGCTCAACTTCCTGTCGCTGGCCCTGGCGCTCGTCCTCGGCACCGCGGGCCTTCCGCACGTCCTCATGCGCTTCTACACGGTGCCGTCCGCCAAGGAGGCGCGGCGCTCGGTGGTGTGGGCGATCTGGCTGATCGGCATCTTCTACCTGTTCACGCTGGTGCTCGGCTACGGCGCGGGTGCGCTCGTCGGACCGGAGACGATCAAGGCCGCACCGGGCGGCGTGAACTCCGCGGCGCCGCTGCTCGCGTTCGAGCTGGGCGGGACGGTCCTGCTCGGCGTGATCTCGGCCGTCGCGTTCGCGACGATCCTGGCGGTCGTCGCGGGTCTGACGATCACCGCCGCGACGTCGTTCGCGCACGACATCTACGCGAACGTCATCAAGCGCGGCCAGGTGCGTCCCGACGGCGAGGTGCGCGTCGCGCGGATCACCGTCGTCGCGATCGGGATCCTGGCGATCATCGGCGGCATCTTCGCCAACGGGCAGAACGTCGCGTTCCTCGTCGCGCTCGCGTTCGCCGTCGCGGCGAGCGCGAACCTCCCGACGATCCTGTACTCGCTGTTCTGGAAGCGGTTCAACACGTCGGGCGCCTTGTGGAGCATGTACGGCGGTCTGATCTCGTGCGTCGTGCTCATCACGTTCTCGCCGGTGGTCTCCGGCAAGGTCGACCCCGTCACGGGCGAGAGCCTGTCGATGATCAAGGACACCTCGATCGACTTCCACCTGATCCCGCTGGAGAACCCGGGCCTGATCTCGATCCCGCTCGCGTTCCTCCTCGGCATCGTCGGGACGTACCTGTCGAAGGAGAAGCCGCACCCGGAGAAGTTCGCGGAGATGGAGGTGCGCTCGCTCACCGGTGCCGGCGCCGAGAAGGCCACCGTCCACTGACCCGGCACGTCACCGCGACGGGCGGTCCCGCGTCCGGGGCCGCCCGTCGTCGTGCCACCCTGCGCCCTGCGGGCCGCCCGACCGTGCGCCACGGGGCGGCACGGGGCGCCACGGGGGCGTCAGGGACGATGCGTCACGAAGATCGCGGTGCCCGGCAGGAGCGCACCGCGCACGGGGCCCCAGCCGCCCCACGTGCGCTCGTGGCCCGCGGGCCACTGGGGCTCCACCACGCGGTCGAGGACCAGGCCGGCGCCGACGACGTCGGCCACGTGGTCACCGAGCGTGCGGTGGTACTCGGCGTACAGGACCGAACCCGACGAGCCGAGCTCGACGTACGGGCGCCGGTCGAAGTACGAGCGGATCGCGGTCAGGCCTTCGGGGTCGTCGGGGAACGCCCACCGCAGCGGGTGCGTCACCGCGAACACCCACCGTCCACCCGGACGCAGCACGCGCGCCGCCTCGGCGTGCACGGCGCGGGCGTCGGGGACGAACGGGATCGCGCCGAACGCCGTGAACGCGACGTCGACGCACGCGTCGGGCAGCGGCAGGCGGCGCGCGTCGGCGACGACCGCGGGCACCCGCACGCCGGCGACCTCGTCGTACCGGCGACCCGCGGCGAGCATCGACCGCGACACGTCGGTCGCGAGGACGCGCGCACCCTGAGCGGCGAGCCAGCGGCTGCACTGAGCGGCGCCCGCGCCGACCTCGAGGACGCGCGTGCCGGGAGCGAGGTCGCCGAGGAGATGGGCGTCGGCCTCGCGCAGGCCCTCCGGGCACCACACGAAGTCCGCGGGGCCCAGGAACTCGCCGTGCTCGTCGAGGTACTCGGCGGCGTTCGCGTCCCACCAGCGGCGTCCCGCGGTGCCGTCGTCGGCCACGTGGCGGAACGCCACCTCGGCGAGCTCCTCGGTCAGGTGGTCGTCGTCGTGCGCGGCGGGGGCCATGCCACCAGTCTCCCCGACGCCTGTGGGACGGAAGGTCTGCCCGCCGCGCGTCGGGCGCGGATAGGCTGACGTGCACACGGACGCCCGACGACGCGCGGACCGCTGTCCCCAACTGTTGTCGACGAAGGAGCGCACGCGTGCGAGTCGGTCTGCTCACCGGTGGTGGCGACGTCCCGGGGCTGAACGCAGCCATCCGGGCCGTGGTCAAGCGAGGCGAGGGGGAGTACGGCCACCAGATCGTCGGCTTCCGCAACGGCTGGAAGGGCGTGGTCGACGGCGACGTCCAGCCCCTCACGCGCAAGGACATCCGCAACGTCCTCCCCGTCGGCGGCACGCTGCTGGGCACGGCACGGTTCCACCCGCACTCGTCCGACGGCGGCATCGACGCGGTGCTCGCCACGCTCGAGGCGGAGCGGCTCGAGGCGCTGATCTGCATCGGTGGCGACGGCACGCTGCACGCCGCGAGCAAGATGGCCGAGGCGGGCGTGAAGATCGTCGCGATCCCCAAGACGATCGACAACGACGTGTGGGGCACCGACCAGTCGATCGGCTTCGACACGGCCGTCACGGTCGCGACCGACGCGGTGGACCGCATCCACACGACCGCGGAGAGCCACAACCGCGTCATGATCGTCGAGGTGATGGGCCGGCACGCGGGCTGGATCGCGACGACCGCGGGCATCGCGGGCGGCGCGGAGATCGTGCTGGCGCCCGAGGCCCCGTTCGACATCGAGCGCATCGAGCGGTTCCTCAAGCACCGCCACCGCGCGCACGCGAGCTTCTCGATCATCGTCGTCGCGGAGGGCGCGGTGCCCGCCGAGGGCACGGCGATGCACTACGAGACGCAGGTCGGCAAGTTCGGCGAGATCGTCGCGGGTGCGATCGGCGAGCGGCTCAAGGCGGAGATCGAGCAGCGCACCGGCTTCGACACGCGCGTGACCGTCCTCGGTCACGTGCAGCGCGGCGGCACGCCCACGCCGACCGACCGGATCCTCGGCAGCCGGTTCGGCGTCGCAGCCATCGACGCGGTCTCGCAGGGGCGCTCGAACGTCATGACCGCGCTGCGCGGCGACCGGGTCGAGCTGGTCCCGCTCGAGGAGGTCGCGGGCAAGGTCAAGCACGTCCCCGCCGAGCTGCTCGCGGTCGCCAGCGCGCTCGCCTGAGCCCGCGAAACACGCTTTGACCGCTCGCGCCATCCACCGATAGGGTGGACGGCGGTGCCGCGCGCCTTCTTCTCGCGTGCCTGCGCGATCTCCCGTTCGTCGGGAGCCGTGGCGGGCCGTCGGGGGCCTCGAGAACACATCCACGTGATCCCGTCGTCGAGTCGCGCACGCCGTCCACGTCCGAACTACTTCCTGTCCGCATCGGAGCCCACCACTACATGAGCATCTCCACCCCCGCGAAGTCCGGCACGCCGCAGGTCGCGGTCAACGACATCGGCACGGCCGAGGACCTCCTCGCCGCGATCGACGCCACCATCAAGTACTTCAACGACGGCGACATCGTCGAGGGCGTCGTCGTCAAGGTCGACCGCGACGAGGTCCTGCTGGACATCGGCTACAAGACCGAGGGCGTCATCCCCTCCCGCGAGCTGTCCATCAAGCACGACGTGGACCCCGGCGAGGTCGTCAAGGTCGGCGACGAGGTCGAGGCCCTCGTCCTCCAGAAGGAGGACAAGGAGGGCCGGCTGATCCTGTCCAAGAAGCGGGCGCAGTACGAGCGCGCGTGGGGCACGATCGAGAAGATCAAGGAGGAGGACGGCGTCGTCACCGGCACCGTCATCGAGGTCGTCAAGGGCGGCCTCATCCTCGACATCGGTCTGCGCGGCTTCCTTCCCGCGTCGCTCGTCGAGATGCGTCGTGTCCGCGACCTCGGCCCCTACGTGGGCAAGGAGATCGAGGCCAAGATCATCGAGCTCGACAAGAACCGCAACAACGTGGTCCTGTCGCGCCGCGCGTGGCTCGAGCAGACGCAGTCCGAGGTCCGCTCCACCTTCCTGCAGACGCTGCAGAAGGGCCAGGTGCGTCCCGGTGTCGTCTCGTCGATCGTCAACTTCGGTGCGTTCGTCGACCTGGGCGGCGTGGACGGGCTCGTGCACGTCTCCGAGCTGTCCTGGAAGCACATCGACCACCCGTCCGAGGTCGTCGAGGTCGGCCAGGAGGTCACGGTCGAGGTCCTGGACGTCGACTTCGACCGCGAGCGGGTCTCGCTGTCGCTGAAGGCGACGCAGGAGGACCCGTGGCAGGCGTTCGCCCGGACGCACGCCATCGGCCAGGTCGTGCCCGGCAAGGTCACCAAGCTCGTCCCGTTCGGTGCGTTCGTGCGCGTCGAGGACGGCATCGAGGGTCTGGTGCACATCTCGGAGCTGGCCGTGCGCCACGTCGAGATCCCGGAGCAGGTCGTGCAGGTCGGCGACGACGTGTTCGTCAAGGTCATCGACATCGACCTCGAGCGTCGCCGCATCTCGCTGTCGCTCAAGCAGGCGAACGAGGGCTTCGACCCCGAGTCGGAGGACTTCGACCCCGCGCTGTACGGCATGGCGGCCGAGTACGACGAGCAGGGCAACTACAAGTACCCGGAGGGCTTCGACCCGACGACGAACGAGTGGCTCGAGGGCTTCGAGGCGCAGCGCGAGGCGTGGGAGGCCCAGTACGCGGCCGCGCACGCCCGCTGGGAGGCGCACCGCAAGCAGGTCGCCGACGCGCAGAAGGCCGACGCCGAGGCGCAGACGCCCGAGGGTGCTGCTCCGGCGCCGTCGACCTACTCGTCGTCGACCGACGAGGCCACGGGGACGCTCGCGTCCGACGAGGCGCTCGCCGCTCTGCGCGAGAAGCTCACGGGCAACTGAGCAGCTGAACGCGCCGCGGGACGCGTCCGCGGCAGGGTCCACGACGGGCCGGTCACCTTCGGGTGGCCGGCCCGTCGGCGTCAGCGCCGTCGTGCGCGCCGTGCCACCGAGGGCCGCGGGCGGTCGGGTCGTGCCCGGCGCCGCCCGGCGTGGGCGCGGGGGCGTCCGTGCGGGCAGGATGGGCCCATGCAGCGCATCGGGTTGACGGGCGGGATCGCGGCAGGCAAGTCGGTGGCGGCTCGCCGCCTCGCGGAGCTGGGTGCGGTCGTCGTCGACGCCGACGCGCTCGCCCGCCAGGCCGTGGCGCCCGGCACCCCGGGCCTCGACGCGGTGGTCGAGTCGTTCGGGGAGGGCGTGCTCGCGGCGGACGGGTCGCTCGACCGGGCCGCACTGGCGTCCCTGGTGTTCGGGGACGACGAGCATCGGCGTGCGCTCGAGGCGATCGTGCACCCCGTGGTGCGCCGGCTCTCGGCCGAGCGCGAGGCGGCGGCGGCCACGGCCGACCCCGGCGCGGTCGTCGTCCACGACATCCCGCTGCTGGTCGAGACCGGTCAGGCGGGCTCGTTCCACCTGGTCGTCGTCGTCCACGCACCCGCGGTGCTGCGCGTCGAGCGGCTGGTGCGACTGCGCGGCATGTCGCGCGACGACGCCGAGGCGCGGGTCGCGGCGCAGGCGAGCGACGACGAGCGGCTGGCGGCGGCGGACGTCGTGCTCGACGGGTCCGGCACGGACGCACACCTGCGGGCCCAGGTCGACGAGCTGTGGGACCGGTTGTGCACCGAGCGCACGCAGGAGCGCGCCGCGGAGGAGACCGACGCGCGCCACGGCTGAGCCGTCCCGCCGTCACACGAAGGCGTGAACCGCGGCGGCGTCCGGGGCGCGCCCGGTCACGATCTGGGAACGGCCGTTCCGCACCGCGCACGTACCCGATATGTTCCCGCCAAGCCGGGGACGAAAGTGCCTTGTGCCTGGTGAGGGCTCAACTTCGACGGTCGGCCGACCGATAGACGACACATCCGGTGCCGAAGAGGTCGCCGCAACAAGGAGGTACGAGCGGATGGTCAAGCCCGCCCAGACGCGCGCGTCCGTGTCGGTCGTGTCGTCGGCGCTTTCCGAGGGTCGCATGCTCGAGCTCGCGGAGAAGGCCGCGATGTCGGGAGACTCGGACGCGGGTCGGTTCCGGGTCGAGGCGCGCACGCCGCACTCGACGACGGTGTCGCTGCGCGACCACATCGAGGGCACCGAGCTGCTCCGCTTCGACGTGAAGACCGACCGTGCGGTGGGCCGGACGACGGCCCGCACCGCGATCACGTTCTTCCGCACGAAGGAGGGCGGCGTCAACGCGCTCGTCCCGATGGCGAAGCGCAAGCTCCTCGGGTTCCGCGCGTACGAGGCCTTCATGGACTGGTACGTGTCCGCGGTGATCCGTGAGGACCCCAACGCGATCGTCACGCTGGTCGACGGCAAGGAGTGAACCCCCGCGCCCGCGGATGACGCGGGCGCGGACGGGTGTGTCGGTGGTCCGACGTACGGTGGGGCCATGCGTCCAGTCACGGAGCTCCAGCGGACCGTCGCGCCCTTCGAGGTCGTGTCCGAGTACACGCCGTCCGGCGACCAGCCCCAGGCGATCGCCGAGCTCACGCGCCGGCTGCAGGCCGGCGAGAAGGACGTCGTGCTGCTGGGTGCGACGGGCACCGGCAAGTCGGCGACGACCGCCTGGCTGATCGAGCAGGTGCAGCGGCCCACCCTCGTCATGGCGCCGAACAAGACGCTGGCGGCGCAGCTCGCGACGGAGTTCCGCGAGCTGCTGCCGAACAACGCGGTCGAGTACTTCGTCTCGTACTACGACTACTACCAGCCCGAGGCGTACATCGCGCAGACGGACACGTACATCGAGAAGGACTCGTCGATCAACGACGAGGTCGAGCGGCTGCGGCACTCGGCGACGTCCTCGCTGCTCACGCGACGCGACGTCGTCGTCGTCGCGTCGGTGTCCTGCATCTACGGCCTGGGCACGCCGCAGGAGTACGTGGACCGCATGGTCACGCTGCGCGTCGGTGACCAGGTCGACCGCGACCAGCTCCTGCGCCGGTTCGTGCAGATGCAGTACTCGCGCAACGACATGGCGTTCACGCGCGGCACGTTCCGGGTGCGCGGTGACACGGTCGAGATCATCCCGATGTACGAGGAGCTGGCGGTCCGCATCGAGTTCTTCGGTGACGAGATCGAGGCGATCGCCACCCTGCACCCGCTGACGGGCGAGGTGGTCCGCGCCGAGGACGAGATGATGATCTTCCCCGCGACGCACTACGTCGCCGGGCCCGAGCGCATGGAGCGCGCGATCCACGGGATCGAGGCCGAGCTCGAGGAGCGGCTGGCCGAGCTCGAGCGGCAGAACAAGCTGCTGGAGGCCCAGCGCCTGCGCATGCGCACGACGTACGACATCGAGCTGATGCGCCAGGTCGGCTCGTGCTCCGGCATCGAGAACTACTCGCGCCACATCGACGGGCGCGCCGCCGGCTCGGCCCCCAACACGTTGCTGGACTTCTTTCCCGAGGACTTCCTGCTCGTCATCGACGAGTCGCACGTGACCGTTCCGCAGATCGGTGCCATGTTCGAGGGCGACATGTCGCGCAAGCGCTCGCTCGTCGAGCACGGGTTCCGCCTGCCGAGCGCCACCGACAACCGGCCGCTGCGGTGGGAGGAGTTCGTCGAGCGGATCGGCCAGACGGTGTACCTGTCGGCCACGCCCGGCGACTACGAGCTGTCGATGGCCGACGGCGTGGTCGAGCAGATCATCCGGCCGACGGGCCTCGTCGACCCGGAGGTCGTGGTCAAGCCGACCAAGGGACAGATCGACGACCTGCTCGGCGAGATCCGTGACCGTGTCGAGCGCGACGAGCGCGTGCTCGTCACGACGCTCACCAAGAAGATGGCCGAGGACCTCACGGACTACCTGCTCGAGAAGGGCGTGCGGGTGCGCTACCTGCACTCCGAGGTCGACACGCTGCGCCGCGTGGAGCTGCTGCGCGAGCTGCGGCTCGGCGAGTACGACGTGCTGGTCGGGATCAACCTGCTGCGCGAGGGACTGGACCTGCCCGAGGTCTCGCTCGTGGCGATCCTCGACGCGGACAAGGAGGGCTTCCTGCGCTCGGGCAAGTCGCTCATCCAGACGATCGGGCGCGCGGCGCGCAACGTGTCGGGTCAGGTCCACATGTATGCGGACAAGGTCACGGCGGCGATGCAGCTCGCGATCGACGAGACGAACCGGCGCCGCGAGAAGCAGGTCGCGTACAACCTCGAGCACGGGATCGACCCGCAGCCGCTGCGCAAGAAGATCGGTGACATCACCGACATGCTGGCGCGGGAGGACGCGGACACCGCCGAGCTGCTGGGCGGCGGCGGTCGCCAGGCGAGCCGCGGCAAGGCGCCCGTCCCGGGGTTCGGCTCGAAGGCCGCGCCCGCGGACGAGCGCACACGCCTCACCGGTGCGGCGGCGGGCGAGCTCGCCACGCTCATCCAGGAGCTCACCGAGCAGATGCACGCGGCGGCGGGGGAGCTGCAGTTCGAGCTCGCCGCGCGCCTGCGCGACGAGATCTCCGGCCTGAAGAAGGAGCTGCGGCAGATGCAGGCCGCGACCGCCTGACCGACACGAGGAGTGAGCATGGCAGCACGGATCCAGGTCACGTTCGACGCCGCGAGCCCGCCCACGCTCGGCGCCTTCTGGGCCGAGGTGCTCGGGTACGTCGAGGACTCCCCGCCGCCGCCGTACGCGACGTGGGACGAGGCCCTCGACGCGATGGGTGTCCCGCTCGACCAGCGGGACACGGCGTACGCGGTCGTCGACCCCGACGGCGCCGGCCCGCGCCTGTGGTTCCAGAAGGTCCCCGAGGAGAAGGCGGGCAAGAACCGCGTGCACCTCGACGTGACCGTCCGCCCGGACCTCCCGCGCGACCAGCGTCCCGTCGCCGTGCGCGCGCGGGTCGGTGAGCTCGAGCGGCTCGGGGCGCGTCGCCTCTACGAGATGGAGGAGAACGGCAGCTTCTGGGTGACGATGCAGGACCCGGAGGGCAACGAGTTCTGCGTGCAGTGAGCCGTGCGCGGCACCCGGGGCGATCGTCGCCTACGATGGCGGGCGGTGAAGGGGAGTACCCCACAATCGGTCGCGTCGTCATCACGGACGCCGCCGGTCGCAGTCCGGCAGCGTGCCGCGGCGGCGTCCGACGGAGCCCGGCGCGGTCGGCCCGGAGCTCGGGCGGGGGAGACCTTCGGTACTGACACACATCTCGTACCGGAGGTCTGTCCGTGGATGTCTCGAGCCTTGTCTGGTCGCTCACCGGGGTCGGCGTCGTCGGTCTGCTCGTCTTCGACTTCTTCGCACACGTGCGCACGCCGCACGAACCGACGTTCCGCGAGTCGGCCTGGTGGTCGACGGTGTACATCGTCCTCGCGCTGCTGTTCGGCGTGGCTGTCGGCGCGTTCTGGGGCTGGGACCACGGCGCGGAGTACTTCGCGGGGTACGTGACCGAGAAGAGCCTGTCGGTCGACAACCTGTTCGTGTTCCTCATCATCATGACGAGGTTCGCCGTCCCGCGGGCGTTCCAGCAGAAGGTCCTTCTCGTCGGGGTCGCGATCGCCCTAGTGCTGCGGACGATCTTCATCCTGCTGGGCGCGGCGGCGATCGAACGCTGGTCGTGGGTCTTCTACATCTTCGGTGCGTTCCTCGTGTACACGGGCGTGAAGCTCGCGCGCGAGGACCACGACACAGCCGAGGAGGAGCAGGGCGGCGACGGGGTCGTCGTGCGGTTCGTGCGTCGGCTGTTCCCGACGACGACCGAGTACGACCGCGACCGCCTCACGACCGTGGTCGACGGCAAGCGCCTGCTGACGCCGATGCTCCTGGTGATGGTCGCGATCGGCTCGACGGACATCCTGTTCGCGCTCGACTCGATCCCCGCGATCTACGGCCTGACCGAGGAGCCGTACATCGTCTTCACCGCGAACGCCTTCGCGCTGCTCGGCCTGCGCCAGCTGTACTTCCTCATCGGGGGGCTGCTCGAGCGGCTCGTGTACCTCTCGCAGGGCCTGGCGGTCATCCTCGGCTTCATCGGCGTGAAGCTCCTGCTGCACGCGATGCACACCAACGAGCTGCCGTTCGTCAACGGCGGCGAGCACGTCGAGTGGGCGCCCGAGATCCCGATCTGGCTCTCGCTCACCGTGATCCTGGGGACGCTCGCGGTCGCGACCGTCGCCAGCCTCGTCAAGACACGCAGCGACCGTCGCGTCGCCGCCGGACAGGAGTGAAGTGGACGTCTCGTTGCTGGTGTGGGCGGTCTCGCTGGGAGTCGTCACCGCGCTGCTGATCGTCGACGTGGTCGTCGTGGGACGTCGCCCGCACGTGCCGAGCACCGCGGAGTGCCTGCGCCACCTCGGCTTCTTCGTCGCCCTCGCCGTCCTGTTCGGCCTCGGCGTCCTGGTGACGTCCGGCGGTCAGTACGCGGGGGAGTTCTTCGCGGGCTGGCTCACCGAGTACTCGCTGTCGGTCGACAACCTGTTCGTCTTCATGCTGATCATGGGCCGGTTCGCGGTGCCGCGGCAGTACCAGCAGACCGCGCTGCTCGTCGGGATCGTGCTCGCGCTCGTGTTCCGGACGGTGTTCATCCTGCTGGGGTCGGCGATCGTCAGCACGTTCAGCTGGGTGTTCTACCTGTTCGGCGCGTTCCTGGTGTGGACCGCGTGGAAGGTCGCGCGCGAGGGGTCCGACGACGAGCCGGAGGAGTTCCACCCGCCTCTGCTGCTGCGCCTGGTGCAGCGCTGGTTCCCGTCGACCACGCAGTACCACGGCGTGAAGCTCACGGTCGTCGAGAACGGCCGGCGGCTCATCACGCCGATGCTGATCGTGCTGATCGCGTTGGGGGCGACGGACCTGCTGTTCGCGTTCGACTCGATCCCCGCGCTGTTCGGCCTGACGAGCGAGCCGTACCTGATCATGATGGCGAACCTGTTCGCGCTCATGGGTCTGCGGCAGCTGTACTTCCTGCTGGGCGACCTGCTCGCGCGGCTGGTGTACCTGAGCTACGGGCTCGCGGTGCTGCTCGGCTTCATCGGCGTCAAGCTCGTGCTCGAGGCGCTGCACGAGAACGAGGTGCCGTTCATCAACGGCGGAGAGCCCGTGTCGTGGGCGCCCGAGATCCCGATCTGGCTGTCGCTCGTCGCGATCGTCGTGATCCTCGGGACGACGGCGGCCGTGAGCCTCATGAAGTCCGCGCGCGACGCCCGGGCGGCGCTCACGTCCTCCTGACCTGCGAGGGTCAGGAGGCCCAGGGGCCGAGGACGACGTCCCAGCCGCGCACCTCGGTGGCCGCGACGAGCCCCTCGCGCTGGAACGGGTCGTCCGCGAGCATCGCGCGCACGCGGTCCTCGTCGTCAGCGACGAGGACGAGGAGCGCGCCGGGCGCACCGTCGGTCCACGGGCCGGAGCCCTTGAGCGCGCCCGCGTCGGCGAGGCCCGCGAGGTACGCGCGGTGCTCCGGGCGGAAGTGGTCACGAGCGTCGGTGCGCTCGTCGTACGTGTACCGGACGGCGAAGGTGGGCATGGCAGACATCCTGCCCGACGCGGACGTGGGGTCGCGCACACCTGCGGGGTCCGTGCCTGCGTCCGGCCTGGTCGGGTGGCAGAGTGGCGGGATGACCACACGCGTGACGCTGGCCGACGGCATGCGTATGCCGGTCCTCGGGTTCGGGGTCTACAAGGTGTCCGACGAGGCGGCGGGACCGGCCGTGACGGAGGCGCTCACGGCCGGGTACCGGCTCGTCGACACGGCGACGTTGTACGGCAACGAGGCGGCGGTGGGCCGTGCGGTGCGGGCCAGCGGCCTCGACCGTGACGACGTGTTCGTCACGACGAAGCTGTGGAACGACGCGCACGGCGACCGTGCGGAGGCGGCGTTCGAGGAGTCGGTCGAGCGCCTCGGGCTGGGCGCACCGGACCTGTACCTCATCCACTGGCCGGCGCCTGCGCGCGACCGGTACGTGCCGACGTGGCGCACGCTGCTGCGGCTGCGGGACGAGGGCCGGGTGCGGTCGGTCGGCGTCTCGAACTTCCAGCCCGACCACCTCGAGCGCATCGTGCAGGACTCGGGCGAGGTGCCCGTGGTGAACCAGGTCGAGCTGCACCCGTACCTGCAGCAGCGCGAGCTGCGGGCCCTGCACGCCGAGCTCGGGGTGGTGACGCAGGCGTGGTCACCACTGGGACGGGGAGCGGTCCTGGCGGACCCGGTGCTCGCCGACATCGCGCGCGAGCACGGCGCCACGCCCGCGCAGGTGGTGCTGCGCTGGCACCTCGATCTGGGCATCGCGGTCATCCCGAAGTCGGTGACGCCGGCCCGCATCCGCGAGAACCTCGCGGCGGCGGACCTCGAGCTGACCGCGCAGGACCACGAGCGGATCGCGGCGCTCGACCGCGGCGAGCGTTCGGGCTCCCACCCGGACCACGTGAGCTGACCCTCCGAGCCGAGCCCACCTGACCCGACACGAGAGAGAGGCGACCATGGCGCGCGAGCTGCGCACGATCCTGTCCGACGACCTGCTGGCCCGGGTGCACGAGCGCGCCGCGACGCACGACCGGGAGAACACGTTCCCGCACGACGACCTCGCCGAGCTGGCGGAGGCGGGCTACCTGCGCGCGTTCGTGCCGCAGCGGCTGGGCGGTGCGGGGCTCACGCTCGAGGAGGTCGCGCGCGAGCAGGTCCGCCTCGCGGCAGCGGCGCCCGCGACCGCGCTGGCCGTCAACATGCACCTCGTCGTGACGGGGCTCGCTGCGCAGCTCGTCGATCGCGGCGACGACGCGTTCGCGTTCGTGCTGCAGGACGCGGCGGCCGGCGAGGTGTTCGCGTTCGGCAACTCCGAGGCCGGCAACGACCTGGTGATGTTCGGCTCGCGGACGCGCGCCGAGCGTCAGCCCGACGGCGGCTACCGGTTCTTCGGCACGAAGATCTTCACGTCCCTGTCGCCCGTGTGGACACGGCTCGCGACGTTCGGTCTCGACGACTCGGACCCGGCCGACCCGCGTCTCGTGCACGGCGTCGTCGGGCGGGAGGGCGTCACCGCCAAGGACGACTGGGACACGCTCGGCATGCGTGCGACGCAGTCGACGACGACCGTGCTCGACGGCGCCTACGCATCGCCCGAGCGTGTGTACCGGAGCCTCCCCGCGGGGCCGTCGGCCGACTCGTTCATCTTCGCGCTGTTCTCGGTGTTCGAGATCCTGCTCGGCGCGGTCTACACGGGCATCGGCCGGCGCGCCGTCGAGCTCGCGGTTGCCGCCGCTCGCCGTCGGACGTCGTTCAAGAACGACGGGCGGCCGTACGCGCAGGACCCCGACATCCGGTGGCGCATCGCCGACGCCGCGCTCCTGCAGGACGGCGCCGAGCTGCAGGTGTTCGCCCTGGCGCGCGACGTCGACGAGCAGGTCGACCACGGTGGGCGCTGGTTCGCGCAGCTCGTCGGGCTCAAGGTCCGCGCGACGGAGTCGGCACGGCAGGTGGTCGAGCTCGCGCTGCGCGCCGCGGGTGGTGGGTCGTACTTCAGCGGCAACGAGCTCGGCCGGCTGTACCGCGACGTGCTCGCCGGGATCTTCCACCCGTCCGACGACGAGTCCGCGCACGCGACCGTCGCGACGTCGGTGCTCGGTCCGCCGGAGGCCTGACCGGGCACCGCCCGCGCGCGGACCGGGCTCACCAGCCCCGAGCGCGCCACTCGTCGAGGTGCGGACGCTCCGCGCCGAGCGTGGTGTCGCGCCCGTGGCCGGGGTAGACCCACGTCTCGTCGTCGAACCGGTCGAACACCCGCGCCACGACGTCGTCGAGCAGCGACGTGAAGTCCTGCGGGCCCGAGGTGCGCCCGACGCCACCGGGGAACAGCGAGTCGCCCGTGAACAGGTGCACCCGCCCGGGCACCGCACCGGGTGCCCGCGCGTGCTCGGGCTCGCGGTACGCGAGCGCGACCGAGCCGGGCGTGTGCCCGCGCAGCGCGACGACCTCGAGCGTCGCGTGCCCGACGACCACCAGGTCACCGTCGTGCAGGCGTCGCCCGATCGGCACGTCCGTCGTCTCGGTGATCGCGTCGGCGTCGTCGGCGCCCGCCGCGGTCTGCGCGCCCGTCACCGCCACGACGGACGCGAGCGCACCGACGTGGTCGCGGTGCCGGTGCGTCGTGACGACCACGTCGAGCCGGGCGCCGGGGTTGCCCTCGCGCACGAGGGCGAGCAGCCGGTCGGGGTCCGCCGCGGCGTCGACCAGCAGCTGCGCGCCCTCGCGGCGGCAGGTGACCAGGTACGCGTCGTTGTCCATGGGGCCGACGGACACCTTGCGGATCTCGACCTCGTCGAGGACCCGCAGCGCTGTCGGGCCGCCGGGCGTCACGTCGCCCGTCCAGGGCTCGTGGGTCATGCGGGTCCTCCTGAGGTGCCGGTGGCGAGCGCGACGGCGTGCGCCGCGCGGACGAGGGCGAGGTGCGACAGCGCCTGGGGGACGTTGCCCGCCATGCGCCGGCCCACGGGGTCGTACTGCTCGGCGAGGAGGCCGACGTCGTTCGTGACCCCGACGAGCGTGTCCAGGATGTCGCACGCGTCGCGGACCTGCCCGCCGCGCGCGAGCGCGTCCGCGAGCCATGCCGAGCAGGCGAGGAACGCGTGCTCGTCGCCGGGCACGCCGTCGTCCGTGCGGTCGGTGCGGTACCGGCGCAGCAGGCCGGGCGCGACCTCGAGCTCGGCGCGCACGGCGGCGACCGTGCCGCGCACACGGGGGTCGTCCGGCGGCAGGAAGCCGACCTGCACGAGCTGCAGGAGCGACGCGTCGGTGTGCGTCGCACCGTAGGACTGCACGAACGTCCCGCGCGCCGCGTCCCAGCCGCGTGTCAGCACGTCGGCGCGGATCTCCTCGCGCGCCGCGCGCCAGCGCTCGACCGGCCCGTCGAGGCCGTGCTCCTCGACCGCACGGACGGCCCGGTCGACCGCGGCCCACGCCATGACCTTCGAGTGCACGAAGTGCTGCGGGTCGCCGCGCACCTCCCAGATCCCGCGGTCGGGCTCGCGCCAGTGGGCGAGCAGCTCCTCGACGAGGTGACGCTGCAGCGACCACGAGTCGCTCGACTCCGGGATGCCGGCGCGCCGTGCGTCGTGCAGCGCGCACATCACCTCGCCCAGCACGTCGTTCTGCACCTGGCCGACGGCCGCGTTGCCGAGACGGACCGGCCGGGAGCCGGCGTAGCCCGGCAGGTGCGCGACCTCGCGCTCGGGCAGGTCCCGGCCGCCGTCGAGGCGGTACATGATCTGCAGGTCGGCGGGGTCGCCGGCCACGGCGCGCAGCAGCCAGTCGCGCCACTGCGTCGCCTCGTCGCGGAAGCCCTGCTCGAGCAGCGCCGCGAGCGTCATCGCCGCGTCCCGGAGCCAGCAGTAGCGGTAGTCCCAGTTGCGGGCGCCGCCGAAGTCCTCCGGCAGGCTCGTCGTCGCCGCCGCGGCAATGCCGCCGGTCTCGAAGTCGGTGAGGAGCCGCAGGACGAGCAGGGAACGGACGACGGCCTCGCGGTGCGGTCCGGCGTACCGCGCGCCGCGCGCCCACAGGCCCCAGGCGACGCGCGTCGTGTCGACGCGCGCCGCGGCGGGGAGCGCGGGCGGCAGGGGCTCCCAGGACGGTGTCCAGGTGAGCTCGAGCTCGACCTCCGCGCCCTCCCGCAGCTCGAACTCGTCGCGGTGGCGGTGGTCGTGCGCGCGGGGCAGGCGGGTGCCGCGCAGGACGAGCGCGTCCGGTCCTGCCACCGCGCGGATCACCTGCTCGGGCCCGCCGGTGCGCGTGACCCACGGCTCGATCGCCCCGTACCCGAACCGCACGACCCACTCGTGCTCGAGCCGTACCGTGCCCCGCGTGCACCGCACGTGCCGCACGACGTCCGCGCGGCCGTCGGAGATCGGCATCGAGTCGGTGACGACGGCCGTCCCGGTGGGGGAGCGGTACGTGGTCTCGAGGACGAACGAGTCGTCCAGGTAGCGGCGCGTGACGGTGTGGGCGTCGGGCACGGTCAGGAGCCAGCGCCCGTTGTCCTCGGTGCCGAGCAGGCGCGCGAAGCAGGCCGCCGAGTCGACGTGCGGGAGGCAGAGCCAGTCGATCGACCCGCGCCGGGAGACGAGCGCGGTCGTGCGCCCGTCGCCGACGACCGCGTACTCGGCGACAGGGACGGGGAGCGGCTCGGGGTCGGTCGTCGGGGAAGTGGTCTGGGGATCCGGCGTCATGGTGCGTCCCAGCATGCGATGGTCGGGCGCGCTCGGCACGACGAGGCGGGCGTCACACCCGTCGAACGGGTGTGCGAATGTCGGTGGTGGAACGTAGACTGCACGCCGTGAATGACCGTCTGGTGGTGCAGGGCGCCCGCGAGCACAACCTCCGCAACGTCGACCTGGACCTTCCCCGGGACAAGATGATCGTCTTCACCGGCCTGTCCGGGTCGGGGAAGTCGTCGCTGGCCTTCGACACGATCTTCGCCGAGGGGCAGCGGCGGTACGTCGAGTCGCTGTCCGCGTACGCGCGCCAGTTCCTCGGCCAGATGGACAAGCCCGACGTGGACTTCATCGAGGGCCTGTCGCCCGCGGTGTCGATCGACCAGAAGTCGACCAACCGGAACCCGCGCTCGACGGTCGGGACGATCACCGAGGTCTACGACTACCTGCGCCTGCTGTACGCGCGTGCCGGGACCCAGTACTGCCCGGTGTGCGGCGAGCGCGTGACCGCGCAGACGCCGCAGCAGATCGTCGACCGCCTCCTCGAGTTGCCCGAGGGCACGCGCTACCAGGTGCTCGCACCCGTGGTGCGCGGCCGCAAGGGCGAGTACGTCGACCTGTTCGCCGAGCTCCAGGCCAAGGGCTTCTCGCGTGCCCGGGTCGACGGCGAGGTCGTGCAGCTCACGTCACCCCCGACGCTCGAGAAGAAGCTCAAGCACGACATCGAGGTCGTCGTGGACCGCCTGGTCGCGCGCGAGGGCGTCCAGCGCCGGCTCACCGACTCGGTCGAGACCGCGCTCGGGCTGTCCGGCGGCCTGCTCGTCGTGGACCTCGTCGACCGGGACGCCGACGACCCGGACAAGGAGCGCCGCTTCTCCGAGCAGCGCGCGTGCCCGAACGACCACGTCCTCACGCTCGAGGAGGTCGAGCCGCGCACGTTCTCGTTCAACGCCCCGTACGGCGCGTGCCCCGAGTGCACCGGCATCGGCTCGCGTCTGGAGGTCGACCCCGAGCTCGTCGTGCCCGACGAGGAGCTCTCCCTCGCGCAGGGCGCGGTGGTCCCGTGGGCGCAGACGTCCTCGGAGTACTTCGAGCGCGTGCTCTCGGCGCTCGCCGAGGAGATGGGCTTCTCGATGGACGCGCCCTGGCGCGCGCTGCCGCAGCGCGCGCGGGACGCGATCCTGCACGGACGCAACCACAAGGTGCACGTGCGCTACCGCAACCGGTGGGGCCGTGAGCGGCAGTACTCGACCGGGTTCGAGGGCGTCATCACGTTCCTCGAGCGCCGGCACGCCGAGACCGAGTCGGAGTGGAGCAAGGACAAGTACGAAGGCTTCATGCGCGAGGTCCCGTGCCCCACGTGCCAGGGCCAGCGGCTCAAGCCCGAGGTGCTCGCGGTGCGCGTCGGTGGTCGGTCGATCGCCGAGGTCTGCGAGCTGCCGATCCGCGAGGCGCGCGACTTCCTCGACGCGCTCGAGCTGGGCGAGCGCGAGCGGCAGATCGCCGCGCAGGTGCTCAAGGAGATCCAGGCACGCCTCGGGTTCCTTCTCGACGTGGGCCTCGACTACCTGTCGCTCATGCGTCCGGCCGGGACGCTGTCCGGCGGCGAGGCGCAGCGCATCCGGCTCGCGACCCAGATCGGCTCGGGCCTGGTGGGCGTCCTCTACGTGCTCGACGAGCCGTCCATCGGCCTGCACCAGCGCGACAACCGCCGTCTGATCGACACGCTCACGCGCCTGCGGGACCTGGGCAACACGCTCATCGTCGTCGAGCACGACGAGGACACCATCCGGATGGCCGACTGGATCGTCGACATCGGTCCGGGCGCGGGCGAGCACGGCGGTCGCGTCGTGCACTCCGGCGACCTCGCGGGCCTGCTCGCGGCGGGCGAGTCCGTGACGGGCGCGTACCTGTCGGGACGTCGGCAGATCCCGATGCCCGCCGAGCGGCGCCCCGTCGACCGCACGCGGGTGGTCACGGTCCAGGGCGCGCGCGAGCACAACCTGCGCGGTATCGACGTCTCGTTCCCGCTCGGCGTGCTGACGGCCGTCACCGGTGTGTCGGGGTCGGGCAAGTCGACGCTCGTGAACTCGATCCTCTACACGGTCATGGCGAACGAGCTCAACGGCGCACGCCAGGTGGCCGGGCGCCACAAGCGCGTCACCGGGCTGGACCAGCTCGACAAGGTCGTGCACGTCGACCAGGGTCCGATCGGCCGCACCCCGCGCTCGAACCCGGCCACGTACACCGGCGTGTGGGACAACATCCGCAAGCTGTTCGCGGAGACCACCGAGGCGAAGGTCCGCGGCTACACGCCCGGCCGGTTCTCGTTCAACGTCAAGGGAGGGCGCTGCGAGGCGTGCTCGGGCGACGGCACGCTGAAGATCGAGATGAACTTCCTCCCGGACGTGTACGTCCCGTGCGAGGTGTGCCACGGCGCGCGGTACAACCGCGAGACGCTCGAGGTGCACTTCAAGGGCAAGACGGTCGCCGACGTGCTCGACATGCCGATCGAGGAGGCGGCCGAGTTCTTCGGTGCGGTGCCCGCGATCAGCCGGCACCTCAAGACGCTCGTCGACGTCGGCCTCGGGTACGTCCGGCTCGGTCAGCCCGCGCCGACGCTGTCCGGCGGCGAGGCGCAGCGCGTCAAGCTCGCCTCCGAGCTCCAGCGCCGCTCCACGGGCCGCACCGCGTACGTGCTCGACGAGCCGACGACCGGCCTGCACTTCGAGGACATCCGCAAGCTGCTCGGCGTGCTCCAGTCACTCGTCGACAAGGGCAACACGGTCATCGTCATCGAGCACAACCTCGATGTCATCAAGAACGCGGACTGGGTCATCGACATGGGTCCCGAGGGCGGCTCGGGCGGCGGCATGGTCGTCGCCGAGGGGACGCCCGAGCACGTCGCGGGAGTGCCGGCGAGCCACACCGGGCGCTTCCTCGCGGAGGTGCTCGAGCTCGAGCCCGCGGCGGTCTCGGCCTGAGCGACGTCACATGCCGGGGGTGCCCGCTGCGGCGCGGCGCCGGCCGGGACGTTCGTCGTGCCGGGGGTCAGGAGCGCTCGAACGCGACCGGAACGGGCTCGTGACGCACGGTGAAGTTGACCGACCGCGCGACGAAGCAGTGCTCGTGCGCACGGTGGTGCAGATCCCCCAGCAGCCCGTCGGTCACCGGCGTGCCGTCGGCGAGCACGCGGTTGCGCACCACGACGCGGGGACGCAGGACGACCTCGGTGAACTGCCCGTGCCCGGCGGACTCGATCCGCATGGTCCCGGACGCGGCGTCGGCGTAACCGACGACCACCACGCCCGCCGCGGCGGCGAGGTGCAGGAACCACAGCATGTGGCACTGCGCCAGCGCGCCGACGACGAGGTCCTCGGGGGACCACCGCGAGGGGTCACCCCGGAAGCCGGGGTCCGACGTGCCCGGCAGGGGCAGCTTGTCGCCCGACGTGAGCTCGTGGTCGCGGCCGTACGACGTGTACGTCGACGTCCCCGCCTCGCCCGCTCCGGTCCAGGTCACGTCCACCGAGTAGGAGTGCAGCAGCTGCGCCATGCCGACACGCTAGCCGTCCCCGGGCCCGCGCGCGGGTCGTCCGGGCGCGCGGCGTGCAGGCCGGTCCACCGCGTCCCGGGGCGACGGTCCGGGCGCAGGGTGTGTCACCGGTGCGAACTAGGCTCGGACCATGGCTGATCCCGCGACGTACCGACCCGCGCCGGGGGAGATCCCCGACTCGCCGGGCGTGTACCGGTTCCGCGACGGCAACGGCCGCGTCATCTACGTCGGCAAGGCCAAGAGCCTGCGGCAGCGCCTGAACAGCTACTTCCAGGACGTCGCGGGGCTGCACCCGCGCACCCAGACGATGGTGACCACCGCGGCGTCCGTCCAGTGGACCGTGGTCGGCACGGAGGTCGAGGCGCTCGCGCTCGAGTACTCGTGGATCAAGGAGTTCGACCCCCGCTTCAACGTGAAGTACCGGGACGACAAGTCGTACCCGTACCTCGCGGTGACGCTCGCGGACGAGTTCCCGCGCGTGCAGGTCATGCGCGGTGCCAAGCGCAAGGGCACGCGGTACTTCGGCCCGTACGCGCACGCGTGGGCGATCCGCGAGACGGTCGACCTGCTGCTGCGGGTGTTCCCGGTGCGCACGTGTTCCGCGGGCGTGTTCAAGCGCGCGCACCAGCAGGGCCGCCCGTGCCTGCTCGGCTACATCGACAAGTGCTCGGCGCCCTGCGTGGGGCGCATCTCGCCCGACGACCACCACAAGCTCGCGCAGGACTTCTGCGACTTCATGGCGGGCGACACGACGAAGTTCGAGAAGCGGCTGACGCGTCGCATGCAGGAGGCGGCCGCCGAGCTCGACTACGAGCGCGCCGCACGGCTGCGCGACGACATCCAGACGCTGCGGCGCGCGACCGAGCGCAACGCGGTCGTGCTCCCCGACGGCACGGAGGCGGACGTGTTCGGCCTCGCGGGAGACGACCTCGAGGCGGCCGTGCAGGTGTTCCACGTGCGCGACGGGCGCATCCGCGGCCAGCGTGGCTGGGTCGTCGAGAAGGTCGAGGACGTCGACGACGCGGGCCTGGTGGAGCACCTGCTGCAGCAGGTGTACGGCACCGACGAGGCGGACGGCGGCGCGGTCCCGCGTGAGGTGCTGGTCCCGGTGCTGCCGACCGACGTCGAGCAGGTCGAGTCGTGGCTCACGGGGCTGCGCGGCTCGCGGGTGCGGGTCCGCGTGCCGCAGCGCGGGGACAAGCGCGAGCTCGCGCAGACCGTGCACCGCAACGCCGAGCACGCGCTGAACCTGCACCGCACGCGGCGTGCGGGGGACCTGACCTCACGCAGCCAGGCGCTGCGCGAGATCCAGGAGGCGCTGGGGCTGGCCACCGCCCCGCTGCGCATCGAGTGCTACGACGTGTCGCACAACCAGGGCACGTACCAGTCGGCGTCGATGGTGGTGTTCGAGGACGGGCTCGCGCGCAAGAGCGAGTACCGCCTGTTCTCGGTGCGCGGGCGGCACGGCGAGGGCGCGGCGGACGACACCGAGGCGATGCACGAGGTCATCACGCGCCGGTTCCGCCGCTACCTGGCCGAGCGCTCCGAGTCCGGGGACGTCGAGCTCGGGGACGCGGACGCCGAGGACGGGGAGCGGCTGGCCTCGGGGCCGATCGACGAGACGACGGGCCGGCCGCGGCGGTTCGCGTACCCGCCCAACCTCGTCGTCGTGGACGGCGGCCCGCCGCAGGTCGCCGCGGCCGCGCGCGCGCTCGAGGAGCTCGGGATCGACGACGTGGCCCTGTGCGGGCTCGCGAAGCGGCTCGAGGAGGTGTGGGTTCCGGGTGACGACTACCCGGTGATCCTGCAGCGCAGCTCCGAGGGCCTGTACCTGCTGCAGCGCGTGCGCGACGAGGCGCACCGGTTCGCGATCAACGCGCACCGCAAGCGCCGCAGCAAGGGGATGACGACCTCGGTGCTCGACGACGTGCCCGGCCTCGGTCCGGCACGCCAGAAGGCGCTGCTGCGGCACTTCGGCTCGGTGAAGCGGCTGCGTGCGGCGAGCGTCGAGGAGATCGCGTCGGTCCCGGGCATGGGGGAGCGGACGGCGGCCGCGGTGGTGGCGGCGCTCGCGCCGGCATCCGACGACGGTGGCCCTTCCACCGACCCGCCCACCGACCCGCCCACCGACCTGCCCGACGACCCGCCCACCGGGCCCTTCACCGAGGCTCTCGCCGGGTCCGCTGGCATGCTGGGGACATGACCGACGAGCCCTCGCCCATCACGGTCCCGGCCGGGATCCCGGCGATCGACGCCGCGACCGAGCACCCCCGGCTCCACCAGCCGCAGGTGCTCATCATCACGGGCATGTCGGGCGCGGGTCGCACGCGCGCGGCGGCCGTCCTCGAGGACCTCGACTGGTACGTCGTGGACAACCTCCCCGCGCAGATGCTCACGCACCTCGTCGGGATGCTCACGAGCGGCCCGCCCGAGACCCGTGCGCACCGCGTCGCCGCGGTGATCGACGTGCGTGGTCGCGGGTTCTTCGACGACCTGGCGGAGGTGCTCGGCGGGCTGCGGGCGGCGGGCGTCGAGTACCGGATCCTGTTCCTCGACGCGTCCGACGAGGTGCTCGTGCGCCGCTACGAGCAGGTGCGTCGGCCGCACCCGCTGCAGGGGACCGGCACGCTGCTCGACGGCATCCGCGAGGAGCGCTCGGTGCTCTCCGACATCCGGGAGCGCGCCGACAACGTCATCGACACGTCCGAGCTCAACGTGCACGACCTCGCGCGGCAGGTCCGCTCGCTCGTCGCGGGCGACGCCGACGACCACCTGCGGGTCACGATCACGTCGTTCGGGTTCAAGTACGGCATCCCGCTCGACGCCGACCACGTGGTCGACGTGCGATTCCTGGCCAACCCGTACTGGGTGAGCGAGCTGCGCCACCTCACGGGGCGCGACGCGCCGGTGCGGGACTACGTGCTGGGGCTGCCGGGCGCGACGCAGTTCGTGGACCGGTACGTCGAGGCGCTCGAGCCGGTGCTGTCGGGGTACCTCAACGAGGAGAAGCGCTACGTGACCATCGCGGTCGGCTGCACGGGGGGCAAGCACCGGTCGGTCGCGATCAGCGAGGCGATCGCGGCGCGCCTGCGCGACGCGGGGCACCGGGTCACGGTCGCGGCGCGTGACCTGGGCAAAGAGTGAACGGGCAGGTAACCCGGGCCGGGAGCCCGACCACGGGAGGACGACGAGGCCGCGAGGCGGACCGGTGAGCGCCGAGGTCCGCGGGGCACCGACGCCCGCGAGCGGCGTGGGGCCGGTCCCGGGTGTCCGCTCGACGCACCGCGGCCCGGCCGTGGTCGCGTTCGGCGGCGGGCACGGGGTGTCCGCGACGTTGTCCGCGCTGCGGCTCATGACCGACCAGATCACGGCCGTGGTGACGGTCGCCGACGACGGCGGCTCCTCGGGTCGGCTGCGGGCCGAGCTCGCGGTGCTGCCGCCGGGCGACCTGCGGATGGCCCTGGCGGCGCTGTGTGACGACTCCGACTGGGGCCGCACGTGGCGCGACGTGCTGCAGCACCGGTTCCACACCGACGGGCCGCTGGACGAGCACGCGATGGGCAACCTGCTGATCGTGACGCTGTGGGAGCTGCTGGGCGACCCTGTCGCGGGCCTGGACTGGGTCGGCCGCCTGCTCGGTGCGCGCGGGCGCGTGCTGCCGATGACGGAGGTGCCGCTGCTCATCGAGGCCGACGTGCGCCGTCCGTCGGGCGTCGTCGAGACCGTGCGCGGGCAGAGCGCGGTCGCGCGCACCACGGACCCCATCACGCACGTCCGGCTCGTGCCGTCCGACCCGCCCGCGTGCCGGCACGCGGTGGCGGCGGTCGAGCGCGCGGAGTGGGTGGTGCTCGGCCCGGGCTCCTGGTTCACGTCCGTGCTGCCCAACTTGCTCGTCCCCGAGCTGCGGGCGGCGCTGCACCGCTCGGCAGCGCGCGTCGTCGTCGTGCTCAACCTCTCGCCCGAGGAGCACGGCGAGACCGCGGGGCTGCGGGCGGAGGACTACCTGTCGGTGCTGCACGACCACGCGCCCGAGCTCGCCGTCCACGCGGTGGTCGCCGACCCACGCGCGGTGGAGGACGTGTCCCGGCTGTCGGCGCACTGCGAGGCCCGTGACGCTCGTCTCCTGCTGCGACAGGTCGGCCGGTCGGACGGGACGCCGCGGCACGACCCGTTGCGACTGGCCGCCGCGCTGCGCGACGTCGTCGAGGGAGTGCTCGGCGACGTCCAGGACGGGGTGGGCCGGCGGCCGCGATGAGGACAACCGTCCACCACGGCCTCGCGAGAATGGCAGGATGACGCCCATGGCGTTGACGGCACAGGTGAAGGACGAGCTCGCCCGACTCCAGGTGGACAAGACCTCCTGCCGCAAGGCCGAGGTCGCCGCGACCCTCAGGTTCGCGGGCGGGCTGCACATCATCTCCGGCCGCATCGTCATCGAGGCCGAGCTCGACACCGCCATCGCCGCGCGTCGCCTGCGCCAGGCGATCTCCGAGGTCTACGGGCACGAGAGCGAGATCATCGTCGTGTCCGGCGGCGGTCTGCGCCGCGGCAGCCACTACGTGGTGCGGGTCGTGAAGGACGGTGAGTCGCTCGCGCGGCAGACCGGTCTGCTCGACAACCGCGGCCGGCCCGTGCGCGGGTTGCCGCCGCAGGTCGTCGCGGGCGGCATCGCGGAGGCCGAGGCGGCGTGGCGCGGAGCCTTCCTGGCGCACGGCTCGCTGACGGAGCCGGGGCGCTCGTCGTCGCTCGAGGTCACGTGCCCGGGGCCGGAGGCGGCGCTCGCGCTCGTCGGTGCGGCACGGCGCATGAACATCCCCGCGAAGGCGCGCGAGGTGCGCGGCGTGGACCGCGTGGTCATCCGCGACGGCGATGCGATCGGCGCGATGCTCACGCGGATCGGCGCGCACGAGGCGATGCTCGTGTGGGAGGAGCGTCGCGTGCGCCGCGAGGTGCGGGGGACCGCGAACCGGCTCGCGAACTTCGACGACGCGAACCTGCGCCGCTCGGCCCGTGCGGCCGTCGCGGCCGGCGCGCGCGTGGAGCGCGCGTTCGAGATCCTGGCCGACGACCTGCCCGACCACCTGCGCGAGGCCGGTCAGCTGCGGCTCGCGCACAAGGACGCGTCGCTCGAGGAGCTGGGCAAGCTCGCGGACCCGCCGCTCACCAAGGACGCGGTCGCCGGCCGCATCCGGCGCCTGCTCGCGACCGCCGACAAGCGGGCCGCGGAGCTCGGCATCCCCGACACCGAGGCGGGTCTGTCGCCGGAGCTGCTGGACCTCTGAGGCCCGGCGCGGCGGGGTGTCGGCGACACCCGTCGATGCAGGTCGCGCCGCATCCCAGCACGTGGACAGCGGGGCGGTCTGGGACCTTCGCTGCATGGTCCTACGGCCCGGGGGTATAGGCTCGGGACATCCGATCGTCACACGGTCGTCACGCTCTGGGCACGAACCGGTCTGGTCAAGACCGCCGCCCGGAACCGCGGCGGCCCAAGGCGTGAGGCACGCACATCGGCGTGCGGGAACCCACCACCACATTGTGCGCCGACCCCGTCGGCGCTGCCGAGGAGGGCACGTGACCATCAAGGTCGGCATCAACGGCTTCGGCCGCATCGGCCGGAACTTCTACCGGGCCATCATCGCGTCGGGCGCGGACATCGAGATCGTGGGCGTCAACGACCTCACGGACAACAAGACGCTCGCGCACCTGCTGAAGTACGACACGGTCCTCGGTCGCTTCCCCCTGAGCGTGGACTTCGACGACGAGAACATCATCGTCGACGGCAAGAAGATCCGTGCGCTCGCGGAGCGCAACCCGGCCGACCTTCCCTGGGCCGACCTGGGCGCGGACATCGTCATCGAGTCGACGGGCTTCTTCACCGACGCGACCAAGGCCAAGGCGCACATCGACGCCGGCGCCAAGAAGGTCATCATCTCGGCTCCCGCCAAGAACGAGGACGGCACGTTCGTCGTCGGCGTGAACCACGAGCTGTACGACCCGGCGACGCAGCACATCATCTCGAACGCGTCCTGCACGACGAACTGCCTCGCCCCGCTGGCGAAGGCGCTCAACGACGCGATCGGCATCGAGCGTGGCCTCATGACCACGATCCACGCGTACACGGGCGACCAGAACCTGCAGGACGGCCCGCACCGCGACCTGCGTCGCGCCCGCGCCGCCGCGCAGAACATCGTCCCGACCTCGACGGGTGCGGCCAAGGCCGTCGCGCTCGTGCTCCCGGAGCTCAAGGGCAAGCTCGACGGCTACGCGCTGCGCGTGCCGACGATCACCGGCTCGGCCACCGACCTGACCTTCACCGCCTCGCGCGAGGTCACGGTCGAGGAGGTCAACGCCGCGGTCAAGGCCGCCGCCGAGGGCCCGCTCAAGGGCGTGCTGTCCTACGTCGAGGACGAGATCGTCTCGAGCGACATCGTGACCGACCCGCACCAGAGCATCTTCGACTCGAAGCTCACGAAGGTGTCGGGCGACCTGGTCAAGGTCGTCTCCTGGTACGACAACGAGTGGGGCTACTCCAACTCGCTCGTCGCGCTGACGTCGTACGTGGGCGAGCGTCTCTGACGCCCCTGCGGCACTCGTAGCACCACAGCACATGCGTCCGCGTGCGCCCCGGCCACGGCCTCGGCGCACGCGGACGCTGTCGTTGTGAGCCCGGCTGAGCCACTGACCACCCGGTACCCCTGGTAGGAGACCATGAAGACCATCGAGGACCTCGGCGACCTGCGCGGCAAGCGCGTGCTCGTCCGCTCCGACTTCAACGTGCCGCTCGACGGCACGACCATCACCGACGACGGCCGCATCCGCGCCGCGCTGCCCACGCTGAGCGCGCTGCTCGACGCCGGCGCGCGCGTCGTGGTGACCGCGCACCTCGGCCGCCCGAAGGGCGCGCCCGAGGCCAAGTACTCGCTCGCGCCGGTCGCCGCGCGCCTGGGCGAGCTGCTCGGCAAGCCCGTCGCGCTCGCGCAGGACACGGTCGGCGAGTCCGCCAAGGAGACCGTCGCCGCGCTGCAGGACGGCGACATCGCGCTGCTCGAGAACATCCGCTTCGACGCGCGCGAGACCAGCAAGGACGAGGCGGAGCGCGGCTCCCTCGCGGACGACCTCGCGGCCCTCGCGGACGCGTTCGTGTCCGACGGCTTCGGCGTCGTGCACCGCAAGCAGGCCTCGGTCTACGACGTCGCGCTCAAGCTGCCCCACGCTGTCGGCAAGCTCGTCCTCAACGAGGTCTCGTCGCTGCGCAAGGCGACCGACGACCCGGCCCGCCCCTACGTCGTCGTCCTCGGCGGCTCGAAGGTCTCGGACAAGCTCGGCGTCATCTCGAACCTGCTGGGCAAGGCGAACCGCCTCGTGATCGGCGGCGGCATGCTGTTCACGTTCCTCGCCGCCAAGGGCTACTCCGTGGGCTCCTCGCTGCTCGAGGAGGACCAGATCGAGACGGTCAAGGGCTACCTCGCGCAGGCCGAGAAGGACGGCGTCGAGATCGTCCTGCCGGTGGACATCCGCGTGGGCGACTCGTTCGCCGCGGACACCCCGGTGGCGGTCGTGGCCGCCGACCAGATCCCCGACGGCAAGATGGGCCTCGACATCGGCCCCGAGTCGGAGAAGCTGTTCGCGTCGAAGATCGTGGACGCGAAGACCGTCGTCTGGAACGGCCCTGCGGGCGTGTTCGAGTTCGAGGCGTTCGCGGGCGGCACCAAGGCCGTCGCGCAGGCGCTGATCGACGCGGGCAAGGCCGGCGCGTTCACCATCGTCGGCGGCGGCGACTCGGCCGCGGCCGTGCGCACGCTCGGCTTCGACGAGTCCGGGTTCGGCCACATCTCCACCGGTGGCGGCGCGAGCCTGGAGTTCCTGGAGGGCAAGACCCTCCCCGGCATCGCCGTCCTGGAGGACTGACGCATGGCACGCACCCCCCTGATGGCGGGCAACTGGAAGATGAACCTGGACCACCACGAGGCGGTCCACACGCTCCAGAAGCTCGCGTGGACGCTCAAGGACGGCAAGCACGACTACTCGACCGTCGAGGTCGCGGTCGTGCCGCCGTTCACCGACCTGCGCAGCGTGCAGACGCTCGTCGACGCGGACAAGCTCGAGATCGTGTACGGCGCGCAGGACGTGTCGGCGCACACCTCCGGCGCGTACACGGGTGAGATCGCGCCCGCGTTCCTCACCAAGCTCGGCGTGACCTACGCGCTCGTCGGTCACTCGGA
Source organism: Cellulomonas palmilytica (assembly GCF_021590045.1). Lineage (NCBI taxonomy): Bacteria > Bacillati > Actinomycetota > Actinomycetes > Micrococcales > Cellulomonadaceae > Cellulomonas > Cellulomonas palmilytica. The sequence continues at coordinate 2,621,138 of NZ_CP062221.1, read as the reverse complement.
GCGTCGTGAGTACCACGCGGAGGACGACGCGCTCGTCAACGCGAAGGTCAAGAACGCGCTGGCTGCCGGCCTCAAGCCGATCCTGTGCGTGGGCGAGAAGCTCGAGTCGCGCAAGGCGGGCGAGCACGTCCAGGTGACGCTCGCGCAGCTCGACGGCGGTCTCGACGGCCTCACGGCCGAGCAGGTGCGCGAGGTCGTCGTGGCGTACGAGCCCGTCTGGGCCATCGGCACGGGCGAGACCGCGACCCCCGAGGACGCGCAGGAGCTCGCCGAGGCGATCCGCACGCGCGTCGCGGAGCTGTACGACGCCGAGACGGCGGACGCCGTGCGCGTGCTGTACGGCGGCTCGGTGAAGTCGTCGAACGTCGCGTCGATCATGGCGAAGCCGGACGTCGACGGTGCGCTCGTCGGCGGCGCGAGCCTCGACCCCGAGGAGTTCGCGAAGATCGTGCGCTACCAGTCCCACGCGGTCGGTCTCTGACCTGACCTGATCGGCGCCCCGGTGCTCCCGTCTCACGGACGGGCGTACCGGGGCGTCGATGTGGATTCCCGGGCGACTCGTCGCCTACCCTGTACCCCGGCCCGCACTCCTCGCGCGGGCGACCGGATCGCTAGTGAGGAACGACACCGACGTGACCGCCCTGAAGATCTCGATGCAGGCGCTGCTGGTCCTGACCAGCCTGCTCCTCGTCCCGCTGGTGCTCCTCCACAAGGGCAAGGGCGGTGGCCTCTCCGACATGTTCGGCGGCGGCATCACGTCCAGCGCCGGCAGCTCCGGAGTCGCCGAGCGCAACCTCAACCGGATCACGGTGGGTGTCGCGCTCGTGTGGACCGCGGTCATCGTCGTGCTCGGCCTCATCGAGCGCTACGACGGCTGAGGCGGGCGACCATGGCGAGCGGCAACGCGATCCGGGGCTCCCGCGTCGGCGCGGGCCCGATGGGCGAGGCGGAGCGCGGCGACGCGGCTCCCCGCATCTGGATCTCCTACTGGTGCGCGAACGGCCACGAGACGCGGCCGAGCTTCGCGGAGGAGGCGGCCGAGGAGGCCCCCGTCACGTGGGACTGCCCGCGCTGCGGGTTCCCCGCGGGGCAGGACCAGGAGAACCCGCCGGCGCCGGTCCGCAACGAGCCGTACAAGACGCACCTCGCGTACGTGAAGGAGCGCCGGTCCGACGAGGACGGCGCGGCCATCCTGGACGAGGCGCTGGCCGCCCTGCGGGCGCGCCGCGGCGGCTGAGCACCGCCGCCCACCGCGGTCGTCGACCGCACACCGAGACCCGGAAGGGGCCGCTGCACGGACTGCAGCGGCCCCTTCGTCGTCCGTGCCGTCAGGACAGGTCTCAGGACGCGGGCTCAGGACACGGGCTCAAGCCACGGGCTCAGGGCAGGACGCGGAGCAGCGCGAAGCCGTCGTAGCCCTTGACGCCGACGGTCTGGACGACGGTCGCGTCGAAGCGCGGGTGGTCCGTCAGCAGGTCGACCATCCGTCGCACGCCCTGCACGCGGTCGTCGGGGTGGTCTGGCTCGACCACCGCTCCCAGGCGCACGACGTTGTCCACCACGACGACCGCGCCGGGCCGGACGAGGGGGAGCGTGCGCTCGAGGTAGAGCGCGAGCTGCTGCTTGTCCGCGTCCACGAACACGAGGTCGAACGGCTCGACGTCCTGCTCGGCGAGGGCGGAGAGAGAGTCGGCCGCGGGACCGACGAGCACGTCGACCCGCTCCCCGACGCCTGCGGCGTCGAGCGACTCCCGCGCGACCTGCGCGTGGTGCTGCTCGAGCTCGAGCGTGACGACCCGCCCGTCCGCGGGCAGCGCCCGCGTGAGCCAGAGCGTGCTGTACCCGCCGAGCGTGCCGATCTCGAGCACCCGCCGCGCGCCCGTGAGCGTTGCGAGCAGCTGCAGCAGCTTGCCCTGGTTGGGTGCGACCGCGATGTCGGGCAGGCCCGCCTCGTCGGCGCGCCGCCGGGTCGCGACGAGCGCGTCGTCCTCCGGTGCCAGGACCGCGAAGTAGTCGTCCACACGGGCCCACAGCCCGCTGTCGTCCGGGGGGTGGTCCTGCGTCGGGCTGTCGGTCACGTGCGCTCCCTTCGGTCTCAGGCGGTGGGCCCGCCTGCAGGTAGCTGGGCGGCGGCGGCCGCGTCGACGAGCCACAGCGTGCGCTCGGCACCGAGCGCACCGGCGGCGGGCGTGGTCTCGACCGGGTCCGACGCGAGCGCGGAGGCGACGGCGGGCGCCTTCTCGGCTCCCGCGGCCACGACCCACACCTGGCGCGCGGCCCGGATCGCGTCGAACGTGAGGGAGACGCGCAGCGGCGGCGGCTTGGGGGAGCCGTGCACCCCCGTCGTCGCGCCCTGCGCCGCGAGCGCCGGGTGCTCCGGGAACAGGGACGCGACGTGCCCGTCCGGCCCCATGCCGAGCAGCAGCACGTCGAACGCGGGGACGTCCGAGCCCTCGGGCGCGAACCTCGCGAGCTCGGCGGCGTACGCCTCAGCGGCCGCCTCCGGTGTCGTCACGAGCGTGTCGAGCGCGGGGACGGCGTGGATGTTCTCAGCGGGCAGGGCGTCCGCGAGGGCGGTCAGGAGCGCGTCCCGCGCCTGCGTCTCGTTGCGGTCCGCGTCGCCGTCCGGCAGGAACCGCTCGTCGCCCCACCAGAGGTGCACCTGCGTCCAGTCGACGGCGTCACGCACGGGGGAGGCCGCGACGGCCGCGAGCGTGCGGATGCCGACGGTCCCGCCGGTCAGGACGACGTGCAGGGGAGCGCGGTGCGACTGCGCGTCGACGAGCGCGACGAGCAGCCGCGCCGCGGTGGCCTGCGCGAGCACCTCCGCGTCGGGGTGGACGACGACCTCGCGTGCCGCGCTCATGCGGCCGGGATCTTGGTCAGGCCCTTGGTGAGCACGTCACCGTAGACCTCGTCGGGGTCGAGGCGCCGCAGCTCTTCCGCGAGGCACTCGCGCAGGTGCCGGATCGGCAGCGCGATGCGGTGCTCGGGCTGCTCGGGCTGGCGCAGCGCGGCGGTCTTGCCGTCGGGCCTGTCGAGCACGATGTCGCCGGACGCGCGCTCGAGCCGCACCTGCGTGATCGCCGGGGCGTCGTCGATCCGCTCGACCTCGACCGGGCACCGCAGCGCGTGCGCGAGCCAGGCCGCGACCATGTCCACCGACGTGTGCGTGCCCTGGCCGGAGACCACCGCGCGCCGCACGGGCTCGTACGGCGGCTGCTCGAGCGTCGCGGCGATGAGCCCGCGCCACAGGGTCGACCGGGTCCATGCGAGGTCGGTGTCGCCCTCCTGGTACGAGCCCGCGAGCGTCCGCAGCCACCGGCCGGGGTCCGACGAGCGGACCGAGTCGGTGATGCGGCGCTGCGCCATGCGTCCGAGCGGGTGCTCCGAGGGGACCTCGGGGGGCTCGTACGGCCACCACGCGACGATCGGCGCGTCCGGCAGCAGCAGCGGCATGACGAGCGTGTCGAGGTGCTCGGCGACCTCGCCCGTCGGACGCAGGATGATGACCTCGCTCGCGCCCGCGTCACCGCCGAGGCGGATCTGGGCGTCCAGGCCGACGTCGACGGGCGCGCCGCCAGGCTGCTGCGACGTGATGAGGATGACCCGGCACGGGTGCTCGCGGCTCGCGTCGTTCGCGGCGGCGATCGCGTGCTCCGGGTCGTGGTCGCCCGTGTCGACGACGAGCGTCAGCACGCGGCCGAGGGCGACCGCGCCACCCTCGTCGCGCTCGGTGAGCAGGCGCTTGGCGACCGCGCGGGTCGTCGTGCCCGGCATGTCGATGATCACGGCAGCCTCCACTGGCGCCCGTCGCGGGCCATCATCTCGTCGGCCGAGGCCGGTCCCCACGTGCCGGCGCGGTAACCGTCCGGCTTCCCGTGGCGCGACCAGTACTCGATGATCGGGTCCAGGATCTTCCAGGACAGCTCGACCTCGGTGTTCTGCGGGAACAGCGGCGGGTCGCCCAGGAGGACGTCGAGGATGAGGCGCTCGTACGCCTCGGGCGACGCCTCGGTGAACGCGTGCCCGTAGCCGAAGTCCATCGTGACGTCGCGGACCTCCATCTGCGTGCCGGGCACCTTCGCGCCGAACCGCAGCGTGACGCCCTCGTCGGGCTGCACCCGGATGACCAGCGCGTTCTTCCCGAGCTCCTCGGTGGCCGTCGACTCGAACGGCAGGTGCGGCGCCTTCTTGAAGACGACCGCGATCTCCGTGACGCGCTTGCCGAGCCGCTTGCCGGTCCGGAGGTAGAACGGCACGCCCGCCCAGCGGCGTGTGTCGATGTCCACGCGGATGGCTGCATACGTCTCGGTGGTGGAGTGCGGGTTGAAGCCCTCCTCCTCGAGGAATCCGACGACCGGCTCGCCACCCTGCCAGCCGGCGGTGTACTGCCCGCGCGCGGTGTGGCGCGCGATGTCGCGCGGCACGCGCACGGCCGAGAGCACCTTCTCCTTCTCGGCCCGCAGCGCCGCGGCGTCGAACGACACCGGCTCCTCCATCGCGGTCAGCGCGAGGAGCTGCAGCAGGTGGTTCTGGATGACGTCGCGCGCCGCGCCGATGCCGTCGTAGTACCCCGCGCGGCCACCGATGCCGATGTCCTCGGCCATCGTGATCTGCACGTGGTCGACGTAGTTGGCGTTCCAGATCGGCTCGAACAGCTGGTTCGCGAAGCGCAGCGCCAGCAGGTTCTGGACCGTCTCCTTGCCCAGGTAGTGGTCGATCCGGAAGATGTCGTCCGGCCGGAACACGGACGAGACGATGTCCTGCAGCTCACGCGCGCTCGCCAGGTCGTGGCCGAACGGCTTCTCGATCACCACGCGGCGCCAGCGGCCGTCCTGCGGCTGCGACAGGCCCGAGCGGGACAGCTGCTCGCAGACGATCGGGAACGACGACGGCGGCACCGACAGGTAGAACGCGTGGTTGCCGCCGGTGCCGCGGGACACGTCGAGCTCCTCGACCGTCTCGCGCAGACGGTCGAACGCCGACGGGTCGTCGAAGGTGCCCTGCACGAAACGGATGCCCTCGGACAGCTGCCGCCACGTCGACTCGCGGAACGGCGTGCGGGCGTGCTCCTTGACGGAGTCGTGCACGATCTGCGCGAAGTCCTGCGTCTCCCAGTCGCGGCGGGCGAACCCGGTGAGCGCGAAGCCCGGGGGGAGCAGGCCGCGGTTGGTCAGGTCGTACACCGCGGGCATGAGCTTCTTGCGCGCCAGGTCGCCCGTCACGCCGAAGATCACCAGGCCGCACGGGCCGGCGATGCGAGGCAGGCGGCGGTCGCGCGGGTCGCGCAGCGGGTTGACGCCCTGGGCGACCTTCGCGAGGCTCACGAGGCGTCCGCCGCGCGCGCGGCGGCCTGCTCGAGGCCCTCGGACACCTTCGCGAGGAGCTGCTCCCAGCTCGCCTCGAACTTGGCGACGCCCTCGACCTCGAGCTCGTGCGCGACGTCGTCGATGTCGATGCCGAGCGCGACGAGGCGGTCGAGCAGGCGTGCGGCGTCGGCCTGCGTGCCCGTCACCGTGTCGTGCGCGTCGCCGCCGTGGTCGGCCACGGCCTCGAGCGTCTTCTCGGGCATCGTGTTGACGACGCCCGCGACGACGAGCTCGTCGACGTACAGCGTGTCCGGGTAGGCCGGGTCCTTGACGCCGGTCGACGCCCACAGCGGGCGCTGCGGGCGCGCGCCGGCCGCGGCCAGGGCCTGCCACCGCTCGGACGCCACGACCTCCTCGTAGATCCCGTAGGCGAGCCGCGCGTTCGCGATCGCCGCCTTGCCGCGCAGCTCGGTGGCCTCGGGCGTGCCGAGCGCGTCGAGGCGCGGGTCGATCGCCGTGTCCACGCGCGAGACGAAGAACGAGGCGACCGAGGCGATCGGTGCGAGGTCGTGGCCGTTCGCGCGCGCCTGCTCGAGGCCCTCCTGGAAGGCGTCGAGCACCGCGGCGTACCGCTGCAGCGAGAAGATCAGCGTGACGTTGACGCTGATGCCCTCGGCGAGCACCGCGGTGATCGCCGGCAGGCCCTCGAGCGTCGCGGGGATCTTGATGAACACGTTGGGCCGGTCGACCGTCGCCCACAGCGCCTTCGCGGACTCGACCGTGGCGTCCGTGTCGTGCGCGAGCCGCGGGTCGACCTCGATCGAGACGCGACCGTCCTGGCCCTGGGTGGCGTCGTGGACGGGGCGCAGCACGTCGGCCGCGGCCCGCACGTCGTCGGTGGTGATCGCGAAGACGGCCTGGTCGACGTCCGCGCCCTGCGCCGCGAGAGCACGCAGCTGCTCGTCGTACGCGTCGCCCTGGCTGATCGCCGCGGCGAAGATCGTGGGGTTCGTCGTCACGCCCACCACGCCACGCTCGACGAGCGCGGCGAGGTTGCCGGAGCGCAGGCGCTCGCGCGACAGGTCGTCGAGCCAGACGGCGACTCCCGCCTCGGTGAGCCGTGCGAGGGGTCCGCTCGGTGCCATGGTCGTTCCTTCCCTCATGCAGCCGCCGGCTGCGCGCGGCCGAGCCGCGAGGCCTCTCGATCATCCTGGTCCGGGCGGTCGCGGAGTGCCTGCTGGAGGGCACCCCGCGACCGCGCCGGATCAGTCCTGCGTCAGTCCTGCTGGGCAGGTCGTGCTGGTCAGCCCTGCTGGTCGCCGGTGCCGACGGCCGTCGGGGCGGCCTGCTCGGCGGACGGCGCCGCGTCACCCCGCGCCGCGGCGATCGACTCGTGCGCGGCCGCGACCACGGCCTCCGTCGTGATGCCGAACTCGCGGTACAGGGTCTGGTAGTCCGCCGAGGCGCCGAAGTGCTCGAGCGAGACCGTGCGGCCCGCGTCGCCCACGATCTTGTGCCACGACAGGGCGATGCCCGCCTCGACCGAGACACGAGCCCGGACGGACGACGGGAGCACCGACTCGCGGTACTCGGCGTCCTGCGCCGCGAACCACTCGAGCGACGGCGCCGAGACGACGCGCGTCGGGACGCCGGCGGCCTCGAGGACCTCGCGCGCCTCGACCGCGAGCTGCACCTCGGAGCCCGTGCCGATGAGGATGACCTCGGGCGCGCCGGTGCTCGCCTCGAGCAGCACGTACGCGCCCTTGGCGACGCCCTCGGCGCCCGCGAAGCCCTCCTCGCCGCGCGGGAACGTGGGGACGTTCTGGCGCGTGAGGATGAGGCCGACCGGCCCGTCACGGTGCTCGAGGACGGCCTTCCACGCCTGCGCGGTCTCGTTCGCGTCCGCCGGGCGGACCACGGACAGGCCGGGGATCGCGCGCAGCGCGGTCAGGTGCTCGACCGGCTGGTGCGTCGGGCCGTCCTCGCCGAGGCCGATGGAGTCGTGCGTCCAGACGTACACGGACGGCACGCCCATGAGCGCGGCCAGGCGGACCGATCCGCGCATGTAGTCGGCGAACTGCAGGAACGTCCCGCCGTACGCGCGCGTCAGGCCGTGCAGCGTGATGCCGGACAGGATCGCGCCCATGCCGTGCTCGCGGATGCCGAAGTGCAGGGTGCGGCCGCCCTCGTCGCCCGCGAACTCGTGCGTCGAGCGCTTCGCCGGGATGAAGGACGGCTGGCCCTTCATCGTCGTGTTGTTCGAGCCCGCGAGGTCGGCCGAGCCGCCCCACAGCTCGGGCAGCGCGTCCGCGATCGCGGAGAGCACCTCACCCGACGCGGCGCGGGTCGCCACGGCCTTGCCCGCCGTGAACACCGGCAGCGAGGCCTCCCAGCCCTCGGGCAGCTCGTGCGCGACGAGGCGGTCGAGCAGCGCCTTGCGCTCGGGGTTCGCGGCGGCCCACGCGTCGAACGACTCCTGCCACTCGTCGCGCGCGGCTGCGGCGCGGTCGGCGAGCGAGCGCGTGTGCGCGAGCACCTCGGGTGCGACCTCGAACGCGGCGTCGGGGTCGAAGCCGAGCAGCTCCTTGAGGCCGCGGATCGAGTCCGAGCCGAGCTTCGAGCCGTGCGACGAGTGGTCGTCGGTCTTGCCCGGGGTCGGCCACGCGATGAGCGTGCGGATGCCGATGAACGAGGGCTTGTCGGTGACGGCCTTGGCCGCCTCGATCGCCGCGTGCAGCGCGTCGACGTCCTCGCGGTACTCGCCGCCGGCCGTCCAGTCGACGAACTGGACGTGCCAGCCGTACGCCTCGTAGCGGGCCAGGACGTCCTCGGTGAACGCGATCTGCGTGTCGCCCTCGATCGAGATGTGGTTGTCGTCCCACAGCACGATCAGGTTGCCGAGCTCCTGCGTGCCGGCGATCGACGACGCCTCGCTCGTGACGCCTTCCTGCAGGTCGCCGTCGGACACGATGACGTACGTGTAGTGGTCGAACGGGCTCGTGCCGGGCGCCGCGTCGGGGTCGAGCAGGTTGCGCTCGCGCCGCTGCGCCATCGCGAAGCCGACGGCCGAGGCCAGGCCCTGGCCGAGAGGGCCGGTCGTGATCTCGACGCCCGCCGTGTGCTTGTACTCGGGGTGCCCCGGGGTCTTCGAGCCCCAGGTCCGCAGCGCCTGCAGGTCCTCGAGCTCGAGGCCGAACCCGCCGAGGTAGAGCTGGATGTACTGGGTCAGGCACGAGTGGCCGGCCGACAGCACGAAGCGGTCGCGGCCGAGCCAGTGGGTGTCCTTCGGGTCGTGCCGCAGCACGTTCTGGTACAGCAGGTACGCCACGGGGGCGAGGCTGATCGCCGTCCCCGGGTGGCCGTTGCCCACCTTCTCGACGGCGTCAGCGGCCAGGACGCGCACCGTGTCCACGGCCTTCACGTCCAGGTCGGTCCAGCCGACCGTCTGCGCCAGGGGAGCCTTCGCGTTCACCGCACCTCATTCCCACCCGGGGGGAGCCGGGTGACGTTCTCCGACTTGCGTGCTTGCTGGCCGCGCGCGCCCGGGCAGGTCCCGGGACGCGTCCTCGTCCGTGGCTGGCCCGGCGCCGCTCTCGTCCTCGCACCGTCCGGGGGACGGGTCGGGACGTGACGGGCATCCGGACGGACTCCGGCTCGCCGCTCGAGCCTATAGCGCACGCGCACGAGGGCCGTACCCGTGACCAGTCTCCGGCCACTCTCACAGCCCCGTGGGAGTGGCTGTGCGGCGAGCGACCCATCTCACACGACGCGCGCCCCCCGTCCGAGGGGCTTTCGTCCTGCACCGGGGCGTAGCATGGCGAGGCGACGTCAGATCCCCGAGCGACGCGCGCGTGAGTCCCGACGACGGGCCGCGCCGCCCGGTCGGCACGAAACGAACGGAACCGTCCCGCGTGCGCCTCACGAGCCCCTCGTCCGTCGACGACCGGTCGGTCGACGCCGCGTCCCCGACCGGCGCGCGGCGCGTGCACGGCTCGACGCACGGTTCGACGACGCACGGAGCGACGGCTCGCACGTCCGATGGTGCGGCCGACGGTGCGGCCGAGGGCACGACGGCGGGGGAGTTCCGCGGCGGCGTGCTGCACCGCGTGGGCGCGGTCGTCGGGCCGTACGTGACGCTGACCAAGCCGCGCGTCATCGAGCTGCTGCTCGTCACGACGATCCCGACGATGATCCTCGCGCAGGGCGGCTGGCCGAGCCTGGGGCTCGTCGTCGCCACGCTCGTCGGCGGTGCCGCCGCGGCCGGCTCGGCGAACGTCCTGAACTGCTACATCGACCGCGACATCGACAAGGTCATGAACCGCACGCGCCGCCGGCCCACGGCGACGGGTGAGATCAGCCCCCGCGCGGCGCTGACGTTCGGGCTGGTGCTCGGCGTCGTGAGCCTCGTGTGGCTGTGGTTCCTGGCGAACCCGGTGTCCTCGATGCTGACCGCCGGCGCGATCCTCATCTACGTCGTGGGCTACACGATGATCCTCAAGCGCCGCACGCCGCAGAACATCGTGTGGGGCGGCGCGGCCGGCTGCATGCCGGTCCTCATCGGCTGGTCGGCGGTGACGGGCGGCGTGGGCTGGCCCGCGGTGCTGCTGTTCGGCGTCATCTTCTTCTGGACCCCGCCGCACTACTGGCCGCTGTCGATGAAGTTCCGCAAGGACTACGCGGCCGCGGGCGTGCCGATGCTCCCGGTCGTCGCGAAGGACACCAAGGTCGCGCGCGAGATGATCGGCTACACGCTCGCGATGATCGCGTGCTCGCTGCTCCTGGTGCCCGCCGCGGGCATGACGTGGGTGTACGCGCTCGTCGCGACCGCGCTCGGCGCGTGGTTCCTGGTCTCGTGCATCCGCCTGCTGCGGCGCGCGGAGGACCCGGCGCGCGGCAAGCTGCGCGCGATGAGCGTGTTCCACGCGTCGATCACCTACCTCACGCTCCTGTCGGTCGCCGTGTCGGTCGACGTGTTCCTGCCCCTGTGACGTCGGGCGCGCGGTGGCGGACGACGTCTCGCGCTCGCCGCTCGCGCGTGCGCTCGAGGACTACCTCGCGCACCTGACCGTGGAGCGCGGCCTGTCGCGCAACACCACCGCGGCGTACCGCCGCGACCTCGGCCGGTACGTCGCGTACCTCGAGTCGCGGGGGCGTCGCTCGCCCGACGACGTCGTCGAGCAGGACGTCGAGGACTTCCTGGTGGCGGTGCGCACGGGCGCGGACGGGGGCAGCGTGCTGTCCGCGTCGTCGTCGGCGCGCGCCGTGGTCGCGGTGCGCGGCTGGCACCGGTTCTGGGTGCGGGACGGGGTCACGACGAGCGACGCGGCCCGCGCGGTGCGCCCGCCCGCGCAGCCGCGGCGGCTGCCCAAGGCCATCACGGTCGAGGAGGTCGGGCGCCTCATCGACGCCGCGGGGCTCGGCGACGGACCGACCGCGCTGCGGGACCGTGCCCTGCTCGAGCTGCTCTACGCGACCGGAGCCCGGATCTCCGAGGCCGTGGGCCTGGACGTCGACGACGTCGACGCCACCCCCGGGCGCGCGGCGGTGCGCCTGTTCGGCAAGGGCTCCAAGGAGCGCGTCGTCCCGCTCGGCTCGTTCGCGCTCGAGGCGGTCGAGGCCTACCTGGTGCGGGGACGGCCCGCGCTCGCCGCGCACGGCCGGGGCACGCCGGCGGTCTTCCTCAACACGCGCGGCGCGCGACTGTCGCGCCAGTCCGCGTGGGCGGCGCTGCGCACCGCGGCCGAGCGTGCGGGGCTCGTCGGGAAGGACGGCGACCCGGATGCCGCTGCGGCGCACCTGTCCCCGCACACGCTGCGACACTCGTTCGCGACGCACCTGCTGCAGGGTGGCGCCGACGTGCGCGTCGTGCAGGAGCTGCTGGGGCACGCGTCGGTCACCACCACGCAGATCTACACGCTGGTGACGCCCGACACGCTGCGCGAGGTGTACCAGCTCAGCCACCCGCGGGCGCGGTGAGCGCGCGGTCGTCCACGGACCTGGCGCGGTACCCGCACCAGGGGCGCATGCTCCGGTAGGTTGTCCGTCGTGGTGACCAGCGAGACGACGCAGGACCAGGTCGACGCCGTCGGGCGTCCGCTCCCGCACTTCCCGGAGCCGGCGCCGCTCGCCTCGCACGGGCCTGCGCGCGTGATCGCGATGTGCAACCAGAAGGGCGGCGTCGGCAAGACGACGACCACCATCAACCTGGCCGCCGCGCTCGCCGAGTACGGCCGCCGCGTGCTCATCGTCGACTTCGACCCGCAGGGTGCCGCGTCCGTCGGCCTCGGCATCAGCCCGCACGAGCTCGACCTCACGGTCTACAACCTGCTCATGGAGCGCGACGCGCAGGTCGCCGACGTCCTGCGCCAGACCGCCACCCCCGGGCTCGACCTGCTGCCCGCGAACATCGACCTGTCCGCCGCCGAGGTCCAGCTCGTCGGCGAGGTGGCCCGTGAGTCGGTGCTCTCGCGCGCGCTGCGCCCGGTCCTCGACGACTACGACGTCGTCCTCATCGACTGCCAGCCGTCGCTCGGCCTGCTCACCGTGAACGCCCTGACGGCCGCGCACGGCGTGCTCATCCCGCTGGAGTGCGAGTTCTTCGCGCTGCGCGGTGTCGCGCTGCTCATCGAGACGATCGAGAAGGTGCGCGACCGGCTCAACCCGCGCCTCGAGGTCGACGGCATCCTCGCCACGATGTACGACTCGCGCACGCTGCACGCGCGCGAGGTCGTCGCGCGCGTCCACGAGGCGTTCGGCGACACGCTGCTGCAGACCGTGATCGGGCGCACCGTGAAGTTCCCCGACGCGACCGTGGCTGCCGAGCCGATCACGACGTACGCACCCACGCACTCGGGCGCCGCGGCCTACCGCCAGCTCGCGCGCGAGCTCGTCGCCCGTGGCGACGCGGCCTGAGGCCGCGCCCGGCGGCGACGGCGACACCCGCACGGCCGAGGAGCCCGCGCAGGCGACCGGCACCCCGGCGGACGGCTCTCCCGCCGGCACCGCGGGCTTCGAGGTGCACCTCGACAACTTCAGCGGCCCGTTCGACCTGCTGCTGGGGCTGATCGCGAAGCACAAGCTCGACATCACCGAGGTCGCGCTCGCGCGCGTGACGGACGAGTTCATCGCGTACATCCGCGCGGCCGAGGCGGCATGGGACCTCAACCGCGCCTCGGAGTTCCTCGTGGTCGCCGCGACGTTGCTCGACCTCAAGGCGGCGCGGCTGCTGCCTTCGGCGGACGTGGAGGACGCCGAGGACCTCGAGCTGCTCGAGGCGCGCGACCTGCTGTTCGCGCGGCTGCTGCAGTACCGCGCGTACAAGCAGGTGGCCGCGGACCTCGCGCACCGGTGGGCCACGGAGGGCCGGCGCTTCCCGCGCACGGTCGCGCTCGAGCCGCACCTGGCCGCGCTGCTGCCGGAGCTCGTGTGGCAGGTCGGCCCGGACCAGCTCGCAGCCCTCGCCGCGAAGGCCCTGACGCCCAAGGCGCCGCCGCCGGGGGTCGACATCAGTCACCTGCACGCGCCCCCGGTCTCGGTGCGCGAGCAGGCCGCGGTGCTCGTCGACCGCCTGCGGCACCACGGCTCCGCGTCGTTCCGCGCGCTCGTCGCGGACGCGGGGTCGACGATCGTCGTGGTCACGCGCTTCCTCGCGCTGCTCGAGCTGTTCCGCGAGGGTGCCGTGGGCTTCGACCAGGTCAGCCCGCTCGGCGAGCTCACCGTGCGGTGGACGGGCGCGGCCGAGGGCGAGGTCACGGTGTCCGACGACTTCGACCAGGACGACGCCGCGCCGCCGCCGTCGAGCGACGCGCCGACGGACGACACATCTGCCGGCTCGACGGGCGCCGTCACGGCCAGCACCGCGCACGACACGCACGACGGGGAGGACGCATGAGCGTGCAGGACGACGAGACGGGCGCCGTGACGCCCGAGACCCCGCAGGTCGACGTCGACGCCCTCCCGGGCGGCGCCCTGGCCGCGCTCGAGGCGGTCCTCATGGTCGCCGACGAGCCGATCGCGACCGTCCGGCTCGCGAGCGTGCTCGCGCTGCCGACCGGCCGCGTCGAGGAGCTGCTCGCCGAGCTCGCGGCGGAGTACCGCGGCGAGCACGGCGGCCGCGCGCGCGGGTTCGAGCTGCGTCACGCGGGGGAGGGCTGGCGCATCTACTCCGCACCGGCGTACGCGGACGTCGTCGGACGGTTCGTGCTCGACGGCCAGACGGCGCGGCTCACGCAGGCGGCGCTCGAGACGCTCGCGGTCGTGGCGTACCGTCAACCGGTCACCCGCGGGCAGGTCTCGGCCGTGCGAGGCGTGAACGTGGACGGCGTGATGCGCACGCTCACGGCACGCGGGCTCGTCGTCGAGGTGGGCACGGAGCCGACGAGCGGTGCGCTCCTGTACGGGACCACGGGATACTTCTTGGAGCGGATGGGCCTGTCCAGCCTGGACGAGCTGCCCCCGCTCGCGCCTTACCTGCCGGAGATCGACGCCCTCGAGGGCGTCGACGACACCGGCGCCACGATCGGAGGACCCGCATGACCCCCCAGCCTCGGCGCTCGGACGGCGGACGACCCGGACGACCGGGCGCCTCGCGTGGCGGTGCCTCGGGCGGCGGCAAGAAGCCGCACCGCGGGCAGGCCGCCGGCGGTGCGTCGCGCGGGAAGCCGGCGTCGACCCGCACGGGCCGCCCGCAGCCTGCTCGTCGCGCGCCCGCGCCGGTCACGATCGACGTGCACGACCCCGACGGCGTGCGCCTGCAGAAGCTCCTCGCGGCGGCGGGCCTCGGCTCGCGGCGCGCGTGCGAGACGCTCATCACCTCGGGTCGCGTCGAGGTGGACGGGCAGGTCGTGCTCGAGCTCGGGGTGCGTGTCGACCCGAAGAACGCGGTCGTCCTCGTCGACGGCCTGCGCGTCCAGCTCGACACGTCGCACGTCACGATCGCGCTGAACAAGCCCAAGGGCGTCGTGTCGACCATGCACGACGAGCAGGGTCGCCCGTCGGTCGCGCAGTTCGTGCGCGACCGCTCCGAGCGGCTGTTCCACGTCGGGCGGCTCGACGCCGACACCGAGGGCCTGCTGCTGCTCACGAGCGACGGCGAGCTCGCGAACCACCTGTCGCACCCGTCGCACGGCGTCGCCAAGACGTACCTGGCCGAGGTCCAGGGCCGCGTGACGCCCGCGACGGCCACGCGCCTGCAGCGGGGAGTCGAGCTCGACGACGGCCCCGCCAAGGCGGACAAGGTGACGATCGTCCAGGCCCTGCCGCACCTGTCGCTCGTGGAGATCGTGATCCACGAGGGTCGCAACCGCATCGTGCGGCGCATGCTCGACGAGGTCGGCCACCCGGTCACCAAGCTCGTCCGCACGCGCATCGGGCCGATCCGCCTGGGCGACCTCAAGCAGGGCCGCACGCGCGTGCTTTCGCAGGTCGAGCTGGGGTCGCTCATGTCCCAGGCGGGGATGTGACGGCCGCGACCCGCGGCCCCGTCCTCGTCGTCGGCGCCGGGCTGATCGGCGCGTCCGTGGGGCTGCGCCTGCGCGCGGAGGGCGTGGACGTGCGCCTGGAGGACCCGTCCCGCACCGCGGTCGCGCTCGCGCGTGACGTGGGCGCGGGCCGTCCCGCGAGCCCGGACGACGACGAGCCCGCGCTCGTCGTCGTCGCGGCGCCGCCGGACGTCACCGCGAGCGTCGTGCGCCGTCAGCTCGAGGCGTACCCGCACGCCGTCGTCACCGACGTGGCGTCGGTCAAGGGGCACGTGCTCGCCGAGCTGCGGGAGCACGGTGCGCCGCTCGCCCGGTACGTCGGCTCGCACCCGATGGCCGGGCGTGAGCGCTCGGGCCCGTCGGCCGCCGTGCCGGACCTGTTCCTGGGCCGGCCGTGGGTCATCGCGCAGTCCGAGGAGTCGTCGCCCGACGCGGTGCTCGCGGTGCGCGCGCTCGCCGTGGACCTGGGGGCCGTGCCCGTCACGATGGACGCCGACGCGCACGACGCGGCGGTCGCGGCCGTGTCGCACGTGCCCCAGGTCGTCTCGTCGCTGGTCGCGGCGCGGCTCGTGGACGTCGACGAGAGCGCGCTCGGGCTGGCGGGTCAGGGCTTGCGGGACGTCACGCGCATCGCGGCGTCCGACCCCGAGCTGTGGACCTCGATCCTCGCGGCGAACTCCGCGGCGGTCCGGCCGGTCCTCGAGTCGCTGCGCACCGACCTGGACGCGGTGATCGCGGCGCTCGCGCACGCCGACGACGCGACGGGCCCCGAGACGGTGGGCGCGGGTGTGCTCGTGACGATCGCACGCGCGATCGCGGCGGGCAACGAGGGCGTCGCGCGCATCCCCGGCAAGCACGGCGGCGCGCAGCGGGCCTACGAGGAGGTCACGGTGCTCGTGCCCGACTCGCCCGGCGAGCTCGCGCGCCTGCTCACCGAGGTCGGCGAGACCGGCGTCAACCTCGAGGACCTGCGCCTCGAGCACGCCGCGGGCCGACAGGTGGGCATGGCGGTCATCTCGGTGCTGCCGGGCAGTGCGACCAAGCTCGAGTGGGAGCTGGCGGAACGTGGATGGAGGCTGGTCGTGTGAGCGCGCTCGTCGTCGCGGTGGACGGACCCTCGGGGTCGGGCAAGTCGAGCGTGTCCCGCGAGGTCGCGCGGCGCCTGGGCCTGGCGTACCTCGACACGGGTGCGATGTACCGCGCCGCGACCTGGTGGTGCCTGCACACGGGCGTGGCGCTCGACGACCAGGCGGCGGTCGCTCAGACGGTGCGTGACCTGCCGCTCGACCAGGGCGTCGACCCGGACGCGCCGCACGTCGTCGTCGGCGGGACCGACGTGGGCGAGGCGATCCGTGAGACCCGGATCTCGGCCGCGGTGAGCGCGGTCGCGACGAACCTCGAGGTGCGCGACGAGCTGCGCCGCCGGCAGCGTGCCGCGATCGCGGAGCAGGCCGCCGCCTCGTCGTACTCGGCAGGTCGCGGGATCGTCGCGGAGGGCCGCGACATCACCACCGTCGTCGCGCCCGACGCGGACGTGCGCGTGCTGCTCACGGCGTCCGAGGAGGCCCGGCTCGCGCGCCGCGCGCGCGACGTGCACGGGTCCGACGACGCCGCGTCCGTCGAGGCGACGCGCGACCAGGTGCTGCGCCGCGACGCGGACGACTCCACGGTCGTGCAGTTCCACGTCGCCGCGGACGGCGTCGTGACCGTCGACTCCTCCGACCTGGACTTCGAGCAGACCGTGCAGGCCGTGCTCGCGGTGGTCGCGCAGGTCACGGGGCGGTGACGCGCGTGGCCGGTCCCGACCTGCCCTCGCCGTGGGGCCCGCGCTGGTCCCGGTGGCTCGGGTGGTTCCTCGCGCACGTCGTGTGGGACACGCGCGTCGTCGGACGCGAGCACGTGCCCCACGAGGGACCCGTGCTGCTCGCCGCGAACCACACGAGCGTGATCGACGGCCCGCTGCTCGCCGGGGCAGCACCGCGCGGCACGCACATCCTGGTCAAGGAGGAGATGTTCTCCGGGCCGGTCGGGTGGGTCCTGCGGGCCGCCGGGCAGATCCCCGTCGACCGCGACGGGGGCCGGCGCGCGCTGTCCACCGCGCTGGGCGTGCTGAAGCGCGGGGGAGTCGTCGGGATCTTCCCCGAGGGCTCGCGCGGGCGGGGTGACGCGTCGGACTCGCGCGCGGGCATCACGTGGCTCGCGCTCAACGGCAAGGCCCCGGTCGTGCCCGTCGCGGTGCTCGGCACGCGGCGCACGGGCGAGGGCGTGAACCACATCCCGCGCCCGCGGCGCCGGATCGTGATCGCGTTCGGCGTGCCCGTCGTCGTCGAGAAGCCGGTCGGCGTGCCCGGGAAGCAGGCGATGGCGCTCGCGAACGAGCAGCTGCGCGACGCGCTCGCGCTGCACGTCGCCGCGACGGTGGAGGCGACCGGCCTGACGCTGCCGACCGACTCGCCGCTGGCCGCCGAGGCGCTCTGACGGCCCCACTGTGGGCCACGACTCGTCGCGGGCGTCGTCCCGAGGTCCGGTCCAGGGCGTTCGTCAGGGACAATGGGCTCCATGAGTGAGCCTGAGGTCGAGTTCGTCCTGCCCGACGAGGCCGGGGACGCCGAGCGTGAGCGTGCGCTGCGTGCCGGTCTGGCCGAGTACGAGCTCGAGGACGACGACCTCGCGCTCCTGCACGCCGAGGGCGACGACGAGGACGGCGCCGGCGCCGAGGCGGCACTGCCGGTCCTCGCGATCGTCGGGCGCCCGAACGTCGGCAAGTCGACCCTCGTCAACCGGATCCTCGGCCGTCGCGAGGCGGTCGTCGAGGACAAGCCCGGCGTGACGCGCGACCGCGTGAGCTACCCGGCGGAGTGGTCCGGCCGCCGGTTCACGCTCGTCGACACCGGCGGCTGGGAGGTCGACGTCGCCGGGATCGACAAGCGCGTCGCCGAGCAGGCGGAGGTCGCGATCGCCCTGGCCGACGCCGTCGTGTTCGTCGTCGACGCGACCGTGGGGTCCACGGACACCGACGAGCAGGTCGTGCGGCTGCTGCGCCGGTCCGGCAAGCCCGTCGTGCTCTGTGCCAACAAGGTCGACGGGCCCGCCGCCGAGGCCGACGCCGCCGTGCTGTGGAGCCTCGGGCTCGGCGAGCCGTACCCCGTCTCGGCCCTGCACGGCCGCGGCACCGGCGACCTGCTCGACGCGATCCTCGACGCGCTGCCCGAGACGTCCGAGCACGGCGTCGTCCGCCCGACCGGCCCGCGCCGCGTCGCGCTCGTCGGACGCCCCAACGTCGGCAAGTCCTCGCTGCTCAACAAGGTGGCCGGTGCCGAGCGCGTCGTCGTCGACGACATCGCGGGGACCACGCGCGACCCGGTCGACGAGCTCATCGAGCTCAAGGGCGTGCCGTGGGTGTTCGTCGACACCGCGGGCATCCGCCGCCGCGTGCACCAGACGTCCGGCGCGGACTTCTACGCGAGCCTGCGCACGCAGGCCGCGATCGAGAAGGCCGAGGTCGCGGTCGTCCTGCTCGACGCGTCGCAGCCCATGACCGAGCAGGACACGCGTGTCGTGCAGCAGGTCATCGACGCCGGGCGCGCGCTCGTCATCGCGTACAACAAGTGGGACCTCATGGACGCGGACCGCCGCCCGTACCTCGAGCGGGAGATCGAGAAGGAGCTCGTGCAGGTCACCTGGGCGCCGCGGGTCAACATCTCCGCGAAGACCGGCTGGCACGCCGAACGCCTCGTGCCCGCGCTCGAGACCGCGCTCGACTCGTGGGACATGCGCATCCCCACCGGCCGGCTCAACGCCTTCCTCGGCGAGCTCGTCGCCGCGCACCCGCACCCGCTGCGCGGCGGCAAGCAGCCGCGCATCCTGTTCGCGACGCAGGCCTCGACGCGCCCGCCGCGGTTCGTCATCTTCACCACGGGCTTCCTCGACCCCGGCTACCGCCGGTACATCGAGCGCCGGCTGCGCGAGACGTTCGGGTTCGAGGGCACGCCCATCTCGATCTCGGTGCGCGTGCGGGAGAAGCGCAAGCGGTGACGGCTGCGGCGGGGTCCGGTCGGCGTGGGGTGCGCGGCACCCTGCTGCGCTGGGGTCTGCCGCGCGACCCGGACGCCTCGCGCCACCTGACGGGGTTCCTCGTCGTCACCGTGCTGACCGTGCTCGTCACGCGCGGAGCGCTGGCCGCGACCGGCTTCCCGCAGGTCGGCGGCGAGGGGCTGCACATCTCCCACGTGCTGTGGGGCGGGCTGCTGCTGGCCCTGGCCGTGGTGCTGGCGCTGTCCTTCCTCGGTCCGGTCGTGCGGCCCGCCGTCGTGCTGCTCGCCGGCGTCGGCTTCGGCCTGTTCATCGACGAGGTCGGCAAGTTCGTCACCGACGACTACGACTACTTCTACGGGCCCACCGCGATGCTCGTGTACGTCGCCGTCGTGGTCCTCGCGCTCGTCGGCGAGGCCGTCACGGGCGGGCGTCACGACCCCGTCGAGTACCTCGCCGCCGGGGTCGACCAGGCCGTCGCGGGCGTCGCCGGGGGCTTCTCGCCGCGCGTCCGGTCGCACGCCTCGTCGCTCGTCGAGCGTGCCGAGGGCGTGCCGGGGCACGACGAGGCGGCCGGGCTCGTCGCGACCGTGCGGCCCGACGGCAGCGAGCTGCCCGACCCCGTCGCGGCGGTCTCCCGCGCGGTCGTGCGGTTCACGCGGCACCTGGTCCGCGCGGCCTGGCTCCCGCGGGTCGCCGTCGCCGTCGTCGTCGGGACCGCGGTCGTCGGCGTCGGGCGCGGGCTGTGGCTCGCGCGTGAGGGCGGGACCGCCGCGTGGCTCGTAGTGACGCTCGTCGCCGGGGGCGTCGGGACCGTCACCGCGTGCGTGCTGGGGCTCCTCGCCCACGACCGCGAGCAGGCGTTCGGCTGGTTCCGGCGCGGCGTCCTCGTCAGCCTGCTCGTCACGCAGGTCGCGCTGCTGCGGGTCGACGAGTGGGCCGGCTACGGCGGGCTCGCGCTGGACGTCCTCATGCTCGGCCTCATCTCCGCCGAGCTCGACGTCATCCGGCAGGGCAGGCGCACCGCGTCGGGGGAGTCGGGGGCACCCGCGCACGTACGGTAGGCTGTCGCAGGCTTCTTCGGGAGCCATCGGGCTGTGGCGCAGCTTGGTAGCGCACTTGACTGGGGGTCAAGGGGTCGCAGGTTCAAATCCTGTCAGCCCGACGACATCAGGCCTGGTGAGACGTCGTCTCACCAGGCCTGAGGCGTCTGGCAGCTCGTCGGCAAGGCGGCGAGGACGACGCACGACGACGACCTGGCGGCGCTCGAGCAGCGCTGCCGTCCGCAGTCGCTGCGTCAGGCGCAGTGGGCCGCCGCCGAGGCGAAGCAGGCCGCGACCCAGATCCTGGTCACCTGACGACCGCTGCCCGGCACACACCCGTCCGAGCTTCGGTGACGCCGCGCGTGTGGGGACTCGCTCTCGCGCCGCCGCATGCCCCGTCTCAGGCGCCCAGCACCCACCGTCCCAGCGTCGTGACCGTGAGCGTCACGAGCACGATCGACGCGACGCTCAGCGGCAGTCCGGCACGCAGCATGTCGGGGACGCGGACGTAGCCCGACGAGTACGCGATCGCGTTGGGCGGCGTGGCTGCGGGCATCATGAACGTGCACCCGGCGGCCAGCGCCACGGGCGCGGCCAGCAGCAGCGGCCCGAGGCCGAGCGCGACGCCGACGCCGCTCATGATCGGCAGCAGCGTCGCGGCCGTCGCGGTGTTCGACATGAACTCGGTGAGCAGCACGGTCAGCGCACACACGGCCGCGACCACCACGACCGGCGGCAGCCCGTCGAGCCCGTGCGCGCGCTCGCCGATCCACACCGACAGCCCGGACGCGGTGATCTGCGACGCGAGCGCGAGGCCGCCGCCGAACAGCAGCAGGATGCCCCACGGCAGGTCCCGGGTGTCCGACCAGTCGAGCAGCCGCCCGCCGCAGTCGGCGCCCGAGGGCAGCAGGAACAGCAGGACCGCGACGACGACGGCCACGACCTCGTCGGACACGGGCGACCCGGGCCAGACGAACGGCAGGGCGATCCACGAGACGGCCGCGAGCGCGAACACCGCGACGACGCGGTGCTGGGGCGCACCCATGGGCCCGAGGCGGCGCAGCTCGCGACGGACCACCGAGTCGTCGGAGCACAGGGGAGCGGGGTCGAACCGGAAGACGACGCGCGTGAGCACGAGCCAGGCGAGCACGAGGAACACGACCGACAGCGGGAGCCCGACCGCCATCCACCGACCGAAGCCGATCTCGATGCCGTACGTCTCCGACAGGTACCCGACCAGGAGGGCGTTCGGCGGGCTCGCGATGACGGTCCCGAACGAGCCGATCGTCGCGGAGTACGCGATGCCGAGCATGAGCGCCGACGACAGCCGGGGGTCGACGCTGCCGCGCTCGCGTCCGAGCATCGCGAGGACGGACACCCCGATGGGCAGCATCATGACCGCGGTCGCGGTGTTGGACACCCACATGCTGACCAGCGCGGTCGCGGTCATCATGCCGAGCACGAGCCGGCGCGGGGCGGTGCCGACGAGGCGCACGACGCCCAGCGCGATGCGCAGGTGCACGTCCCAGCGCTGCAGCGCGATCGCGAGCACGAACCCGCCCAGGAACAGGAAGATGACCTTGTTCGCGTACGGCGCGGCGACGTCCGACATGGGCGCGACGCCCGCGACGGGCAGCACGACGAGCGGGAGCAGCGCGGTGACCGCGAGCGGGAGCGCCTCGGTCATCCACCACACGCCCATGAGGACGAGCGTCGCGGCGGTGAGCGCGCCGGCGTGGTGCGGCGTGTCGGCGGCCTGCGGCGTCATGTCCGGCACGAGCCATGCCGTGAGCGCCGCGAGGACCGGTCCGGCGACCAGGCCGATGGTGGACCGGCTGGGCCGCCGCAGCCGCTCGGCGCGCGGCACCGTCCCCCCGCGCCTCCTGTCTGCCGGAGGGTGCGCGGCGGCGGGGACCGTTGCGGAGCTGATGGGAGACCTCTCGTCGTCGCTGGCGGGGTGTCTTCCTCCTCGACGCTAGCCGTCCCGCGCACGGGTGACCTGGGACCTTCGTGCACGTCGTGCCCTCCTCGCGCTCGAACCGGGCTCGATCACCCGTGCCGGGTGGTGCTGCGGTCCCGGTGACGCTTCGACGATGGCTGTGGGCCAGATCCGGCGGCACCGACTCGGCACGTGTCGCGGCCCGCCCCGGTCGTCGCACTCCTGAGAGGGGCATGCCCGTGCCGCGACCTGCGCGAGGGACCTCGACACGGCGCGGCGTCTGGTTGCGGGCGCCGAGGCCTCGCCGCGCGCCGCGCGCCGGCGTCGCACGGCGTCCCTTCGTGGGGCTCGGGTCCGTGTGCGTCGTCCTGGCTCTGGTCGCGTGCAGCAGCACGGCGTCGCCGGTGGCCGCCGCCGAGGCCGAGGTGAAGGCGGCTGAGCGCGCCCTGGACGGAGCCGAGAAGGCCGCGGCCGACGCGGTGGCCGACTTCTGCGACGCGTCCGCCTCGTACGTGTCGTCGCTCGACCGGTACGGCGACGTGCTGCACGCGACCTCCCCGACCGTCGGCGACGTGCAGGACGCGGGCGCGGACCTGCTGGCGCCGTCGCAAGAGGCCCACCGCGCCAGTGAGGCGGTGGTCGACACACGCGACGCGGTGCTCACCGCGCAGGGCGACCTGGCCGACGCGCAGGACCGGCTCGCGAGCGCCCAGGCGGTCGCCGCGAGCCAGGCACCACCCGCGCCGATACCTCGGCCGACGAGCCCGGCCCCGGCCGTCGCGCCGGCCACGGTGGAGCGCGTCGAGCGAGCCGAGGCCGACTTCACGAGCACCGTCGCCGGGATCACCGCCGAGACTCCGCTCGCCCAGGCCGCCGAGCAGTTCAACGCTGCCGCCGTCGCGCTCGAGACGGCGTGGCTGCAGGTCCTCGCGCAGTCCGGCTGCCTGAGCGACGACGAGCAGGCGCAGGCGGTCGCGGCCGCGAGCGACTACACGAGCGCGTTGCAGCAGTCCCTTGCGGACGCGGGGTACTACGCCGAGGAGGTCGACGGCATCTACGGACCCGTGACGGTCGCGGCCGTCGAGGCCCTGCAGGAGGCGCACGGCCTGCCGCAGACCGGCACCGTCGACAAGGCGACGGCGGCGGCGCTCGAGGAGGAGCTGGCGGCCCTGGGCGACGACGCGGCCGACGAGGCGCTCGTCACGACGGCCGCCCTGCAGCAGACGCTCGCGCTCGCGGGGTACTGGGACGGCCCGGTGGACGGCCGATGGACCGACGACCTCGCGGCCGCGCTCGGGGAGGCGCAGGAGGCCCTGGGCGTCCCCGTGACCGGGACCGTCGACGCGGCGACGGTCGGTGCCTTCCAGGAGGCGCTGACCGAGCACCGCACGCCCGCTGCCTCGACCAGGGTCGACGAGGCGTCCACCGCGCCGTACACCGCGCCGTCCACCGCGCCGTCGGGCTGAACGGCGGGCGTCGGACCGGCAGGCCCGGACGAGCGACGGGCACGATGGGGCCATGGTCGCGCGACTGCTCCTGGTGTCGGACACGCACGTGCCTGCTCGCGCCCGGCGCGTGCCGGACGACGTGTGGCGTGCGGTGGACGAGGCCGACGTGGTGGTGCACGCGGGAGACTGGGTGGACGTCGCGACGCTCGACGCGTTCGAGGACCGTGCCGCGCGGCTCGTCGGGGTGTTCGGCAACAACGACGGGCCGGGGCTTCGCGCGCGGCTCCCCGAGGTCGCCCGGGTCGTCGTCGAGGGTCTGCGGGTGGCGGTCGTGCACGAGACGGGACCCGCGGACGGACGGGCGCGGCGCGTCGACGGGCGGTTCGCGGACGACCGGCCCGACCTGCTCGTGTTCGGGCACAGCCACATCCCGTGGGACGCCGTGACACCGGCAGGCACGCGCCTGCTCAACCCCGGCTCGCCGACGGACCGGCGGCGGCAGCCGGTGTGCACCATGATGACGGCGGTCGTGGACGGGACCGTGCTGCGGGATGTCACGCTCGTGCCGGTGGCGCGCGACTGACGGCCCTTCCCGAGCCGCGGCGTGGGTCGAGCCCGACGACAGCCGGGTGGGCTGACCAACCCGCGGAAGGCGCTTTCCGTGCGACGGATCGCACTGCTACCGTCCAGAAAGCGCTTTCCCTCGTCGGACGACGGCGTCCGGCGGCGCTCGTCGAAGGGTCGACGACGATGAGACGACGCACCATCCGACGCGGTCCCCACCTGCGACGCACGCTCGTCGCGGTCGCAGCAGCCGCGACGTTCGCCCTGACGGCCGCCCCTGCCGTCGCGGGGCCCGGTCCGGCACCCGACACGGGCGGCCCCGGCAGGCACGGACCGCACGACCCGCGGCGCGGGGCCCCGTCCCCGCGCGACCTCGCGCTCGCGCGGCAGACGCTGCGGCCGGGCGACGGGTGGGGGTCCGCCGGCGCCGGCACCACGGGCGGGAGCGCCGCCCTCACGCCGGTCGTCGTGAGCACGCGCGCCGAGCTCGTCGCGGCCGTCGCGGGCGACGGGCCCAAGATCGTGCTCGTCCGCGGCACGATCGACGCCAACACGGACGACGAGGGACACCCGCTCACGTGCGCGGACTACGCACGCGACGGGTTCTCCTACGACGACTACCTCGCGGCCTACGACCCGCAGGTCTGGGGCCGCGACACCGAGCCGTCGGGCCCGGTCGAGGACGCGCGCGTCGCGTCGGCGGCCGCGCAGCGTGCGCGGATCGAGATCCGCATCGGCGCCAACACCACGCTCGTCGGGCTGCCCGGAGCCGAGATCACGGGGGCCGCACTGCAGGTCCGGGACGTGCGCAACGTGATCGTCCGAGGACTCACGCTGACGGACGCCTACGACTGCTTCCCGGCCTGGGACCCGACCGACGGCGAGCTCGGGAACTGGAACTCCGAGTGGGACCTGCTGACGGTCTACGGCGCGACGAACGTCTGGATCGACCACAACGACCTGTCCGACGGCGACAACCTCGACGCCGCCCAGCCGGTCGCGTTCGGCCGCCCGATGCAGGCGCACGACGGACTGCTCGACGTCGTGCGGGCGTCCGACCAGGTGACGATCTCCTGGAACAGGTTCCACGACCACGACAAGGTCATGCTCATCGGCAACAGCGACTCGCGCACGACCGACCGTGGTCTGCTGCGCGTCACGCTGCACCACAACGAGTTCCGTGACCTCGGGCAGCGCACCCCGCGCGTGCGGTTCGGGCAGGTGGACGTCTACAACAACAGCTACGTCGCCTCCCCGCGGGACGACTACGAGTACGTCTACAGCTGGGGTCTGGGTGTCGAGTCCCGGCTCGTGGCCGAGAAGAACGCGTTCACCGGCCCGTTCGACCCGTCGTCCGTCATCGGCCTCTACAAGGGGACGGCGCTCACTGAGCGGGGGAACGTCGTGAACCACCGGCCGGTGGACCTGCTGGCCGCGTACGACGCGGCGCACGGCACAGACGTGGGGTCGGACGCGGGCTGGCGGCCGACCCTGCGGCGCGAGGTGCACCCGGCGGCCGCGGTTCCCGCGGTCGTCGGGCACCGCGCGGGTCCGTCCGGGCTGCCCGGACGCTGACCGGTCGCGCGGGGTGCGCGGCCTGGTCGCCGCGCACCCCGCGTGGCACGCTCGGCACGTGACTCGTTACGCGATCGACGCACCCGTCGCGGTCCGGCTCGTGCGCACGGGCCTCAGAGTGCCGGCCGAGCACAGCCTCGTCGGGCCGGGGCTCCTGCGGTCCGACGCGCTCGCACTCCTGCGCGACGAGGTGCGGCGCGGCGATCGCACCGAACGCGAGGGGTTCGCGGACCTCGACGGGATCGCGACGCTGCGCATGCGGCTGCTCGCGGACCGGGTGTCCCGGCGCGTCGCGTGGCAGCTGGCCGACCGGCTGGGCTGGCCGGACGTGCGCCGGGCGGAGTACCTGGCGGTGGCCCGGCTCCAGGCGGACGTCCTCGTGACCGTCGACGACGAGCTGCGTGCGGGCGCCCTGACGGTCGAGGTGGCGACCGCGGACGTCGACGAACTCGTCGCGACGATCAGCGGGTGATCGCGCCGTCAGCGCGCGAGCACGTCCTCGGTGGTCGAGCCGGGCAGCGAGACGGTGACCTGGGTGTCCCACGGGTCGCGCGTCGTGACGGCGCGGCCGTCGTCGGCGAACGCCACGCCCCGCGCGCGCAGCCGGGCCGCGAGCGCGTCGAGGTCGTCGCGCGTCGGCACGGTGACCGCGACGTCGCCGAGGCCGAGCGTCGAGGCGCGCGGACCGGCGCCTTGGCTGTTCCACACGTTCATCGCGATGTGGTGGTGGTACCCGCCGGCGGACGCGAACAGCGCACCCGGGTACTCGCGCATGGTCGCCTCGAAGCCGAGGGCGTGGACGTAGAAGTCGTCGGCGCGCGCGATGTCGCCCACCTGCAGGTGCACGTGCCCGACGCGCCCGGCGAGACGGGGGCCCGCGTCGACCGCCTCCTGCGTGAGGTGCTCGCGCAGGAACTGGTTCGGGTCGAGGTAGTCGCTGGTCATCATGATCTGGCCGCGCTGGTGGAGCCACAGGTCGCGGTCCCGGTCGGTGTAGAGCTCGATCCCGTTGCCCTCGGGGTCGGTGAAGTAGAACGCCTCGCTCACGGAGTGGTCGCTGGAGCCGACGAACCGGCTGAGCGGGTCCTGCGCGGCGCGGTAGACGGTCGCGGCGAGGCTCGTCCGGTCGTCGAACAGGAACGCGGTGTGGAACAGGCCGGACTGGCGCGGGTCGACCGGCGGCAGGTCGGGGGTGTGGACGAGCCGGAGCATCGGCGTCGCGCCTCGGCCGAGCACGCGGTGCACCTCGCGCCCGCGGCTGCGCTCCTCGAGCGGCTCCATGGCGAGCGCGCCGGAGTAGTAGGCGGTCATGCGCTCGAGGTCGCCGACGCGCAGGGTGACCGCGTCCATCGTCGTGTCGGGGTTGATGACCTGCTCGTCGGTGACGGCGGCGACGTGGGGGGTGGTCATGGGGCGGGGCTCCAGCATGGGCGGCGAGATAGTTGCACGTTCAACTACCAAGGTAGACCCGGGTCCGGCGACACGCAAGCACGTGCTACCCACGTCACACCTACCACCCGGTAGGTGATCGGCTAGCCTCGGCTGACGGACCCGCACGAGGAGGTGCCATGTTCGACGTCGACGACGTCCTGACCCGGCTCACGCTCGAGGAGAAGGCGGCGCTCACGTCGGGTGCCGACTTCTGGCACCTCAAGGGCGTCGAACGCCTCGACGTGCCGTCGGTCATGGTCACCGACGGCCCGCACGGCCTGCGCAAGCAGTCGGCCGCCTCGGCCGGCCTGGGGCTCGGCGGTGCGGACCCCGCGACCTGCTTCCCGACCGCGGCAGCGCTCGGCTCGACGTGGGACGTCGACCTCGCCCGTCGCGTCGGGGAGGCCCTCGGTCGCGAGACGCGGGCCGCGCAGGTCGCCGTGCTGCTCGGACCGGGCGTCAACATGAAGCGCACGCCGCTGTGCGGGCGGAACTTCGAGTACCTCGCCGAGGACCCGGTGGTCTCGGGCGAGCTCGCCGCGGCGCTCGTCGCGGGCGTCCAGTCGCAGGGCGTCGGCACCTCGCTCAAGCACTTCGCCGCCAACAACCAGGAGACCGACCGCATGCGCGTGTCGGTGGACGTCGACGAGCGCACCCTGCGCGAGATCTACCTGCCCGCGTTCGAGCGCGTCGTGACGCGCGCGCGGCCCTGGACCGTGATGTGCGCCTACAACAAGATCAACGGCACGTACGCGTCCGAGCACGACTGGCTGCTCACGCAGGTGCTGCGCGACGAGTGGGGCTTCGACGGCCTCGTCGTCTCCGACTGGGGTGCCGTCCAGGACCGCGCGGTCTCGCTCGCCGCCGGGCTCGACCTGCAGATGCCGTCGGCAGGACCGCGGGCCGACGAGGCGGTCGTCGCGGCCGTGCGCGAGGGACGGCTGGACGAGGCCGTGCTCGACCGCGCCGTGCGCCGCGTCCTCGAGGTCGTCGCACGCGCCCAGCCCGCGCTCGACGCGCCCGGGACCTACGACGCCCACGCGCACCACGCCCTCGCCCGCGAGGCCGCCGCCGCCGGCACGGTGCTGCTGAAGAACGAGCCGGTCGACGGTGCCCCGCTCCTGCCGCTGGCCGGCGGCCGCGTGCTCGTCGTCGGCGAGCTCGCCCGCACGCCGCGCTACCAGGGTGCGGGGTCCTCGCAGGTCAACCCGACGCAGCTCGACGACGCGCTGACCGCGCTGCGTGCGGAGCTCGGGGACGTCGCGTTCGAACCCGGCTACACGCTGCCCGACGGACGCCCGGGGGACGACGCAGCGCTGCTCGAGTCGGCGGTCGCCGCCGCGCGCGACGCGGGCACCGTCGTCGTGCACCTCGGCCTGCCGGCGCCCGACGAGTCCGAGGGCTACGACCGGCCCCGCCTCGGCCTGCCCGAGAACCAGGTCGCGCTGCTGCACGCCGTCGCCGCCGTCACCCGCCGGGTCGTCGTCGTGCTCGCGGGCGGCTCGGTGGTCGACATGCCGTGGCGCGACGACGCCGCCGCGATCCTCGTGACGTGGCTCGGCGGGCAGGCGGGCGGCTCGGCCGTCGCCGACGTGCTCACGGGCGCCGTGGCGCCGTCCGGCCGGCTCGCGGAGACCGTCCCGTTGCGGCTCGAGGACACCCCGGCGTTCGGGGCCTTCCCGGGCGAGTTCGGGCACGTGCGGTACGGCGAGGGCGTGCTCGTCGGGTACCGCTGGTACGACACGCGCAAGCTCGACGTCGCGTTCCCGTTCGGGCACGGCCTGACGTACACGACGTTCGGGTACGACGACGTGCGCGTGCAGGTCCGCGGCTCGGGCGCCGACGTCGCGCTCGACGTCGACGTGCGCGTCACCAACCTCGGCGCGCGCACCGGGGCGGAGGTCGTGCAGGTGTACGTGCGCGACCCGCAGGCGAGCGTGATGCGTCCCGTGCGCGAGCTCAAGGCGTTCACCAAGCTCGTGCTCGACCCGGGTGAGTCGGCCACCGCGTCGTTCACGCTCACCGCCCGGGACCTGTCCTACTGGCACCCGGGCCTGCGGCGATGGGTCGTCGAGGGCGGCACGTTCGTCGTCGAGGTCGGCGCGTCGTCGCGCGACGTGCGCGGCGCGGCCGAGGTCGAGGTCGACGGCGAGCCGCTGTGGGGCGAGCTCACCGCGATGTCGACCATCGGCGAATGGCTCGACCACCCGCGCGGCGCGCAGGTCCTGGCGCCGCTGCTCGCGCCGCCCGAGGGGGAGCAGGGCCTCACGGACCTCGACGAGACGATGCGCGCGATGATCCTGCAGATGCCCGCGCGTGCGCTCGTCGACTCCGGCTTCGCGCCCGTCGACCACGACGACCTCGCGGCGCTCGTCGCGCTCGCGAACGCCGACGAGGGCGACGACGAGGGCGACGACGAGCGCTAGTCGCGCAGGTAGGACAGGTACTGCGCGCGCACGTGCTCGACCATGTCGACGCGCGTCGCGGGGGAGCCTGCGCCGAGCAGCCACTGCACCTGGAGACCGTCCATGACGGCGATCATGCGCCGCGCCGCCGCGACCGGCTCGAGACCCTCGCGCAGCCTGCCCTCCGCGCGGTGCTGCTCGAACACGTGCACCAGGTCCGCGAGCGTGCGGGCGTACCGGCGCTCGAAGTACGCGTGCGCGGGGTGCGAAGGCGCGGTCGCCTCGCTCGACAGCGTCGCGAACAGCTCGACGATGCCCGGACGTGCCGCGTTGCGCTCGACCACGCGCACGAGCGCCTCGAGGTAGTCCACTCCGGACGCGAGGTCACGCGCCATCGCGGCGTCGTCGACGTCGTCGCGCCGCTGCAGCACGGCCTCCAGCAGCGCCGCCTTGCTGGGGAAGTGGTGCAGCAGCCCCGGGTGGGAGATCCCGACGCGCGCGGCGATCTCCCGCAGCGACGCCGTGTGGTAGCCGACCTCGCCGAACAGCACGAGCGCGGCCTCGAGGATCTCCTCGCGCGTCGCCCGGCCACGGGCGTACCCGCGGCGCACCTCGGGTGCGGTCTGCTCGGCGGTCACGGGGACAGGATGGCACCTGGTGCGGCCTGCGCCCGCACGGCGGCCGGGTGAGAGCGGCAGGGCAGCTCGTCGTTCGAACAGGTGTGCGAGTAGCATGGTCGCGTGGAGCACAGCACGAACCCCCGCGCCGGGGCATGGGCGCCGCGCGGCACCCGGCGCGAGGTCGCGAACCGGGAGGCTCCCGAGCGCATCCCGGTCCGCCCCCAGGGCGACATCCCGGTCATCGTCCGCGTCGTCTGGCTCGACGGGACCGAGGAGTGGCGTCCCGCGCGTGCGGTGCGGTGGACCGCGGAGCACGTCATGGTGGCGTGGCGCGACGACCAGGACGACCCGCGCTCCGAGCGGCACGAGTGGCTGCGGGCCGGAGACGTCGCCCGGTCGGTGAGCTGGTTCGTCGGGCCGCCGCAGACTCCCCGGGCGACCGGCCCGAAGGCGATGCCCGCCTGATCCCGACGGGCGTCAGTGGACGAGCTTGAGCCCGACCACGCACGCCACGATGCCGAGCACCAGGAGCAGACGCACCGCGCTCACGGGCTCGGCGCCGCTGAGCATCGCCCAGCCGACCGTGAGGGACGCGCCGATGCCGACCCACACGGCGTACGCCGTGCCCACGGGCAGCGTGCGCATCGCGTAGCCGAGCCCCAGCATGCTCGCGGTCAGCGCGACCACGAACACGACCGTCGGGGCGAGACGGTGCAGACCCTCCGAGCGGCCGAGGGCGGTGGCCCAGACGGCTTCGAGGGCTCCGGACAGGACGAGGACGAACCATGCCATGGCGAGCTCCGACGTGCCGTCTTGTCGCTGTCCGGGTACGGCACCCTCGTCCGGGAGCCCGTCTGCGGGCTCTGGACCCCAGGCTCTCACACGGCGCACGCGCGAGGACGGGACCCTCCGGTCAGGTCGGTCACACGGGCACCGGGCGGTCGAGCGTGGCGCGGCCCTGCACCTGGATCGTGACGGCCGCCCCCTCGCCGAGCAGCTCACGCGCGGCGTCCGGCACGGCGACGCACGCGCGCCAGACCCCGGGCGCGGCCTCCTCGTCCCTCAGCGGCGCAGTCGTCTCCGGGTCCGGCGCCCAGTCGCGCAGCGCGCCGGTGATCTGGGACCCCCACGCGGCCCACGTGCGCGGCGCGGCGTCCTTCCTCATCTCGATGTCGACCACGAGGACGTCGGACCAGTCCTCGGCCTGCTCGAGGTGGTCGAGGAACGACAGCAGGCCCCCGGACTTGCGCAGCGACAGCAGCCGCAGGCGCAGCACGTGCCGCATGGTCGTCGACTTCTCGCCCGTGAGCGGGTCGTCCGGCCGGGTCGCCTTCGAGGACAGGTAGGTGCGGACGAGCGGCACCGGCCGCGTGGCGTCGTCCTTGTTCTTCGGGCGCTCGATCTGGATCGGGCACAGGTGCGCGGCGCTCTGCTCGTGCAGCACGACGGGCAGGCCGCGGATCGACATCTGGCTCTCGAGCTGCCACACGGTGTCGTCCTTCTCGTTCCCGGGCAGCTGCAGCCCCGTGAGGTCGGCCGTGACCTCCAGGTCACCGAACAGGAAGCGGCGCAGGTTCTGGTAGCCCTCCTCGGAGTTGACGATCCCGTAGCGGCCCGAGTGGCTGCGGTGCACGAACGCGCGTGGCGTGCCCTCGAGGTAGGCGTTGTCGATCTGCACGAGGCCGTCGCTGCGCGGGCCCACCGCGCGCGCCGACAGCCCGAGCGCGACGTCGTAGTCGGACGCGTTCGTCCCGACGAGGCAGAAGAACCGCTCGCGCGGGAAGCCCCCCTGCGGGAGCGCGGTCGCCGTGAACGCACCCTCCGGGGCCGGCGCGGTCGTCGGGGTCAGGTACTCGCGCATGCGGCGCGGTCCGAAGATGTCGGCGCCCTGCACGCCCAGCGTGTCCCGCAGCTTCTCGACGAGCCCGAACCCGAAGTCGAACTCGATCCCACCGTGCGGTGTCGCGTACGTGAACACCCGGTCCACGAAGTCCTCGGCGGCCAGGGGCGTCCCGTCCGCACCGCGCAGGTCGGGGATCACGCGCTGCAGCATGCCGCGCACGACGAGCCCGCCCATCGAGTGCGCGACCAGGAAGACCCGCGGCGCGCCCGTCCTGCGCCGCACGAGCTGCACCATCTCGAACAGCTTCTTCGACGCGGACTCGATGCTGAAGTCCGGTGCGCCCTCGACCATGTCGGTCGCGTAGGCGTCGTAGAAGCGGTGCACCCAGATCGTCGCGGCGGGGATCGCGCCGTCGGCCTTGTTCTGCAGGTAGGCCGCCTGGTTCCCCTCCACGAGCAACTGGTACTGGTGGTCGATCATCAGCCGTAGCAGAGGGCTCTCGAACTGGTGGAACTGCGGACGCACCGAGTCGACGACGCGGACCTGCACCGAGCCCTCGTTGAACCCGTAGAACGGGTCCGCGACCGCGTTGTTGATGCCGCCGCGCCCTCCCGCGAACCCTCGGACGTAGATGACGGGCAGCCGCCCGTCGCCCGTGTACGACATGGCAGGCCTCCTCGCCCTCCGCCCGCGGCGGTCGTCGATGAGGAACCCGCAGCCTGCCCCCAGATACGTCGGCGCCGGCGCTACGGCGCCTCGTCGCGCACGACGAGCACGGGGCACGACGCGAGTCCCGCCACGCGCCGCCCGACGAGCCGGCGCAACCCGCGCACCTGGTGCGTGCCCACGACGACGAGCCCGGCGGTCCGCGACGCGTCGACGAGGGTCCGCACCGGGTCGCCGTCCGACAGGAACGTGCGCACCGGCAGCGTCGGGTAGGTCTCGGCGAGGTCCGCCGCGACGTCGAGCGCGGTCCGCCGGCCCGCGTCGTCGTCGCGCGTGCGCCGCACGTGCAGCACGTGCAGCGGCACGCCGCGGTGCTGCGCCTCGCGCGCCGCGAGCCCGGCCGCGAACCAGGACCCGGGCGTGTCGTCGACCCCGACGACCACGGGCCCGGACGTCACGAGGTCCTCGCGGACGATCGCGACGGGGCACCGGGCGCGCCAGGACAGGGCCGTGCCCACCGTGAGCGTCGCGGGCTGCGAGCCTCGCCGGCCCGTGACGAGCAGCTGCGCGTCCCGTGTGTACTCGGTCAGCGCCGGGACCGTGGACCCGTGCAGCAGTGCGGCCGTGACCTCGAGGTCCGGGTGGTCGCGGGCGACCGTGGAGCACACCTGGCGCAGCTCGTCGGCGAGCGCGTCGTCGTCCGGCGGGACGGCAGGGGCACCCGCCCACGTCCACGGTCCGACCGCCGGGGCCGCCACGTGGGCGACGACGAGCCGGGCTCGGCGCTGCACCGCGGCCTCCACGCCCCAGCGCAGCGTCCGCGCGCTGCGCTGCGTGCCGTCGACGGCCACGACCACCGGTCCGTCGATCCGCATCTCGATCACCTCGCTGACACTGCCGGTGATGACGCTGACAGCATCCTCCCGCGTCGGTGCGCGGAGTCGGCACGAAGGTCCCGGCGCGTGCGTGACGCGCGTCGCGTCAGCTCGTGACGGGATGCACCGAGGCGCCCGTGAGCCGCACGAGCTCCTCGAACGTCGTCGGGAAGACCGTGTGCGGTGTGCCGCCTGCGGTCCACACGCGCGTGTACTCGGCGAGCGTCTCGTCGACGACCGTCTCGAGCGGCGTCGGGTGACCCACGGGCGCGACGCCGCCGATCGCCTGACCCGTCGCGAGCCGCACCTGGTCGGGCGTCGCGCGCTCGAGCGTCGCCTTGCCGAGCCGACGGGCGAGCGCGGTCGTGTCCACGCGGTGCCGGCCGCTGGTCATCACCAGCAGCGGCGCGCCGTCCGCCCAGAACACGAGGCTGTTGGCGATCTGCCCGACCTGGCAGCCGAGGGCCGCGGCGGCCTCGGCCGCCGTCCGTGCGGAGTCCGGCAGCTCGATCACCTCGCCCTCGACTCCTGCGTCCGCGAGGGCCTGGGCGACGACCCGGGACCGGGCCGGCAGGGAGTTCGTCGAGGTCACGGCGACATCCTGCCGCAGCCGGCACCCGATGGCGTGCACGCCGGGCCGCCGTGCGCGCCGCGGCGACCGCCCGTGCGTCGGATCCCGGACGGGACCTCACGCCACGGCGACCCCCGACGTCTGCACACTGTGACCATGCCGGGACCGTTCGAGGAGGTCGTGCGCGCGCACGGCGCGACGGTGCTGCGCGTGTGCCGCGCGGTCGTCGGGCCGCACGACGCGCAGGACGCGTGGGCCGAGACGTTCCTCGCGGCGCTGCGCGCGTGGCCGACGCTCGAGCCCGGTGTGAACGTCGAGGCCTGGCTCGTGACGATCGCGCGCCGCAAGGCGGTCGACGTGTGGCGTGCCACGCGTCGCCGGGCCGTGCCCGTCGGCGACCTCCCGGACGCGCCCACGCGTGACGCGTACCGCGACCTGGACCTGTGGGGCGCGCTGGCGACGCTCCCGGACAAGCAGCGGCACGCGGTCGCGCTGCACCACCTCGCCGGCCTGCCGTACGCGGACGTCGCCGCGGAGCTCGGCGGGAGCGTCGAGGCCGCGCGGCGGGCGGCGGCCGACGGTGTCGCGACGCTGCGTCGCACGGCGCCGCGGTGGTGGTCGGACGAGGAGGGCGACGCGCCCGCCGCGGACAAGGAGAGGGGAGGACGACGATGAGCGCCGTCGACGACGAGACCGCACGCCTGCTGGGGGCCGTGCCCGCACCCGGACCCGGCGAGCTGGACGACCTGCGTGCGCTGCTGGCCGCACGAGCCGAGGACGCCGGGCTCCTCGACGTCGCGTACCGCACGCTCGACGCCCCGGTCGGCGCGCTCCTGCTCGCGGCCACGCCGGTCGGGCTCGTGCGCGTCGCGTTCGCGGTGCAGGACCACGAGGCCGTGCTGGCCGACCTCGCGGCCCGCGTCAGCCCACGCGTGCTCGCGGCGCCCCGCCGGCTGGACGCGGTCGCGCGCCAGCTGGACGAGTACTTCGCCGGCACACGCCGGCGGTTCGACGTGCCCCTCGACCTGCGGCTCGCGACGGGGTTCCGGCGCGCGGTCGTCGAGCACCTGCCGCGGATCGGCTACGGGCGCACCGAGAGCTACGCGCAGGTGGCGGCCGCGGCGGGCAGTCCGCGCGCGGTGCGCGCCGTGGGGACGGCGTGCGCGCTCAACCCCGTGCCGCTCGTCGTGCCGTGCCACCGGGTGGTGCGCTCCGACGGCTCGCCGGGCCGGTACGCGGGCGGCGACGCCGCCAAGACGGCGCTGCTCGAGCTCGAGCAGCGAGTCCCCGCGACCTCCTGACGTCGCCGTGACCACGGCGTAGCGTCGGGAGCATGTGCCGGAACATCACGACCCTGCGCGGGCTCGAGCCGCCCGCGACCGACGCCGAGATCGAGGCGGCGGCCGTCCAGTACGTGCGCAAGGTGACGGGTGTGCGCACCCCGTCGGCCGCGACCCGCGAGCCGTTCGAGGCGGCCGTCCGTGCGGTGGCCGCCGCGACCGCGGCGATCCTCGCCGAGCTGCCCGAGCGCCGCACCCCGCCACCGACCGTCCCGCCCCTGCGGCGGCCCGAGGTGCAGGCGCGCATCGCGGAGCGGATGGCGGCGCGCGAGGCGCACGAGCGCGCTCACGAGCTGGGGCTGCCGCACGAGCACGACGACGCGCTCGTCGTCGTGCACGACTGACGCGTCCCACGGCCCGCGCGGCCGAGACCGCGGCCGGTGCTAGGCGTGCGTCTCGACGCCCGGCACCGGCCACGGCACGAGGCGCGGGATGCCCGCGGGTGCGACCGCGGCGAGCGCGAGGAAGCGCGCCTCGGCGCGGTGCAGGCGGATGTGCTCGTCGAGCGACCACGTCGGGCCGTTCGTGAGCTGCATGCCGCAGGCGCACGCGATCGTCACGCGTCCGTCCGGCTCGTTGTGCACGAGACCGACCGTCGTGTGGTCCGTGAACGCCTGCGCCTTCGCGCGGCGCATCTGGGCGCTGACGGCCTCGGGGGCGGTGGGTTCGTCCGGGGTCACGCTGAATGATCGGACGAGAACGCCTCGTCGACCAAGCGGTCGAGCTCGAACGACTCGTCCCAGGTGCCGCCGCCGAGGCTCGGCATCATCTCGCGCAGCGTGGGCTGCCAGGACTCCAGGCGCTCCGCGAAGCAGCGCTCGAGCAGCGTGACCATCGTCGCGACCGCGGTCGAGGCACCCGGCGACGCGCCGAGGAGACCCGCGATCGAGCCGTCCGCGGACGTCACGAGCTCCGTGCCGAACTCGAGGACGCCGCCGCCCTTGCCCTTCTTGATGA
Source organism: Cellulomonas palmilytica (assembly GCF_021590045.1). Lineage (NCBI taxonomy): Bacteria > Bacillati > Actinomycetota > Actinomycetes > Micrococcales > Cellulomonadaceae > Cellulomonas > Cellulomonas palmilytica. Next base: position 2,585,038 of record NZ_CP062221.1, on the reverse strand, counting down.
CCTGGACGCGCTGCCCCGCGGTGATGAGCTCCCAGTCGCGCGCGCGTGCCGCCGGCACGAACGTGCGGAGTGCGGCGAAGCGGGCCTCGCGCGACGCGGTGACCTCGCTGATGAGGTACTTCAGCAGGTCCAGGTTGTGCAGGCCGACCGCGAGCATCGGGACGAGGTTGCCCGGGCGGATCGACTTGACCAGGTCGAGCCACGAGCCGTGCTTGAGGAACTTCATGCTCCAGCCCGCGTACGGGCCGAACATGATCGCGGTCTCGCCGTCGACGACGCGCGTGTCGAGGTGCGGCACGGACATCGGGGGAGCGCCGATCTCGGCACGGCCGTAGACCTTGGCGTGGTGCTCCGCGACGATCGCGGGGTTCGTCGTGCGCAGGAACTGGCCGCTGATCGGGAAGCCCGCGTAGCCCTTGATCTCGGGGATGCCGGACTTCTGCAGCAGGCCGAGCGCGCCACCTCCGGCGCCGATGAAGACGAACCGCGCCGTGACGGTCCGCGCGCGCCCGTGCCCGTTCCAGCGACGGTCACGCAGCGTCACGCGCCACGTGCCGTCCTTGCGACGGCGCAGGCGGGTGACCTCGGACTCGAGGTGCAGCGACGCGCCGCGGCGCACCGTGTCGTCGACCATCGACCGCGTCAGGGCGCCGAAGTCGACGTCCGTCCCCGCGGTGGCGCGCGTCGCGGCGACCGGCTCGTCGGGGTCGCGGTCCGCGACCAGCAGCGGGGCCCACTCGCGGATCTGCTCCGGGTCCGTCGAGAACTCGAGGTCCGAGAACAGCGGGTGGCTGCTGAGCGCCTCGTAGCGGCGGCGCAGGTAGTCGACGCCCTCGGCGCCGCGCACGAACGTCATGTGCGGCGTGGCGGACAGGAAGCCGGTGCCGCCGGGCAGGCGGTCCTTGCCGGCGAGGTAGTGCCACAGCTCGCGCGACAGCTCGAACTGCTCGTTGATCGTCACGGCCTTGGTGATGTCGACCGTGCCGTCGGGGCGCTGAGGCGTGTAGTTGAGCTCGCAGAGCGCGGCGTGGCCGGTGCCCGCGTTGTTCCAGGGGTTCGAGCTCTCCTGCGCGACGGCGTCGCGTCTCTCGTGGATCTCGATGCGCCAGGACGGCTCGAGCGTGCTCAGGAGGCTCGCGAGCGTCGCGCTCATGATCCCCCCGCCGACGAGCAGGACGTCGAGGTCCGTGTCGGTGCGGGGATCGGTTCCGGGGGCGGTGTTCCGGGGAGGCACGCTCTCGATCGTAAGTTGATGTCGAGAATCTTCACCGCGAGGCATCTGTGATCTTCCCGACATGTGACCTTGGTCTCTGGCGGTGCCCTGAGCAGGGCGGATGTCGCGCGTCGGTCCCGCCCGATGTGCCCGAAAGGGTGCGGGACCGCCCCTGACCGGGTAGAACGTTGGCATGCCGCGCGATCACGACCTCGTCTCGAACCCGGCCGCCGAGCGCATCGCCGAGCGCCTCCCCGACGACGCGGTGCTCGCCGCCGCCGACGCGCGGTCCGGGGGAGACCCGAGCAGGGCACCGCGCTCGCTCACCGCGACCGAGCTCCTGCCCGACGACGAGCCCGTCTCGAGCAACGACGAGTGGGACGACCCGGACCGGCTCTGATCCTGCTCGAGGGCCCTACTCGAGGGCCCTACTCGAGGGTGATCTGCGCGCGCTGCACGGCGCGCAGCAGCTCGTAGCCGTCCGCGCCCTGCAGCACGGGGATCCCGCCGCGCGACGCGCGGTCCTCCGCGCGCACCGAGCCCGAGGCCGGGACGGGCAGCCCGTGCGCGAGCACGTGCTCGGCGAACGTCAGCTGGCGCACGAGGATCGCGCGGACCCGCTCGGGGCGCTCCTGCGCGGCGTGCGCGTAGATCTGCGGGTCGTGCTGCCCGTCGTCGCCGACCAGCACCCAGGACACCTGGGGGAGCTCCTCGGTCAGCCGGCGCAGCTGCGACAGCTTGTGCTCGCGCCCGCTGCGGAACCAGCCCGTGTTCGTCGGGCCCCAGTCGGTCAGCAGCATCGGACCCGGGGGGAAACCGAAGCGCCGCAGGAAGCGACCGATCGCGGGCGCGGCGTTCCACGCCCCGGTCGACAGGTACACCACCGGCAGGTCCCGACCGGCGACGAGCCGTGCGTACAGGCCGGCCATGCCGGGGACGGGCTCGCGGGCGTTCTCGTGCCGCACGAGCGTGTTCCACGCCGCGACGAAGATGCGGGGCAGGCGCGTGACGAGCACCGTGTCGTCGATGTCGCTCACGATGCCCGAGCGCACGTCGGGCCCGATGACGTGCACCGGCGCGGTCGCGAAGGCGCCGTCCGCCGCGCGCAGCTCGACGTCGTGCCACCCGGGCTCCAGGTCGCTCTCGAGCCGCACGTCCAGGTAGCCGCCGCGGTCGGTGACCACGTGGTGCACCCGCTCACCGACCCGCACCTCGAGGTGCGCGCCCGCGACCTGCGCGGTCGCGAACGACCGCCAGCCGCGCAGCGCCGCTGCGGTGCGCGCGCCGGCCTGCGCGGCAGCGCCCGCGCCGGGCAGGTCCTCCTCGTGCACCACGGGCGCGGCCAGCAGCGTGCGGGCGAACACCCGGACCCAGCCCGGAGCGCCGTACCCCGCGTACGGCTCGATCCGCAGCGTCCAGCCGCGTCGCCGCAGCACCGCCGCGACCCGGCGGTCGATCGCGTCCTCGAGCCGGGCCGCGAGGTGCAGCCGCGCCGCGGGGTCGGCCGAGCCCGGCCGCGACGCCCCGGGCCGGACCGCGCGCAGGTCGTCGCCGCGCTCGTCGGCCCGCTCGTCGTGGGCGCCCGGCCGGGCTCCGTCCGTCGTGCGTGGGCTCACCTGGCCGCCGAGGCCTTGCGCGCCGCGCCCGAGGCCGCACGTGCGGCCTCCTTCTCGGTGGTCGCGCCGGCGGTGCTCAGCGCGCCGCCCGACGACTCGAGGTGCGCGCGGACGAACCAGTGGAACAGCTCCAGCTCGTGCAGGTGGCCGACCAGCAGGTCGTTGGTCACGGTGTCGAGCTCCTCGGTGTCGGCGGCGGCCTTGCGGTGCGCGGTGATGACGCCGACGTAGACCTCGTCGAGCGCGCCCAGGTGCTCCGTGGTGGACGCACGGCCGATGCTGTAGTCGTCCCACGTGCGGTTCTTCACGAGCGCACCCGGAGTTCCCACCGGTGCGACGCCGAGCGTAGCGATCCTCTCGGCGATCGCGTCCACCATGGCACGCACGGCGTCGACCTGAGGGTCGATCATCTCGTGCACCGCGATGAAGTGCGGGCCCACGACGTTCCAGTGGATGTGCTTCAGCGTCAGCGCGAGGTCGTTGAGGGCGTCCAGCCGCTCCTGGAGGATCGCCGCGACCGCCGCGCCGTCCTCGGGGGTCAGCGAAGGGACGGTGTACTTCGGCAGGTCCTTGCGCGCCATGTCGGGCTCCTCGTCTCGTCGTCGCGGGCCGTCGTCGTCGGCCCGGGGAGTCCACGCTGCCGCACGTCGCGACGCCTCGCCATCGCAGACGGGACGACGCCCCGGGCGACCACGGCGCACGAACCGATCAGGTGGCCGAGGGCCGGCCGGCCCCGTCCTCGAACGGGTCGCCACGCTCCGCGAGCCGCCGCGCGACGTCCGTGGGGGACAGCTGCGCCAGGCCCGGGCCCACCTCGTCCCACCAGCGCGGCGCCGCTACCCGCGGCTCGTGCCGCCCGCGCAGCGAGTACGGCGTGATCGTCGTCTTCGCGGGGTGGTTCTGCGACCAGTCGAGCAGCACCTTGCCCCCGCGCAGGTCCTTGCGCATGACGGCGACGACGAGCTGCGGGTGCTCGCGCGCGAGCTCGTGCGCCAGGTCCCGCGCGTACTGACGCACCTCGACCGCGGGGCGACGGCGGGGGAGCGGCGCGTACAGCTGCATGCCCTTGCTGCCCGACGTGACGGGCACGGTCGTCGTCAGGCCGTCCTTCGCGAGCCGCCGCGCGACGAGGTGCGCGACCTGCACGCACTCCGCGAGACCCGCGCCCGTGCCCGGGTCGAGGTCGACGACGAGCCGGTCCGCGCCCCGCACCTTGCCGCCGCGCGTGACGGACCACTGCGGCGTGTGCAGCTCGAGCGCACCCGCGTTCGTCGCCCACACCAGGCCCGCGAGGTCGTCGAGGAACGGCAGGTCGAGCTCCGTGCCCTCGTCGTCGTTGCCCGGCGCGGCCGGCAGCACCCGGTGCCGCAGCCAGTCCGGCGCACCCCGAGGCACGTTCTTCTCGAAGAACGGCTGGCCGTCCACGCCGTCGGGGAACCGGATGCGGGTGACCGGCCGGTCCTCGAGCTGACGCAGCAGCGCGGGCGCGACGCGCACGACGTAGTCGATGAGCTCCGCCTTCGTCGTGCCCGTCGACGGGTACAGCACCTTGTCGAGGTGCGAGACGCGCACCTGCGTGCCGCCCACGTCGAACGTCTGGCGCTCCGGTGTCATGCCGCCTCCCAGGGGTCCGGGCTCGTGTCGTCCCGCGCGCCCAGCACGACCGGCTGGCGCAGCCGGCCCTGGGGTGTGCGGGTCAGGTAGCGCACCTGCACGACGAGCGTCGGCGTGCACCAGTGCGTGCCGCGCGCGTCGACGCGCGGTACCTCGTCGTCGAACGGGCTCACAGCCGTGCCGAGCGGCGCGACCGCGTCGTGCAGGCGGCGCGCGAGCGCGCCCGTGATCCCGCTGCCCGCACGGCCGAGATATCGCAGGGACCCCGCGGCGTCACGCGCGCCGAGCAGCAGCGCGCCGAGCCGGCCCGACCCGTTGGTCTCCTCGCGCCACCCGCCCACGAGCACCGCGACGTGGTGGCGGTGCGCCGCCTTGACCCAGTCGGGCGAGCGGACGCCCGGCCGGTACGGCGACGCACGACGCTTCGCGACGACGCCCTCCAGCCCGTGCGCCCCCGTGACCGACCAGAGCTCGTCGCCGTCGGTGTAGACCGGTGAGAGTGCCACGTGGTCGGGCAGCGTGAGCGCCTCGAGCACCGCGCGGCGCTCGTCGTACGGGCGCGACGCGAGGTCCACGCCCGCGACCCGCAGCGCGTCGAACACGAGGTACGTCACCGGTCGCACGCGCGCGAGCTCGGCCGCGCGGCGCGGGTCACGCACGTGCATGCGCTCCGCGATCGCCGGGAACGACGGGATGCCCGCGTCCATCGCGACGACCTCGCCGTCGAGCAACGTGTCCGGCAGGGACACGAGGCCCGCGAGCTCCGGGTACGCGGGCGTCACCTCACGCTCGGCGCGGCTCCACAGCCGCAGCCCACCGCCCGTGGTGTCCGCGATCACGCGCACGCCGTCCCACTTGACCTCGAACGCCCACGCGGGACCGCGCGGCAGCTCGCCCGAGGTCGCGGGGGTGGCCAGCATGGGGAGCACGGGTCCATCCTGCCCAGGACGGGGTCCGCGGGCGCGCGGGGGAGCGCCGCACAGATCCGCGGTGCACCCCGACGGGGGATGCCGCGCGTCGCCACGAGCGCGGACGGCGTGCCCCTGGCAGGCTGGAGAACAGGTCGGACCGCAGGTCAGGCGGGACGCACGAACGACGGAGGCGCACGATGCGGGCGATCTGGAAGGGCGCGGTCGCGTTCGGCCTCGTCAACGTCCCGGTCCGGCTGTACGCCGCGACCGGGGAGCACGAGGTCACGCTGCACCAGGTGCACGCCGCCGACGGCGGGCGCATCCGCTACCGCAAGGTCTGCAGCGTGGACGGCGAGCCCGTGACGATGGACGAGATCTCCAAGGGCTACGAGACCGCGGACGGCGAGCTCGTGATCCTCACCGACGAGGACTTCTCGCGCCTGCCGCTCTCGACCGAGCGCGAGATCGAGGTGCTCGAGTTCGTGCCCGCCGACCAGGTCGACCCGATCCTGCTCGGCAAGACGTACTACCTCGAGCCCGACAAGACCGCCGCGAAGCCGTACGCGCTGCTGCGCGGTGCGCTCGAGGAGGCCGACCGGATGGCGGTCGTCAAGGTCGCCCTGCGCCAGCGCGAGACGATGGCGGTGCTGCGCGTGCGCGACAAGGTCATCTGCCTGCAGACCCTGCTGTGGCCCGACGAGGTGCGCGCCGCGGACTTCCCGATCCTCGACGCCGACGTCACCGTCAAGCCCGCCGAGCTGTCGATGGCGAAGTCGCTCGTCGACTCGCTCGCCTCGGACTTCGACCCCTCGCAGTTCGAGGACCGGTACGAGGCGGCGCTCACGCAGCTCATCGAGGCCAAGGTGTCCTCGGGCGACACCCGGTCGCTGCCGCAGCCCGCCGCGCCCGAGGGCGGCGAGGGCGCCGAGGTCGTCGACCTGCTCGCCGCGCTGCAGCGCAGCGTCGAGAAGGCGCGCACCGCCCGCGGCGAGGGACCCGCCGACGAGGGCCGTGAGCAGGGGGCCGACGCCGACGAGCCCGCCGCCGACAAGCCCGCCGCGAAGTCGCGCTCGCGCAAGAAGGCGTCCGACGACGACGCGCCCAAGCCGACCCGCAAGAAGGCCAAGGCCAAGGCGTCGTGACCCCGCCGGTCTCGTCGCGCGCCACCGGAGCCGACGACGCGCAGCGCCGCGACCGCGCCGTCGCGGCCCTGCGACGCGTGGCGTTCCTGCTCGAGCGCGCGCAGGCCACGTCCTACCGCAGCGAGGCGTTCCGCACCGCCGCGAGCGTCGTCGAGCAGCAGACACCCGCACGCGTCGCCGCGCTCGTCGCAGCAGGCGGGCTCACCGAGCTGCCGTCGGTCGGCGCCCGCACCGCCGGGGTCGTCGAGCTCGCCTGGCGCGGCAAGGACGTCCCCTATCTCGTTCAGCTCGAGCGCGAGCTCGGGGAGTCCGTCACCGCCGCGCTCGACTCCGCGGGCGCGGACGCCGCGGCCGCCCGCACGCTGCGCGACGCGCTCCGAGGCGACCTGCACGCGCACTCCGACGCGAGCGACGGCGGCGCCTCCGTCCAGGAGATGCTGCTCGCCGCGCTCGAGCTCGGCCACGAGTACCAGGCGATCACCGACCACTCGCCACGCCTCACCGTCGCCAACGGGCTGTCCGCCGCACGCCTGCGCGCCCAGCTCGACCAGGTCGCGGCGCTCAACCGCGCCGTCACACCGTTCCGTGTCCTGACCGGCATCGAGGTCGACATCCTCGACGACGGCACGCTCGACCAGGACCCGGACCTGCTCGGCGAGCTCGACGTCGTCGTCGCTTCCGTGCACTCCAAGCTCCGCATGGACCGCGCAGCCATGACCCGGCGGATGATCGCCGCCGTGCGCGACCCGGCCACCGACGTGCTCGGCCACTGCACCGGGCGCCGGCTGCTGGGCCGCGAACGGCCCCAGAGCGAGTTCGACGCGCGCGCCGTGTTCGCGGCGTGCGCCGAGAACGGCGTCGCCGTCGAGATCAACTGCCGCCCCGACCGCCTCGACCCCCCGCACGACCTGCTCGCGCTCGCGGTCGAGGCCGGCTGCGACTTCGCGATCGACACCGACGCGCACGCGCCCGGTCAGCTCGACTGGCAGCTCACGGGGTGCCTGCGGGCCGTCCGGCACGGCATCGACTCGGCGCGTGTGGTCAACACCTGGCCGGTCGAGCGGCTCCTGGCGCGCACGCACGCGTGACGAAGATCGCACGCCACGACGTCTGACGTGCGCGAAGGCCCCCGTCCGGCGGGCTAGGGTCGCCCCTGCGGCCGCCGAGACCGCCGGCCGTAGGACAAGACAGGAGTCGAACTCACGTGAGCCTCAACCGCACCGAGCTCGTCCAGGCAGTTGCCGCCAAGGCGGGCCTGACCGCGACCGACACCGACAAGGTGCTGCGCGCGTTCCAGGACGTCGTCGTCGAGCAGCTCGCCGCCGGCGAGACCGTCTCGATCCCGGGCTTCCTGGCGATCGGGAGCGCCGAGCGCGCCGCGCGCACGGGCATCAACCCCCAGACCGGCGAGAAGCTCGACATCCCGGCCGGCCACCGCGTGAAGCTGACCGCGGGCAGCACGCTCAAGCGCGCCGTCCAGGGCTGACGCAGCCTCACGAAGGCCCGGTCCCCGCAGTGCGGGGGTCGGGCCTTCGTCGTCCCTGCGCGCGGCGCGCGAGCAGCTGCGGCAGCACCCACCAGCACACGGCGAGCACCACGAGCCCGCTCACGCCGACGACGACCCCGGCGACGCGGTCGAGCACGACGTCGAACACGAACGACGCGCTGCCGGCGAGCGTGACCGCCAGCACCGCGAGCCCGAGCCGCGCGAGCACGTTCCCCGCGTCCACGAGCTGGGGCTTCATGCGCCTGCGGAACAGCACGCGGTGCAGGCTCACGGGCGCGACGATCAGCGCGGTCGCGAGGATCGCCAGCAGCACCAGCACCAGGTACAGGTCCTGCTGGTAGGCGTCCAGGTCGCCGAACCGCTGCTGGAACGGGATCGTCAGCAGGAAGCCGGTGAGGATCTGCGCACCGGTCTGGGTGACCCGCAGCTCCTGCAGCAGCTCGTCCCAGTTGCGGTCCATGCGCTCGGTGAAGGTCTCGTTGCGGTCGTCGGGGCGCACCTGTCCTCCTCGCGGTCGGCCTGGATCATCCCGCAGCCCGGCCGGGCGCGCGCGGCGACCATCCCTCCACGAACACCCGACAGCCGCCCGACAGCCGTCCGCGACCCCCGCGTGGCCGGAGCGCGGCGCGCACGGGGGAGACTGGGGGCGTGACTGCGCACCCCACGACGGAACCCACCACGAGCACCGACCTCGCACCGGCGCACGACCCGACGCGCCGCGACTTCGCGTCCGACAACTACGCGGGAGCCCACCCCGAGGTCATGGCCGCGCTCGTCGCCGCGAACGGCGGGCACGAGACGTCCTACGGTGCCGACGCGTGGACCGCGCGGCTGCAGGACGTCGTGCGGGCGCACTTCGGTGAGCTGGCCGAGGCGTTCCCGGTGTTCAACGGCACGGGCGCGAACGTCCTCAGCCTGCAGGCGGTCCTGCCGCCGTGGGGCGCGGTCGTGTGCTCGAGCGACGCGCACATCCACACCGACGAGAACGGCGCGCCCGAGCGCGTCGCGGGCCTCAAGCTGCTGCCCGTCCCGACGTCCGACGGCAAGCTCACGCCCGAGCTCGTCGACCGCGAGGCGTGGGGGTTCGGCGACGAGCACCGCGCACAGCCCGGCGTCGTGTCGCTGACCGAGTCGACCGAGGTCGGCACGGTGTACACGCCCGACGAGATCCGTGCGGTCGCCCAGCACGCGCACGCGCTCGGCCTCAAGGTGCACGTCGACGGGGCCCGGCTCGCGAACGCGGCCGCGTCGCTCGGCGTCCCGTTGCGGGCGCTCACGACCGACGCGGGCGTCGACGTCGTCTCGCTCGGCGGCACCAAGAACGGCACGCTGTTCGCGGAGGCCGTCGTCGTGCTCGACCCCGCCGCCGCGACCGGCATGCCCTACCTGCGCAAGATGGACATGCAGCTCGCGTCGAAGATGCGGTTCCTGTCCGCGCAGCTCGTCGCGCTGTACGAGGGCGACCTGTGGCTGCGCTCCGCGGCGCACGCGAACGCGATGGCCGCCCGGCTCGCCGCCGGGCTGCGGGACGCGGGGGTCGAGCTGCTGCACCCCGCGCAGGCGAACGGCGTGTTCGCCCGGCTCGCCCCGGCCGTGGCCGACGACCTGCGTCGGCGCTGGCGGTTCTACGACTGGACGCACGGCACCGTGCGTCTCATGTGCGCGTTCGACACGACCGAGCAGGACGTCGACGACCTGCTCGCCGCGACGCGCGCCGCGCTCTCGCGGCACTCCTGAGCGCTCCGTCGCCGCTCAGTCGCCGCCGAGCAGCCCGGCGCACGTGTGCGACCGCGGTCCGACGAACGTGCGCATGCTCGTCGGACCGCGGACGTCGGTCCCGCCCCGCGGTCGTCGGCTCCGCGGGGCGGGACGTTGGACGGCGCCGGTGGTGGGGGAGCCGTCTCCTCCCACCACCGGCGCCCGATCGTGGCCGCCGGTCAGGCGGTCGTGCAGGCCGCGCCGTTGAGCGTGAACGCGGTCGGTGCGGTGGACGAGCCGGTGTGCGAGCCGTTGAACCCGACCTCGACGGTCCCGCCCGCGGCGAGCGTGCCGTTCCACGGGGCGTTCGTCACGGACACCGTCTGGCCCGACTGCGACCAGGTGCCGCTCCAGCCCTGCTCGAGCTTCTGGCCCGACGGCAGCGTGAACTGCAGCGTCCAGCCGTTCAGGGAGCTGGTCCCGGTGTTCTTCACCTTCACGCCCACCGACATGCCGGTGCTCCACGCGTTCGCCTGGTAGGTGACCGTGCACGACCCGGTCGGGTCCTGCGTCGGGTCGTCCGTCGGGTCCTCGGTGGGGTCGTCCGTGGGGTCCTCGGTGGGATCCTCGGTCGGGTCGTCCGTCGGGTCCTGCGTCGGGTCGTCCGTCGGGTCCGGCCGGTCGCCGACCTCGCTGAGGGACTTGCCGGTCGTGCTGTTCGGGCCACCGAGCTTCACCTGGTGGTCGAGGCTCACGAACTTGCCGCCGTCCTGCCACAGGCCGGGCTTGAGCAGCTCGTACTTGGCGGAGTCCCACGTCTTCCAGTCGTCGAGCAGCAGGCCGCCCGTGTCACCCGAGTTCGGGTTGAGCGACCAGAACGTGTGCGAGATGCGGCGCTCGATCATGAGGTCGCGCAGCGCGGTCAGCCAGCGGTCCTGACGCTCGTCCTGGCCGACACGGCCGCCCCACTCGCCGATGAGCAGCGGCGCGATGCCCTGCTTGTGGATGAACAGCCAGTTCGGGTCCCAGACGTCCGACTCGAGCGTCGCCTTCGTGAACGGCTTCTGGAACCAGTCCTGCTCGAACACGAGCGGCCCGTAGTCGTGCGGGGAGTACACGAGCTGGTTCGCACCGAGCTTGATCGGGTGGTCGGTGACGCCGCGCAGGTTGCCGCCCCACCAGGTGCCGTAGAACTCCTTGTTGTTGGTCGACGACCACGAGACGCCCGGCTTGGGATAGACCTCGATGCCCTCGCACAGGATGAGGACCTTGGGGTTGATCGCGAGGATCTTCTTGCCCGTGGTCTCGCAGAGGTACTTGAAGTTGTCCTGGTCCGTCGACGAGTCCCACTTCGCGCGCGGCGAGGAGCTCGCCGTGCCGTGCGGCTCGTTCTTGATGTCCATCGCGACGAGCGTGTCGTTGTTCTTGTAGCGGGCCGTGACCCACTCCCAGCCGGCGTAGAAGTCGTCGACCGTGATCGTGCCCTTCCACCACACGGGGTGGAAGTGGCCGGCGTTGTCGGCCTCCGCGCTGTGCAGGTCGAGCATGACCTTCAGGCCGTACTTCTCCGACAGCGCGAGGAAGCGGTCGAACACCTCGAGCGAGGTCTTGCCCTCGAGCTCGGGGTTCACGTACGTGTTGACGCCCGAGGAGACCGCCGCCTTGCCGGCCTTCCACTCGAGCAGCAGCTGGGTCGAGATCGGCACGCGCACGATGTTGATGCCGTGCTCCGCCATCGAGCGGGTGACGTCCTCGAGGTTCACCGCCCACAGGCCGTGGAAGACGCGCTCGGTCGCGTTGAAGCCGAACCAGTTCGCGCCGGTGAGCCAGACCTCCTTGCCTGACTCGTCGACGATCTTGTTGCCCTGCACGTGCAGCCAGTCGCTGGTGGAGGCGGCCGCCACCGGGCTCGCGGCGGCGACGGCCAGGGGAGCGGCGATCGCCGCGACGGCGGCGATGCCGGCGACGACGCGCGCACGCAGCGAGCGTCGTCGGGTCACGGAAGCGGGAACGGACACGGTTCTCCTCGTCGGGACATGAGGTGCGGGGGCGTTCGGTGGTGGTGCCCGCCGCTCGTGAGCGGCGGGCGGGACGAGCCGCGGGCGGCCGTGCCGGAGCACGACCGCCCGCGGTCGAGGTCACCCGACGGTGCAGGTGGCGCCGTTGAGCGTGAAGCTCGCCGGCTTGTTGTTCGTGCCGTTGTGCGCACCGTTGAAGCCGATGTCGACGGTCTGGCCGGCGGCCAGCGACCCGTTCCACGCGGCGTTCTTGGCGGTCACGGTCGTCCCGGACTGGCTCCAGTCAGCCGACCAGCCCTGCTGGACCGTCTGGCCGTTGGCGAACGGGAACGTCAGGGTCCAGCCGTTGAGCGCGGTCGTGCCGGTGTTGGTCACCCGGACCGAGGCGGTGAAGCCCGTGTTCCAGCTCGACGCGTTGTACTCGACCTTGCACGAGCCGGTCGTGACCGGGGACTTCGTCGTGACCGACAGCGCGGACGAGCGCTGCGAGACGTTGCCCGCGGCGTCCTTCGCGGCGACCGAGTACTGGTACGCGGTGGCAGCGGTCAGGCCGGTGTCCGAGTACGTCGTGCCGGACGACGAGCCGACCTTCGACCCGTTGCGGTAGACGTCGTAGCCCGTCACGCCGACGTTGTCGGTCGAGGCGGTCCAGGACAGCGCCACGGAGGTCTCGGTGACCGTGCCGGCCGTCAGGCCGCTGGGCACCGACGGCGCCTGCGTGTCGGTCGGGTCCTCAGTGGGGTCGTCCGTCGGGTCGTCGGTCGGGTCGTCCGTCGGGTCGTCCGTGGGGTCGTCCGTGGGGTCGTCCGTCGGGTCCTCGGTCGGCTCGTCCGTCGGGTCCGGGCCAGGGCCGTCCGAGCCGGAGATGGCCGGGTACGCGTTCTTCACGAGCGTGACGAACTGGTCCTCGAACCACTGGCCGGCGAGCGGCGCGTTGGGCGTGGCGCCCGTGAGGTTGTTGCTCAGCTTCGGCGAGACGAACGTCGGGTCGCACATGCGGTCGAACCGCTTGCCCTGGTCGTTGTCGATCTCCGTCGAGGCACCGTCGGACTCGCCCGGGGGCTTGATCCAGACGAACGCGTCGAGGTGCGACTCGCTGTAGCCGGACGGCGACGCCTGCGGGAGCTCACCGATGCCCGCGCCGAGCGGGTTGCACCAGGCACCGCGGTGCACGCGACGGTCGACGCGCGACTCGTTCACGTACGTCTCGAGGCTCGTGCTCGACGAGACCTTCGTCGGACGGTTCGGGCCGCCCCAGCCGTTGCGCGAGGTGTCGACGAGCATGCCGAGGCTCGACGGGAAGCCCTCGGCGACCAGCAGACGGTGCATGTGCGCCGTGAAGTCGGCCTCGTCGAAGTCCGTGTTCCACTCGTAGAACTTGCTCGAGCGGATCGGGTTGCCACCGATGTTGAGCGTCGGGTCCGTGAGGAACGGCTCGACGAGCGGCGTGGTGTTCGCGACGTCGGACACGAAGCCCGTGATCGACGCGAAGCCGGCCTTGGTCGACTTGGCGACCTCGGCGAAGATCTTCGCCGACGGGCCCGCGTTCGAGTCCCAGCCGAGCCAGCCGGAGTGGCCGATGTCGATGTAGCTGTAGACGTTGCCCAGCGAGTACAGCTCGTCGAGCGCGTACTTCACGCCCTGGCGGTAGTACGGCGCGGCCTGCTGGCACGCCGACTCGCTGATGTTGGTGATGAGGTTCGGCAGCGAGTCGGGCTCGATCGTCGCGGAGATCCGCAGGTTCGAGTACTCGGGCTGGCCGAGGAGGTCGACGATCGGGTCGATGTACTCGCTCTTGTACCGCGCGAAGCCCGCATCCGTCGCGGGGAGCTCGCCGTTCGAGGCGAGCGCGTAGCAGTCACGACCCGGCAGGTTGTAGATGACCAGGTTGAAGACCAGCGGCTTGCCCGCGGCCTTCTGCTGCTGCACCGCGTTGTCGAGGTGGAACTTCAGGCCCTTGCCGTCCGCGTTGCCCGTGATGGCGCTGATGCGGTCCATCCAGACGGCGGTCGGCTGCTTGGCGACGGTCTGCATCTTCGCCGCGAGCGACGCGTCGCTCTGCTTGGCGGCCGAGCTGCGCACCGAGTTCGCCCACGTGGGGTTCACGTACTGGACGGCACCGGCGTACGGGTTGTCGACGCGCGCCTCGGCGGCCGTGGCCGGCGACAGGAACGCCAGGGAGAGGGGAAGTGCGACGAGTGCGGCCGTCGTGGCTGCGCCGACGGTACGACGGCGTCGCCTGGCGACGCTGGGTCCGTGTCGGGACACGTGGTCCTCCGTGTGGGTCGAACGGCACGCCCGCGCGACAGTGCGCGGGCGAGGGTCGCCGGGGTCGTCGGTGACCAGGACTCAACCCACCATCTACGCGATCCCGGCGGGAGCGACCTAATCGATTCGCGGATACGGGACAGTCGCGGAAGCGGTTCCGTGACACGGTTCACCTCGGTCCGTCACGGTGCGTCCGCGCCTGCGGAAGCCGCCGGACGCGGACGCGCGACCGTCAGTGCGCGTGCGGCGCCGTGCTCCCGCGCACCGCGAGCGCACCCACCGACAGCGGGACGCGCGTCGGCTCGGGGTCCTCGCCCGCGTCGAGCGTCCCCGTCACGGCCGCCGCGAGCGCGTCGCCCAGGTCGTGCGCGAGCGAGGGCAGGCTCGTGAGCGCGGGCGTCGCGAGCCGGCACAGCACGCTGTCCGCGCCCGCCACCACCGACACGTCCCACGGGACGACGAGCCCCGTCCGGCGCGCCACGTCCAGACCGGCGAGCGCCATGACGTCGCTCGCCAGCACCACCGCCGTCGGACGCACGGTCTGCGTCAGCAGCCGGCGGGTCGCGCCCGCGGCGCCCTCGACGCTGCCGTCCGTCACGACGACGTCCACCGAGCCCTCGCCGTCGCCCAGCCCCTCGCGCATCCCGCGCTCGCACGCCGCGGTGCGCAGCCGGTCCGCCGGGTCGGCCACGAGCGCGACCCGCGTGTGCCCCAGGCCCAGCAGGTACCGCGCGACGCGCGCGTACGCCTCCTCGTCGTCCACCTCGACGGCCGCGAGGCCCGGTGCGACGCCGACGGGGCCGATCGCCACGGGCCGCAGCCCGGCGTCCGCGGCGGCGCGCAGCCGCACGTCGTCGGCCCGCACCTCGGGCACGACGACGACCTCGCAGCGCCGTTCCGCGCCCCAGCGGCGGTAGAGCTCCGCCGCGGCTGCCACGTCGGGCACGACACGCAGGTCCACGCCGAGCCCGCGCTCGTGCAGTGCGCTCTGCAGGACCGCGACGACGTCGAGCACGGGCGCGCCGTGCAGCGTCTCACCCGCGACGACCGCGAGTCCCACGGCCTGCGCGCCGGCGCGCATCGAGCGTGCGGCGGGGTTGGGGCGCCAGCCGAGCTCGTCGGCCACGCGCAGGACGCGTTCCCGAGTCGCCACGGAGACACCGCGTCGGTCGTTGAGGGCGTACGACACGACCGCCGTCGACACGCCCGCGGCGCGAGCCACGTCGGCGATGGTCGGTCGTCGTCCTGATCTGGGGGCTGCCGGAGTTGCCACGATCACCTAGTCTGTCGCCCGATGCGGACGAATGGCATCATCTCGGCTCCGACGATGTGGACGGGGTGACCGGTGACGGCAGCGACACCTGGGCGACGGGGCCCTCTTCCCGGACCTGCTCGACGCACGGTGGGCGTGCTCGCCCCCGTCGTGGGCGGCTTCTACTTCGGCGCGGTCATCGCCGGGGTGGCACGCGCGTGCCGGGCAGGGGGGCACCGTGTGGTCGCGGTGCAGACGTACCGCGCCGGACTCGAGCGTGAACCCGTCGTGACCTCGGACGACGTCCCCGTGGCGATCGACGCGGTGGACGGTCTCGTGGTCCTCTCGGGGGCCCTCCCGGCGAACCGGCTGCTCGCCATCGAGCACTCCGGGATCCCCGTCGTGCTGGTCAGCGAGGACGAGTCCGCGGGCACCGCACCGGTCGTCCTGCCGGACAACGCGCACGGCGTCCGGGCGTCCGTCGAGCACCTCGTCGCGCACGGTCACCGGTCCATCGGCTTCATCGGCTGTCTCGACCAGCGGGACATGCGGGAACGATTCGAGGCCTACCGCGAGACGCTCCTGGCCAACGACATCGCCCCCGACGACGGCTGGGTCTACCCGGCGAGCGACAACAACGAGGCCGGTGGCCAGGCCGCCGCCCGGCTCATGCTCGCCGACGGGATGCGCACGACCGCGGTCGTCGTCGCGACCGACCGCAACGCGTCCGGCTTCGTGGCGGGGCTGCGTCAGGCCGGGCTGTCGGTCCCGCGCGACCAGGCGGTCGTGGCGTTCGACCACGCCGACTTCGGTGCGCGGCTCACACCGCGCCTGACCACGGTCGACGCGCACTTCGACCGCGTCGGCGAGGCCGCCGTGCGGCTCCTGCTCGCGCGTCTGCGCGGCGAGGCCGTGCCCGTGGGCGAGCACCGCACGCCCACGTCGCTCGTGGTGCGCGAGTCGTGCGGGTGCACGCCGCTGCGCCGCATCGAGGACTCCGGCACCGACTGGCGCGACGAGCTGCTCGACCTCGTGCGGACCGCGTTCGCGGGCGGTCGGGTCACCGTGCCGACGCCGCACGCGGCGCGTGCCGGGCACCGCGACGGCCACACCGACGGCCGCGGCGTCCGAGGCGGTGAGCGGCACGAGCGGCGATCGCCCCAGGAGGCCTGGTGGCGCGCGGTCGTCGAGCCGCTCACCGCGGCACGCGGCGGAGTGCTGCCCGAGGACCTCGCGATGTCGCGCCTGACCGAGCTCACGACGGGCCTGCAGCCCTACCCGGACGCTCTCGAGCTGCTCGTCGCGGTCGTGCGCCGCGCGCACGACCAGCTGCTCGCCGGTGACGACCTCGACGCCCGCGCCCGCGAGGCCGTCGAGTCCGCGACCACCGAGGTCATCCTCGCGCTCACCCGTGGCTGCACCGCCGCGCTGCTGCAACGCTCCGGCCGCCTGGAGTCGACGCTGGTGCACCAGTACGAGGTGGCGACCGACCTGCTGCGCAGCGACGGCGCCGACCCGCGCACGCTCGACTGGCTGCCGCGCTCCCTGCGGGGCCGCGCGTGTCTCGCGCTCTGGGCCGACGACACGACCGGTCCGGACCGCCCGCTCGAGATCGTGGGGGTCCGCGACGGCTCGGGCGGGCTCGCGCGGCTCGTCGGGAGCCGGACGGTGGCCGCGGAGTTCCCGCCCGCCGCGATGCTGCGCGGCGGCATGACCGCCGAGGCGACGTTCGTCGTCCCCGTGACCTGCGGGCACAGCGACTGGGGGCTGCTCGCCCTCGAGGGCGCCGTCGACGCACGCTCCACCACGGCACGCGACCGGGCCAACCACTGGGCGGCGCTGCTCGCCGTCGCGCTGGACCAGCAGAGCATGCTCGAGTCCCTGCACGAGCAGCGGGTGCAGCTCGAGCAGGCCGCCGCGCGCGAGCGGGCGCTCGCCGACGCCGTCCGTGCGAGCGAGGAGCACTACGCGCTCGCGTCGATGGCGGCCGACGACGGCACGTGGGACTGGGACGTCTCGGCCGGCACGGTCTACTACTCGCCGCGCTGGAAGCGGACGCTCGGCTACGACGACGAGGCCGTCGGCTCGTCGCCGACCGAGTGGCTCGAGCGCGTGCACCCGGCCGACCGCGACGAGGTCTCCACCGCGATCGCGGCCACGCTCGCGGGCGTCGACACCACGCTCGAGATCGAGCACCGCGTGCGGTCCGCGACGGGCGAGTACCGCTGGCTCATGTGCCGTGCGATGACGGTGCTCGACGACGCGGGCTGCCCGGCGCGGGTCGTCGGGACGATCGTCGACATCACCGAGCGCAAGCAGTCGGAGATCGCGCAGCAGCAGGACGCGCTGCGCGAGTCCGAGACGGGCCTGGCGACGCGGCTGCTGTTCCTCGACCGGCTCGGCGGTGCGGTCGTGCGTGCGCACCGCGTGCACGAGTTCGACTGCGCGCTCGTCGTGGTGCGCCTGCCGGGGCTGGACCAGGTGTCGCGCGGCGAGCCGACGCTCTCGGTCCGGCAGCTCGCGGAGCGGCTGCAGGCCGCGGTCCGCGCTGGCGACACGGCGGCGCGCATCGCGGAGGACCAGATCGCGCTGCTCCTCGAGGACACCGCGGGTGCGGGCGTGCCGATGCGCGTGCGTCGCGTCATCGACTCCCTCGAGGCCGAGCTGGGCGAACGCGTGCGCGTGGGCGTCGTGCCGAGCGTGCGGGGCTGCGCGGACGTCTCGGCCGTGCTGCGCGAGGCGGACATCGCCCTGGCGCGCGCCGCGGGAGGACCGGTGCGCACCCACCTGTGACCTGACGGCGAACGCCCCTCGCCCGGCGGATGCGGGCGAGGGGCGTTCGTGCGGCTCGGGTCGGCCGTGCACCGTCGGACGGTGCCGGCCGGGCGTCAGGACCGGGCGCGCGACGGCGCGTGGCCGGCGCGGCTCGCGCCCTGACCGCCGCGCGGGCCGGAGTCCACGCGGATGCGCAGCGGCCGACCCGCGACGCGCGTGCGCGACAGGCGGTCGACGGCCTCGGGGGAGAGCCCGCCGGGGATGTCGACGAGCGCGAAGCTGGGGAAGATGTCGATCTTGCCGACGTCCGCGCCGGTCAGGCCGCCCTCGCCGGTGAGCGCGCCGACCAGCGCACCCGGCTGCAGGCCGTCCCGGTGACCCACGGCGACGCGCCAGCGCGGCGGACCGCCCGCGATGTGCGTGCTCGTGCGGCGGCGCTCGCGCGGCGGCGCGCCGTCGCGGTGCGCCCCGACCCGGTCGCGGGTCGGCATCGCCGCGGCGCGCGCGAGCGCGTCGTCGAGGTCGTCCGCCGCGGCGGGGCCCTCGTCGCCCACGGCGAGCGCGAGCACGGTCGCGAGCAGCTCGGCGAGGTCCGTACCGGGCTCCTGGCGCACGAGGTCGGCGACCGCGGTGCGGTACACGTCGAGGCGCCCGGCCTCCGTGCGCTGCGGGACGCGCGCCAGCAGCGTGCGCACGCGGTGCGCGCTGACCTCGGCGGGGGACGGGATGGCCACCTGCTCGAGCGTGGTCCGGGTCGTGCGCTCGATCGTGCGCAGGCGGGACTGCTCCGCGGGCGTCACGAACGTCAGCGCGGTGCCGTCGCGGCCCGCGCGGCCCGTACGGCCGATGCGGTGCACGTACGTCTCCGGCTCGCGCGGGACGTCGTAGTTCACGACGAGGCCGATGCGCTCGACGTCGAGCCCGCGGGCCGCGACGTCGGTGGCGACGAGCACGTCGAGCGCGCCGCTGCGCAGCCGCTCGACGATCTTCTCCCGCTCGCCCTGGGCGACGTCGCCCGAGATGTAGGCCGCCGACACGCCGCGCTCGACGAGCGCCGAGCCGAGCTCCTCGGCGTTGCCGCGCGTGCGGACGAACACGATCGCGGCGTCCGCCTCCGTCACGGCGAGGACGCGTGCGAGCGCACCCGCCTTGTGCCGGTGCGGGACCACCGCGTACGTCTGGCGCACGGTCGTCACGGTCGAGGACTGACGGGCCACGGTCACCTCGACCGGGTCGACCATGTGCTGCTCCGCGACGCGGCGGATCGGCGCGGGCATCGTGGCCGAGAACAGCGCGACCTGACGCTCGCGCGGCGCGCGCGAGAGGACCTTGTCGACGTCCTCCGCGAAGCCCATGCGCAGCATCTCGTCGGCCTCGTCGAGCACGAGGAAGCGCACCTGGTCGAGCACGAGCGACCCGCGCTCCAGGTGGTCGATCACGCGGCCGGGCGTCCCGACGACGACCTGCGCGCCGCGCTGCAGCGCGCGCTGCTGCGGCAGGTACGGCGAGCCGCCGTACACGGGCACGACGTCGACGCCGGGAAGGTGCGCCGCGAACGACGAGATCGCGTCCGCGACCTGCATCGCGAGCTCACGCGTGGGGGCGAGCACCACGGCCTGCACGGCGCGCAGCTCCGGGTCCACCGCGGCGAGCAGCGGGAGGCCGAACGCGGCGGTCTTGCCGGTGCCGGTCTGGGCGACGCCGAGCAGGTCGCGCCCGCCGAGCAGGGCCGGGACGGCGCGCTCCTGGATGGCGGACGGCGTGGTGAAGCCGAGGTCCGTGACCGCACGGTGCAGCGCGGCGGGCAGACCCAGGTCGTCGAACGTCGGCGCGGGCGCGCCGACGGGGGAGTCGGGACCGGCGGGCGCGGGCGTGCTCGCGTCAGTCGAGGAGGTGGTGAGGACGTGCGAAGGCGCACGGGTGCCCGAGGGCAGCGACATGGAAGGCCGTTCCGTTCGAGGGAGGACTGAACCGGCGCCCGGATGGCGCACGGCTGTCGCAGCCCCGACACGCACCTGGCAGGTGCCTCACGCACGCGACGCGACGCCGGCCGGTGGCCAGGGCGTCTGTCGACTCGAACTTCTGGGGGGACGCGACGAACTCCGCGATCGGCGACAGCCTACCGGTCGCGCGGCCGTCCGGGCAGGCCAGGGCACGCCGCGAGCCGGGTGAGTTCGCGCACACCCGCGGACCGTCGACGGTCACAGGCCGCGTGCGGGCCCCTCGATCGCGGGGCACGCGTCCATCACGACGTCCAGCCCGGCGTCCCGCGCACGTGCCGCCGCGGCCTCGTCGACGACGTCGAGCTGCAGCCACACCGCGCGAGCACCGCGCGCGATCGCCTCGTCCACGACGGCGCCCGCGAGCCTCGCGTTGACGAACACGTCGACGACGTCGACGTCGCCCGGGACGTCCGCGAGCGTCGCGTACCCCGGCGCGCCGTGCACGGTCGCGGCCGACGGGTGCACGGGGACGACCTCGTGGCCGAGTCGCTGCAGGTACGCCGAGACGCCGTACGCGGCGCGAGCCGTGTTCTGCGACAGCCCGACGACGGCCCACCGGCCGGGGGAGCGCAGCAGGCGGTCGATCACGTCCGGGTCGTTGGAGTGCACGGCGACAGCCTCGCACGCGAGCGCGCCGGGTGCGCGGGGCGCACGTCCCGGCCGCATAGGATCGGGCGCGCACACGACGAGGGAGCGGCACGCGCGTGACGGAGAAGGCACAGCAGGGCACACGGGGCGAGCACGGCGACGGCCCCGAGATCAGCACGCGCGTGCTGACGGTGCCCAACGCCATCAGCTTCGCGCGCCTGCTGCTGGTGCCCGTGTTCGGCGTCCTGATCGCGTCCGGCCGCGACGGCTGGGCCGTCGTGGTGCTCGCGGTCTCCGGGGCGAGCGACTGGCTCGACGGCGTGCTCGCCCGGCGCCTCGGTCAGGTCAGCAGGCTCGGCCAGCTCCTCGACCCGGCGGCGGACCGCCTGTTCATCGCCGTGACGCTCGTCGGGCTCGTCTGGCGGGGTGTCGTGCCGTTGTGGCTGCTCGTCGTGATCCTCGCGCGCGAGGTCGTGCTCGGGGTCATGCTGATCGTGCTCGGGCGCGCGGGCTACCCGCCGCCGCAGGTGCACCTCGCGGGCAAGGCCGGCACGTTCGCGCTGCTGTACGCGTTCCCGCTCCTGCTGCTCGCGTCGTGGGACTCCTGGGTCGGCACCGTCGCCGAGGTCGCCGGATGGGCGTTCGCGCTGTGGGGGGTCGGGCTGTACTGGTTCGCCGGCGCGCTGTACCTGCTCCAGGCCCGGCGCCTGCTGCACGGGCCGCCCGCGCAGGAGGCCACCGCGTGACGACGCGGCACACCACGGCGGGTGGCGCCGGGCGTCGGCCCGACGCGTCGATGACGCTGCTCAACGAGGTCTACAGCTCCTCGCTCGACGAGGGCTACGCACTGGTCGCCGCGCGCCGGGCCGCGGGGACCGCACCCCGCCCGCACGCCGCGCGTCGCGCGGTCATCCTCGTCGTCGCCGTCGGCGTGGGCCTCGCGAGCTCGGCGGCCGCGATCGCGCTGCACCAGCCGACCGCCGCCGCGCAGGAGGCCCGCGAGCTCCTCGAGTCGAGCATCGTCGAGCGCAACGACGAGGCCGCCGAGCTGCAGGAGGAGGTCGCGTCGCTCAGCTCGCAGATCGCCGCGCTGCAGTCCGCGCTCATCGGCCCGGAGAGCACCGCGCTGCAGCAGGCCGCGACCGTCGGAGCCGTCGAGGCGGGCCAGGTCCCCGTCGCGGGCCCCGGGCTGCGCGTCGAGCTGTCCGACGCGCCCGACGCCGACCCGGACGCGGGCGACGACGACGCGCGCGTGCAGGACGTCGACCTCCAGATCGTCGTGAACGGCCTGTGGTCCGCGGGCGCCGAGGCGATCGCGATCAACGACCAGCGCGTCACGGCCACGACCGCGATCCGCAGCGCGGGCAGCGCGGTCCTCGTCGACCTCGTGCCCCTGTCGGGCCCGTACCGCGTCGAGGCGCTCGGCAACCCCGTGGAGCTCCAGACGGGCCTCGCACGCGACACCGCCGGCCAGCTCCTCACCGCGCTGCGGAGCACGTACGGCATCGGCGTGGACATCTCGCGCCAGGACTCGCTGTGGCTCCCGGGCGCCGGGCAGGTGACGCTGCGGCACGCGACCGTGCCCGACGACGGGCTGCCGGCCGAGCTGCGCCCGACGCCCACCCCGAAGAACACCCCGGACGCGGCCGTGGACTCGCCGTCGGGCGGCACGGTCGACCCGGGGAGCGGCGACGGCGAGATGTCGCTCGACGCGTCCGCCGTCCACCGGGCGGGCGACGCGCCGAGCAGGTCAGTTTCGTCCCGCGCGGCGCGTGTGGCAGGGTCGGCCACGCACGCGGCCGCGCTGCCCGCCGAGCCGCACGTCGCAACCGTGCGTGAGCGTGGGGAGGGACAGCCGTGATCGCGGTGATCGGACTCGTCGTCGGCGTGGTCGCCGGACTCGTCCTGCAGCCCACCGTGCCCGCCGAGCTGCAGCCGTACCTGCCGATCGCGGTCGTCGCCGCGCTCGACGCGATCTTCGGCGGCGTGCGCGCGATGCTCGACGGCATCTTCGACGACCGCGTCTTCCTCATCTCGTTCCTGTCGAACGTGATCGTCGCCGCGCTCATCGTCTTCCTGGGCGACCAGCTCGGGGTCGGCAGCCAGCTGTCGACCGCCGTCGTCGTCGTGCTCGGCATCCGCATCTTCTCCAACGCCGCGTCGATCCGCCGCCACCTGTTCAAGGCCTGACCATGACCGCACGCGACGCCGACGACGAGCCCGCGGGCCAGGACCGCGTCGCGGCGCCCGCCCGCGACGGCGTCGTACCCGCGGTGTTCGACCCGCTCGCCGACGCGCGTCCCGCGGGCGACGACGACCCCACCCTCCGGCCTGCCGAGGAGCCGCTCGACGTGCGGAGCGGCGACCCCACGGGTGACGACGTCGTGCACGACGACCCCCCGGGTGACGACGTCGTGCACGACGACCCCGCGGACGACGCCGTCGTCCCGGTCGACCCCGCGGACGAGCACGCCGGCCATGACGACCGTGCGGACGACCCGGGGCCCGAGGACCTCATGCCCGACGACGCCGTGCCCGACGACGCCGTGCCCGCCGAGGGTGTGCCCGCCGACGCTGTGCCCGCCGAGGGTGTGCCCGCCGACGCTGTGCCCGCCGAGGGTGTGCCCGACGGCTCCGTGCTCGAGGACCTCGCCGACGACACGTCCGTCGACCTGCGACCTTCGGACGACGAGCTCGCCCGGCCGCTGTACGACCCCCTCCCGCCCGCGGACGACGAGCCCGAGAGCTTCGAGCCGGTCTACGCCGAGCTCGCGGAGGACACGCTCGGCGGCACGGAGCCCGGTGCCGACGAGTCCGGCACCGATCGTCTCGGAGCCGATCTCGACGTCGATCTCGAGGGCGAGATCCTCGCGGACGACCCGGACGGCGCGGCACACGACGGCGCCGAGGGGGACGAGCCGGTCGAGCGGGTCCCCGTCCCGTCGGCGAGCGCAGCACTCGTCGACGTCCCCGCACGCAGCGGGTGGGCGGCGCTCGCGCGCGCGATGGCTCCCCGCGCGACGCGCGCGCAGCTGGTCGCCGGCGTGCTGTGCGCGCTGCTCGGCTTCGCGGTCGTCGTCCAGGTGCGCCAGAACGACGAGAGCGCGCTGTCGGGCCTGCGGCAGTCGGAGCTCGTGCGCGTGCTCGACGAGACGACCGAGCGCGGCGACCAGCTGCGTCGCGAGGTCTCGGAGCTGCGCGGCGAGCGGGACCGGCTCGCGTCGGGCTCGGACGGCCAGGCCGCGGCGATCGACTCGCTGCGCCGCAGCGCGATCACGCAGGGCATCCTCTCGGGCCGTCTGCCGGCGCAGGGGCCGGGCGTCCAGGTGACGCTGCTCGACCCGGGCCGGGACCTGCAGCCCGTCACGATGCTCAACATGCTCGAGGAGCTGCGCAACGCGGGCGCTGAGGCGATCCAGCTCAACGACCACCGCGTGACGGCGAGCTCGGCGTTCACGGGGACGCGTGGCGACGTGCTGCTCGACGGCGAGCGGCTCGAGCCGCCGTACGTGTGGCTCGCGATCGGCGACCCGTCGACCTTGTCGATCGCGCTGCAGATCCCGGGCGGCGCGATGGCCACGGTGCGCGGCACGGGGGCCACGGGGACCGTCGAGGAGCGCGACGAGGTCGTCGTCACCGCGGTCCGCTCGCTGCCCGACCCGGCGTACGCGAGCCCGGTGCCGGTCGAGGCGGGCTGACGAGGGCGTTCGTGACTCGGACGGAGGGCTGCGCCAGGGCGTGGCGTTGCATAGGGTGGAGCGATCGGGACGCGACCCGACGACGGGTTCGACCAGACAACCGATGACGGACACGGGAGGCCTAATGACCGACGACGAGCGGACCACGCGCGCCGCCGGCCCGGAGACGACCGTCAACTTCGGCCAGATCGGCCCGGTCGAGATCGAGCAGGGTGCACCGGTCGGGCTCACGCCCGAGGAGTCGGCCGCGGTGCAGGCGCTGCCGCCGACGTCCGCGCTGCTCGTGATGCAGCGTGGGCCGAGCGCGGGTGCCCGGTTCCTGCTGGACGCGGAGCGCACGGTCGCGGGTCGGTCGACGCAGGCGGACATCTTCCTCGACGACGTGACGGTCTCGCGCAAGCACGCGGAGTTCGTGCGCGAGGGCGCGCAGTTCGCCGTGCGGGACATCGGCTCGCTGAACGGCACGTACGTCAACCGGCAGCGCATCGAGTCGGCCGTGCTGCGCGCGGGCGACGAGGTGCAGATCGGCAAGTACCGCATGACGTTCCACCCGAGCCCGCACCGCGAGGACGCATGACGCGCACGGGGACCCGCGCGTGAGCCAGTCGACGGGCGCTGCGGTGAGCGCGCGCCGCTCCGCCCCGGAGCCGGTCGACGCGGGCGTCGCGCCGACCGAGGAGCAGGCCGCGACGCACGAGCCGTGGCCGCGGGGCATCTCGCGCCGCGCCAGCATGCGCATCTCGGACGTGCTCCAGGCGCTGCAGATCGAGTTCCCGGCGGTCACGCCCTCGAAGCTGCGGTTCCTCGAGGAGCAGGGGCTCGTGGAGCCGGTCCGCACGCCGGCCGGCTACCGGCAGTACTCGCCGGCCGACGTGGAGCGCCTGCGCTTCGTGCTGCGCCAGCAGCGCGACCGCTACATGCCGCTCAAGGTGATCGGTGAGCGCCTCGCGGCGCTCGACGCGGGCGAGGAGGACGAGCCCGCGCCGCGCGCCCGCCTGGCCGCCGCGGACGGCGTCCTGACGCGTCCCGACGCACGGCTGTCCGCCGACGCGCTCGCGCGCGACGCGGGGGTCGAGGCGTCGCTCGTCGCCGAGCTGGTCGAGGCCGGCGTCCTGACGCCCGGTCCCGGCGGGGGATTCGAGCCGTGGGCGCGCGAGATCGTCGTGACGGCGGCGGCGCTCGCCGAGCACGGCATCGACGTGCGGCACCTGCGGCAGTTCCGTGCTGCCGCGGAGCGGCAGGCCGACCTCGTCGAGCAGGCCGTGGCGCCCTGGAAGGGCCAGCGCAACGCGTCGGCCCGGGCCCGCGCGGCGACGATCGCCGCGGAGCTGGGGGAGTTGTGCGCGCGCATGCACACGGCTCTCGTGCGCTCGTCGGTGGCCGACCTCCTGCCGTGAGGGACGGCCGCCCGGGCGCCGGACGCGGACGCGTGCCCGGTCGTCGCGCGTCCGGCGCGAAGCGGCGCCGGGAGACGTAGCGTGGACCCTGTGGACCCGGATCTCGTCGTCGTCGAGGTGGTCGGGGTGCGACGGCACCCGACCGTGGACGAGAACGTCGTGCTGCTCCTGGACCCGGACTCCGAGCTCGTCGTCCCGATCCTGGTGGGGCCGCACGAGGCGGGCGCGATCGCCGCGGCCCAGGCGGGCGTGGTCCCGCCGCGTCCGATGACGCACGACCTGCTGCGCGACGTGATCCTCGCCGAGGGCGACCAGGTGCAGCGCGCCGCGATCACCCGGCTCGAGGACGGCGTCTTCTACGCGGAGCTGCTGCTGGGCAACGGCGCGCGGGTCGACTCGCGCGCGTCGGACGCGATCGCGGTCGCGCTGCGGTTCGGCATCCCGGTGCTGTGCTCGGCCGAGGTGGTCGCCGTGGCGGGGGTCGAGGTGCAGCGCGAGGACAGTCCGGACGAGGACGTCGAGCGGTTCCGCGAGTTCCTCGACCAGGTCACGCCGGAGGACTTCGAGACCGGTGACGAGCCGGGGGAGAGGGGATCGGGACCTCAACCTTCACCTTGAGGTTGAACTTCAGACACGCCGACCGCGACACGCCCCGCGTGTCGTTGCGTCCGGGGGTCGGGGTCCCTAGCGTTGCCCACAGGCGGTCGGGCGATCGCACGACCGCACGACGACTGGAGGAAGCGTGGCCAACGAGAACGCGGAGGACGTGACGATCGTCCCGCAGCGCGCGCAGGGCCTCCTGTTCGACGACGACCTGCCGGACCTGGACGACGCGACCGGCTACCGCGGCCCGACCGCGTGCCGCGCCGCCGGCATCACGTACCGGCAGCTCGACTACTGGGCCCGCACGGGCCTCGTGGAGCCGTCCGTGCGCCCGGCCACCGGCTCGGGCACCCAGCGGCTCTACTCGTTCCGCGACATCCTGGTGCTCAAGGTCGTGAAGCGACTGCTCGACACGGGCGTCTCGCTGCAGCAGATCCGCACCGCGGTCGGCCACCTGCGCGAGCGCGGCGTGGACGACCTGGCCCAGATCACGCTCATGTCCGACGGCGCCTCGGTCTACGAGTGCACGTCGGCCGACGAGGTCATCGACCTGGTCCAGGGCGGGCAGGGCGTGTTCGGCATCGCGGTCGGCCGCGTGTGGCGCGAGGTCGAGGGCACCCTCGCGGAGCTCCCGACGGAGCGCGCCGAGGAGGAGGCGGCCCCGCCGGCCGGCGAGAACGTGCACGACGAGCTGGCGATGCGCCGGCGCGCACGCTCGGCGGGCTGAGCCCGACGACCCCTGACGTACCGAAGGCCCGTGGTCCGTGGGACCCCGGGCCTTCGTCATGCGCAGGCCGGACCCCGGGGGAGAGAGTTACCGGCGCGGGGCGCGCAGCGCGCGGTCCAGCAGCGCGTCGAAGATGCCGGACAGCTCCGCGGCCGCCTGGCCCGGCCAGGCGTGCACGGGCTGCGCGGCGCCCTGAGCCTGCTGCAGTGCGGCACGCTCGGGGACCGAGGGGGACAGCAGCAGCGGCCCGTACAGCGAGCCGAGCTCCTCGAGCCGGTAGGCCTGCTCCAGCGAGCGCGCGCGCACGCGGTTGACCGCGATGCCGAGCGGCTGCAGCTGGGGCGCGGGGCCGCGGCGCAGCTCGTCGATCGTGCGCATGGCGCGGCCGACGGCCATGACGGCGAACAGGCCGGGCTCCGTGACGACCATCGCGCGGTCGCACGCGGTCAGGCCGGTGCGCGTGAGCGAGCCGAGCGACGGCGGGCAGTCCACGAGCACCAGGTCGTAGTCCTGCACCCAGGACAGCGCGAACCGCAGCCGGTCGAAGTCGCTGTCACCGAGGCGGTCGTGCTTGGCGTTGCGTTCCGAGCCGACGAGCACGTCGAGCCCGTCCTCCGCCCACGAGCTCGCCACCGTCGCGGACCGCACGGTCTCGGCGCTCGGCGCGTCGAGCACGTCGGACACGTCGCCCTGCTCGGGACGCGCGCCGAGCGACATGGTGCAGTCACCCTGCGGGTCCATGTCGACGACGAGGGTGCGCAACCCTCGTTCGAGGGCCGCGGAGGCCAGACCGAGCGTCACGGACGTCTTGCCGACGCCACCCTTGAGGCTGCACACACCGAGCACGAGCACCCGGCAACCGTATCGGCTGCGGCGTGCCCGAGGGGACCGTGTCCCACCGGCGCGAACGGTGCGGACCGGGACGAAGGTGGGCGTGGCAGCGTGCGTCCGCGCTGGTGGACGCGCAGAATCACCCACATGACACTGCGCCTGACCCGGTGGGGCCACTCCTGCGTCCGGCTCGACGACGACCGTCGCCACCTGCTGATCGACCCCGGCTCGTTCTGCGCGCTCGACGACGCGCTCGACGGGGCCCAGGCGATCCTCGTGACGCACGAGCACGCCGACCACCTCGCGGTCGACCGGGTCGCCGAGGCCGTCCGGGGCGGGATCCCCCTGTGGGGCCCGGCACCCGCCGTGGCGCTGCTGCGCGAGGCGGACGCACCGCAGGACCTCCTGCACGTCGTCAGCGGCGGCGATCACGTCGAGGCCGCGGGCTTCTCGGTCCGGGTCCTGGGGGAGTGGCACGCGGTGATCCACCCCGACATCCCGCGCATCCCCAACGTCGCGTACCTCGTCGAGGGCGTGCTCCACCCCGGTGATGCGCACGTGCAGCCCACCGACCGGCCCGACGTCCACCTGCTGCCGATCTCCGGCCCGTGGTTCACCCTGACGGAGGCCGTGGACCGCGCCAGGGACGTCGGCGCGCGGCGCATCGTGCCGATCCACGACGGGCTGCTCAACGAGCGCGGGCTCGGCCTGCTGCACACCCTGGTCGGCCGCCTCGTGCGTGGCTCCGAGCTCGTCGCGCTGGCCACGGGGGAGTCCGTCGAGCTCGCGAACCAGGAGGTGACCTCATGACCGAGCAGCACCCTGACCTGCCCGGGAGCACCGAGGAGATCCCGCTCCTCGAGGAGGACGAGACGATCCCGCCGCGCCCCGAGGAGGAGGTCGCCGACGTGGCGCGCTCCGTGCCCGACCCGCTCGGGCATGGCGGTGGCGAGTGAGCGCCTGTTCGTACGGCATCCTGTGAACGTGCAGATCACGCGGGCAACTGAGGACGACTGGGCACGAGTGCGCGACATCCGTCTGCGTGCGCTCCGCGAGGACCCGGACGCCTTCGGCTCGTCACTGGAGCGCGAGGAGCGCTTCAAGGAGAAGCACTGGCGGATGCGCACGCGCACCGTGCCGACGTGGATCGCGATCGACGACGACGGCGA